>PBHS01000032.1 GCA_002719575.1 Gammaproteobacteria bacterium | reverse complement strand
AGCCCAAAATACTCTTAGCCACCGGGGTGGCTGTCTAGACTTTCCAAAACCTTTCGAAGAACCAGACGCGAGAACATACGAAGCCGAATCATACGTGGTTGCTGTAAATATAAGGCCAATAACCGCGAGGTAGGCAAGCCAGATCTTTGAATATGGCAGAAATGATATTACCTCAGACATTATGACGGCCGGACTCATGCCTTCACCCACTTTTGAAACAAGACTGTAAGTACCTTCTAACTGCAAGCTCAAACTGAAATTACCTAAAACAATAAAGAAAAGCGCACAACCAGCACTTCCGTAGCCGATTACTCCTAGGATTATCTGCCTAATTGTTCTGCCCTCTGACACACGGGCAACAAACATTCCCATAAATGGGCCTAACGCTATCCATCATGCCCAGTAAAACACAGTCCATGATTCAACGAAGTCGCTTTGTTCTTGAGGATCACTCCAGGTAAGCATTTCAAGAAATCCTCCTACAAAAGTGCCTAACGAGACAACGCCCATCTCAAGGATGAATCTACTTGGGCCGAGAATAAAAACACAACCAATGAACAAAAGGGCCAAAAAAAGGTTTGCTGTACTTAAAACCAAAATGCCTCTATCTAAACCTCTGTACACACTGAATATAATCAGCATAGTTGCAACTATTATTATGCCTATTTGTAACAATGAAGAGTCTGCGACCTGCATTAATTCACTTATTGAGGCCGAAACTATTGCGATCCCAAATCCTAAACCAGTGGCAGAACTCGCTATTACCCCAAATAAAAATGATAGGTCTACTAATCGGCCTGGCCATCTTGCTGTAAAACCCTTAAGCACTGGCCGGCAAGCTTCACTTAGACGGAATGTCGGACAACCTTCTAAATAATGTGAGCAACCAAGAGCGATAGCGGGAAGGCAATAAAATGACCAGCCGATTGGACCCCAGTGAAATAATCCGTAAGCTAGAGCCCACTTTAAGGATTCATCGGATTGCGGGGATAATCCAAATGGCGGGTCAATGTAGTAAAACACCCACTCTGTGCCGCCCCAGTAAATCAAGGATCCACCAATTCCTGAGCAAAAAAGCAGAGCGGCCCATTTTGGAGCGGAGTAATAGGGCTTTTTGGAGGCACCAAGAACTATCGAGCCATACGAAGTAAGAGAAAGCCAGAGAAGAAAACCAATAGTAAAAATAGCTATGAATATATATATAACCCCAACTTGAGTAGTAATAAAAATATAAAGCTCATTGAGGAATAAAGTACTTGATTCGGAATGCTGCAATATAAGCGCTGTGATTACCAACAGTAGCCCTGAGCTTCCAAAAAATACAGCCGGATCAATGGCTGCCAACAAATCTGGTTTTATCTTGGATGTGGAGCTCAAGGAGCCGTCCGCATCAGACGCTTTCTCCAACGTTTCGCTAATCAAAGGTTATGGCCTCTTTCCAATGTAAAAAGCTTATGAGCTCGATACTCATTATATGAACGACAGGCCAAGTCCGCCAATCTCGAGACGGCTTCTTCTTCAATAAAATCCGTTATATCTCGTTTAATCTGAAGAGATCCTTAAGTTGTCGGTATCGCTGTATGATAGCTGGTATTTCCCGTTCCTCTCGCGTGATCAGGAGCTTCAGCTTTGCAAGGCCTCGCCCCAGCTGACGACTACCACTCACAGCCGATAGCGGAACTGAAAACATGAGCCCAAGAGTCAATGACAAAACCCAGTAGAGCAGAGGTGATGAGAGCCATGCCAAGTACGCCGTGGTCAGTAATCCTATTATTGTGTGGCTTCCATGACTTCGCAGCAGAAAAGCAAGAGGAAATGATCTGCCACAGCGCTTTTGTTCAGGCCAACCTGAGTCCCTTCCGCGAATGATCTCCCAGAGGTGTCTGCTGTGCAAAGACATTACAATAGGCGAATGCAGAATAGAGAATAATTGTTCAATTACAGCACCAACAACAAGTCTAAGCCTCCCATGCCGTGGTTGTGGTTGACCCAAAGCAACAGCCAGCCCCAGTATCTTTGGCAATAAAAGCAGACTTATTGTTAGCGCAAACAGGGCAATCATTCTCGGGGAGTCGAATATTTGAAAGGCACTCAACGACATGCTAGCTTGACTCACACTTCCAGTCGTCAGCTGCAAATTGATCCTAGAAAATAAAATAAGGCCCACCAATACTGACGCTAACCAAAGTGGCGAGATCACATAATTCATAACACCCATAACCATATGCGCTCTGCTTGGCCAGCATAGGCCTTTGGCTTGTAAAACGCCCAGGTGCTGAACATTGCCCTGAGCCCAGCGGCGATCGCGTACAGCAGCATCAAGGAGAGTCGGTGGGCATTCTTCCCAGCTACCTGATAGGCTGGTAATCATTCGCACGTTCCAGCCAGCTCGGCGCATAAGTGCCGCTTCAACGAAGTCATGGGAACGGATTTCACCACCAAATGGACGAGGACCACTCATGATCGGCAACCCGGCTGATTCAGCAAAAGCGCGCAAGCGTATGATGGCGTTGTGCCCCCAGTAGTTGCCGTCATCTCCCTGCCAAGCGCTGAGACCACGGGCAAAAATCGGACCATAGTTTGCGTTTGCGTATTGTTGCAGACGAGCGTACAGGGTTTCGCCACCAATGAGTCGCGGCAGAGTCTGAAGGATGCCTAGGTCCCCGTCAGCCTCCATTTCTCTGGCTAGGGTAGTCAGCGTTCGTCCGTCAATCAGACTGTCAGCATCTAGCACGACGAGATGGTCATAGCGATCGCCCCAACTGTTTATGAAATCACGAATGTTTCCGGCTTTACGCGCCGTGTTGCTCTCACGCCTTCGATACCAAACTGGCATGATGCCGGAAAGTTCTTCGCGAAGTCTGCCGATCGCCGCTGTTTCAGCGGGCCAGATCTCCGATTTGTCGGAATCTGACACAACAAAGATTTCGAAATGTTTGGCTTGCCCAAGTCGATCAAGGTCTTCAGCCATTGCTGCAAGTGATGCACACACGCTGACCGGATCTTCATTATAGATCGGCATGAGCAGAACCGAGTTGCTACGCAGTGGCGCTTCCGGATCGGCCACAAAATGATCTTTGCCAGTTACAACTCCTGCTATCGCAGCCATCGCGGTGATTGCCACCCAGCTGAAGGTCAGGGTGAACAGCGCCAATAGCAACCAGAGTAACGGCAGAAAATAGGGGGTGTCCAAACCCAATGACGTGACTTCGATAGTTGTAAGAGGTAATAAGAGTTTCATCTGATAGCTAGCTCCCAAAGTGAGAGCAAGGCTGCCGCCNAACGTTATTATGCGCGCCAACCTTGGCTTTGAGGTTGACTCGGCGCCGCGCTGCTTAGGTCGAAGGGGGAGAGCTTGCGTTGGCATNGCCATAGCTGCTGCAGGTGGAGTAGCGACAAAATACGGTGATAGCGGCCGAGTCATCTCGTCCACCGATATAGCCAAGTTTCACCCCATTGCCTACCACCGACTTCAAGGGCAACACGAAGCTCAATGAGATCAGCATCGGCTGGGTCAAGCTTTACATAAACGCGATAGTTTTCACTCGCCTCAACAAGGCTCGCGCTAACATTAGTAATTTTTCCAGCACTACTAAAGGTGTTGACCTGCGCGGCACTGAGATCAGTAGNCATATTATTGATGCTGTTGTTGTTACTAAAATCGATAACAAACAAACGTTCATCCACTCCTTCGGCACCAAATGCTGGTGCGCCAGCCGCGGTTTCTAAGACACGGCCCGACTGAGGTGCNCTGAATGGTTCCGCTCCCCAACTCATCTTGTAGGCGAACTGATAATCTTGATTTACACTAAGTCCCAGTTCTGGCTGCCAGTAGGCAACGATGTTATCGATCGTCTCAGATGAACTGGGAATTTCCACCANAATAACTTCANCCTCACCCCAATCACCTTGGGGCTCGATCCATAGGGACGGGCGTTTCTCGTAGCGCGCTTCCGCATCCTGGAACTTCTCAAACGTCTGATGCCGTTGCAATAGGCCGAAGCCCAGCGGCCTAACCTTACCGAAGCTTGAGACTTGAAAGCTCGCAGGGTTAGCAAGTGGACGCCACAGGGCCTCACCATTTGCCTGCTGAATGAGCAGACCTTCTGAATCATGCACGCCGCTGCGGAAGTCATCAAAAGCGCTTCGATTTGTAGCATCGAACAAAAACATGGAGGTCAGCGGNGCAATACCCACCCTATCGATGTCCCGACGCGGAAACAATGAGACTTCGACATCAACCGTTGTCGGAAAACCTGGCTCCACCCGAAAATGAAAAGCACCAGTTATGGAAGGACTGTCCAGCAAAGCATGAAACTGCAGGTTCTCAGCGTCCGATGTCGGCGTTTCAATCCAGAATTCGCGGAAGCGGGGAAACTCCTCATCACCCGGCCTCTCTGTATTGACTGCTAGCCCGCGAGCGGACAACCCGTAAAACTGATTCTTACCCACACCGCGAAAGTAACTGGCGCCCAAGAATACAAGAAATTCTTCGAAGCGTTCGTGCGTGTTAATGGGATGATGCACTCTGAACCCCGCATAACCACCAACTGCGTCTGGGTCAATCTCATCTAGTTCTTCATGATAGCTGAATACAGCTGGGGTAAAGGTGATTTCCTGAGAGTGGTTGGCTGTCACGAGGTTCAGTTGCACCGGTGAATTAGCAAGAAAACCGGGGTGAAACAACTGCAGCTGAAATGGGATATCCATTTCTCTCCAGATTGCTGCCTCGGGCTTAAAAACGATGCGGCGGTAGTCATCGTAATCGAGTCGACGTAGTGGGTTATCCGCCGCAAAATCTGATGACTGATACGGCCTGCGAGAAAGCTCCCTCGCGTAGTTATCAAGCCATTCAGCATCGAAGAAACGTGCTGACCCTGCGGTATCTGCGAGTGATTGGGCAAGAACTGCCTTGCCGAGCAGCAGACAAAATAAAAGGGTTAGAGTGCCACTGTACAGGACACTCTTCATCTTTGATGACCAACAAAAGACTTGCATGTGTCGGCTACGATGGGAGGAGGCTCGCGGATCAGCCCAGGGAGACGCGATAGTGAGCTCTAAAGACTTCATTTTTCAGCCGCTACGACATTACTGCTCGACGACGTTGCAAAAGTAAATGCCTCTACTAAACGGTTGCGCAGCTCGTCCATACGCCAAACGGGTGAGTCACCATCGGGCAGGAGGCCTGGCTGCCATTGCCAGTGAGAAACAGCATCAATTACTACAGGATCGCGAGCGATCAAATGAACCGGGACTTGGCTAGCGGCTGGGTCACCTGAAACCATCGGTGCTGGAGGGTGATCTCCTAGAAGTAGTATGACTAAATCTTCATCGCCATACTCCAGCACGTAGGAAACCATTGTAGAAAGCATATACTCGATAGATTGACGATAGTGGGAGCGAATAGATCCAACTTCTCGCCATACGACTTCTGGTGCGGGCCCAGCCCGCGCCTGAGTGTTGAATATACGACCGTCACCCACTTNNTCCCANGGCACCAGTTTTGCGATGGGTGTCCATGGTGCATGTGAGGAAATCAGCGCCACCTCTGCCATGACTGGTGCGCGCAGTAGACCGTCGCGCTCCCTTTTTTGTAGCGCAGACATCACGTATTGATCTGGCATGGTGACCCAATTGAAAGGTTCGCCCTTGTAGCCAAAATTATGTGCATTGTAGATATGGTCATAGCCGAAATACTTTCCTTCGGGCCAAAGCATCGTAATACCAGGCATCGCCGCTATAGTTCGCCAGCCAGAATTCTGGAACAATCGATTTAGCGTCAGTCGATCGCTCATAACTAGTGTTTTGAAGCGGGTTTCACTGTCGATCCATGCGCCGGAGAGGACTGATGCGTGAGCAAGCCAGCTAAGACCGCCCACTACTGGAGAAGTAAGATAGGCACTGCGAACCTGCACGCCTTCTGCAGCCAGGGTCTCCTCTGCACTGACTAGCGCGGCAGTGACAGCCTCCGCAAACGGTTCCCGTTCCAACAAAACTCGACCGTAAGACTCGGCAAACACGACAAATACATCTTTGCCCTGCAAGCCGTTTAACAGATTCGGGTTTGCGNTGACTGATAGCATGTCGTCGTTCACACTGCTAGCAAACCGCCGGACGTCTCGAACACTGTTCAAGGTGTCGCGTCCATGCACAGCCAACTGATCCAGTGTGAAGGAACCACTGCGAGTCGACCCNGAGATTTCAAGTGCTGTCCAGACCAGTAGCAGCAAGGATAGAACAGATATCGAAGTACGGACATTGATTTTCAGCATTCGCTGCATTCGGGCAAGTAGGACGGAAGCCAACCAACACAGCGTAACACTCAGCATCGCCAGCAATAGGCCAATCCCTAATGAGGCAGTACTCCCCATCGCCCCTTCGAGGACATTGCCGCCATCTGCAAGCAAATGGATATCAAAGAGAAGGTCAAAAGGACGGCCAAGGACTTCGTGGCTCAGTAAGTCTGCTGCTCGCAGCAGCATCGCAAGGCCCAGAATCAGTGCCAGCGCTCCCTTAGCAAATTTGCCGAGACGATCCGGCAAAAGCANTAAAAGGCCGATCAGTATAATTTCCACAGGAAAATAGATGAATGCAGCTGCACTAACCCAAGCTAAACGATTTGGCATACTGAGCGCAATGAAAAGACCGATAACGGCCGCTAGGTTGAGCGCATTCTGGATAATAACCCGGTAAGACAAAACTGTTCTCAGTGCCTCCAAACAATTAAAGTATCAGCTTGATGCAAAAAAGATGTGTGATCGAAATTCAAGGTTGTCATCTAATCTAACCCTGCAGGGAGATGGCGACTTTTCCCGTCGGNCTAGACTATCATAACTGAGAGTTTTAACGGGCCGATGACGCGGATTATTTACGCCAGTAAAGCCTCAATGCCTCTGCTTTACGTCANCGAGCGCCGTTTACGAGGTCTGCTACTTTTGAATGGAGCATGTGTTTGTATATAGCAAGCGNACAGTGATTTCATCAGCTAAGGTCCAATACGGACGGGCAGCAAACAAGCGAAAACCATTTGCGATCGCACCCACACTTTCAGTGCAAGCGAGCAGCCTAGCTAGTCCGTATGAGCCCGCAATGCGGACAGGCCCCGTAGCTCTTGCTGCCGTATCCGACATTCGGTAGCTTTAGCGTTCAAAAGTTTTGATACTGTGGGCTGGCCTAATAACGTCGGAGAAATAAGAGTGGAATTTAAAACCCTGCGAGCGAATGTCCTTAAGCCTATTTCGCTAATCCCTGTTTTGTTGCTGAGCAGTTTCGGCAAGGCGCAGAATGTGGATCAGAGCTATCATACGCCGCCGTTGGATATCGCAGACATCGTTGAAGCTCAACCCACACCGTCAGTGTCAGTCGATCCCGCTAAAAACTGGATGCTGCTCTTGGGAAGGCCAGGCCTGCCTTCCATCTCGNAGCTGTCACAGCCGGAACTGCGCATTGCCGGAATGCGAATTAATCCGACTAACAACGGCCGCAGCCGCAATATCTATTTCAATAGCCTCACCTTGCAAAGCATCGAAGACGGTGGCAGCAGGGATATAACCGGTCTCCCAATCAATCCCAGGATTCGCGATGTGAGCTGGTCTCCGGATAGCTCCCGTTTCGCTTTTACNCTTGACCAAGAAGACCATATCGAACTGTGGCTTGCGGACGTGGCTACTGCTTCAGCAAAGCGGCTTATCCAAAAAAACATGAACGCGATCTTCGGTTCGCCCTACAGCTGGATGTCNGACTCTTTGCGCTTGCTGGTCAAAGCGGTGCCTGATTCACGCGGGCCAGCCCCACCAGAGCCGTCGATTCCAACTGGACCAGTAATCCAAGAATCCACCGGTCGGCCAGCCGCCGCAAGAACTTATCAGGACTTATTGATAGATAGCCACGATGAAGAACTGTTCGAGCACTACGGCCAAGTGCAATTGCTAATGGTCGATGTCAGTGGCTTTATTCAGGAACTTGGAGGGCCTGACCTTGTGCGACGCGCCGTCCCCGCACCNGGCGCAGACTATCTTTTGGTGGAAACCATTCAGCGTCCATTCTCTTACCTAGTACCGCAATATCGATTTCCGCATCGGCTAGAAGTCTGGGATAGCTCAGGAGGCCTGCTGCAAGAAGTGGCCAGCGTGCCGCTGGCAGAAGAAGTACCTATTGGACGCGGTGCAGTGCCAACCGGTCCACGTTCCATGGACTGGCGTGCCGATGCGCCGGCAACGCTTTTCTGGGTTGAAGCACGCGATGGTGGTGATCCCCGCGCAGATGCAAACACTCGCGACGCATTGCTTACTCTGAGCGCGCCGTTCCACGATGCTCCAGAAACGCTAATCGAATTAGAGATGCGCTTTGCCGGCGCAACCTGGGGCGACGGGGAATTCGCCCTGGTGGATGAATCCTGGTGGAGCACCAGGCGCGCGCGCAGCTGGATAGTAAAACCTAATAGCAAAGCCGGAGCGGAATTGTTGCTCGATCGCTCAACCGAAGATCGATACAACGATCCGGGATCTCCAATCACCAGTTTTAACCAGTACGGCAGACGTACCTTACTGATCAATAGCTCCCATGAAATCTTTCTATCAGGCGCTGGAGCCTCACCCGAAGGCGACAGGCCTTTCCTAGACCGGCTCAGTCTCAACAGCAAAGCTAAAGAACGATTGTGGCGCTCTAAAGCGCCGAGCTACTCATCTTTCATAGGATTCCTAGATAATAACCAGCAAGCACTGCTTGTCCGTCAAGAGTCACCAACCGAGCCAAGCAATTATTTTCGCATCGAGCTGAAATCGGATAATCAGACGGCGCTAACTTCATTCCCACATCCCTACCCACACATGCTGAATATACACAAAGAAGTCGTACGCTACGAAAGAGATGACGGCGTTATGCTTACGGCAACCCTTTACTTGCCTCCCGGCAAGACTAAGGAAGACGGGCCATTCCCAATGCTGATGTGGGCCTACCCGAGAGAATTTAAGGCTGCTAGCTCCGCAGGCCAAATGCGCGGCTCGCCTTATCGCTTTAACGCGATCAGTGTTAATGGGCCACTGCCTTTCCTAGCCAGTGGATATGCAGTTTTCGATGGTCCCACCATGCCCATCATCGGCGAAGGAGAGACCGAGCCGAATGATGCTTATGTGGAGCAGCTAGTGAGCAGCGCCGCTGCCGCTGTTGAAACAGTGGTAAACATCGGCGTGGCCGAACCCGACAAGATTGCCATAGGTGGCCATTCATATGGGGCATTCATGACCGCCAACCTGTTGGCGCACTCTGACCTTTTCGTGGCCGGACTGGCGCGCAGTGGCGCCTATAACCGTAGCTTGACACCGTTTGGTTTCCAGGCTGAGGAACGCACGTTCTGGGAAGCACCGGACATCTACTTTCGCATGTCGCCCTTCATGCACGCTAACCAGATAGAAGAGCCAATCCTCATGATTCACGGCGAAGCAGATAACAACTCCGGCACCTTCCCACTGCAGAGCCGCCGTTTCTTTAACGCGCTCAAGGGCCATGGCGTGAAAACAAGGCTGGTGATGCTGCCCCATGAGTCCCATGGCTACCGTGCACGCGAGTCGGTAATGCATACCCTGTGGGAGATGAATAGCTGGCTCAACCGCTATGTCGTTGGTGAATAATGCAAACGCTTCCTTCATAAAAACTCTCTGCAAAACCAGTATAAATCGACCGCATAAGCGCTTAAGGATCGAAATTTATTGCTTGGTAGACCCGGTTAGCACTTTTATCAACCTGAAAATACTACTGAAGAGCGCGATCACCGGATGGTCTAAACTTCCAAATCCAAAGACTCAGTAGTACGCCAACAACCTGTAGAAAAAACCGAATGATATGGCCTCCCGCCGAAAGCGCGCTGCCGTCGCCAAGCTCAAGATCATACATCCACATATGGATATTTGCGGGGTAAACGCAAATCAGGAAAACTGCACTCCCCAGTCCAGTGATTTTCTTTAAGCTTGGTAAGATGAATCCAACTCCGAGAGCTAATTCTGCTCCGCCACTGGCGTATACCCAAAACCTTGCTGAGCCGGGGATAGGGGGAACTATTGGCTCGAACCATCCNGGATCAATGAAATGCAGAGTACCAGCATAAAGCCAGAAAAAAGCGGCCGCTAAACATACGAAATGCCAGATGAAATACTTCATGTCGCAGCTTGCGGTACTTTGCGATTTTTAAAAGTAAGCCAGATAAAGAAAAGTGTGCTTGTAATACCAACAATCACGGTGACAAGCGCATAAAATCTGGAAAGATCAATCAACTGTAACTGGTTGCCGGTTTCCAAAAAAGTGAGCATTTCGCCANCATCNAGAAACACAGCGCGTTGAGCGAGTAACCGTCGACTGAACATATTCACCGAACACGCGGCGAACATCACAGCGGCCAATCCGCTGTGCGCCTCCATAAGCGATCGGAAGNCCAGATGACAAGCAATGATTACTGCAAAGGTTGCACTTACCCAAAATTCGAGAAACCTATTTTGCGTCTCCACTAGGACACGAAGAAGTCCAGCCGCGTTACGAAGCGATAATAAGTCAATATCAACCATATTCTTTTACCCGCCATTTTCAGAAAACCCGTTCTAAAATCCCGCAAAATATTTTGGTATTTAATTGCATCCAAGAGCTCACATATTCCTACGGATTCTTGTGGATGTGCGTCGGATAATATTAATCTGCGCAGTGCTTTCNATCATTTGCTATTTTTCAATCCAATAGCAACGGTTCGTAGTCTAAGCTTGACGAAAAGGTACTTTTGCGGTTNAGCAGAGATCAGTCTTTACATCCAAAATGCAGTAAAGATCATTAGAGACAAAATCACAAAGTTCAGGGATGAAGGTATCAGGAAGNCATAAAGATCTGTCAAGTACAAGCAACCGCTAAATTCATGCAGGACTTTAATTTTTTTCCAAGGGTTTTGAGGTCTACTGGAGTGGCAGCCCGGAGGCCGGACTGCCNTGCTTTCACCATCTAGTTTTGCTTCTTCATTAAGTCTTGCACTCAATCTAACCTGACTGTCAGTCGTCNGCACTCTCTTCGGCTTCTGACTCCAGTTTAAATACGTAAAGTTGCCCTCCCTCGGGGATAGACACATCAGCTCCCGAGAAGGCAGCTATTCCCTGGAAATTCCCGGAGGCTATCGCGACATAAGCCTCGCCATTAAGCTCATATGCTATCGGCTGGCTTCGCACGCCGCCGCCAAGCTTTCTTTTCCATAGAACTTCGCCAGTTGACGCATCTAAACCNAGCGCATGNCCNGTTTGNCTGCCGGTGAAAACNAANCCGCCNGCTGTACTGAGAGTNCCAGCCATCATCGGCTGAGGNTCGTAGTATCTCCATGCNATTTCGCCCGTNTNATAGTCAACGGCTGATANGTGGCCGTATGCNGGGACATTCCCCTCNCTGTCTGCTACACCATCNACTGANATCGGCAATCCGCCAGTGAAAAGATTTCCCTCAACATGCATGCTTATTCCTTTTTGCATTAATTGGCAGCTTTCGATTACTGGGATAAAAGCGAATCCAAGATCAGGATTCAGCGATCCAGCTACTGCTCCGTTCATACCTCCCAAAGCTCCAGGGCATACTCGCATGGTCGGTTCTTCGCTAGGCATCGCTTCAATATTAACCACAGGCCGGCCGTCAGATTCCATGGCGTCGGCCCAGTTTAGTTGCTCCATGTAACTCGTGGCCCGAATAAATTCGCCGTTTTCTCTATTAATCGCGTAGAAAAAACCATTTCGGTTTGCCTGAACTATTGCCTTCGTCGGCTCTTCGTCAACAAGCATTTCTGCCTGAAATAAGTGGGAGTTGCCATCATAATCCCATACATCATGGGGGGTAAACTGGTAGTACCACTCCCGCTCGCCGGTGTCTGGTCTTATAGCCAGCACACTGTCTGAAAAAAGGTTGTCACCAAGTCTGGCATCTCCGTTCCAGTCAGGCGACGGGTTTCCTGTAGTCCAATAAACTAGATCAAGNTCNGGGTCATAGGTNCCGATCGTCCANGCTGGGGCTCCACCAGTCTCATAGGANTTGCCAGACCANGTTTCGTAACCAGGCTCGCCCTCCGNAGGTACCGTNTAATGTCTCCANACCCGNTCCCCGGNATTCACGTCATACGCNTCAAAGAAGCCCCTGATGCCGAACTCNCCACCTCCAACACCGATTATTGCCAAGTTTTTTACAATCAACGGAGCTGAAGTNGCACTGAANCCTTTGAAATATTCGATGATCTCGGTATCCCACAACAACTCTCCCGATAAACGATCGAATGCCAGTATTCTCGCATCCAGGGTCGCCATAAGAATCTTATCCTCATGGATCGATGGGCCTCGGTTAGCAGGCCCGCAGCATAGTCGCAAGTCTGCAGGAAGCTGATGGTCGTATCTCCAAAACATTTCTCCCGACGTGGCGTCCAAAGCAATCAATCGATTGTAGGATGTCGTGACATACATAATGCCATCGTAAACAACTGGAGAAACCGCAAATTGCCCGGAAGTTCCTGAAGGGAAACCCCAAGCAAACTCTAAGTCATCAACATTGCTCGGAGAAAGCGCTTTTATTGGGCTGTGTCTATTGTTTGAGTAATCGCCACCAAATTGCAGCCAGACATCAGACCTAGATGACTGTGGTTCAAGAAGCATCTCTGCAGACACCGGTCCGGATCCATAGCCAATCTCACGATCGTTCGTCCAATGAGTAGTCGATATGACGATCGTTTCTCCCACATCATCTGGCTCCACCCCCGCAGAACTTGGTTCTGTTGCTTCNACTGGATCAGTCGCCATATTCGGACTTTCATTGACCGGCCCACAAGATACGAATAAAAACAGCAAGGCGAAGCTGAGAAGTCTCATGTAACTACCCTCTCTCGGTATATTTCTTCATTAACGATGGTTTAGATGTATGCATTAAATTCACAAATTTGGGCGTCTAGGCGCATGATTCTCTTTTAGATTTTAGGAAGGCGATAATCTTCCACAGGTCGCTTTCGCCTTCAGGAAAATTTGTGCCAAACCCCACCATCCTTGTACTCGGCACGCCATTGGTAATTGTATTAAAGATTTGTTGATCTGAGCTGCCATGTTTCCATTCACAATCGAACAAATAAACAGCGTCAACACGCTCAGGAGTCAGCTTATGACAATACCCCGCGCAAGTTCCAACAAACAGCGATCTTCCGCGCGAGACCGCATCGGCATCGGCAAGTAGAGCGTCAGCCGGACTGCCGGCTTNCCCACATGCAACCATACCTGTTGCGAGAACGACAAAAAACGCTAATCTCAATTGAGCTAACATCGCGGTTTTCCAAATCGTTTGGGTTCAGTGCCACGTATTAAAATGTACTCTTTGGGTCTCTCAGTCAATACCTTAATCTTGCAACTTAGTGCCTAACACACAGGTCCGCTCTCAGCTGAGCGCATTGAGTCCGTGCGTTCATCCACACATTCCGAGCTTCCGGTGGCATGGTTTGAATCTAATCTCGATTCTGAGTGACGTATTAAGCGTAATTCAANCAAGTACTTGGGCTAACCAATCGCTAATTTTTATAACGGAACTGAGGAATCAATTCCTGAAGTCAAGTAGGAGAACAAAGCCTCGAACACAATAATCCAAATCATACCACAGAATATAGGCGAGATCTCGGGTCAAACACAAAAATATCCGCGAGATTGGGAAACTCGATTAATTACTACTTATCTACTACCCATAATCTCGCTAGTGGGGGGCACATTGGGACTAAATTAAGTTGCTGACCGAACAGCACTTTTCAACCCAGCCGCCCGAGGCGCTTACAGGGAAATTAGATTGGAACTATTCGAACCAAAAGGCGAAGGATGTAATAAAAACGAGCCGCATTGAGTTCGTTCAACTATCTCTATCCTGCGAAGTGCATTTTTTTAAGCAGCGAACGCTCCCAAGTAGGCCTATTCTGATGCCCTAATCAAGATTAAATTCTTGCCTCAACTCCAACGTTCTAGCTCCTGCTAATGATCCAGTCATTGAGTAGTTTCCTTCATGACAAGCGTACTCATAAACTTGCTCATCTGTTGCATAAAAGCTCAGCTCTGCAGTCCATGGTTGCGAGTAGATATTGCTATCTTCGACTGTAAACTGGTAGACGATCTCGTCATCAGAATATCGACTAAATCGCTCAATAATTCGCCCTTCTTTAGTAATTGGCACTGCGCTTTGGCGGAGCTGCTGAGGATTGATATTAACGCTTTCTACCAACAGCGTTCCTTCCTCATACCAGCCGACAGAGTCACCAAACCACGGCTCATGAGCTTCAGGACGACGGTTTGCTCGCGCTTCTTCTCCCGATGAATAAATCGGTATTATTCTGGCATCGTGAGCCATTTCAACGAGAATAACCACATAATCGTCTGTCTGGACAAATTGATAGGTGTTGTTGTACAGCGCACTCATCATGCCCGGACCCGCTTTATTGCCAAATCCAAGAAGACAGCGCTCCGAATTAGGAAAAGCTTCAGGGCCTCTAAAGTCTGAAACTCCTGTTGCATAGCGGGAACCAAAGTTATCTCGGATAAAGTCATACTGAGGGCTTTCTCTTCGAGGAATCCGACCATTTGGCGGATCAATAATATAAGAAGTGCGATACACACCTTTCACAAGGGCGAGATTATTTCCCGGCTCAACCCAAAAATTATTGTAAGCTCGCACACCAAAGTCACCAGCTCCGGCTTCCGGCGTATTGTTCACCCCATCCCCTTCATCCAACCCGCCTTCGAGTCCTGCAATCGGGGTCCTCGCAGCGATCACGAATGCTTCCTCAGGCGACACAAGTAATTGGTTCACTCCTCGCGGGCGTTGCAAACCAGTCAAAGATTTATTCGTCCATGTTCCCTCCAAATCACGCTGCTGCGCCATCAATGTATGACTGGGACCAATTACGACCATTGCAGCCAACCAGGAAAGCACTGGATTGAGCAGGTTCATAACATTCCCCTAAATTTTTGCATTTAATAGAGCCATGCGGGATACCGTATTGCATTTAATCGAAGAAATCAAAACGGGTGAGGCTNGAGACGGAGGCAAGAATGAACAATCATTATTGATCATCTATTCGAATCTCAAAGCGTCGATAGGGTCAAGCCTCGACGCTTTGGCAGCAGGCAAGATTCCAAATATCACTCCGACCGCTCCAGAGAATCCAAGCGCAAGCAATACTGCCCAGAGGGGCACACTGGCAGGAGGGAAATCCGGTATACCACGAGAGATGAGCGCTCCAAGGCAATAGCCTAAAGCCAGCCCGACGGCACCACCACTCACTGAAAGCAAAACTGCCTCAATCAAGAATTGCATCAGAATATGATGACTCTTGGCCCCTATTGCTTTACATATTCCGATTTCTCTTGTTCTCTCAGTGACTGAGACCAACATTATGTTCATTATTCCAATCCCGCCCACCANNAGCGAGATGCTTACAATGCCTCCCACAACGAGGGTTAAGGTTCCAAGAATCTCGTTTACATTCTNCGTTAACTGCTCCGGGGTTTGGATCCTGAAGTCGTCTTCTTCGCCTNCGTCCAAATTATGTGCGTCGCGCAGCAGGGCTGTTAACTGGATCGTNACAAGGTCGAGCTCTGCATTAGGACTCAAGGTCAACTGGATGCCGATGTCAGTGCTCGTCTGATTGCCGAGGATGCTCACCATGGTGCTGTAAGGTATGAGAACCAAATTATCACGGCTTTGGCCCATCACTTCACCACGTGATTCAAGCAGGCCAACAACTTTGAACCACTCGCCGCTAAATTCTATATATTCATTTATGGGGTTTTGCGGCAAATTCAGATTGTCCCTAACCTCCTCTCCGATAACAGCTACTCTTCGTCGAGTCAAATTGTCAGACTCAGCCAGAAAGCGTCCAGACTGAGTGTAGGATTGCGAGACATCTTGGAAAGCGAAAGTCGTACCGAGAATCTCACTGAAAACTGTTTGAGGACCATACTTGATCTGGCTCGATCGGTTTGCCGCCAATATTGGCGTGATCGAGGCAACCCCCTCAGCACGACGCTCAATCAACTCTAGGTCTTCCGGCGTCAGCCTAGAAGAAGCCCCCTTCATGAGATCTTCAAATGGCGTATATGAGAAGATTGTTAAGCTATTGGAGCCTAACGCTTCGAATGAATCACCAATGAATGAACTCATGCCCTCAGTGAGGGACACCACACTAATCACACTCGCCACTCCAATGATAATACCCAGAGTCGTCAAAAAACTTCTCAAGCGATTGGCTAGTATTGCAATAAAAGCCGAGCGGAAACTCTCAATTAAAGAGAAAAACATAATTAGATTCTAGTGCCTGCTGTCAGAAAGTATTCGCCCATCTTTCAACTCAACGACTCGCTTGCAGCGTCCAGCGATTTCTGGTTCGTGAGTCACGATAACCAAGGTATGACCGTCATTGTGTAATTCATCGAATAAGACCATGATCTCGTCAGTGGTTCGTGAGTCAAGGTTGCCTGTTGGCTCATCTGCGAGAAGGATAGAGGGCTCAGTAACGAGCGCTCGGGCAATCGCTACCCGTTGACGCTGTCCTCCCGAAAGTTGATTTGGAAGATGCGAGACCCTGCTTCCAAGCCCGACACGCGTTAATGCATCGAGCGCCAGCTTCTGCCGAGCTTTGTAACTGATGTTGCGATATACGAGAGGTTGCATGACGTTAGCCAGCGCCGTCGACCGGGGCAGTAAGTTGAAACTTTGAAAAATAAATCCGATTTCCAGATTCCTAATCTCGGACAATTCGTTGTCTTTTAGACTATCAACGTCATTGCCATTCAAATGATAGTCTCCTGCTGATGGTTTATCGAGACATCCAAGTATATTGAGCATCGTCGACTTGCCTGATCCTGAAGATCCAATGAAGGCAATATAGTCGTTTTCAGAGATGTGAATTGTGATCGAATCAAGAGCCTTCACCGTCTCTCCGCCCATCTGATAGTGCTTTGACACTTCAACAAGGCTAATNAGATTCATATCAGGCTCCAATTCTAAATTGAAAGCGGCCGCCTTGTTCCCTTGTTTTCAAGTCATCATCCTCAATCAGCTCTCCAATCCGGTCTCCATCACTGAGATTTCTGAGCTCACGATTGGGCCCGACTATAACATCGACCCCGGAGTCTATTTCGCTGAGAAGCTCTTGGAATTCGTCATCCGATAATCCAACGTCGACTTTAACCTTTTTTGCTACGCCTTGATCATTAAGAAAAATGAAATGATCACTTCTATTTTCGGCCTTATCCTCTTCAAAAAGTACCGCTTCGATAGGAACAGCTGTCACCAGCCGGTCGTCCTGCGTAAAAATCTCAGCTCTGCAAGACATCCCCGGCCGCAGGATCACGTCGCCCGGATCCTCTATATCGATCTTGACAACGAAACTAAGGCCGGTCCTACCATGAGCAACCTTCGCGGTATTTGCTATGAAGCGAACCGTTCCCTGCATCGGTTCATCCGGATAGGCGATTGCAACGATTTCTGCTTTCTGGCCGACCCTGATATTAGCGATATCAGCCTCGTCCACCAAAACCTCGGTGTATATACTTGAAGGGTTCGCGATAGTCATCAGGGAGGAGCCGGGTATGTTCGTCGAACTGGCTATCGCTGTCTCGCCAACCTTAATATCCAAACTAGTCACTACACCATCGATCGGGGAAATAATCTGAGTCTTCGACAAGTTATCAAGTACTTGATCTAATTCCGCATTCGACTGAGCAAGTCTTTCTTGCGATGACAGGTAATCAATGCGAGCCAAATCCAACTGGTTGCTCAAAGACTCATATGCCTCCTCTCCAATTAACTCTCGATCAAAAAGTGTCTCGCTTCTTTGAAATTGCCTCTCAAGATTTTGAACTCTGACTTTTTGTCTTTCGATATCGATTGAGTTGATCCTTACGGCAGCTTCTGTTTGGTCGAGACCTGCCAGAAAATTTTTGTCATCGACCCGGAGCACAAGGTCGCCAGCGCTCACATGTTCGCCTTCCTCAACAAATAATTCAGAGACCTTACCTATGACCTCCGAGCTAAGCATGACCTCCTCTTCATGGGCCAGAAACCCCGACGCTAAAATAGATGGGCTGATNACTCTACTGGAGATGCCCTCCACCAAAACCAATTTTTCGGCGGAAGATAGAGAGAGTGCCACTATCTTGGAGAAGCCGTACACTCCTACCAGTATTAAAGTTAGGATGATGAGTTTCTTTTTCATGGTACTAACATCAGATTGCTAAATTGGATTAGAAGACAGTAACCAAGACCGTATTACTGAAACAAGGTACAGGGCAATGCCGGCCATCGCAGGGAAGAGTCTGCTGACCGCGAATTCCTGTAAAAGTGATTGACAAGTTTCCGGCGAGGACAGGAGTCACTTGATAACCACGGAGCGCGAGGAGTTTTATGTCCAATGACTCTCCACGCAAATCAACGAGGCAGAAATGGCGATGCGCCGATATCAGGCACGAGAGCGAAGCCGTCTAAGTGCCGAATCACCTTGGGAATGACTGTCGAGTTGCAGATTAAAAAGATCTCCGCTAACTAGCTCAGCTAGCGTGCGTCCAAATAGGCATCAACGCTGACTAGCCGCAGTTCGAATGGGCCGTCTGTCTTGTCATACTGGTATAGGGCAAACTCCGTGATCTGACTTAGATCAAGTTCGGGGCCATCAAGTTTGAATCCGCGGAATTGGGGTAGGAATAGATCGAACGGTACGTCTATCACGTTGACCTCGCCTGGTACTGTATCGAAATCAGCCCAGTAGCTAATTCGCCTGCCTCGCCAGCGCGCATCGGTCTGTAGCGACCAGGTGTAACGACGGCCATCTGCTTTCAGCGTGAGTCGTATACCGGAATATCCCGCCAAATCAAGCTTGAGGGGCTTTGAGCGGATGGAACTGAAGCCGCCTCCGTCAGTATTGGTATTCCCAGAAAAAACGAGCTCGGACGAAACTATCTTGAAACCGCCTTCGCTTTTACCGCCCATAACATTGTCGTTCTGAACGTACCAGCCTAGGCCATTGCTGTCCTGTCGGAATGATGTGAGAGGCAAGATGTCCAAATGCTCGGGCTCCTTGGCGTTCAGTGGTGCGCACAGCAGCCAGACGTGCAAGACCGTTGTGCCAAATTTCCGCAGAGTGGCGTGCTTAACAAGGTTCATGTGGTTGAAACGCCGGCGAAGAGAAGATAGTTCAACTCGGTCGGGGCCAGACCAAATAACGCTTATTGTGCACTATTTTTGTGCAAACCTAGTTGTATTTTCAGATTTGACTGATTATCTTTGGTGAGGGTTCCAAAATAGCTTTGGATACTGAAAGCCTCGATAAAAACAATAGAACAATAAATGCAATATCAACGAGGGAAACACAAAATGTCTAAATCTCAACCTAAATCAAGCTCCAACGCTAGACTCTTCAAGCAGTCTGCTCTCTCGACGGCCATTTCAGCCGCACTTGTGGTCGCCTCAGGCGGAGTTCAGGCACAGTCCGGTGGCGCCGGCATTGAGGAAGTCGTGGTCACTGGATCATACATACGCCAGACCGAAGGCTTCGACGCGGCTTCCCCAGTCACTTCATTTACTGCCGCTGATATCGAAGCAGAAGGGACCATAAATATGGCCCAGGTGGTTCAGAACCTGACTTTCAACAACGGCACAGGCACCACCAACTCAATTCAAGGGTCTACGAACCAGATTGCCAACTTTAATCTGCGCGGTCTTGGGCCCAGAGCAACCTTAACGCTTGTTGATGGCAAGCGCGTTGTGGAGAGCAATGTCCAACAGTTGCTTCCTACTATGGCTATCGAGCGCATGGATATTGTGACCGATGGTGCTGCTACTATCTACGGAACTGATGCGGTTGCAGGAGTCGTAAACATTGTCCCCTACACCTCATACGACGGTTTTAAGGTTGAAATGTACGAAGAGGGCGACAGCAGAGGAGATTATCGCAAAATTGAAACCTCCTTCTTGGGTGGCACTAGCATAGGTGACATAGATATCGTTGTCGCCGGTTCATTCCAAGACGGTGGAACCCTCGAATGGCATGAGCGACCTGAGTATGTTCGCGCCGGCCTCACCCATAACGGCGGATCTAATCCCGGAAGTTTCATTGTACCAATTCGGGACGCTGATGGTAATTTGACGTATGGAGCGAGCGGGTTACCTGCAACCCGTCAGTTAACCGACCCCTCATGTGGAAAAGATGTCAGTTCAGATCAGAACGCGTTTGGGAACAGCGCTTGGGGGAATCCGCTAGGAACTCGGTGCTTCTTAAGCTTCGGTGATACTCGTGACTTTATGGAAGAGTTGGATACCGCAAACTTTTACGCAAATTTGAACTGGGAGGTCAGCGAGGATTTGTCCCTCAGTGCACAATTTATCTACAACAGACAAATAGTGCGCGGGCGTCAGAACCCCGGTAACCCTGGTTTCCGAGAAGATGACCTTCCGACAGTGCGTGGCGAGCTACCCGGCAACTTATTTCGGGCGACCTCATCGACAGGTTCGCCACTGTTTGCGCAACCGTTGCGCGACGCCAGCGGCAGCATCGTTAACGACGGCTATGGACAACCTCTGCCTTTTCGTGACAGCAATGGCATAGTGGCTCTCGCACAAAATCAGTTCGCCTCGATCGATTCTGACCCCTTAGGTGGCGTGCCTTTCAACGAGGATGTCCGCATCACTCAGTGGCTACCATTTGGTAAAAATGGAATCCCCAATACGTTGCCCCAGAAAATGCAACAGGATGGCGGCCTAAATATGGAACTGGATGACAAGCGCACTTCCCGTATCGCTTTCGGGGCCGACTTCACAGTACCCTATCTCGAAGGATGGGAAGGCACTGCTTTCTACACCTTTGGCCAAACAAAGCAAAACGATATTGCCAACCAAGACTTTAGCTTCAGTGCCGTCGAGCAGGGTCTAAATTGTGATGTCATTAACGATGTAGATTCATGCTTTAACCCTTTTGGCGCAATCGACTCACGCTTTCGAAACTCCCAGCAGGTCGCTGATTCTGTCTTCACGCAATATCGAGAGAGAAACATCGATCAGTTACATACCTTTGATTTGATACTGAATGGCGAACTGCCCGTGAATTTCGAGTTGCCCGGAGGGCCAATCGCTATGGCGGTAGGCTACCAACGACGAGAAGAACGGGACGAGGACAATCCGCCTCTGGGAGATGTAATAAACGACCAGCTAATCGGGAATCAAGAACTTCCGCAGATCAACTCGCGCTACAGTGATTCGTATTTTGCTGAGTTCAACTTTCCGATCCTTGAAAATCTCGGCCTGAGCGCTTCGGTGAGAGACGAGAGCTTCAGTACTGGCCAAGGTGAGGTCATTGACAAATACGGTCTGACCTATCAACCAACTGAATGGTTGGCTCTGAGAGCGACAACCGGTAAGGCGTTTATTGTTCCTACTCTGCCCCAACTTAACAGGCCTGAGCAGTGCGGCCTAAGTAACTTTGATGACCCATTCACTCCCTCACAGGGCTTCATCACATCCTGTCGAATTGGTAACTCTGCACTGGCGCCCGAGACATCCGAAAGCTCATCGCTTGGCTTCGATCTGACTCTATTCGATGACTTAACCTGGTCGGTGACCTGGAGCGAGACCGACTTCGCAGATCGAATCGTAAGTACAACAACGCAAGACATTGCTCGCAGCGACTTCAAAAATTTCCAGGACTGGTCTGGCTTTTCGCCAACTTCTGCCCAGCCTGAGCCGACCGAAGATCAGCTCAGGCAATGGGTAACGAGCGGGCTGGCGGACCCGCGGATTGTTCGTAATGACCTTTTACAACCGACGCGACTGCTGCAATCAGACAGCAATGCCTCAACCATGCTGGTTAAAGCTTGGGATACATCACTTGGTTACAGCTTCTCCTTCGATGACCTTGGACTGGATCTTATCGATGGCTGGGGCAGAATTAATATGCTGCTTAATGCTACCTTAGTCGATTCCTACCAGTTCCAGCTTCAGTCTGATTCGCCTGAACTCGAAGCTGTGGGTAACCAAAATAATGACTTTGGCGCGGTCCCGCCCATTCCTGAGCTAAGAGCAAACTTGAGAGTCAACTGGACGTTAGGTCGGCATAGCATCAGTGCCACAGGACGGTATGTTGATGAGTTGGTGTTTGATGCCAACGAGTTCAGTTTCCAGCGATTCTTCCCCGGAAACGAATGGATCTCAACGGACATCATCAAAGATTGGAGTCAAATGGACATGTTCTACAGCTACAGGGATCTCGATGCCTTGGGAGGGTCTTTTAACTTCTCACTCGGTGCACGCAACGTGTTCGATCGCATGCCTCAAAAGACTGGGATGATCGCCGGTGTCGTTGCTTCGATGCAAGATCCGCTCGGCCGCGTAATCTACGCGCGCGTTAATTACAACTTCTAAATCTTGGAGAAAGAGGGAACGCGCAGCAGCTCAATGCTGTCTCTATAAACGGTAGCCTGACTTTCCAGGCTACCGTTACTTGTTCTATGGTCGTTTAAGTCCTACTCGTTTCTCGCAATTCTGAGAAGATGTAGATCTATCAGAAATACCGATCAGTTTCTCGCTTGCTGCCTGTCTTTGGCGCGACCGGCACTTAAAATATTCTCAATAGCATAGTTCCCTTCATGACAAGCATATTCATACATTACGTAATTAGGGTCCTTAGTCAAAGGCATTGAGATAGTGAAGGGAGCTGTCAGACTCNCCGGATCGGTCATCCGCGCCTCCCAAATGATTGTGTCTGCGCTGACCCGAGTGAACCGCTCAAGCACCTGAAAATCCTCAGAGATAGGCACTCCTTTGAGGCGCCCCCCTGCCATGCTATTGGCTAGCATGCCACGATCATTGAAATTAGTCGTTTCAATCTCTAGCGTATCACCATCCCAACGCGCCACTGAGTCTCCCATCCAAAGCTTCACCTTGTTATCAACATGCGTCCCCTTAGTGAGAGAAATGGTACGTACGTCATGAATCATTTCATAGACGATCGTAAAGCTGTCATCGGTCTGAACGAAACGATAGGCATTATTGTAGCCCGCCGGCAGCATAGAGCCCGGCACTCCTCGAGTAATACAACGATCCCAAACCGTGTGATAGATATAGTCATTCTCGACGTTGGCAAAAAAGTTGTCTCGCGTCGCTAGGGCAGACTCGCGAATCGGTGCACGTCCATTCGGTGGATCAATGATCATCGAGGTTTGACCGGTCGAAAGCACGGTATCACCCGAATCGAGCCAAATCTGGTTGTAGCCGCCAACGCTGCCGCCGGCTTCAACCACAATGTTATTGTCGTTACGCTCACGCCTCTCTGCGATGTTCTGCTCCATAACGGCAATTTCATCCTCACGAAGGAACGCTCTGTCTGCTAATGCAGCCGGACGCTCTATGGGGGTAATCGTATCGTTTGTCCAAACTCCGGCGAAATCAGGTTGGCCATCAGGAAGCCGGGGGACCAGATAGTCCTGCCCACTGTTGATAGAGCAAGCGAATACGAGGAAAGAAAACGCTACCACTCGCTGAGAAAGAGATCGTCGACGCATAATTTTTTCCTCACAATGGAATTAAGCAAGAGTCATAANACAGCTTACACCTGCTGCTGTTTTTGTGGCAAACCGCCTCGTCGATAAAAGTGGCGAGGCGTAGCGAAAAATTCAAAGATGCCGCAATTTGTCTTTTTTCTTCGTTTACTTCAAAGAACTTACGCTCGTTACGCAAATCATTGGCTATGCACTCCCGTAAAATCGAGGAGCTTGCCCATATCGCATCTTTCCCTCATATCTGTGAGCGTTGCGCATCACTTGCGGTAGNATTAAAAAAAGAAGCCAATTCAATTGGGAGAGCAGTACACGACACTAGCGGGCNGTGCTCGCCGAACCTCGTTTGCTAGAAAGCACCGCAGAATTTTGATGCCCGCCAACGCATTTTCGATTAGCATCGCGTCAAAGCGCTTCAGAAATTGGCGCGAGTCGATTCTGAGTCCACGTTCCACAAAAGAGCCATTGCCCCATGTCGCAAGCGAAATCTTTTAGCAATAGCGTCAATATCATGTTCGACAAAGCCGCTGATCTGGTGGATATTTCTCCGGGCCTGCGCGAGAAAATCAGAGTCTGCAATTCGACCTACACCACTCGATTCGGAGTACGTTTGCACGGGGTAATACATACTTTTGTGGGCTATCGGGCGGTTCACTCGGAACACATGGAGCCCGTAAAGGGAGGTATCCGTTACGCCCCTTCAGTGAATCAGGATGAAGTTGAAGCGCTCGCGGCGCTGATGACTTACAAGTGNGCGCTGGTAGACGTGCCTTTTGGTGGCNCNAAAGGCGGCCTNTGCATCAATCCAGGGGATTACAGCACAGACGATTTAGANCNAATCACGCGCTGTTTCGCAGCACAGATGATTAAANGGGACCTGATTCATCCTGCACAAAACGTCCCCGCGCCCGATATGGGAACAGGNGAGCGTGAGATGGCGTGGATAGCAGATCAATACTCGCAGATGCAGCCTACCGATATTGATGCAAAGGCCTGTGTAACCGGCAAACCACTGACTATGGGAGGGATCGCCGGCCGCNCGGAGGCCACCGGCCGCGGAATCCAATACGCCCTCAGAGAATTCTTTCGTGACAGCACCGATGTCAGCCTTGCAGGCCTGTCCGGATCACTCGACGGTAAGAAAATTATAGTTCAAGGATTAGGCAACGTGGGATACCACGCAGCAAAATTCCTCAGTCAGCAGGATGGCGCAATAATCAGTATGGTGATTGAGAGGGATGGGGCGGTNGCGTCNGAATCAGGCATAGATGTGGACGCTCTCANAAACTGGATCNAGGAAAAAGGCAGGNTCGCCGGATTTCCCGGNGCAGACCATCTTCNANTAACCGATACAGCCCTGGAGCAAGAATGCGATATTCTTATCCCGGCTGCCACTGAAGGCGTGATCCACAATGGGAATGCTGACAGGATCCAAGCACCTCTAATNATCGAAGCCGCGAATGGTCCGATAACTGCCGAAGCGGACCATATTCTTCGGAAGAAGAACTGCGTCATCATTCCTGATCTCTACGCCAATGCAGGAGGTGTAACAGTTTCCTATTTTGAGTGGGTCAAGAACCTCAGCCATATGCGCTTCGGGCGCATGCAGCGACGAGAGCACGAAGCTCGCAATGAGCTCATNATNNGGGANCTNGACGCCCTGTCGNGTTCCCTGAGCATTNCTTGGGAGCTTTCGGACAGCTTTCGNGAAGAGTTCAANGCCGGANCNAATGAAATCGATCTGGTGCGCTCAGGTNTGGATGACACCATGCGCAAAGCCTTACAGGAAATGCGCGCTGTGCGAGNGGAGAAAGACGGCGTCNGCGATTTAAGAACAGCTGCCTATTTGGTCGCCATTGANAAAATTGCTGAAAGCTATCGAGTGAGAGGGAATTAAACGCAAGGAGACTTATGAAAAAGCCTCCCACCACTCTTCGGACAGACCTTCCAAATCCTCATCCGGACAACCGGATGGGCAAGCGTTCGGCACAAGCCAGCTCTGGCCAAAGGGCCGCATTCTTAGAGCGAATTCTCATTGAAGACGTGTTACCTCAGCGAAGACCAGAACCCTCGCGCCACTCGCTGCCAATCAATGGCCAATCTCATGATAATTGACGGCTTCGCCTTTCTGACTGTGATTGTGACCATGTGCGCATCGCTACTAGCGATGGAGCAAGCTTTAAACAGCAGACTGCTTACCTGGTTCCCTCCCATTGTGCTGGTGATGTTTGGGGCCATGCTTGGCTACACTCTGGGTATCTGGGAATTCACAGAATCAGTCAGAGAGACCCGAGAATCGGCTAGAGACCGAATGATCCCGATGATGCTTTTTCTGATGTCGCTCAAGTTCCAATTCACTGACCTGAAAAAACTCGGCCTCAAAATAATAGTTTTGTGCCTGGTGTCGGCCACTACTATCGTTGCAGGCTTTGTTATTACCCATTCGGTTATGAGTCGTTTCTTGGGCGAGGAGAGCAGCCAAACTTTCGCCGTGATGGCTGCGGGCTGGACCGGAGGCACGCAGAACTTTGTTGCCATCAAGGAAGCGCTGCAGGTGACTGACAGTGCCATGAGCTATACGCTACTGATGGGTGCCTTGTGCTATTCCGTTTGGCTCGTGGTCATTATGTCGCTGAAACCGCATCGACGGAGTATCAACCGAAAGCTGGGCATAAATGCTCCAATAAGTCACTCCTTTTGCGTTAAAGAACATGAAACAGACGATCAAAGAATTGATGTTTATGCACTGATGACCTGCCTTGGCATCTCACTAATTGCAGCCTCTATGAGCAACTATCTGGGATCAAAAATCTCGTCGCTCGGCGTGTCTTCGGCCATGCTCTGGACAGTTATTCTATCTACCGTTCTGGGTACTCTCGCAGCACACACACCGTTGAAAAAAAACCCTGCTTCAGGCGAGGTATCTGGGGTCATGCTCTATGTCATCGTCGCCCTGATTGGTTCCGAAGTGAGGCTAACTGCCATTTTGGATGCACCATTTTATATTCTGTCAGGTTTTATAATCTTGAGCATACATGGCGTTGCCATGATTACAGCGGCGAAGATCCTCAAGATCGATATCGCTTTAGCGGCAATCGCCTCCGTCGCAAACATCGGCAGCGCTCCCTCTGCGACCGTTGTTGCCGCCGCGTATGAGGAACGACTTATCCCCACAGCAATCCTGATGTCTTTACTCGGCTCTTTGATGGGTTCTTTCCTCGGCTTACTAACAGCGGAAGTACTTTACTCGCTCGCCTAAACGGTGCCCTGGGTGCGGTCTTGTTGTCATGCGGCTTCCGTCTGTTTTCTGACCGCATCTCGCGATCAATACGATTGGCAGACAAGCTTACATCGCGACGATTAGACTTCGTTNTCACACCNCGCNTCGGACTNTGCTAAGGTAAANNGTAGANNGCCTNGGGANAATTTGGCCGCTGACNCCGANTAACTNGGAACATTGCCCAAGTTGTCAGTNGCAGTTTCCTCAGGGTTANTGTNCNNAAGTCNNTATNAGAAAGGAGACNACNACGTGAAAGGCGTAAAAAGAATACTCATGCGGATTTCTTTCGNGCTGNTCATCNCGAATTCGGNAGCCGTCCTGGCTAANGGNCTGAGCTANACAGCACTAGATGAATATGTNAATACAGCNGACGANAATTATTCGTATANCATTNCAANCACNGTCTCNGGNACTGGATANGAGACGCTGATTATAGAAATGACTTCCCAGCAGTGGCTNACTGAAGCGGAAGTAAACGATCCAATCTGGCGACACTNCATGACCGTTACCATTCCGNATANCGTCGACAGCAACATCTCNTTTCTGTATATCACCGGTGGTAGTAANACGAACAGCNTNCCCGNNGCAGCACCTCCGAATGACATCACGAGAGCACTCAGNACCAACACNGTCGTCAGCACGCTCTATATGGTTCCAAACCAACCCCTTCGCTTTTCNGACAGCCCTGATATTAACAAAACNGAAGANGCAATCATCGCTTACACATGGGACAAATACTTACGGACNGGTGACGAAAAGTGGCCGCTCAGGCTGCCAATGACGAAATCTGCCGTCAGAGCAATGGATACTGTTACTTCTGTGACCTCAAGCACATCCGAAAATGCACTGACAGTAGATAAGTTTGTTGTCGCTGGAGGCTCCAAGCGCGGCTGGACCACATGGACGACNGCGATTGTAGACAAAAGGGTAATNGCNATNGCTCCCATCGTNATCGACATGCTGAANGTTAGCGATTCTTTCAAGCATCATTACTCGGTTTATGGTGCGTATTCTCTGGCCGTTATCGATTATGTCGCCAGCGGGGTGGTAAACTGGATAGACACGCCCGAGTGGGATCAATTGATGGATATAGTAGAGCCCTATGAATACAGGGACCGGCTCACCCTACCCAAATATATTCTGAACTCCACGGGAGATGAATTTTTCCTTCCTGATTCATGGCAATTTTATTGGNACGACCTCGTCGGGGAGAAACATCTGCGTTACGTGCCCAACTCGAATCACAGCATGGGTGATACAGACGTGATCGACAGCTTGGATTCATGGTACCACTCGGTCGTTTATAATGTGCCACTGCCGCGTTACTCATGGAAGGTTTCCGATACAGGAACCATCACACTATTCTCACTCGATCAGCCAAAAAAAGTCCTACTCTGGAGGGCCCTTAACGAAACCGACAGAAACTTCACTCAGGCTAAAATCGGCCGCGCCTACAGCAGCACTGAAATCAGGCCAAAAGCTCCTGGAGTTTACGAAATACAGATGGAACCGCCAGATGTGGGTTATGTCGCCTACTATCTCGAGGCGGAATATGAGAGCGGCATATCAGGTGTGCCGTTTAAGTTCAGTTCCGGTACGAAAGTGCTTCCGGACGAATATGAATATGAGTGGAGAAAAGCATCCNCAGAATCGAGACGTCGAGGTCCATAATGCGGTTATGCCAAAACTTTTTTCAAGCGGATCAAAATTAGCGGCGAAAGACGGATNTTATNCCAAGAAATAGAAATGCTACTTTTTTAGGAAAATAATGCGTNATCCTGGNCTTTCTGATGCCGATCTTTTTAGCATTTTCATGAGAACTCATAGCTGCGAGGCTTCAATTCTGCAGTCCGTGCCCGGTTCTGCTGGTACTGTGTTCAGTTCAGTGGCGCTGTATTCGCCTTCACGAATGGAACCAGCACTTCAAGTATTTGCGGAAGCTCTCTGCCAAAGGCAAAAGTGGAGTTAGCGATTAGCGTGGTGGCAGCCCTTGAGTTTGTGACGGGGTGCANATTATCGCTGTACTGATCGTGATGCAGCAGCAAGGTTGCAGGAACACTGATGGCGGCCAGATCTTCATCTGGCATCCCCAGCGCGGTCTGGAAACGGGTGGCCTGCAAGTGTTCACCCGATGTTTGCATCGCCGCAAGAAAATCTGAAACTTTAGCGTTAAAGAATCGCGCTCTGCGTTCTGGCTTATTTCTAGCCAGATAGGCGCTCCAATACTCCGTTTCAGCGACGTCTTCCATCGAAGTAAGTGGCAGGTTGTCGAGATGCTCTCTTGTTACCAAGTTTTTCTTCGGGAGATATTTGAAGAAATAGTCTTCAGATAAACGTGCGGCAGCGTAAGGACCGCCGGTGAGCGGAGCGATGATGAGCGCCGCAACATCTTCTGGATAACGTAACGCGAGAATCATATTGGACCGGGCGCCGGAAGACATCCCGTAGAACGCAGCAGGCGCCACCCCAAGTCTTTGAACGAGAATATGCAGATCCTCCCCTTCCTCTATCATCTGCGGCTGGCTGCCGAACGTCACTTCCGATAGCCCGATGTTTCGACGGTCGTAAATAATCACTTTGAAATCTGGTTCTGCTGCAGCAACATTACGCGCAAACCCTCCAAACCCATTGGTGTCTCCGTTCCCTCCGGGGGTAATAACGAGTGGAATCGAACCGCTGGGGTTATAAACCTCTACGTGCAGCGTCACGTCTCTCTCAGGTCGAAGATTAACTTCACGAATTTCGACGGGGACATCCTCAGCGCCCGGCTCAGACTCAGCATTAAAATACACCGGGAACCANGAGTTATTTGCTGCTCCACGAAAGAGCGTCACATCAATTTCGTCATTCTCAACGTCTATCCGCAAGTCGCCCTTCTGCGCTTTGGCAAACTGTGAGGCAAGTGCAAGGCCGAGTATTACAACGCCAAGATATTTGAACTTCATGAAATAGTCCCTCTTACGTAGAAATTACCGAGCGGTAAGTAGATAGTCAAACAAACCATCGATCCCTCTTCGGCCGTACTTAAATATTGAGCTTNTCAGTATTTTCTGCGCCCGAGCCTGACGTCTATCTATTCTTACTCTCTCGTTGTCTCTCTTTACTCACAACGTTGTTGTTTGCCTCTTCGGCGGGGCGTTTATCGGCGACATGATGTTGCTCGAAGCGGATCCGATGGCTGCATTGAACCAATTGGATGAAATAAAACCTCGTTACTAGAGGCCTGTGTCCCAGTCAAAGAGCATCACGAGCAATGGACTGAATTCGCGCTACCATGGCCCGAAGACCATTTCCTCTGGAGGCAGAAAGGTGGCTCATCAAGTCAATTTCTTGAAAATAGGCCTCGATATCAAAATCAAGAATTTCCTCAGGAGCACGGTTGTTGTACGCAGCAAGAATAATGCACAGCAGGCCTNTGACGATAAAGGCGTCGCTGTCAACCGTGAGCTGTACCTTCCCTTGTTCGACGTTGTCGTCAATCCACACCTTACTCTGACAACCTTGCACAAGTCTGTCCTCAGTGCGCTTGGCATCAGGCAAATCAGGCAGGTCTTTACCAAGATCAATAATATACTTATAGCGGTCTTCCCAACTGTCGACGAAACCCAAGGTATCCTTGATGTCGTCGATGTTAATCGAGTGCCCGAAAGGGTGATTGCTCATTCGGTTTACAAAATACTATAAATGGGTGGAAGCTGGTAAGCTCAAAGCAACGCAGCGTAACAAAGAGGCCAAGCACCGTCAGAAGAACATGCCAGTTTCCAACTGTGCCTCCTCCGACATCATCTCCCGACTCCAAGGCGGATCAAGCACCAGGTCCACACTGACTTTCTTCACGTTGGGAACGCGGGCAATACGAATCTCAACATCACCGACTAGGACAGGCCCCATACCGCAACCCGGAGCGGTCAAAGTCATGTCAATATCGACCCAACCTTCTGATTGTCTGATCGCCACTTTATAAACGAGGCCAAGGTTTACGATATCTACGGGGATCTCCGGGTCGTATACGGTTTGGAGGGCATCCCAGACCTGCGCCTCATCAATTTGCCCATCCGGTCGGGGATCAAACTCCATCTTAATTGGCTCTAGGCCCAATGCATCGGCTTCAGTGCCGTCAATGCGAACCATGTTGCCTCGGTGAGTGACCGTGTAACTGCCACCCAGAGACTGCACTAGGGTGACAAACGTTGACGCGGGGATGATCGTTGGATCACCCCCTGGNACCAAGCGCCCAGGGCAGTCCCGTGTTGTAGTAAGAATCGTGCGCTCTTTACTGGTCATGGAAACGGGCTTCNGGNCGCGGAGATATCGAAACTTTCGCCACAACCGCAAGCAACGCTNACGTTTGGGTTATTGAAGTGCAGGTTTCGATTAACNCCCTGCTGCACCATNTCGAGTTCTGTTCCCCGTAAATANGGCAAAGAGCCNGCATCAACAAAGAGTTTCAAACCATTTTCTGCATTTACCATGAGATCGCCAGCTTGCGGCGCGTTCACCTCTTCCATCACATACATATAACCGGTGCAGCCACTCTCCTTAACGCTCAGTCTNACCGCCGACATCCCTTTGAGCTGAACCTGTTTGAGCAAGTGCGAGGCGGCTGCTTCTTTGACGGAAACAACAGGTCTTGATTCACTGGCGACATCAAAAATTTCTACACTCATATAATCCCTCCAGCAAACCTTCCAGACGGTTCACGCAAATAATTCCTGAATCTTTCTTATTCCAGCAAACAGCGTCTCCACATCATCAAGCGTATTATAGAGACTGAATGACGCGCGCGCTGTCCCGGGCACTTCAAATCGTGACATCAAAGGCTGAGCGCAATGATGTCCCGTCCTGATGGCTATTCCTTGCTGGTCAAGCAGAGTTCCGAGATCTTCCGGATGCGTTCCCTCAAGCAAAAAGCTGAAAACACCAACCCGGTTTCGCTCTGGACCGACACGTCGCAAGCCCCTAACCAACTCTGCGAGTTCATCACAGCGCCGCAGCAACAGCTGCTCATGTTTGTCAGAAGCCTCGCGATCAAGCCCTTGTACCCAACGTACTGCGGCACCCAAACCGATCACGCCTGCGATGTTAGGCGTGCCGGCTTCAAATTTAAAGGGAATACGATTAAAAGTCGTACCGTCAAAGCTGACCCGATCAATCATTTCGCCTCCACCTAGAAAGGGCGGCATGGATTCAAGAAGCGACTCACGCCCCCAGAGCACTCCAATACCTGTTGGGCCAAACAGTTTATGTCCGGAAAATGCATAAAAGTCACAGCCCAATTTCTGAACGTCTAACGGCCAATGCGCGATGGCCTGAGCGCCGTCAACCATACACAAGGCTCCGACGGAATGAGCTTTTGCAGCAATTTCCTGCACGGGGNTGATAGTACCCAGCGCATTGGAAACGTGATTTACTGCAACCATTTTTACTCTCTCATCCAGCAGGGAATCCAGCGCTTCAAGATCAATTTCGCCGCCATCGGTTACTGGAATAGGTATGACTTCGGCGCCTCGCTCGGCACAGATTAATTGCCAGGGAACAATATCGGAATGATGNTCCATGCCAGAGACCANAACTCTATCGCCNGCGTCCAGATTGCAGCGTCCCCAGCTNTTAGCAACTAAATTAATCGCCTCGGTGACCCCCCTGACCCAGATGATTTGGGCTGGATTCGGGCACCCAAGAAATTCAGCCACNAATTTGCGGCTATCTTCAAAAGCTGACGTGGCACGACCACTTAAAGCGTGGGCCGCCCGATGCACGTTGGCATTGTCANACTGATAGTAGTGAACAATGGCGTCAATCACCGCTTGCGGCTTCTGCGTGGTCGCCGCACTGTCCAGATAGACTAGAGGCCTGCCGTTTACTTCCTGATTTAGAGCCGGAAACTGCGCACGAATTTCCTCTACATTAAAGCTCATAATGTTGCCCTTACAACTCCTAGCACCGGTAAACAGACAGCGCGGCCTTTCAGCCGATCAACTCGCTGCATAATCCGATTCCCCTGCTATGGCCGAACCGAAGTATTCTGCCAACAGTGGCTTGAGATAGTCTCGCAAGGACTCGAGTTTTTGCTTTTCAACCAGCGCATTAATAAAGCCATAACTTAATAGTATCAGCGCCTCATCCGCAGGAATTCCCCGAGTTCGTAGATAGTGCAACATCGACTCATCCAGTTGAGCCACGGTGGCTCCGTGAGCACACTGCACATCATCGGCATAAATCTCGAGCTCGGGCTTCGTGTTAACTTCAGCAGTTGCGCTGGTCAACAGATTTTTATTGCTGAGTTCAGCCCGCGTTTTTTGTGCATCAGGATGAATGTGGATTCTTCCGTTAAATACTCCTTTAGCTTTGTCTCCGACAATGCCGCGAAAGGTCTCATCCGTCGTGCAGTGTGGCTCCGCGTGCTCGATACAAGTGTGATAGTCCATATGTTCCTGCCCACACAGCAGATACATGCCGTCAAGCTGGCANTGAGCACCGCGGCCCCGATGGTTTATCACTACGTCAACCCGCTTAAGTTTACCCCCGAAGGCCACATGAAAGCTGTTGAGCGTTGAGTCACGATTCAGACCTGCATGGAGACCGCCAATGTGCAGCGCATCCGCACTCTCGAGATGAAGTCTGCTATGGTTCAGTATGGCGCCCGCGTCCAAGATCAATTCACTCAAACCGTTGGTGAATGAGTGACCCTGTCCGCTGAAGTGCTCCACAACTGTTGCTTCACTGTGCTGTTCTGCCAGCACCAGCAAGCGCTGCGAGTTGATAGCGGCATCTGCCTGCTCGCTGTTGTGCCAGACTAGCTGCACGGGGCAGGCTGCTTTGCTCTCCGCCAATATCCTAAGGAAAACCCCTTCGCCCAAAACCGCGTCATTTAGGGTGGAGAAGGGATGTTTGCCGTTGGGAACAATCGATCCAAGGTGGTCTGAAATCAACTCCGCCTGCTTTTCATCTGCCTCCGAAAAACGCACTAGCTCAATTGCTGCATCGGGTAGGATTTCAGAAAGATCTTCGCGCCAGAATCCGTTCACGAAAACCAGCCGACTGCCTGAAAGCTGCGGTAGATCAAGGCCGATCTCTTGCGCGCTTTCTGAACTTTCGGTAGCAGCGGTAAACGACTGCTTTAGTGCAAAGAGACTCGTGTACTTCCAGTCTTCTGTCTTGCGAGTCGGCAAATGGCTGTTTTTCCATGCCGCACGACCGGCCAGACGACGAGCTTGAAGCCAGTCGGGTGCTGGCTTTTCTGCGCTTAATTGCGCTTCGAGTAAGTCAGCCATCAGGCCACCTCGCTCTCATCAAGCCAGCTATAGCCTTTTTCTTCGAGCTCCAGAGCCAGCGATTTGTCCCCTGACTTAATTATGCGACCATCCGCAAGCACATGCACAAAATCTGGCTGAATATAGTCAAGCAANCGCTGATAGTGGGTCACCAGCAGGAAGGACCTAGGCTCACAACGCATGCCATTTACGCCGCTCGCGACCANCTGTAATGCATCGATGTCAAGACCGCTGTCCGTCTCATCCAAAATGCACAATCTAGGCTCCAGCAACATCATCTGCATGATTTCGTTGCGCTTTTTCTCCCCGCCCGAAAAACCTTCATTAACGCCCCGCTTCAGAAAGGCCTGATCCAAATCGACAGCGGCACAGGCTTCACGGGCTCGGCGCATGAAACTGACGGTGTCATAAGTCGCCGCACCCTGACTTTCGCGCACTGCATCCACCGATGCCTTTAGGAACTCCATGTTGCTGACCCCGGGGATTTCAACGGGGTATTGAAATGCCAGAAATAGTCCTAGCTGGGCACGCTGTTCTGTGTCTAATTCCAGAAGATCCTTGCCAAGGAACTCAACGCTTCCCTGAGTAATTTCGTAACCGGGACGGCCAGAGAGCACATGTCCCAACGTGCTCTTGCCAGAACCATTAGGCCCCATTATGGCATGGACTTCACCTGCACGAATTTCGAGATTTAGCCCTTTAAGGATGTTCTTGCCCTCGACTTCAGCGTGCAAATCCTCGATGCTGAGCATGTCGTTCAGTCTCCCGATACAAAAATTCCAGTACAGCCGTTACTGATACGCACAAATGAACCGCTGGACTATCCTACTGACCCTTCAAGGCTGACTTCCAACAACTTTCCGGCTTCAACCGCGAACTCCATGGGTANCTCNTTGAAAACCTCTTTGCAAAACCCGTTCACAATCATGGATACCGCTTTCTCAGGATCAAGTCCGCGCTGCTGGCACAAATAGAGCTGGTCATCGCTCACTTTGGAAGTGGTCGCTTCATGCTCAACCATGCCAGTGGGATTCTTGCTTTCGATGTAGGGAAAGGTATGCGCCGCACACTTATCTCCAATAAGCAGCGAGTCACACTGGGTATAATTACGCGCACCCTTCGCCGTAGGTCCAACCCGCACAAGACCTCGNTAAGCATTACTACTCTGACCAGCTGAAATCCCCTTGGAAATTATCGTAGATCGCGTGTTGTTCCCCAGATGAATCATCTTGGTACCGGTGTCCGCTTGCTGCAGATTATTCGTAAGCGCTACGGAGTAGAACTCACCGACGCTGTTATCGCCGCGCAAGATACAGCTTGGGTATTTCCAGGTCACCGCCGAACCAGTTTCTACTTGAGTCCAGGAAATCTTGGCGTTGGTATGCGCCAAGCCACGCTTGGTGACGAAATTGTAGATGCCACCCTTGCCTTCTGCATCTCCTGGGTACCAGTTTTGCACGGTCGAGTATTTAATCTCCGCATCATCCAGTGCGACCAGTTCAACTACCGCTGCATGCAGCTGATTCTCGTCACGCATTGGAGCAGTNCACCCTTCCAGNTAACTAACATGGCTGCCCTCGTCGGCGATTATCAGAGTGCGCTCGAATTGTCCGGTATTAGCTTCATTTATNCGAAAGTAGGTAGAAAGTTCCATTGGGCACCGAACGCCTTTGGGGATATAGACAAAAGAACCATCGCTGAAAACGGCGCTGTTCAANGCCGCATAGAAATTGTCTCTACGNGGCACGACACTGCCNAGGTGTTTTCGAACCANATCGGGATGGTGCTGCACCGCTTCCGANATGGAGCAGAACAACACTCCCGCTTCCGCCAGTTTTTCGCGAAAAGTTGTNGCCACAGAGACGGAATCAAACACTACATCNACCGCCACGCCGGCGAGCGCCTCNTGNTCATGCAAGGGAATGCCAAGTTTTTCGTAGGTCGCCAGAAGTTCCGGATCNACTTCATCNAGGCTTTTGGGGCGATCTTCCATNCTCTTTGGCTGGGAGTAATAAGAAATACTCTGAAAGTCGACTTCCGGGTAATTGACATGCGCCCAGTCGGGGCCCNACATCTCACGCCAAACTTTAAACGCATTTAGACGCCACTCGAGCAACCATTCCGGCTCGTCCTTTTTTGCTGAAATAAAACGGATGGTGTCTTCGGTCAGGCCAGGCGGCAGCGTGTCGGATTCAATGTTAGTGGTGAATCCAGCCGAGTAATCCTTGGCAATGGCTATGTCAATTTGTTCTTGCGACATTGTCTATTAAACTTCCTAGGGTTAATTGGCAGCCAAGATTAGTGAGTACCGCCTACTAGCGTGAGGGGCACTGCCTCCTGATCTATCCGGCCAGGCTGGCGAGTATCCTGACTTTCTGAAATAGCTTTCACTTCCTGCCGGCGCATCAAATCTCCCAATGATATTTCAGCGAGAAAAGAGCGGATCTGTTCACTCAGATCCATCCATAAATGGTGGGTCAGACAGGTTTCCCCATTCTGGCAATCGCCGGCGCCACCGCAACGGGTTGCATCAGAGGTCTCATTGACGGCATCTATCACTTGGGCAACGCTGATTTCAGCGGCCTCACGACTTAAGTTGTAGCCACCACCGGGACCCCGGACACTCCTGACTAAGCCATGCTGGCGAAGCGCGCAAAATAATTGCTCAAGATAAGACAGAGAAATGTCCTGCCGTTGAGAAATCGCAGACAGTGGGGTTGGGCCCTCACGGTGATGCAGAGCGAGATCGAGCATCGAAGTCACAGCATAGCGTCCTTTCGCGGTCAGTCGCATAGGAATTCCTGAGTAAAATAATCGGGATTAGGAAAGTTTTCCATACCTGACTATTTAAGTCAAGAATACGCAGTTGGGCATAAATGGGATTAGTGGACAGTAAGCAGCGCGCAGCAGCAAGATACATAGCATGTTAGGTCAAGAAAGTGTGCCTGACTCTCATCCCAAATGGACCATAAGGTGTTATCCTCTTACGGTCTTAAAAAGAACAAAGGTCTGCCTTCAGCGANNAAAAACAGTTAAGAAGAACACTCTAATGCCGACCCNAGGATCTTCTGATAACCGCTCACNAGCAGAGAGCAGCAGCAGACGCGCCCCCTACCCATCCGAGCGCTATGCATGGTACGTGGTAATCATTCTAATGATTGTCTACGTCTTCTCATTCGTTGATCGCCAAATACTNTCATTGCTGGTTGATCCGATTAAGTCAGATCTNGGGCTTTCCGACACTCAGATCAGCTATCTAGGCGGTTTTACTTTCGCACTTTTTTACACTTTCTTTGGCATACCAATCGCGCGCTGGGCAGATAGCAAGAACCGNATCGTTTTGATTACTGTCGGTCTCGCTGTATGGAGTTTTTTTACAATGCTGTGCGGCACCGCGAGCCGGTTCTGGACGTTCGCTTTCTATCGCATGGGAGTTGGCGTGGGCGAGGCAACACTCTCACCGTCAGCCTACTCAATCATTACCGACATGTTCAGGCCAGAGCGCCTTGCTGTTGCAATCAGTCTCTATTCCGCAGGCATCTACATAGGCAGCGGCTTGGCCCAGGTCTTTGGGGGCATCGTAATTGGATTTGCCGTATCAGCGACAGAACTTACTGTGCCCTTTCTAGGCGCTGTAGAACCGTGGCAGTATGTCTTCTTCGCTGTGGGATTTCCTGGCCTACTCTTCACGCTAGCTCTTCTGACGATTAAAGAACCGGTGAGGCGCAATCGCAGCAAATTGGATCCAAGCAAGGTGATCCAGCCTCCGCCAATCAGCGAGGTAGTCGCTTACATCAGGGCTAACAGCAAGACTTTTCTATTTCACAATCTCGGCATCGCATTTACCTCTTTCGTGTCCTACGGCGCGGCTTACTGGGTACCTTCTTATCTAATCCGGGTTCATGAGCTTACCGCACAGGAAACAGGTATCTATTACGGCTGGATTGTGGTCATTTTCGGAACCGCAGGTATCGTGGTGGGTGGCTATCTCGCTGACGTACTTACACAACGCGGCAGGGCTGAAGCTAAGATGCAGGTCGCCATGTTAGGTGCGCTGCTGGGCGTCCCTTTCTCGGTGCTCTACCCATTGATGTCGACGCCCACCGCCGCGTTGTTGGCACTCTGCCCGGCCGCTTTTGCCGCCGCCATGCCTCTTGGCGTAGCCGCAGCTGCAATTCAACAAATCATGCCTGCGAATATGAGAGCTCAGGGCTCCGCACTTTATCTATTCGTAATTAACCTGATCGGGCTGGGACTCGGACCATCAGCGGTAGCCTGGTGCACTGACTATATTTTCCAAGACCCAAACAAGGTAAACCTGTCTCTACTGTGGGTAGGGACCTTTTTCGGACTTGCGTCTGCCCTTCTGCTGTACTTTGGCAGCAACCATTACCGGGCTACGCTTGACTATTTAGAGGCATACAATGAAAAGCATCTAACTTAACAGTCTACTCGGTTCTCCAGAGTTGGTTTACCAAATTTTGCTACATTATTCCGAGCCCAGCAGGAGCGCTAACTCATGCTATTGCATAACTTCCTGGAATTTTTCAGCCGCGAATATCCCGATCAATTGTTTGCGGAATACAACGGACAGTCCCTGACTTATGGAGAAGCCGACGCGTGGGCTAACCGCTTTGCGAACAGTCTACTGGCTAGTGGGCTTGTTAAGGGAGACCGCTTCGCATGGCTGTCTAAGAACAATTTGGAAATTTGCCTGATGTTCTTCGCCGCTTCAAAGGTAGGCATCATTCCGGTGCCTCTGAATTATCGCCTCGCGCCAATGGAATGGGCATACATCGTCAATGACGCAGAGACCCTAACGCTGTTTTGTGGCAATGAGTACACCGACGGGATCGATTCGGTGAAATCGGAAAGCCCCTCGGTCAAACACTGGATTGTCCTTGGCGGGGAGAAAAAGCCAGAAGGGTGGCAAGCGCTATCCGAGTGGTTGGCAAACGATCCCGCCAAACCTATGGCATCTGTATGCGAGGCAGACCAGTGCTATCAGATGTATACCAGTGGCACCACTGGCTTGCCGAAGGGCGCCATGATAAGCCAGGGAAATGTCTCTAACAATATTCAGATGGCCCATCTCGCCGGCAGCATCACCCCTCGAAAGGAAAGAAATCTGATCGTGGCACCGGTCTTCCATGCTGCCGCTGCTCTGAGCATGATGGCGATGGTGGCCAGCGGCTCAACGCTGGTCATCCACCAAGAGTTTAGTCCAGCCCAAGTCGTGAGAAGCCTCGATGAAGAATCCATCACCATGACAACTATGGTTCCTGCAATGATACAGGCATGCTTGGTAGCAGTTCCCGACATTGCTAACAAGGAGTTCAAAGATCTTCGACTCATCTCCTACGGAGCGAGTCCGATAGCTCAGGAGACACTGCAAAGAGCGATGGCAGTTTTTGGCTGCGGGTTCGCTCAGGGCTTCGGGATGACCGAGCTGACCTGCGTTGCCACCAATATGACTCCTGCCGTCCACGAGCGAGCCGCATCAGGGGAGCCGGGACTGCTGTTGTCCGCTGGTCGCCCACAGATGGGTACGGAGGTAAAAATCGCTGACGAGGATGACAAAGAGCTGCCTCGTGGCCAGGTTGGCCAGATTCTGGTGCGTGGCCCACAGACCATGATGGGCTATTGGCGTTTAACTGAGGCCACTGCCAGCGCGCTCAAAGGAGGCTGGATGCACACCGGCGATGCTGGTTATATGGATGAAGAGGGGTTTATTTATATTCAGGATCGGATCAAGGACATGATCGTCTCAGGCGCTGAGAATATCTATCCGGCAGAAGTGGAGCGCGCCATATTCGAACACCCGGCCGTCGCCGATACTGCGGTCGTTGGCATTCCAGATGACCAGTGGGGCGAAACTGTTTTAGCATTTATTGCACTCAAACCTAAACATACTCTTGACCTTGAATCCCTCCAGACCTTCTGTCGTGAACGGATGGCGGGTTACAAGATCCCTAGCAAGCTACAAATAATTGATGCCATTCCACGGAACGCCAGCGGCAAATCATTGAAAACGAAGCTGCGGCAGCCTTACTGGGAAGGAAAAAAGAGGCAAGTCAGCTAGGCTTGAATGGCAACTGAATTACTTTTTTTAGGAATTGCGGCCTTCCTGGCCGCCACTCTCATTCCGGTTTCCTCTGAAATTGTCTTCACGGGGTATCTAGCTCTGGGTTATAGCAAAAGTGCCTGTCTGATCGTTGCATCTCTTGGGAATTGCCTAGGGACTACAGTCAATTATTTTATTGGAGTGGCTGGGCTATTCGCCGCCAGAAAATATTTGGGACTAGCGCCAAGTACAGAAGCTAAATTACAAACCTTGAGTCAACGCTACGGGGCATGGGCTTTGTTGCTGGCTTGGATGCCGGTGATTGGCGACCCGCTCACGTTAATAGCAGGAGCCGCCCGTGTCCGCTGGTGGACATTTGCACTATTTGTGTTTAGTGGGAGAATCGCGCGTTATCTGTTAATTCTCTTTGTGTTTAAGGCGGGCTTCTCGGACTGAGACACGGCTTGACGGTCAGAGTCCAAAGCCTTACAACCGCAGGATGGTTTGTGCATAAAAGTAATGGCTTTCACCCTTGTTGACTNGGTCCATGTAAGCGCCAGGCACAATATGAACATAACCGCTATCGATAGTCAGTTTGCCAGAGAATAGATGCCAACGCACTCGCGTCTCCAATTGATTGCCAAGATGATCTTCCCCCACACCGCCTTCATGCCGATAGCGGGTAATNCGCCAGCCCTGCGCAGGAGCCGCGAGCGAGGGTCTCTGCCATCGGACGTAGGCATCCACGTTACTGGCTGGCTGCAGACTCAGCAACAGCCCAGGAGAACTGGTATTGACCCTCTGAAAAGCACGAAATGAACCAGTAGGTCCAAAGTCCGGACGCGGCACGCCGAAGAGGTGATCCAGCTCATTNGATTCATTATCCAGTGGATCCTCGTCNCCGCTGCCATANTGGTAGATAAAACTTAGACGTGGCNGCCAACTTGCCTGAAAGCTGTAACCGAATGAAANATGATAATAGCGAGCCTTGTGNTCCCTGAGCGGCCCGGACGCATCNATTGCCGGCGCATCNCCAAATTGATACACCGCTTCAGCATCATAATGCCAGCGACCGGCAGCCGGACTTCTGAATAATCGGACCCCCGGATTCAACACGTCGAAACGCTGATTAGCCGGTCGGTCNCGCCGCTCATCAGCACCCAGAATGTAGAACTGAANTGAATCTCCTTGCGGCCCCAACGCAGTGGTCACATAAGCGCCCCAGAAGAAGTCGCTCGACTGTTTGTCGGGCCGAGGGTCATTGTCGATCCAGTCACCATCTACCAGTCTCACAGTNGGTCGGGTGAAGAACATTTCTATTGACGTATCATCTNACTCAAGACCGGCGTGAACTCCGGCAAAAGAATTAATGGTGTTTCGAAACCGATTACGTGCAACGAAACGCCTACTCCCCTGATCCATTGTGAACCGGCCAATCTTGAGAAACCCAGTGTCGCCCTCCTGAAAAAGATCTTTAACCGGGAAGTTCACGTTTGCTTGCAGTATGTCGAACGGATTAGCGAAAAAGCTGTCAAGTGGTGAATCCTCGTCAGTGAGATAAGTTCTCATGTCAGCCAATTCAGCAGTGAGGGAAAACCTTTCGAANTTGGCCTCTGCCTTAAGTAAGTTCCGCCACTCGAAACCCTGATCGCTGCCCTCAAGGCCGTTGCGAAACTGCCCATCCAAGAATTGGATGCGGCTTTGCTGCTCAAACCCGACATACAGCCAATCGGGCAGCCCGCCGCTCTGCTGGGCGTACACTGGCGAAGCGGNATATGACAACATGAGAGCGACAGCAAAGGGCTGGAGACAGCACGCGACATGCGGTCTAAAATAATTAAGCATAATTTTGACAGTCCAGTTTGNTTNGCCCAAANGNTAAGCTGTTTGCAGCACTCTGACTCTNATCNCNTCGACATTATATTTAAATAATTAGCTTTTGGAAAAAGCGNNTCNCTCCTGACTNTCACAAGGGTGAACGATNGGCGAGGTGGGCAGCGCGTTCATGTGNAAGTCGTTTCACCAAGANCTCGGCAAAGGCTGTNGNCGCNCTGCACGAAATAAGGNATCTGCCGCCTNCAANATTTNGAGCCNCAGCTGCCAGTTNTATTCCGGACGCTGCGCCAAGGATNTTCTCACNATGGTTGCCGCCGTCGCCGAGCTGNGACCTNCTAAAGTGGNATCTAACCNTCGTGCCNGAANGAAAATAGCACCAGTGACCTGTATGTCTTCCAGTAACGAAAGGCTCGGCAGAATATAAGCCTTGGAGCGCTCCCTTCTCAAGGGGTGATGCAGTGCTTCAAGTGCTTCAAGAACCCAGGAATGGATTGTCCTGTTGTCTTAATCGGCGAGCGTTTCAAAAAAGCGTCGCACCTCCGAGGATCAGGAGACAGAGCTGGGCCAATCCATTCGAAGCGGCGCTTTCGATCTACATCGTCAATCTGCGCCAACTACGGGGACACAATCTGTTCCGCCAGATCTGGCAATTTAATCGCCAGATTGGTGGCAAGCGCAATTCTGTCAGTTTCAAACAGGGTTAGGCCTTCGAACTTTAAGACCTTCGTTTAAAACCCTTAGCAACTGATCGAGCGCCCGCCGGTTAGGCGCCAAATCACGATACGCATCAAAGAAAATCTTTTTATTGCTCAGACGGTCCGCGCACATCATCAGCGTCCACATCGACTCTTCAAAGGTGGCGGCAGCACGGGTCCGAGCTGCATCACTTAGAAAATTCCAGTAAAGTTTTCGTACCTGTCGCAGCATCAAAAGGACTCGTCGAAGCGACTCCATTCGAAACAGGATCATCTGAATGAGTCGCGCGAATCAAACATATATCGCGGGAACTAGGCCTGCCGCTAGCCAACAACCTATCGGTGGGCAACCTTGCCTGGGCCTTGGGTTTCACCTAACCAAGCTGAGATTGAGTGTATAGCTCGAGCCCCAAGCGCTCCATCATTCCCAGCTGCTGTTCCAGCCAGTTCGCATGGTCCATCTCAGTGTCGTCAAGCAGCGGAATCAAAGCGCCTCGGGTGACAAAGTCTCGTTCCTGCTCACAAAGGCCAATCGCACTCTTCAAGCGACGCGCCACCTCATACTCAATGCGCAGATCGCTTTCCAGCATGGACTTGATGTCAGACCCAACCTCGAAACCGTCTCGGGTAGCCATGTCAGGAACACCTTCTAGAAAAAGCATCCGCTCAATCAGGACCGTGGCATGGCCTTTCTCATCTTCAAATTCGTGGCTGATTCGGTCGTACAGCTTCTTTAATCCCCAATCCAAATACATTTGAGAATGTATTAGATACTGATCCATAGCCGCGAGCTCCATCGCCAGCAAGCCGTTCAACGCGTCAATAATTTTCTGGTTGCCTTTCACGATTAAGCTCCATCATAAGTTTGTGACTGGATGTAGTTTTGAATCCCCATTTGCTCGATTTGATACTCCTGAGCACCTAGCCAATCAACGTGGCCCTCTTCCGTTTCAAGAATGTCATCGAGTAACTCACGACTGATAAAGTCTTTCTCAAGCTCACAAAGCGCGATTGCATCTTTAAGCAAGTCAATTTGCTCAAGCTCGAATCGTTGATCCAGGCTCAGCATTTCAGCGGTGTGTTCTCCGATATAGAGATTGCCGAGGTCTTGCAAATTAGGAAGGCCCTTCAAGAATAGAATTCGATTCATCAATGCGTCGGCCTGCTTCATATCCTTGATAGACTTGTTGTAGCACGCCTCATTTAGCCTGTTGATGCCCCAGCTCCGGTATATCCGCGCATGAAGGAAGTATTGATTGATCGAAGTTAGCTCGAGCTTAAGTATTTTATTCAGCGTCGAAACGACGTTTCTTTGACCATGCATGCCTTTTTCCTCAAGACAAATTACTAATATCGGTATAATAACCAAGACACCAGGAAAATGCTATTTTATTAACGTTTTCAGATAGTTATGAACGATAATCATTGCGATTGCGATTGCGATTTCATTTACGAAAGTGCAACGCGAGTGTGACTGTCTCCAGATTTCGTGATCGCGCTCTGGTTTAGCAGTCAGCGCTTGGCGTTACGCTTTCTGCTTCGACACCCAGGCAAAATGGCGTCGCAGCGACTCATCGCTCTGAAGTAACTCTATGCTGTTGAAATGTTTTGCAAGAGCCATTTCGTCAAAGCGTTTATGGATGCCTTTGTGGCACAGTCGGCAAACCCAGATGCCTGCGTTAAGTGTGCGTTTGTCAACATACTTGCGAAAATATGTGCGGCGATGAACTTTACGAGGAATCAAGTGGTGGAAGGTCAAATCGACGACCCGATTGCATAAGGTGCAGCTCTGTGGTGTCTCCAATTTTTTTCGCATAAGGCATGCTTCGGACAACTCAAAGGAACGGTGCAATATGCGCTGAGAGCGCGATATCAAGGTACAACAGCTCCGCAATTATAGCCCGATATCGCCTACGGTCTGTTGTCTGCCAAGAAACATGCGAATTCGGCATGAAAGTATTTTTGATCCGCACAATTGGGCAGGACGTTTTTTTCGACATGACACCTAATGCGACAGGGTATGCGAGATGAACGATCTACCGACCAAACAAAGGGTAGTTTCCGCTCTGAAATCGGCATTCATCGGCGATGCCCTGGCTATGCCGGTGCACTGGTACTACAACCCAATGGATATTTTCCGTCAGTTCCCAGGCGGCATTTCTAAATTCGAGGACGCGCCTGAATATCATCCTTCTTCTATAATGTCTTTGCACTCCACTCGTAAAGGAGGAAGGGAATCGCGCGCGACTACCAGCAAAAAGCAAGAAATCGTCGGAGAACTCATCCTCAAGGGACGCAAAGAATTCTGGGACAATGCAAATCAGCACTATCATCACGGAATGCTAGCTGGGGAGAATACGCTGAATGCATATTGCTGCCGAGCCATGCTTCGCGTGCTGGCGGAGAGCCGCGGGCATTATCACCGCGACAGCTTCCTTGACGCCTACATTGAGCTGATGACTGCCGAGCCGCCACAGCATCCAGACACTTATGCCGAGTCTTATCATCGCGGATTCTTTGCAAACCTTTCTGAGGGTCGGCCGGCGCATGAATGTGGTGCAGTGACCCACGACACAGCATCTATAGGTGGATTAGTGACAATTGCACCGATTGTTTTTGCTGAGCGCCTGTCAGGCACTCCCCTCGAGCAAGTCATCCGGATTTGCCTCGATCATCTGGCGCTCACTCATCCTGATAAATATCTGGCAAAAGTGTGCCGGGATTACATCTGTATGCTGAACGATTTGCTCTTTCGCGATCCTAAATCAGATGCGAGAGCCCTGATAAGCGAATGGAGTAAACGTAGTATTAGTCTGCCATTATCGGAGATCTCTNCCAGAATTCGCAGCGACAACGATGTGGTNGGCGGGNTGTTNTCTTCCGCCTGTTACATCACAGACTCNTGGCCATGCACGCTGTATCTGGCCTACAAATATTGCGACTCACAAGAATCCGGACTTTTGGCAAACACGAATTTGGGGGGCGATAACGTTCACAGGGGGTCCATACTGGGCACNCTGCTGGGCCTAAGCCGTGGAGAGACGATCGATGACTTATTCACGAACCTTCGACACAATGGAGAGATCGAAAGGGAGATCGACGATCTGCTTGTGGCCGTGAACTCAGCCTAAAAAGTAACTTANCTCGATTACGCCGAAGAGGGCACGCCCGGTTCCCATCCCCGTTTTAGGTACGCTACACTCTGAGCTGTCAAACGATATTGACCTTTTGAGCAACTTAATTTTCAAAAAACAGCAACCAACAATGACACACGGACTCCGCTTTTCCTGGCTTGCCGCAATTGGTTTCCTAGCAAGCTTTTGTCTAAATGCTCAGGTTGAGAACTTCTCANCACTTGAGAACTCATCCTGGCAACTCATCGAAATCAGAAGCAACTTAGGATCAGTTCAAAGTCCAANCAANCCCGAACGCTATNTGCTGCGCTTTCGCCTAAACGGTCGAGCCCAGATTACCGCCGACTGCAACGAAGCAGGCGCCACCTGGAGTCAAGAGGGAAATTCTCTGCTCCTAACCGAACTTGTAACCACACGAAAACTCTGTGTGGCACCGACGCTGTTCAATCTCTATATCATGCATCTGCAAAACATCCAGCATGCAGACTTAGGAAAACAGCGTCTGACGCTCAGTACAGAGAACGAGATGGTGAAACTCATCTTCGAGCCATACACGTTCACCCCAACTTTCTGAGCAGCGCATGACGCTGACAGCGATTTCCCCACGCCGACATACTACAGAACCCTATCAAGACCTACGTAAAAATCGGTCTCAGGCGATAATTAAGCAGTCTCGCAGTTTACAACCCCTTCCCAAATAATGTTGTCAGTGAATGGACCATCTTTTCGCCGCAAGATATATCGACACACGTCACTGAAGTCGACTTCACTGTCGCCACTGCAGACCGAAAGGAGAATCGGAACAAGCGCCGCAGGGACGAAAGGTTGTTGCCGCGTGCGAAAAACCAGCTAGATCAAAAAAGGGGCTTGGTACCAGATTAGAAAGAAAGCGTTATTTTGATCAACTTGATCGAAAACAATTGCAGTTTTAATGCTGATCATCAGCTTGCTCGGGAGTGACGAGCGGGTCTTGTGGGTAGGTCAGGTGCAGTACTGGTGTATTGTTGAGGTTTTAGCTGCCTGGAGCTCGGTTTACCGGAACCAGAACCTCGTTCCGGCGCATGAAAGGAAGCGTAAAGGGCGCGTTATAAGCTGCGCTGATGACATTGCTAAGCGGCTCGATATCGCTGGCCTTCAGAGCGGTAAGTAGTTCTTCTGTATGACGAGCTAGGTTTTTGTCTGTCCAGCGTCCCGAATAACGCTTGACGGCAACTAGCTCACCGGCCACAACGCGGAGATAAACGTCTGGGTTCGTGGGCTGCGGCGCAGACTCCCAGCTGTATTCACTGGGAACAACAAACGCAATCTTCCAACCCGTTTCGCTTTCAGACTGCTGAACTGGCGCCGTCATCGCTATCTTTTCACTGAGCTGCTGTTGGACCGGAGCGGTCATGTCGACCTTACTTGACGAGTGGTTGTCACCAGTGATGTAGCCGAAAAGTCGCCGGAAGCCGCGATTTGCGGCCTGATTGCGGCTGCTCGCGTTGCTTACGACTGTTTCTGCTACTATGTAATCAGCGTACTGTCGGTATTCAATGCCGTCGGCTTTCGCAACAACAGTGTACGCGGGTTCTTCGATGGCCATGATAGAGCGGCTTGCTAATAAAACAATTAGTAAAAGCCATATGCTGTGAGGTTTTTTAACTAACATATTATGCGATTACGAGCCGAGACGTCCTTTAGATTAGTTCACAGTCACCACATCCTTTGAAGCACCCGGCCAGCTGGGGGCTACGCAAAAATCCCTGGCAATAGAGGGATAACTTGGGACGCAACTGAGCTCTCTTAACACCTTTAGACAGCAATAAACAGCTAGCGCCAGTCGCTGGCGGGCGCGTCCGGATCAGATTCAAGAAAGCGAATCAAATCTTCGTGGAACCGATCAGGTATTTCCACCTGAGGGTTATGGCCAATTTCCGGGTAAAGGTGCAAGGCTGAATTTGGTAATTCGTTGTGCACGTGAGTGACCCGCGCAACAAAATCATCGGCCAGATCATCTTCCTCACCGCCGATGACCAGCGCCTTGGTTCTAATATGCTGCCAGTCGTATACCACTGGATCGGTGTACAGCATGTCACTGACCATCGCCCTGACACGCGCGTAGCGAGGAAAGTCACCGCTCAAAGTCTGTCCGTACTGCCTGCGAACGTACTCCAGATGTGCGGGGGGCCAGTCCCGGGGATAGTACCGGCGATGCCCGCGAACCACCGACTGGTATGAGGGAGGCTCAGGATCGCTGGCCAGGGGATCACGCCACGGCCGGCTTCGTCGAGAATCAGTCAGACCAATTTGGTTGACCATGGCCACATGCGTGACGTTTTCCGGGTACAGCATGGTAAAACGACTGACGACCATACCACCCATCGAATGCCCCACAGCCGCTACCTTCGTTATGCCCAACTCATCCATAAGGGCCTTCATGTTCGCCGCAACAAAATTGAAATTATAGGAAATGAGCGGCTTCGAAGACTTCCCGTACCCGATCCGATCGACCGCGATCACTCGAAACCCCGCAGCAGCAAGCCTGCGAAAGCTGTCCTGGTAGGGTTCCGCGTAGAAGTTGTGCCCATGCTGCCAAAACACCACCTGACCGTTAGCTCGATCTGTTGGTGGGATATCCATAAACGCCATCAGCATTTTCTGCCCATAGCGGCGCAGTTCCAGATATTGAACTGGCCAAGGATACTCAATTTCTTCAAGATTTAATGACACTGGACCCCAGTGCGCCGGCGCCTCAGCGGGCGGTTCGGCCGGCCAGTCTTCGGCAGCCAGAAGCTGGCCGACTCCCATATTAAGGGTCAAAGAAAGAAACCATCCAAAGAACCTAATTATTGCTGTTTTCATTTTTTGCCTCTTGTTCACTTCTGTTAAGGCGAGCCTCGCGGAACAGGGTTTTCTGGACAGTGTATGGTCCCTTTTGCTACCCGGCGCTAACAAATTTACTCGTGGACTTTCGACTCGATTTTCCTGTCAGGCCTTCCAACTGACTCTCACAACTGAGCTGGTCTAACACTTTAAAGGCCCCAAGGGTTCGATCAACAAGAGTTCCGCCAAACCCCGATATGCGCGCCGCGATCTCGTTTGCCAAATATACACAAACTTGGATGCAAAACTGTCATATTTCGTGGCAAGAATTTTGTTAGACTGCCAATTTAATTTTGTACGAACCACACCATGCTTTTTGCGCTTGAAAATGATCCCGAGTTTCTCGACCTTCAGGTGGAAATGGTGCGCTTGCAGGACTCTATCCGCAAAACAGGCAAACGACTGTTAATTATCTTCGAGGGACGCGATGCTGCGGGCAAGGGAAGCACGATAATGCGTTTTGTGCGCTTCCTTAACCCTCGACACTACAGGATTGTAGCGCTTGCCAAGCCTACCGAACAAGAATCAGGCCAGTGGTATTTTCAACGGTATATTAAAGAATTACCTAACCCGGGGCAGATCGTATTTTTCGATCGCAGCTGGTACAACCGGGCGGTTGTTGAACCGGTGATGGGTTTTTGTACTCCGAAAGAGTACAAAATTTTTCTGCAGCAAGTCGTCCTGCTTGAGCGAATGCTAAAAGAAGATGGCCTGCACATGATCAAGTTCTGGTTCTCAATCGATGAGCAGGAACAGGCCAAGCGAATTACCGAGCGCCAAACTAACCCCCTCAAGCACTGGAAACTGAGCACGGTAGATGCGTTAGCACAAGCAAAGTGGAACCAGTACACCGAGCACAAGGAGGCAATGTTTGAAAGAACATCAACAACCGATAGCCCGTGGCTGGTTATTGACGGAAATGACCGCGACAAGGCGTGCCTCGAATCCATGCGCTACGTTTTGAACAGAATGCAATACAGAGGCAAGGGGCTTACGGGCCAGCGCCTTGAGCCAGATCCGAGCATCGCAACCATGCAGCCCACCTTCAAAATTCCGACAAGTAAGTTTAAAGGCTCCGACGGAGCCAAATCCTGACCCGACCTTTTCGCTGCACCCCTCAGCAATACGCAGACATTTGCCTTTTCCCTCTCTGCTGCCGAATCCCTGAGTCTGCCGACAGCAGTCTTCCGGTTTACGCAACTTTTGCAACGTAAACTCCATCTGCCACAGCTACAAACTCGTCGATTTAGATCACGTCTTCTGCACTTCGCCCACTAGCGCGGGCCAGTTGCCAAACATTGCATTCGGAGGCGATGGAAGGCGGCCCGTTTTATAATCGACTTCGCAGTTTCACTCGGACACATTTACCGTAACATAGGCATCGTGATAAAGGCCTCCATCGTCCGCCCGACCCCAAAGAATATACTCGCCAGGCTCACTAAAGGTCATGCTCACACTGTAGATCCCATCTTCGGGTGTGGGTGGGGGCAACCACAAGGCGCCCCAAGGGGAATTGGCGCTCGTACGAGTGTCCTCCCAAACTTTCACCTGAGGCGGATCGAATAAAACCTCTCCCGGACCGCGGTACTTATTCCACGAGTAATACAGGCCGTTTACCTTATCCACTGTCACCTTGATGGGTGGCGAGATCAGCCGGCGCTGCATTACCGCTTCCGGCGTAATCAGCGCGGCCGCTAGACCACCTCCGGCAAACTCAGCAAAGGCTCGGGCTTCTGCTACTGGATCGGTCGGTTTTGGTAAACCATCGTCTTCCACCAATGTATCAACTGAGATCGACTCGCCAACCCGTGCGCTACGAATGCCATCGCCCTGGACCGTGACGATGGGTGGGATATTTGCACGTGATTCCGGGGAACTTGTGCCGGCACCCAAAGAACCGGTTTCCGAAGCAATAACCATGTTGTCGACAAGGTAGTCCTGTCGGAGTGTTGCGTATGCTTTGCGCTCTTCACCGTTAACCTTCAATGTCCACACCAACTCCCGGTCGCCCCAATCAGCCGGCACAGTAACCTCAAACGTAAAGCGGTTCCGCCGGGGCAGGAAATGTGTCGGCTGGCCGCGATCTGCCTCTCCGGGGGAAAAATAGTTGTATTCACCAACCTCTACATCCGGAGCGTCTTCCCAGTTTTCATTCATGTACCCAAACATCATGTTGAAGGTGCCGTCCTCGTTCGGGCGCCAGCCCTCGAACGCCGGCTCAACATGCTGACCGCTACTGTAGGTCTGCGCTGACACACCGTTCGAAATGATCGTACACAGCGATAAAGCAAAGGCCTTAACCACCGCGTGGTTAGAAGTCTCCATTTTCATCTTCACCGATTCTCCCGCAACTTCGATTTAATCATCACTCTGGGCGTTTGAGGCTTGCTGAAAACGTTCCAGCGGCGAGACCAACGGCGCCAGACAGAGCGGACAACCAATAACGTGATCATTAGGCCCCAGATCAAGGGCCCGGCGTCTCTCAGCCATTTCCTGCTGAAACTGCTCGTCATTCATCGTGACGCGCATGCCCAGATCGATGAACATGTTGGTTACTGATCGATTGCCTGAGCCCTGCCAATTCCTCGGGTCAGGGACATTTGGATTAGTCTCAGTGTTATTCATGTAGCCCACAATATGAAGGATTGTCCCTTTCGGCAGCAACGGCGCCGCGTCTGCCTCGTAGGCGTAGCCCCTCACCCAGTTGTGGTCATAACCTACACAAGACAGGGTCTCAACAGTGTAACCCCAGATGGCCTCGAGGCACATGCGCTCGCCTGGCGCATGCAGATGTGGTTCGAAGGTGATTATCTTGGTGTGCTCCTCAAGCACACGATAGGCGTGCAGTTCCTGTCCATCCTGATTACCCGCTATGCTAATATCAACTCCATTTCCCAAACCTAGGACTGCGCGCTCATACTTAGGCTCATAGTCTTTGGGATGAAAACGGAACCCAATCTCCAGATGACCAGTGGTATCCAAACCGTTAGAGTGCAGATGGACTGAATCGGAATAAATATAGGTACCGGCTCTGAGCAAGCGTCCTCCATCGGGATCAAAAATGTCGGGGTTTCGACCAACTTCGTGCACTGGCCAGCTTGTGACAGTTTCTTCAATCCGATCACCATTTTCGTCAAGTTGCGCGGTACTCCAGATCATGTGGTGGAAGATAAATCGTCCGCCAACCGTCTCGCGACCCGTCCCGGCCTGATTGTCGACATCATTTACCTCAACAATCTCGACCGACTTGACATAGCGGTCTTCATCTAGGCCGACCGGCACTCTGTCGATCTCTCCCCACCAGTCCGCGGTACCGGCCAGCTTAGTCACCGAATTCGTTTTCACGATCAAATCAGGCTCACCCGCATTCCATTTCAGGCTGTCATCGAAAACAAGTGGCTCCGGAGCATCCGCAGGATTGCCTTTCGGAGTGCCGGTTCGGGCCCAAATTGAGAGAGCGGCAAGTTCTGCTTCACTTAGCGAAGGATCACTCTTGTAGCTCTGGATACCAATGTTTTTTTCCATATACCAAGGAGGCATGGCACCTGCCCGATCGCGCAGACCTGTCTTATACTCAATCAAGCCGGCATAGGGCGCGACTTGCTCAAACGTTACCAGCGGCATAGGGCCAACGCCTCCAGAGCGGTGGCAATTCTGGCAGCTGCGCTGCAGGATAGGCTGGATGTCTTTGTGGAAGGTTACTTCCTGCGCCTGTGTTGACGAAATCCCCAGCATAACGCCGGTTAGGCTCGCGAGTGCAAATCTTAGAAAAGGGGAGGCTGGATGTATCATGCGCTTTCTCCTAGGATTTTAATTCTTCCGCAGCCGAGGTTGCGGCACAGTCTTCGCTGTANCATTGCTCTTGGGCAATCTTTTNCTCAATTCTATCAAGAATTCTTGGCAGCAACATAGCNTCCNTCCCAAGATATTTAAATTGTTGATTCTANGGGATTTTAATTAAGTTCACATTANAGTCCACGCGCGTTCNGGANGNCCTCAGCCCNGTCGCGACAACGAGAAATCGTAGAATCCTACAAATAGTTCCANNCACAAAAAACCCGGGACAGGCCCGGGTTCTAGCCATTAAGGGACCGGCCGACTCACTCAGCAAATTCTGCCTTTTCCTCCTCAGTGATTTCCTTGATGCTGAGTTTGATTCGACCTCTGGCATCAAGATCAGTGCATTTAACTAGTACTTCCTCGCCTTCAGAAAGGAATTGATTCACATCCTCAACTCTTTTTTGTGAGATTTGTGAAATATGCACCAGACCATCCTTGCCCGGCAAAATCGTAACGAAAGCGCCAAAATCTACGATTCGCGCTACCTTACCTTTGTATAGTCTGCCTACTTCCGCTTCAGCTGTGATCGCATTCACCATGTCCAGCGCCGCATCCCGCGAGTCCGCATCTTCTCCGTAAATGCGAACATTTCCGTCGTCGTCAATGTCGACCGAAGCGCCCGTCTCGTCGGTGATGCCACGAATGACCGCACCGCCTTTTCCTATAACATCGCGTATCTTGTCTGGGTCNATCTTAATGGTCGCCATNGCTGGCGCATTNTCAGAAACCGTCGCCCGAGCTGCTGAGAGCACCTTGTTCATTTCGCCCAAAATGTGCAGGCGCGCATCGTAGGCCTGAGCTAAAGCGATTTCCATAATTTCTTCAGTAATACCTTGAATTTTGATGTCCATTTGCAGGGCAGTCACGCCATTTGAAGTGCCAGCGACCTTAAAGTCCATGTCGCCGAGATGATCTTCATCGCCAAGAATATCGGTCAGCACAGCAAAGCGGTCGCCTTCCTTTATCAGACCCATCGCAATTCCCGCTACNGGTGCAGAAACAGGTACTCCCGCATCCATCATCGATAAGCTGCTACCACAAACGCTGGCCATAGAACTAGAGCCGTTGGATTCTGTAATTTCAGAAACCACTCGAATTGCGTAGGGAAATTCTGCTTCACTCGGCATCACGGCGGCAACGCCGCGACGCGCTAAGCGGCCATGGCCTATTTCACGGCGCTTTGGTCCGCTCATAAACCCTGTCTCACCGACAGAGAAAGGTGGGAAGTTATAGTGTAGCATAAAGGGATCTTTCTTCGACCCTTCCAGACCTTCGACTAGTTGAGCATCCCTCACGGCACCCAGCGTAGTAACGACCAGCGCCTGGGTCTCGCCTCGAGTAAACAGAGCCGACCCATGCGCTTTTGGCAGTACGCCAGTTTCCACTTCGATCGCACGCACGGTGGTGGTGTCACGACCGTCAATTCTCGGAGACCCATCGAGAATGCTTTCACGAACGGTGCGTTTCTCAAGCGCGCCAAAGGCATCAGACACCTCCCCAGCCGAGGGCCCACTATCCTCGCTGATGAGCGCTTCAATCGCCTGCTGTTTGATCTCCGCAACTGCCTCATAACGCTGCATTTTATCAGAGATCTTGTAAGCATCAGCCACGGCGGCGCCAAAGCGCGCGGTCAATGAGTCCTTCAGAGTGGTGTTTTCTGCCTCAGGTTGCCAATCCCAGGCGGGTTTACCCGATTCTACTTTAAGCTCATTAACTGCGTTTATGACAACCTGCATTTCCTGATGAGCAAAGAGGACAGCGCCCAGCATTTGATCCTCACTAAGCTCCTTCGCCTCGGACTCAACCATCAAAACGGCAGATTCTGTGCCGGCAACCACCATGTCTAANAGCGAGCCTTCAAGTTCCTCATAGTTGGGGTTAAGCAAATATCCCTGCTCCGCATCATAGCCTACACGAGCTGCGCCTATGGGCTCGGCGAATGGAATTCCTGAAAGGGAAAGAGCGGCGGATGCGCCAATCATCGCAGCGATATCCGGATCTTGCGCTTTACCGCCAGAAATGACGGTGCAGATCACCTGAACTTCATTCATAAAGCCCTTGGGAAAAAGGGGTCTGATTGGCCTGTCGATCAAGCGTGAGGTCAGCGTTTCTTTCTCTGTTGGCCGGCCCTCGCGCTTAAAGAAACCACCAGGGATTTTTCCTACCGCGTAGGTCTTTTCTTGATAGTTAACGGTGAGCGGGAAAAAGTCCTGACCCGGATTGGCTTGTTTTCTTCCCACGACTGTTGCTAGCACTTGTGTGTCGCCCATGGTCACGATGACAGCACCAGTAGCCTGGCGCGCGACTTTACCTGTTTCGATCGTGACCTCTTGCCGGCCGAATTGAAATGTCTTTCTTACTGGATTAAACATTCTATTTTTCCTATAAATCCAAAACCTACGCTTTTGCCTTTTTCGAGCGCAGAGTTCCAGTAATGAGTTGAATTGTGAGCCTATCGACGCAAGCCAAGCCGCTTGATTAGGCTCGAATATCTTTCAACATTCTTGCGCTTAAGATAATCAAGAAGCTTTCGTCTGCTGTTTACCATGCGGATCAGTCCGCGGCGCGAATGATGATCATGAGTATGCTCTTTGAAATGATTCTGAAGGTCATTTATGTTCGCTGTCAGGAGTGCGATCTGCACTTCTGGCGAGCCAGTATCACCATCGCTCAGAGCGTAGTTTTTGATGATTTCTTCTTTTCTTTCAGCTGATAGAGCCATTTTCGTTTCTCCATAATATGCGGTTTAACTACCAGCGCAGAGCCAAATAGCAATGAGCCTTTTACAATTTCCCTATAACCCCAGGATAACCACGCATATTGATAGTTACCTGACAATTTCCTGCCTAAAAAATTTGGTGTGTCGTTAACAAACGCCGTGGAGCGACTTTGCCGTCATCATCAATTACACCGATGCCAATAAATTGCTCCTCATCATAAAGCCTCACAAGCCCTTCAGCCGGCAAATGCCTCACCAGAACGGATTGACCGTGCTTAACACTGTCAGCCGCGATGTTCGGGAGCCGGACTTCAGGAAACTCCTCCACTGCCCGTTCCATTGGGACCAAAAGTCTATCAAGGCCTGTCAAGCCCTCAGCTTCTTTGGTCTGTTTCAGCATTTCAACTGTGACGCACTGCGGCTCTAAGAACACCCCTGCCTGTGTGCGTTTCAGTCCAATGACATGCGCGCCGCAACCAATTCTTTCGCCGAGATCATCGGCTAGCGTTCTAATGTAAGTGCCTTTACTGCAACTCACTTCGACTTCTATTTCGTCGCCTCTTGTACGCAAGAGGCCGATGTCGTAGATCTGTACCTTCCTTGACGCTCGCTCAATTTCGATGCCCTTACGCGCCAGTTTGTAAAGCGGCATACCGCCCCGCTTTATCGCTGAGTACATCGGCGGCACCTGCTCGATTACCCCCCTAAAGCGCTCNANCTNCCTTTTGATCTCGCGATCCGAAATCTGNGAAGCGTCAGCTCGCGACAAAATNTTACCGTCCCGNTCNCCNCTGTCTGTCCGCACACCGAGTTTTATNTGNGCGCGATATGCCTTATCTGAGTCCAGCAAAAATTGCGANACCTTGGTCGCCTCTCCCANACACACCGGCAATACGCCAGTCGCAAGNGGNTCNAGACTGCCGGTATGGCCNGCCTTCGCGGCCTCNTACAAAANCTTAACTTCCTGCAGCGCCGCATTTGAGCTGAGATCCGGGCCTTTATCAAGCAGCACAATACCGCTGATCTTGCGGCGATTTTGTTTTCTGCCCTGGCCTCGGCGAGTACTGTGGTTTTTCAACTTTTGTTCTCGTCATTTCGAACATTCATTCGTCCCGTAATTTACGATCTGCTGACAAAGCATGATCAATCAGATCTGACAATTTCTGGCCTTGCTGGATGCTGCTGTCGAAAATAAACTCCAACTTAGGCACTGACCTGAGACGTAAGCGCTTGGCCAGCAAAGTTCTCAGGAAACCAGAAGCCTTCCGCAAGGCATTCAGATTCTCATCTATCTCCAGCTGATCTAGAGCCCCGGGATCAGTGAGTGTTTTCGACATCGACGCTTCATCGCCCGGATGAGTGTTCAGAACCGTAAATAAAATTTTCGCGTGCGCCAAGTCATTGCTCACATCAACTCCTGTCACCGAAACCATACCAATGCGGGGATCGTTTACCTCCAACTGAATCAGGGAAGCAATTTCACGCTTAATTTGGTCCGCTATTCGCTGCGCTCTAGCACGAAGTTCTGACACAGGACTGACCCTTTTCCCCCGCGACAAAAAATGACCTAGAGACTACGGGCGACCTCAGTTGTCTCATAGACCTCAATTTTGTCACCCACCTTAACGTCATTGTAGTTGCGAACGCCGATCCCACACTCCATTCCATTACGCACTTCGTTGGCGTCGTCCTTGAATCGTCTCAAAGATTCCAATTCGCCTTCGTAGATCACGACATTATCGCGCAGTACCCTGATTGGCTTGCTGCGGTAGACGATTCCCTCAATCACCATACTGCCAGCAATCTGGCCAAATTTAGGCGAGTTGAAGACATCGCGCACCTCGGCAATACCAACAATCTCTTCGCGAATTTCCGGCTCAAGCATTCCGCCCATTATGGCCTTTGTATCATCGATGACGTCATAGATGACGTTATAATAACGTATCGTTAAACCTTCATTTTCGACGATATCTTTGGCCGACTTGTCGGCGCGAGTATTGAACCCAATAACCATTGCTCTCGAAGTAGTAGCCAGGTGCGCGTCTGTCTCAGAAATTCCACCCACACCAGATGCGATTACGTTTACTTCAACTTCGTCGGTGCCCAGTTTATGCAGAGAACCAACGATGGCCTCTAGAGAGCCCCGAACGTCAGTTTTTATAATGACATTGAGAATCTTCTTCCGATCTCGACCTATCCCGGCGAACATACCCTCAAGCATACTGGATTGCTGTTTGGCCTGCTGGCTGTCCTTGAGTCGGACCTTTCTGAACTCGGCTACATCCCGTGCCTTCTTTTCATCGGACACAACGACGAATTCATCACCTGCGCCGGGCACACCGTTCAGACCGAGAATTTCGACTGGTATCGAAGGACCCGCTAACTCAACATTTTTACCAAGTTCATCAACAAGTGCCCTCACTCGACCATATTCATGACCAGCCAGTACGATATCTCCCGTTCTTAATGTTCCATTTTGAACCAGCACTGAAGCGACTGAGCCCCGGCCTTTGTCGAGCCTGGATTCGATAACCACGCCCTGGCCTGGTACGTCAGTGTAGGCTTTCAGCTCCAGTAATTCAGCCTGCAACAAGATAGCTTCCAGCAAATTTTCTACGCCCTGACCGGTTATCGCTGACACTTCGATGAACTGAGTATCGCCACCCCAATCCTCCGGGATTACTTCCATCGCTGAGAGTTCGTTCTTCACTCGATCAGGATCAATACCTTCTTTGTCTACCTTGTTGACCGCCACAACGAGCGGGACTCCAGCCGCTTTCGCGTGTTGAACCGCTTCCTCAGTCTGGGGCTTCACACCATCATCGGCAGCGACGACCAGAACAATTACATCAGTGGCCTTAGCGCCCCGCGAGCGCATGGCAGTAAACGCAGCATGGCCCGGAGTGTCGAGAAAACTTACCATGCCATGCTCGGTATTCACGTGGTACGCACCAATATGCTGAGTAATTCCTCCTGCCTCGCCGGCGGCAACAGATGCCTTTCGGATGTAATCCAACAGAGAAGTCTTGCCGTGATCAACATGGCCCATGACGGTAATTACGGGCGCTCTGGCAATTTCTTCGCTACCCTCTTCAGCCGACAGTGACTCTGCTAATTGCTCTTCAATAGCATCCTCGGAGACAAATTTCGGCCTATGGCCCAACTCCTCAATCAGCAGTGTTGATGTATCCTGATCAAGCATCTGATTTATCGTAGCCATCACACCCATATTGATAAGAATCTTTATAATTTCACCGGATTTAACCGACATTTTCTGTGCCAAGTCTGCTACGGAATTGGTTTCTCCGATTTTGATCTCCTTGGCGATAAACTCAGTGGGCTTTTCAAAAGCGTGCTGAGAACTGAGTTTAGACTTGGACTTGCGGGTCCCGCCACGCCGTCCACGACCACCCATGCCGTCAAAATCGTCTCCTTCGAGGACAAAATCGTCATTGACATTAATCATTTTCGCCTGGCGTTTAGGCGCCTGAGCCTTCGCTTTGTTTCGCAAGTGCGTTTTCTTCTCTCCATCTGAATCAACACTTTCCTTGCTGGTTGCTTTTTTCCGACGCGGAGCGGCTTTACCAGCCCGGTTTGAGTCTGGTTTATTCGGCGGGGTAGCCCGGGCGTTAGCTACGATTTTGTCTGGCTCCAACTTGGCCTCTACAGCTTCCTCTTTCTTGGGCTCTTCTACTGAGGGAGATTCGGGGGAGTCAGGGTCAACAGCAGTTACTTCAGCCTCCGGCTCAAGCTCTGCTGCTGGCAGGTCTTCGTCAGTTGGAGCCGCGATAGCGCTTCGTTTAACGTAGGTTCGTTTCTTACGCACCTCCACATTGACTGTTTTCCCTCGTCCGGTAGACGTCGCCGATTTCAGGGTGCCTAGTGTCTTACGTTTCAAAGTGATTTTCTTAGGCGCAGCAGAAGTCGCATCGCGGTCGCCATGACTACGGCGCAGGAACACCAGCAGGGTATTCTTATCATCGTTCGAGATCAGTTCGTCGGCCTTGGTATGTGGTAACCCGGCTTCCTTTACCTGTGACAAAAGTTTGTCTACAGAAACGCCGACCACCCCAGCGAGTTCACTAATCGTTACATCTGCCATATAAACTCCCGTAAACCTGCATCACTCGTGATTACTCAAACCACGGTGCACGTGCGGTCATGATCAACTCTCCCGCACGCTCCTCGTTCATTCCTTCTATGTCCATCAGCTCATCAACTGCTTGCTCAGCCAGATTCTCCATTGTAAGGATATTTTTCTTTGCTAGCTGCAGCGCAAGCGCATCGTCCATGCCTTCCATGTTCAGCAGATCGTCTGCAATATTCGCCGAGGAAAGATCCTCCTCAGAGGCGATCGCCTGCGTAAGCAGTGCATCCTTCGCCCGATTGCGCAACTCGTTGGCGATTTCCTCATCAAAACCGTCGATCTCTAAGATTTCATCCAGCGGCACGTATGCGACCTCCTCTACTGAGGTAAATCCCTCCTGTACCAACACTTCAGCAACCTCTTCATCAACGTCCAGTTTTTCCATGAACGCTACAATGAATGTACTTGCTTCCTGCTGCTGCTTTGCTGCCGCGTCCTCTTCACTCATAACGTTTATTGTCCAGCCGGTCAGTTCACTGGACAAACGAACGTTTTGCCCTCCGCGGCCGATAGCTTGAGCAAGATTATCTTCTTCGACGGCAATATCCATCGTGTGGCTATCTTCTTCAACAATGATAGAGGCTACTTCCGCTGGTGCCATGGAATTAATCACCAGTTGCGCAGGGTTATCATCCCAGAGAATGATATCGATGCGCTCATTTGCCAGCTCATTCGATACCACCTGCACGCGAGAACCGCGCATGCCCACACACGCGCCCACAGGATCGATGCGACCATCGTTTGTGCTCACTACAATTTTTGCCCGAGAGCCTGGATCACGAGCTGCGGCTTTGATCTCGATGACCTCTTCAGCAATCTCGGGCACCTCAATCTTAAATAGCTCTATCAGCATGGCGGGTGACGTCCTGCTGAGGAATAACTGCGGGCCCCTCTGCTCGGAGCGTACGTCAGTTAATAAAGCCCGCAGGCGGTCCCCCATGCGGAAGGTTTCACGCGGAATCATCTGATCTCGCGGCAGCAGCGCCTCAGCGTTACTCCCCAGATCAACAATTACACTCTCGCGGGTAACTTTCTTGACCGTGCCAGCAACGAGCTCACCCACGCGATCTTCATAATCACCGATTATAATCTCGCGTTCAGCTTCCCGGACTTTCTGCACGATAACCTGCTTTGCTGTCTGAGCAGCAATGCGACCGAACTCCACGTTATCGATCTTTTCTTCGTAAGAATCCCCTATTGCCAGACTCTGATCTTTCTCACCAGCCTGCTCCAGCGTGAACTGGGCTGCTTCTTCCAGATACTCCTCATCCTCGACGACGGTCCAGACACGAAAGGTTTCATACTCTCCAGTATCGCGGTTTACGGATACTCGACAGTCGATCTCTTCACTACTGTGAAGCTTCTTGGTCGCCGTGGCCAAAGCCGATTCAATTGCTTCAAAAATGACACCACGGGACACGCCCTTCTCATTCGAGACTGCGTCCGCGACCATTAATATTTCTTTACTCATCATAATCGTGTCACCAAACCCGTCACTGATTAGAGCGTCCTGTAGTCCAAGTGGACTCACAAAATCTCTTTGCCTCAGTAAACAATATTTGCTTTCTCTATGTCTCTGTGCAGCAGTTCAAAGGAACTCCCGTCGACTTCTATTTGCACTACACCACTGACAACGTCTTGCAAAATTCCTTTAAAATTTCTCCGTCCGTCTATTGAGGAGCGCATCCTAATGCTCACCTCTTCGCCGCGGTACTGTAAAAATTGCTCAACGGTAAACAGTAATCGATCAGTCCCCGGTGAAGACACTTCAAGCGTGTATTCACCAACAATTGGGTCTTCGACGTCAAGTAGAGCGCTCACTTGCCGGCTGACCTTCTCGCAGTCTTCAATCGTGACGCCTGAGTCACAATCGATAAAGATCCTGAGCACTGAATACTTACCTTGCGAAGTGTGCTCCAGACCCCATAGTTGAAGCCCCAAAGCTTCCACGGTCGGAGTCACCAGTTGCGTTAATTTGATTACGCTATTCTTCACAGCCTCGCGAACGCCTGTTCCCTGTTGGCACATTCCCGCAAATGAACCCCAGAAACAAAAAATGGGCCCAAGGCCCACTTCACAATGAAACGACCGGGTGTTCACAAGACCCAGTGCGCAGAATGTCCCGCCGTTCAACCCAGTCACGATATCATCGGAGCCCCAAAAAAATTGGAGTTGATCCCGACAGCCTCGGTTGCACTGGATCAAGCCTAGCTTAGGCATTGCCAAGCGGATACAAAAGTTGGTAGCGGGGGCAGGATTTGAACCTACGACCTTCGGGTTATGAGCCCGACGAGCTTCCAGACTGCTCCACCCCGCACCAGATCTCTTCTAACCCTGTTCAATGACGAAGGTTATCTTCAAAAAATAGTGCCCACAGTCATCTCAAGGGACGCGAATTATAAGGATGACAGAGACTTAAGGTCAAGCGATGTGGGGTCTTGAGACAAATTTCCTAGAAAAGGCAGGCCTCGGCACCCCAGCATTAATTTACTTTTCTGTCACTCGGATTACAGCCACTGGTCACTCAGGGCCCATTCACATCGCCTAAGACAGGATTGCCAGCATTTGACCTACTCGCAGATGCGGTATTTGCTCCTCTCAATGCCCTTTTTTTATAACCTGGTGAGCCAAGCAAACAGATATGCAAACACCTCAGGATTAATTATGGATGACTCACTCGGCTATGGCGCTCCGAGATAGGCCAGAGGATCAATCGGCTAGCGATTCTAGAAACTACCGTGAGCCAACAGTTCGACGTTTTGCAAGGAGGTCGCAAACTATAATAAATAATTGGAGATTTATGAAGTCGCCAGAATCGCAAGTGGTAGTGGCCTCATTGATCGCAACTCGTGCGATTACAAAGGAGCACATTATGAACCGGGCCGCAAAGATATTTGACTGATCGTCGAAAGATGCTGCTTCGAGGTATGGTGCCGAAGGCCGGACTTGAACCGGCACGAGCNAAGCTCACTACCCCCTCAAGATAGCGTGTCTACCAATTCCACCACTTCGGCGTACTTATCGTGAAACTCTTTTTTGAACGTTCTGCGCGTCGTCAACATCTGAGTCTATTGANNAGGGTCTAAAGGCAAGCTCGGGACGTCACTCTGAGTAGAGACCGGTGCAATCTCTTCAGCTTCCAATACCGGAACATCTGACTGTTGAGTCGTAATCTCCTCCAGAATTTCCTGATTCAAAACTGGGCTATCTATTGAACTTCCGAGGCCTGACCGATTACTAGCAAAAACTGCTAAGAGCAGGCTGGTGACAAAAAACAGGGTCGCTGCCACTGTGGTAGCGCGAACCAGAAAGTTGCCGCTGCCGGAAGAGCCGAAAACCGTCTGGGAAGCACCAGCGCCAAATGAAGCGCCCGCATCAGCACCCTTGCCCTGCTGGAGGAGGACTAGGCCGACGATTGCAATCGCAACAATTAAATGAACTATAACGACAATAGTTTCCATAATTAGAATTCCATACTCGCACAAATAGCAGCAAACTGTTCCGGATTAAGTGATGCACCGCCCACCAGGCCACCATCGATATCAGGCTGAACAAACAACATTTTCGCGTTGGTCTCGTGTACGCTACCGCCGTAAAGGATTCGAAGCGCTTTGGCCACGACGGAATCCCGCACTGCAATGTGTTCTCGTAGCATCCGATGAACCTGCTGGGCCTGTGCNGGAGAGGCGGTCTTGCCTGAGCCGATAGCCCAGATCGGCTCGTAGGCCAACACACTACTAGCTAACGCCCCGGTACCTGCGATCGATATAACGGTATCGAGCTGAGCAAGCACCGTTTCTTCAGTTTTGCCACGCTCGCGCTGCTCAAGGGTCTCGCCCAGGCATAGTACGGGCACCAGTCCTTGCTCCTGAGCGGCCACAAACTTTTGTGCAACGATCTCGCTCGATTCACCAAAAAACTCTCGACGCTCTGAATGTCCAACCAGCACATATTCGGCTCCGAGTTCCGCGAGCATTGAGCCTGAAATCTCTCCCGTAAACGCACCATTTTTGTGCTGCGAAACGTTTTGAGCGCCGATTCGAATCGCTGATCCAGCACATAGGCCAGTAACCAAAGGTAGGAAAACAAACGGCGGACAAACACACACTTCTACCTGTGAAAGAGTTTTTCTGGCCTTTATCAGTTCAAGCAGCAGAGAGCGAATCTCCCCGACTGTTCCATGCATCTTCCAGTTGCCTAGAACTAACGGTTTCCGCATGACTCATCGCATTCCTGATAGAAGCCCGCTGGGGACCAGCTAGAAGGGCGCCAATACTAACCAAGTTGATCCAACGACGCAATATTGTTGATTATCTGGCACCTCGAAAGGCTTGATAAACCCGGATCGCGTCAACCGTGTCTGCAACGTCGTGCGTCCTGATTACGTGGGCCCCTGCCTGCAATGCGAGGCTAGCCGCTGCCACAGAACCAGAAAGCCTCCCCTCTACCGGTCGGCCAGTGACGGCTCCAATCATGGATTTTCGAGAGACACCGACCAGAATTGGGGCGTTGAGTTCATGAAATTTTGCAAGATGGCGCAATAACTCGTAGTTATGTTCGACGGATTTACCAAAACCAAAACCAGGATCGACCAATATTCTTGAACGCTCTATCCCGGCCCGCACACTTGAGGCTATGCGATGCTCCAGGAAGTTGAATACTTCCTCAACGACACTACGATAAGAGCAGGTCTCTTGCATCGACCCTGGCTGGCCCTGCATGTGCATCAGGCAAACAGCGGGAGACGTCTCATCCTCAGCCACGACTTCCATTGCGCCCGGGCGACTTAAGGCGCTGACATCGTTCACCAGGCAGGCGCCTGCAGTGAGAGCTGCAGACATGACGGCTGGCTTACTAGTATCNATTGATAGCAAGACATCGAATTCAGAGCTTAAAATTTCCAGAACTGGGATCGTCCTTTCCAGCTCCTCCTCAAGGGAAATCGGACTCGAACCAGGCCGGGTCGATTCCCCTCCAATGTCGAGTAGCTGAGCGCCATCATTTATCATTTTCTCAGATTTGAAAAGAACTTTGTCTTGATCAAATCTGAACCCAGAGCGCCCCGGCTTAGCCAGCTCGGCGCCATCGGAAAAAGAGTCGGGGGTGACATTCAAAATACCCATGCAGACCGGAGAAGATAGAGTTAGGGTCCGTTTTCCGGCTTGCAGGGTAAATACTTGAGGCAATGTGTCGGTGCCGGGCGAACTAGTGTTCACCTGCAGGGCCGCCAATGGGTCCTGACTGACCATCTGGCTTTGTCTTCGCGCGAGATTTCTTTACGTCGCCCTCTATAGGGCTTGTCCCTGAACCATCGTTGTCTGAGTCACTCCAACCAACAGGAGGACGAGGCGTCTTCCCCTGCATAATGTCGTCAATTTGATCGGAATCGATGGTCTCGTACTCGATCAACGCGTCCTTCATAATCTCAAGCAGGTGGCGGTTGTCCTCAAGAATCTGCTCTGCTTTCCCATAGCATTCATCAATGATTCTGCGAACCTCACGATCAATGGCCTTCGCAGTTTCACTGGAGACCGACTTCGCCTGCGCAGCCGCCGAGCGCCCCAAGAATACTTCTCCTTCGTCTTCAGAATACAGCAGGGGNCCCAATTCGTCGGAAAGACCCCACTTCGTCACCATATTCCGGGCCATCTCGGTTGCTCTCTGGATATCGTTTGAAGCGCCAGTTGTTACTCCTTCTTTTCCAAGTGTCATCTCCTCGGCGATGCGGCCGCCGTAGAGACTGCATATTTGGCTGAGGATGTGCTGCTTACTGTAGCTGTAGCGATCTTCTTCCGGTAGGAACATCGTTACACCCAGCGCACGACCACGAGGGATGATGCTCACTTTATAGACAGGATCGTGCTCGGGCATCAACCGGCCGACTATGGCATGGCCAGACTCATGATATGCCGTATTAAGACGCTCCTTATCGGACATCACCATCGACTTCCGTTCCGCGCCCATCATAATTTTGTCTTTGGCCTTTTCAAATTCTTCCATGGTAACCAGCCGCCGACTCGCTCGGGCTGCAAAAAGCGCTGCCTCATTCACAAGATTGGCTAAATCGGCACCGGAGAATCCGGGCGTTCCTCTGGCGATAACGCCAGCCTGAACGAGATCGTCAATTGGAACCTTGCGCATGTGGACCTTCAGAATTTGTTCCCGGCCGCGAATATCCGGCAATCCAACAACCACCTGCCGATCAAATCGACCGGGACGCAAAAGAGCAGGATCGAGCACGTCTGGCCGGTTAGTGGCAGCCATTACAATGACGCCATCATTGACCTCAAATCCATCCATTTCGACAAGCAACTGGTTGAGGGTCTGCTCACGTTCATCGTGACCGCCGCCAAGACCGGCACCACGATGACGCCCTACGGCATCAATTTCGTCAATAAAGATTATGCAGGGTGACTGTTTCTTGGCCTGGTCGAACATGTCGCGGACTCTTGACGCGCCCACACCCACGAACATTTCAACGAAATCAGAACCTGAAATAGAGAAAAATGGCACTTTAGCCTCTCCGGCAATCGCTTTCGCAAGCAACGTCTTGCCGGTTCCCGGTTGCCCCACCATGAGTATGCCCCGAGGAATTTTGCCGCCCAACCTTTGGAATTTGTCCGGCTCGCGCAAGAATTCGACCAGTTCCTCCACGTCTTCTTTCGCTTCTTCAACGCCCGCAACATCGGCAAAGGTAACCTTTATCTGATCTTCACCCAGCAGCTTGGCTTTACTTTTCCCGAAAGACATTGGCCCGCCACGACCACCGGCGCCGCCTCCCTGCATTTGGCGCATAAAAAAGAAAAAGAGCGCAATGATGATCAGTATAGGAAAACTAGCTACCAGCAGCTGGGTCCATATGCTCTGCTGTTCTGGTTCATTAGCAATAATTTCGACATTGTTTTCGAACAAATCGTTCATCAGTTGATCGTCGCCAATTAGCGGCATGATCGTTCGAAATTGACTGTTGTCTGAGCGGATACCAGTGATGTTAATACCCGCAAGCTCTACAGCTTCCACGCGACCAGAACGCACTTCCCTGATGAACTGCGAATAGTTGATATTCTCTTCCCGGGTTTCTTGGTTAATGTTATTGAAAACAGTTAACAATACCCCAGCGATTATCATCCAGAGAATTAAGTTTTTTGCCATGTCATTCAAGGACTTATCTCCTAATTGGTCAGAGCCACTGGCGCTGAGACTACACCGCCGCAAAGGCAACCTACGCGAGCCATCTTAATGACTGCAGAATATTTTGCACGTTTATCGTTAAGTTGCGCGCGTCGACGGCTCAGGCCAGAAAACCTGACCCAAGTAGGTAAACTTCGCGAGAACGCGCTCTAGAAGCCTTTGGCTTTCTGGTTTTTACGACATCGAACGCGCTCTGCATCTCCCGACGATATTCGGGGCAACCCGAACCTTGGAAGATCTTCACAAGGAAGTACGCCCCCGGGTTCAGTATGGATTTCGCCAACTCAAGGGCCAACTCCGCCAGCCCCATGCTGCGAGGCTGGTCAACTTCCTTTATTCCAGAGATATTGGGGGCCATATCAGAAATTACAAGGTCGACCCCTTGCCCTCCAATCTCCGATAAAATGCGTTCATAAATCAGGTCGTCCGTAAAATCACCCTGTACAAAATCTACTCCCGCAATCCACTCCATTGGTAGGATATCAGAAGCCACCACTCGGCCTCCTTTGCCCACCAAGTTTGCGGCTACTTGGGACCACCCTCCGGGGGCGGCACCGAGATCCACTACGGTCATGCCCGGTTTTATCAGCCCATCTTTATCCTGCAATTCAAGCAGTTTGTAACTGGCTCGTGATCGATAGCCTTCCACCTGACTGCGCCGCACATAATCGTCATCGAAATGCTCTTTCAACCACTGCTTACTTCTCTTAGAATTTGCCATAGATCAACATTCCGTACTCTAACAATTGCCAAGGCCGACTGATGAGTCTTACCAGCAAAGAAAAAAAACGCCTGAGAGCGACAGGCCACGCCCTCAAAACATCTGTCACCATCGCACAAAGGGGGCTGACCGAGAACGTCGGCCAGGAAATCAATCGCGCTCTTGAAGCTCATGAGCTTATCAAGATCAAACTGCAGCTCCCTGACCGTGAGATACGCAAAGGACTGCTCAGGAAGATCTGCAGCGCCCATGGCGCGGAGTCTGTGCAAAACATTGGACACACCGCGCTTATCTATCGAGCCGCTAAGAGACCCGATCCAAGGCTTTCCAACCTAATGAGGCGAATGAGCTAGCGAATAGTTGCAGCAAAAAGCCTCAAATATGCGCCACCGACTCAATCTCGTACTCAAGGTCACCAGCCGGCGCTTTCACCACTACCTCTTCGCCCTCATGCTTACCCATGATGGCCCTTGCAATCGGTGAAACCACCGAAATTTTACCCGCCGCGACGTCAGCCTCGTCCTCACCGACAATTTGATAGGTAACTGACTCTTCCGAGTCTAAGTTGAAAAGGGTGACGGTAGTGCCGAATATCACTCGTCCCGAGGCTTCAATCTTGGTGACANCAATTACCTCGGCACCGGCGAGTTTGCCNTCGACNTCCTTGATGCGGCCCTCACANAAGCTCTGCTGCTCGCGCGCGGCGTGATANTCCGCATTTTCTTTCANATCACCGTGCTCTCTTGCCTCNGCNATTGCAGCGGTTATTTTTGGTCTTNTTACGCTTTTNAGCTCAAAGAGCTCTNCGCGCAGGGCTTCAGCGCCTTNGACCGTCATGGGGACTTTNGAANTAGACATNTCAGTGTGTCAGCGTATTACCAGTANAACAATAAAANCGATGATCAATTTAGNTCGGCGTGAAGATCTTGCAAGGTGTAAACNGCCATNTTGTTACCGAANTCCAGCGCATCACANACCGCCAGAGCACCTGCGATNGTGGTGGTACAGAAAACGCCGTGACGCAGGGCCGTCCTNCNAATGGTAGACGAGTCNGCGATCGCCTGCTTGCCTTCCGTNGTGTTGAACACCACCTGNATCTCATCATTTTTTAGCATATCNACTATATGGGGTCTACCTTCTGCGACTTTATTAACCCCTCGTACCTTCAGACCTGCTTTCGCNATCACCGCGGCAGTCCCATGCGTGGCTACCAGTTCATACCCCAACGCCAACGCGCGTTTGGCGACTTCAACGACAAAAGGCTTGTCGCGATCTCTNACGCTNATNAAGCAGGTNCCAGATTCNTCAATCACGTCACCTGCACCCATCTGTGCCTTGGCGTAGGCCTCCGCAAAAGTTTCGCCCACACCCATGACCTCTCCCGTCGATTTCATTTCCGGCCCAAGGATCGGGTCAACGCCCGGAAACTTGTTGAACGGAAAAACCGCTTCCTTCACAGCATAAGTTTTTGGCACAACCTCCTGCGTGAATCCCAGTTCGTCAAGGGTCTTTCCGATCATACAGCGCGCCGCCACCTTAGCCAGAGAGGTGCCGATGCATTTAGAGACAAAAGGCACCGTGCGCGAAGCCCGCGGATTCACCTCAATAATAAAAATTTCGCCATCCTGATAGGCCAGCTGAGTATTCATCAGCCCAACTACGCCGAGTTCAAGCGCCAGCGAGGAAACCTGCTCTCTGATAATATCCCGCACTTCATCCTGCAAGTTATATGGCGGTAACGAGCAGGCTGAATCTCCAGAATGGATGCCCGCCTGTTCAATGTGTTGCATGATCGCGCCAACCACAACCCGCTGTCCGTCACTAACAACATCCACGTCAATCTCGATTGCCGAACTGAGGAAGTGATCGAGCAGCACCGGACTTTCATTGGAAACCTTCACCGCATCATGCATATAGCGCTGCAGCTCGGCTTCGTTATAAACAATTTCCATCGCTCGACCGCCCAGTACATAAGAGGGTCTGACAACCAGTGGGTAGTCGATGTTTTTCGCCTGCTTCAATCCCTCTTCAACAGATCGGACTGTACAGTTAGGTGGCTGTTTCAGATCCAGTTTTTTAATGAGCTGCTGAAAACGCTCACGATCTTCGGCTCGATCAATTGCATCAGGGCTGGTTCCGATAACTGGTACACCCGCTTNTTCCAGCTGCTTCACCAAATTAAGCGGTGTTTGCCCGCCAAACTGTACGATCACTCCGACGGGCCGCTCCAGCTTGACCACTTCGATTACGTCCTCGAAGGTAAGTGGCTCAAAATAAAGCCGATCNGAGATATTGAAATCCGTTGAGACGGTCTCCGGGTTGCAATTCACCATTATGGTCTCANAACCATCTTCGCGCATGGCTAAAGCAGCCTGCACACAGCAATAGTCAAACTCGATACCCTGCCCCACCCGGTTAGGGCCGCCCCCCAGCACCATAATTTTGTCGCGATCACTTGGCAGCGCCTCACACTCTTCTTCATANGTTGAATACATGTAGGCAGTGGCTGACACAAACTCAGCNGCGCAGGTATCTACGCGCTTGTAGACAGGGCGGACTCCNAAAGCATGACGCACCTTCAACACCTCTCCCTCCGAAACNCCCAGCAGCTGAGCTAAGCGNTTGTCAGAAAACCCTTTGCGCTTCAGCGACCGCATGGCTCGNTGATCAATAGAGGANAGCTGCTGCGTANGCAGAAATTCTTCGGACTTGATGAGGTCTTCGATCTGAATCAAGAACCAGGGGTCAATACCACTGAGATCGAAAACAGTCGCAGCTGACCAGCCAAGCCTGAAGGCATCGGCTACGAACCAGATCCGCTGTGCCCCTGGTTCAGTGAGCTCGCGGGTCAGCACCGCCTTGGCATTGCTCAGATCGGCTTCGAGAATCGGGTCAAAGCCACACATGCCAACCTCCAGCCCTCGCAAGGCCTTCTGCATCGATTCCTGAAATGTGCGCCCAATAGCCATGACCTCGCCGACTGATTTCATTTGCGTCGTTATGCGATCATCAGCCTCTGGAAATTTCTCAAAAGTGAACCGNGGGATTTTGGTCACGACGTAGTCGATCGCAGGTTCAAAAGACGCCGGCGTAACTCCACCTGTAATTTCATTACGCAACTCATCAAGCGTGAAACCAATTGCCAGTTTTGCCGCTATTCTCGCGATCGGAAAACCCGTAGCTTTGGAAGCCAGGGCAGACGAACGCGATACGCGCGGGTTCATTTCAATGACTACNAGGCGGCCATTNTCAGGATTGACCGCGAACTGAACGTTGGAGCCACCGGTCTCTACACCAATCTCTCGCAACACCGCAATGGAAGCGTTGCGCATGATCTGGTATTCCTTGTCGGTAAGAGTTTGTGCAGGAGCGACGGTTATCGAGTCACCGGTGTGCACACCCATCGCGTCGAAATTCTCAATGGCGCAGACAATGATGCAGTTATCATTCTTATCTCTGACCACTTCCATTTCATATTCCTTCCAACCGATGAGTGACTCGTCTATGAGCAGTTCATTGGTCGGAGAAAGCTCGAGGCCGCGAGCACAAATCTCCTCAAATTCCTCTCGGTTGTAGGCAATGCCTCCACCGCTGCCACCTAGGGTNAAGGATGGCCTAATGATGCAGGGAAAGCCGATAGCNTCTAGGCCCGAAAACGCATCCTCTATACTGCGGGCCATGAAGTGACGCGGCGTTTCTAANCCGATNGCGCCCATCGCATTGTCAAATAGCTCCCGGTCTTCTGCTTTATCGATGGCTTCACACTTCGCGCCGATCAGCTCCACGCCGTATTTCTCNAGAATACCGTGACGATTCAGGTCCAAAGCACAATTGAGTGCTGTCTGCCCTCCCATGGTGGGCAGGATCGCATCCGGNCGCTCTTTATCAATGATTTTTTCAACAATCTGCCACTTAACCGGTTCAATATAGGTAGCATCAGCCATCGCAGGATCGGTCATGATGGTCGCGGGATTGGAATTCACAAGAATCACGCGAAAGCCTTCCTCACGAAGCGCCTGACAAGCCTGTGCACCCGAGTAGTCGAATTCGCAGGCCTGCCCAATTACAATAGGGCCTGCTCCCAGAATAAGGATGCATTCAATGTCAGTTCTGCGGGGCATCTTTANAGCGCTTCCTTTCGATCCAGTGGACGTGTNCTTTTGAAGCTCGCCATCAACTCGANGAAGTGATCAAACAGCGGCCCNACATCGTGGGGTCCGGGGCTTGCTTCGGGGTGACCTTGAAAACCGAACGCAGGTTTGTCAGTGCGTTCAATGCCCTGAAGAGATTCATCGAAGAGCGATNTGTGAGTCGCTTTTAAATTGTCGGGCAGACTGGCACCATCCACGGCAAAGCCATGGTTTTGGCTGGTGATCATAACCGTTCCGTCTGTCAGGTTTTGCACCGGGTGGTTNGCCCCATGGTGGCCTAAGCGCATCTTGACAGTCGNAGCACCACAGGCGAGCGCGAGAAGCTGACATCCNAGGCAAATTCCAAATAAGGGCACCTCAGCCTCTAAGAACACGCGAATGGCAGCAATGGCATAGTCACAAGGTTCTGGATCTCCCGGGCCGTTAGATAAAAAAACCCCATCTGGCTGCATTGCCAAGACCTTACTCGCAGGCGTTTCGGCCGGAACTACGGTTATCTCGCANCCACGAGCGGCCAGCATTCTGAGGATATTGCGCTTGACGCCGTAATCGTAAGCAACCACTCGAAATCGGGAGCCGGCACCAGCAACATAGCCCGAACCCAGTTTCCACAAACTTTCATCCCAGCTGTAGTGACCCTTAGCGCTTACGACTTTGGCTAAGTCCATGCCTTTGAGTCCCGGAAACTTTCTGGCCAGATCGATCGCACCTGACTCACCGATCGCATCCAGCTCCGGTCCGGAAACTATTGCTCCGTTTAATGGCCCCTGATCGCGCAGCAATCTGGTAAGGCGACGGGTATCAATCTCCGCAACACCCACCACGCCTCGATCAGCAATAAAATCCTCCAGNGACTGCTGCTTGCGCCAGTTGCTGGCCAATATCGGCAAATCTCGAATCACCAGCCCGGATGCCCAGACCGAGTCGGACTCGTTGTCTTCCTCATTAATACCAGTATTACCAATGTGAGGATAAGTNAGGGTAACAATTTGCTGCGCATATGAAGGGTCAGTTANGATCTCCTGGTAACCGGTCATCGAGGTGTTGAATACAACCTCGCCGCTGGATTTGCCNTGCGCGCCGATCGCGACGCCATTAAAAACACTACCATCCGCTAACGCCAGAACCGCGTCTCGAGTCACTTCATGCCCTCTTCACTTCATCTTGCCATTGTCTGTGCTGGTATTTTCTGCAGGCGAAAAAAAGCGGAGANAGGCAAACCTCGCTCCGCTTTTCAAGAAATTCNCTCGCTTTGTAGGATCTCAGTAATAACCATACTGAGATGCGATTGTATAAAAGCTCAGTTGGCGGTGTCTATCTGCCATGGCCAGAATTTTATTTTATGGACTAGTTTTGTAGCAGAAAAGATTTGAAATCGCTTTTGTGCCCATTCTCAACAGCAGATCCACAACACNATGCAGATAAAACTAGTCAGAAGTAAGCTGCAGGACATCCATCATTGAATATACGCCGTTGGGTTGGCTTGCNAGCCATCTGGCAGCCCGCACGGCACCGCGCGCAAAAGTCATGCGACTGCTTGCTTTNTGGGTAATCTCAACACGCTCCCCGTCNGCGGCGAAGAGGACCGTATGATCGCCAAAGATATCNCCGGCACGAATGGTGGTAAAACCGATGGTCCTCACGTCACGGCTTTGGCCGGTTCCCTNGAGGTCATATTCTGCGACGTCATCTAGTTTGCGCCCTAAGGCCTTNGCAACAACCTCTCCCATCTGAAGCGCAGTACCAGACGGAGCATCCTTCTTGAACCGGTGGTGAGCTTCGGTAATCGCAATATCGACCTCATCTCCCAGCACTCGGGCAGCGCGGACCAATAAGTCGAAACAGAGAGTGACCCCTACACTCATATTCGGCGANAAAACNAGTGGCATCTGATNNGTAGTAGCAATCTTTTCTTTTTCTGCCGAGCTGAAGCCAGTTGTCCCAAGTACCATTGGCTTNCGATATTGCTTGCAAAGCTCAAGATGGACCAGACTTGACGCAGGCGCNGTGAAATCAATCAAGACGTCAAAATCNGCGATCGCGGACTCCAGATCGCTTACGGCTAANACGCCACAAGGCTGACCCAAAGCGGCGATTCCGATGTCTTGCCCCANAGCAGGATCGTCCGACAGGACAGACGCGGCAGTTGTCTGCAATTCCGGTTTTTGGNCATCCACGGCTTNAATGAGNGCTCTNCCCATCCGCCCTGCAGCGCCGGCTATGGCGACTTTGATCATTCGGCTTATCCTGTTTTTNAGGAGNTCGATTATACANGGGTAATTAATNCGAGCGACATTATCACGANAGTGATGCCGCGCCGTTGCNACGTTTCGCCGTATCTCTTNCNGGACTCTGCGATGTTTGTCAGAATTCNTCNGCGCTTGGTGCCATCAGCGTCTCCGCTCCAGCTTCTATTTCTTCTACCAGCGCTTGGCCTCTCGGCAACAGCCGGGCAAAAAAGAATTCCGCTGTCTTAACTAGACCGGATAGATGGGGCGTATCGCAAGTGCCAGCCTGAAGCCTAGGCAATACAGCCGACAATATGCGCAGCCACATAAAGTTATAAAGCGTCAGACCAAGCAATTCCATATAGGCATAGGAGGCGGCCCCAATCTCCTCTGGATTGTCGCCTGCGCGATCGATCACACTGCGGGTGACACTGCGGATCATGACTTGGCTTTTGAGCAAGTGCGGAAGATAAAGATCCATACCGGGAATGTCCTGCGCGCCTGCAACAAACTCGTCCATTTCCGAAAACAGTCCTGCCAACAGTTCACCATTAGTCCGCACCGTTTTGCGCCCCATCAAATCAAGCGCCTGGATCCCATTGGCCCCTTCGTAGATTTGAGCAATGCGAGCATCACGCACATTCTGTTCCAGCCCCCACTCAGCGACGTAACCATGACCTCCTAGGACCTGTTGCCCCATTACACACATGTCGAAGCCGCGATCAGAGCAATACGCCTTTGCAATCGGAATCAACAGCGCTACTAACCCGTGTGCATTCCGCCGCTTCTCAGCATCCGGATGAAAGCGAGAGATGTCGAGCTGCGTCGCGGCATACATCGATAGCGCTCGACCAGCCATGATGTTTGCGCGCATGGTCAGCAGCATCCGTCTCACATCAGGATGAACCAAGATTGGATCAGCCGCGCTACCCGGCTGCTGTGGTCTGGTTGCCGCCCGACCCTGAATGCGCTCTCGTGCATAGGCAACCGCAATCTGATAAGAGCTGTCAGCCAGACCATTACTTTGCAAGCCCATCGACAGACGTTCATAGTTCATCATGGTGAACATGTTCGACAGACCGTTGTTAATTCCGCCAACTAGCCAGCCATGAGCGCCATCAAAATTCAAAACGCAGGTCGCGGACCCTTTGATGCCCATCTTTTGTTCGATGCCTCCGCACGCGACTCCGTTCGGGTGCCCAAGACAACCACCCTCGTCATCCACTGCGTATTTGGGAACAACAAACAGGGATATACCCTTCGGCCCCGCAGGCGCATCCGGGAGTTTTGCCAGAACCAAATGAATGATATTTTCGGTCAGGTCATGCTCACCGGCAGTAATAAAAATCTTTGTCCCAGTGATACGATAACTTCCGTCGGCTTGGGGCACCGCTCTTGTTCTGATCATACCAAGATCAGTCCCCGCATGCGGCTCAGTTAGGCACATCGTGCCGGTCCACCGGCCTTCGTACATTTTAGGAAGATACCGCTGCTTCAGCGCTTCCGCCGCGTGCTCACTGAGCGTGAGAGCGGCGCCGGTATTGAGTACGGCGTACAGTGCAAAAGAGGAATTAGCGCCGAAGAACATCTCTTCAATTTGTGAAGACAGTAGTTTCGGCATGCCCTGGCCACCAAAATTAATATCGCCAGTCAGCCCAGCCCAGCCGCCAGCAACATACTGCGTGTAAGCTTCCTTAAAGCCCATTGGGGTTGTGACCACCCCATCGGCCCAGGTACACCCCTCGTGATCACCGTTCTGGTTGATTGGCGACATTAGGTCTTCGGCAATCTTGGCGGCCTCTTTAAGGATGGCATTGATTAAGTCAGGAGTCACTTCCGACGTGCCTGGCATGGAGGCAAACACCTTATCGGCCTGGAAAACCTCCGACATCAAAAACTGCATGTCGTCGAGTGGTGCGCGGTAGGCAGTCATTTTTTGCTCCTGATGTGGACGATTGATTATTCGAATCAATCAGATCACAAGAATTTCTTCGAGGCTCGTTTGCAGTTAAAACTTAATTATAGGGAAAGCTGCTGGCAACGGCAGTGCGTGCTGATGGATTTCTGCGAATTTTTGGTAACACAATGTCAACCGTCTTCACTCCAGTTCAAAAGCGTCTGCATATGAAGATTTATTTTTCCTGACGAGAGTAACCCTGGAACGAGGGCGTAAGCGCAAACGTGATTCGCCGAAAGAAAATACCCCGCGATGGAACTGCGTACCTACTGAAGGCCAACCTTAGAATTGGTACTTGATAGACCCGTAGGCTATTCGGCCGTTCTGATCGAGTATACGCGCGGACGAATTGAGAATTTGGGCCGTCTTTTCGTCAAAAATATTGCGAACCCCAAAAGAGATGATGGCTCGGTTGTTTGAGCTCGTCTCAACGCTATAACCATATTGCAGATCGATAGTGGTTATGTCGTCTACCAGCGCGTTGATCTCGTCCAGGTCTAATTCGCTAAGATCTTTGAAAGAGTCGAAATAATTTGTTATCGCGCTCGCTGTGTGGTTACCAAGCTGCCAAGTTAGCATGAGGCTGCTCTGGAGCTCCGGGCTCATTACTCGATCTTCAAGAGCAGTGCTTTCACTATTCAGCAACTCAAGAAGAGAAGCCCTGTTCTCGAAGTCCTGCACATAAGTTGCTTTGGTGCTGAGGGTGAACTGCCCGAATCGGTTCGTGTCCCAGATATAGGAAGCGTCGAGGTCAAATCCATTGCGCTTAAGCTGAGAACCCATTAGTAGGCTATGGATGCTGAAGTCATTGATCACAGAATCTTTGAGATAAAGCCCAGGCAGCATCGTCTGCGCGCCAGAGTTAAGCGTAACTGCCGGCGCATCGGCAATTTCTTGCCGCCAAGCGTCCGCCTGCAGATTTAGCCCTGCGATGGGCGTTATTTTGACGCCCAGATTGAAATGCAACGCTTCTTCAACGAGCGTTCCTTCAAAGTCCTGAGTTTCGGTGTTGCGATACAGCTCTATGACCGGCAAGGCTGTGCCTGAAGGGGCCGGATCAACGCGGAAACTACTCAATTGCGATTTATTGGCTTCCTGTGCGACTGCCGTCACAAAACAGCAAGCGCCCAAGGCGAGAAGAATAGTTTGCTGTTGGATTTTGATTATGCTCGGGCTCATGGTCTTTTGGATCGTTGCTGCCGTTTTAATCTTTATTTGCCGTTCAAAGCGCTGACTCGGCCTTGACTGGCCTAGCGCTGACCGCCCTACTCCTTTTGCGCGTTTATGAGCCGGTTCTCTCGTCGAGACATCCGGAGCCCGCAAATAAGTTCGTACCCCATATGCTCTTGGGGTTGATCACATGAAAATTAAGCGGTGAGCTTTCGACGTGCCCTTTAGTATCTAACCTACAATAACACTAATGACTCTGCTTGCACATGAATTTGTGTCAGGAAATGTCGCTGAATTCTGACTTTTTCGCCACATTTCAGAAACGCCGATGAGCCATCAACCCGTATTCACCCGTCTGCATATCACAGAGTTAGGCGCTCAAGCCTTGTATCGCCGGAAAGCGATGCTAACTGCTCGCCAATGGACTGATCGAATCCAGGTAAGCGAAATTTAGGGTCTATCTCAACCATTGGCACGAGGACAAAAGCCCGCTTGTGAGCACGAGGGTGGGGCAGCAACAAGTTTGGAGAATTACGTATCAACCGTCCCCAACAAATCAGGTCAAGGTCCAAAGTGCGAGCCGCGTTTCTCAGTGTTCCCCTGACACGGCCGAATTGCTTTTCAACGGCCTGGAGGCTCTTGAGAAAGCTCTCGGGGCGAATCCGGTCTTCCACATCCATCCTGACCATTGCGTTCAAGAAGTCAGGGCAATCGGGTCGACAGTCAATCGGAGCGCTCCAAAAGAGCGAAGACACTTCAAATCCACTTCGACTGAGACATTTTAGTTCCGTGACTGCGAGACTAATAATCTCTTCTGGAGGGCCAATCTCAGACGCCAAGTTGCTACCAATGCTAACCCAAACATCCACAAAAAAACCGGTCAACTATTCGACAGCAGAAAGTTCGTGCACTGCCTGAACAAAAACAGCCACGTGCTCTGGGTCAACACCCGGGGTGATGCCGTGTCCAAGATTGAAGACATGCCCCGGACCCCGTCCGAAGTCTCTGAGGATTCGCTTAACCTCGGCCCGGATGACCGCAGGCTCCGCATAAAGAATGGACGGATCCATATTGCCCTGCAGCGCGACCTTATCTCCAACTCTTGCCCTCGCGCCTTGCATGCTGGTGCTCCAGTCCAGACCAACAGCGTGACAGCCCGAGTCAGCAATTGCTTCAAGCCACTGCCCTGCGTTTTTTGTAAAAAGAATGATTGGAACGGATCCAGATTTTGTCTCCGACTTTAGTCCCTCGATGATTTGCCGCATGTAAAACAGAGAAAATTCTAGGTAGGCTGAAGGCGTCAGTATCCCGCCCCAAGTGTCAAAGATCTGCACGGCCTGCGCGCCAGCCTCAATCTGCGCTTGAAGGTATTGGATCACCGCATCTGTGAGTCGCTTGAGCAGCAGATGCATCGCTTCGGGGTGATT
>PBHS01000031.1 GCA_002719575.1 Gammaproteobacteria bacterium | reverse complement strand
ATTGACGAATTACCTGCTGTCGTATGGCTTGCCTACGGAGTGCATGGCAACGAAATATCCGGCACGGATGCCGGGCTACAAACTGCGTTTCATCTTCTGGCAGCGAAAGGTGGGCCATTCGACTCCATTGGTGACAACACGCTGGTGGCGATAGACCCCAGTCAGAATCCGGACGGCAGAATGCGTTTCGTAAACCACTTTCGTGAGACCTATGGGATTGAGCCAAGCGTTTCTGCTATTTCAGCGGAGCGTCGCGAACCCTGGCCGGCGGGTCGAACAAATCACTATCTGTTCGATCTGAATCGGGACTGGCTCCCGCTCACTCAGCCGGAGGTAATCGGAAGAGTCAAGACGTTTCTGGAATTTTTTCCGCTGGTACACGTTGACATCCATGAGATGGGGACAGACTCGAGTTATTTTTTCCCGCCGCCGGCCGAGCCCTTTAATCCGCACTATNTAGATGNACAGAAGAATATGCTTGACGCCTATGGTCGCAACAATGCCAAGTGGTTTGATCGCTTCGGCTTTGAGTATTTCAACAAGGCTGTNTATGACGCATATTACCCGGGCTACGGCGATTCCTGGCCAGCATTTCAGGGTAGTGTTGGTATGACGTTCGAGATGGCCTCGGCGCGCGGACTGGCTGGCGAGCGTCGTAATGGCGAATTAGTGACTTATGCGGATGGTATTCAGCGTCATCTCGTGACCTCGATTGCAACGGTTGAGGCCGCGTCGGTGAACCGGGAGTCTTTTCTGCGTAATTTCGTTGAGTACAGNCGCAGCGCAGATGCGGGCGAGCACGGCGGACCACGCGAGTTTTTGATTCCCTTGTCCGGTGATCGCTCAGCCGTTCATAAACTCGCGTCGAACTTGGTTCTGCATGGCATTGAGATTCGCCGAACGACAGAGAATGCCCAGGCGTGTGATATCGAGTTGCCCGAGGGGTCTTATTTGGTGACGTCTCGTCAGCCCGCTGGGAGGATGGTGCGAACTTTCCTTGAGTCGGAAAGCCCAATGGCAGAAGAATTTCTCGCTGAGCAGGAGCGTCNACGAGCACTGGGGTTGCGAGCAGAGCTCTACGATATTCTCGGATGGTCCCTGCCGAGTTTGTATAACGTCGACGTGATTCCCTGCGATCGCGTCAGCATCAGTGAAGANCGCTTCGAGGGAACCGNTTTACCTGCCTACGAGCCGCCTGCGGCGTCACAANTTGGTTGGCTTGTGCCGTGGGGCAGNCAGGCNGCTGGCCGGTTTCTGGCAGCTGCGCAGCGTGCCGGGCTGCATGTACAGGGGGCTGATGAGGAGATGACTCTCGGGTCGCGTAGATATGAACGCGGCACGCTAGTGGTGCGCCTTGCGGATAACCCNGACTATGAGGCANGTGAGTTGCATGGAATGGTAAGTCATCTTGCGCAGTTTAGCGGCGCAGAGGTGGTCGCTACTAACACCAGTTATTCGCAAGAAGGAGTCTCTTTTGGCAGCCGGAGTGTAATGGCCCTTCCGGCTCCCCGTATTGCGCTGGCATGGGATGAACCGACTGTGTCTTATTCGGCAGGTAACACCCGATTTGTCCTAGAGCAGCAGTTTGCCTATCCGGTTGAGCCAGTCAGGGTCGANCATATTGCTTCTGATGANCTCGATAGGTTCGACGTAGTAATCCTACCAGACGGAGGGAACTATTCCGCCGTCCTCGGCCCCCAGGGTGTCGAGCGCCTGAAGAATTGGGTTGAACGTGGCGGCGTTTTGATAGCCATGAGCGGTGGCATGCGCTTTGCGGCCAGTGATGAAGTCGGACTGCTGCCCACGGACCTTGAGTTATTGGCGGGCGGCAAGGAGGCGAATCATGATGAGGGTGACGTTGTGGAGGGAACCTTATTGGCAGACCAGGATGCTTATCAGCAGGCTATCCTGCCGGAAGCGCCGCGCCCAGACTCCATACCTGGTGTGCTGCTGCGGACCAAAATTACGCAGGATACCTGGCTTAGCGCCGGTGTGACGGACGGCGTGGCCTTCATGGTTGAAGGTCGGGATGTCTATCGCCCATTGACTTTGGATGAAGGCTGGAACGCGCTGTATTTTGAGGCGCCTGAGAATCTTGGAGCAGGGGGGCATCTGTGGGCAGAAAATCGTCAGCAGTGGGCATTCAAACCTGCCGTGGTTCAGGCNAACTTCGGTGACGGTCTGGTGATTGGTTTCGTTGCTGATCCTACTTTTCGCGCTGCTCTCGATGGTGCAAACGTGGTGTTTNTGAATGCGGTGCTGCGGGGTCCTGGTCATGCTGCGCGGATACGCTGAAGCGGTGGCCATTGGCCCCGGTCCAGCTGTCGTTGCGCAAGCTTCGCGAATTGCGCGGTGTGACCGAACCCAATCGTTCAGCAAGTAGTTTTCGGCCTATCGCTCAACTGGCATCGCCATGCTTCTGAAAAGCGGGTTGTATGACGTCTGCAGATGGCGCGTGATTTGATCTGCGCGAAAGATTCCTTCGTTTTTAAGAGCGNNCGANAATAGTNAAGATTTTGTCCACATCAATTCCCTTTGGGAACCCTGGAGCAACGCATGAGGATAGGAGCACCTAAGGAAATAGCGCAAGGCGAGGCGCGTGTCGCGCTGACGCCGGAGAGCGCCGAACGCTTGCAGAAGCTCGGCTACGACTGTCTGGTGGAAAGTGGCGCCGGCGCTGCTGCGTCAATCACCGATGCGGCGTATGAGGCGGTCGGCGTCGAAGTCGCTAGCACGGCATCAGAGGTTTGGAGTGACGCAGACGTCATCGTCAAGGTGCGGGAGCCTTCAGCTGAGGAGATTGATGCCGCGCNTGATGGCCAGATATTGATCAGTTTTATTTGGCCAGCGTCGAATGAAGAGTTACTCGACAGGCTGAAAGAGAAAAACATGAGCGTGCTGGCAATGGATATGGTGCCACGCATTAGCCGTGCCCAAAAAATGGANGCACTCTCTTCGATGGCCAACATAGCGGGCTATCGCGCCGTGGTTGAAGCTAGCAATAATTTTGGTCGGTTCTTCATGGGTCAGATGACGGCCGCTGGTAAAGTACCTCCCGCCAGAGTCTTAGTAGTCGGCGCGGGCGTTGCAGGTCTCGCCGCAATCGGCACCTCGGTGTCTTTGGGCGCTATTACAATGGCCTTCGACGTGCGCCCGGAAGTTTCCGAACAAATCGAATCCATGGGAGCGGAATTTGTTTTCCTCGATTTCGAAGAAGAGCAGATCGATGGCTCGGAAACCGGCGGNTACGCGGCACCGTCGAGTCCCGAGTTCCGCGAGAAACAATTAGAGAAGTTTNGCGAGCTTGCNCCTGACGTNGACATCGTAATCACCACGGCGCTGATTCCCAACAGACCGGCGCCNGAGCTTTGGANCGCANAAATGNTCGCGGCCATGAAGCCGGGCTCGGTAGTAGTGGACCTTGCTGCGGAGCGAGGTGGGAACTGCAGCTTGACCAAGGCTGATGAGACGCTCGTTTCAGACAATGGCGTGACAATTATTGGTTACACTGACTACCCAAGTCGTATGGCGACTCAGTCTTCAAATCTCTANTCGACTAACATACGNCATATGNTGGATGACCTCACTCCGGAAAAAGATGGTTCTCCATACATTAACCTTGAAGATGACGTGATTCGGGGAGCCTTAGTTGCTCATCAGGGTGAAATCACTTGGCCTCCTCCGCCGCCCAAGGTCAATGCGATCGCCGCTTCATTGCCGAAGAAAAAAGAAGTNGAAGAAACCGCNGAAGAAAAAGNNGCNCGTGAACTGGCGGAGATGAAGAAGTCGCTTAATCAGACGGGNANGCTGCTCNTGNTTGGGGGAGCGCTTTGTCTNGCCCTNGGTGCTGTGGCGCCNCCCAGTTTCATGCAGCATTTTATNGTCTTCGTNCTCTCGGTATTTATTGGNTTTCATGTCATATGGGGTGTAGCACATTCGCTGCANACGCCCCTCATGGCCATTACCAACGCAGTTTCTTCGATCATTATAGTTGGCGCCTTGTTGCAGATTGTCTCTGGCAGCCCGCTGGTCATGCTGCTGGCCGCAGTATCTGTGCTTGTGGCGTCAGTGAATATCTTCGGCGGCTTTCTTGTTACCCGTCGAATGTTGGCAATGTTCCAGAGGAGCTGAGGGATGCACACTAACGAAGGACTCGTTACAGCCGCGTACGTCATCGCCGCNGTTCTTTTTATACTCGCCCTTGGTGGTTTGTCTAATCAAGAAAAAGCGAAGCGTGCTATCTGGTACGGCATTATCGGGATGACTCTGGCAGTTGCTGCGACCATTAGTGCTGTGGCTGGTCAGACTGTTCTGATTTTTCTGATGCTGATTCTTGGCGGTATTGGGGGCTGGTTTGTTGCGAATCGGGTTCAGATGACGCAGATGCCTGAGCTCGTCGCGGGCTTTCACAGCTTGGTTGGTTTGGCTGCAGTATTCATAGGTATTAATGCAGACCTGGAAATGGACGCTGCGCTTGCGGCACGTGAGGCCGGAACCATTGATCAACTCGCGGGGTTTGCTGCGACGATTGCGGCGAAGAGCCCGGTTGAGCTGAGCATTCTCAAGGTTGAATTGTTCCTTGGGATTCTTATCGGAGCGATCACATTCACTGGGTCTATCATCGCGTACGGCAAGCTAGCCGGCAGACTGAGCTCGTCAGCTTTGACCCTACCTGGCCGCAACGCTCTGAATTTGGTCGCGCTCGTGTCCTGTTTTTTTCTTGGATATCTGTACCTTGAGGGAGCAGGCTTATGGACTATGCTGCTGGTGTCGCTGATTTCTGGTGCAATCGGCTGTCACCTTATTTTGGCGATCGGTGGTGCCGATATGCCGGTTGTTGTTTCCATGCTCAACTCGTATTCAGGTTGGGCTGCCGCGGCCATTGGTTTCACACTCGGTAATGATCTTTTAATTGTAACTGGGGCCTTGGTCGGCTCTTCTGGCGCCATTCTGTCATACATAATGTGCAAAGGTATGAATCGCTCTTTTGTGTCGGTAATTTTAGGCGGTTGGGGCGGAGAAACCCAGGCTGCCAGTACCGTCGAGGGTGAGATGATTGAAGCAAAAGCTGGTGCGGTAGCGCAGGCAGTTCAGGAGGCAGACAGCGTGATCATAGTGCCAGGTTACGGCATGGCGGTAGCACAAGCACAAAGATCAGTGTCAGAGCTTACTAAACGTTTACGCGGGCAGGGCAAGTCGGTGAGGTTTGCTATACACCCAGTTGCCGGGCGTTTGCCAGGGCATATGAACGTGTTGCTTGCAGAAGCCAAGGTGCCATACGACATCGTACTCGAAATGGAGGAAATTAACGATGATTTCCCCGAAACTGATGTCGTAATCATCATCGGTGCCAATGATATCGTCAATCCAGCCGCTCAGGATGATCCCGGCAGCCCGATCGCTGGGATGCCGGTGTTAGAAGTCTGGAGATCGCGCCATGTGTTTGTATGCAAAAGGGGCCGAGGCACTGGTTATTCAGGCATTGAAAACCCACTATTCTTCAAGGAAAACACCCGTATGTTCTACGGCGACGCAAAAGCATCAATGGACGATCTGCTGCGAGAGCTGGACTGATCAAAGCTCGCGTCAGTGGCCTTGGTAGGCAAGGGCGTTGATTCTTGTGGCGTTAAGCCCTTCGCATAATCCAATTTTGTCAATGCGGTCAGCGCGTGCCCCAGCGGCTTGGTTTTTATTTGGATTTTCAGACAATTTGTGACAGTTTACTGCTTGGAATTTCAGTTTCACAGCATCACAATAGGGAATCGAACTAGTCTTTCCGCAGCTAACTCTAATTTTTTGGCCTGATTAGGAGCGAACGATGAGAATTGTCAAAGTATTTGGCCTTAGTGTTCTGGTGATTGCGCCAACACTGGTCAAGGCTCAGGTTTCAAATGATCACCCCACCTACGCCAAGGAGGTGTCGCGGATCATTCAAGAAAATTGCCAGACTTGCCACCAGCCCGGCGCGATCGGTCCTATGTCTTTTACCAGCTATGAAGAGGTCCGCCCCTGGGCGCCTCTGATTCAACTTAAGGTAAGAAACCGAGATATGCCTCCTTATCAGTACGACAGAGACACAGGCGTACAGCAACTCAAGAATGACTGGCGCCTCTCGCAGGATGACATCGACACGATTGTCGCCTGGGTAGATGCCGGTTCACCGCTGGGAAACCCGGAGGAGCTACCACTGCCGCGAGAGTACCCCAAGAAGGGCGAGTGGCGTCTTGCGGCAGATCTTGGCCAACCTGACCACATAATCAAATCGACTGCCTGGGATGTTCCTGCGGAGGGACAAGACTTATGGTGGGAGCCGGTGGTGGATTCCGGCATAACCGAAAGTCGCTGCATAAAAGCGGTTGAGACTATGCCTTCCCCGGGCGCCCTAGGCTCGACGCACCACGCCAACTCGCACTTCAAGATTTTGAATGAAGCGGGAGAATGGGTGGACAGTGACCGATTATCTGAGTTCGCGCTTGGCAAGCTCGGCGAGAAGGTTCCCGAGGGTGCCTGCAGACGAGCACCTGCCAACTCCAAGGTCGAGTGGGAAATTCACTACTTTCCAGACGGAAATGCTGTGCCGCAGGATCAAGTCCAAGTCGGAATCTGGTACCACGACGACGATGATAACTTCATTGAAGAAGAGGCCTACAAGCAGGATCTGCGCGCATACCGGCTGGACGGTGGCGGCGACTATATGATTCCGCCACATGGTACTCTGATGACTCAGGGTTTCCACTCCTTCGATCATCCCGTTCGTATCGACAGTTGGCAGCCGCACATGCATCTTCGCGGCGTCGCTATGTCCTTAGAAGTGTTCAATCCCAAGACTGGCCGAAAAGAAATGCTCAGCCAAGCATCGAACTGGACGGCAGCGTGGAACCACAGTCACACGTATGAAGATGGATACCAGCCGTTAGTTCCTGCCGGGTCCACACTNATCATTTCCGCTTGGTACGACAACACAAAAAATAACCCCATGAATCCNGATCCGGACCANTGGGTAGGTGCCGGGCAACGAACTACAGANGAAATGTCTCACGCTTGGATCGCGGTGACTCATCTCGACGATGCTGGCTACGAAAGTCTGCTTGCCGAACGCAAGGAGCGCGATCGGCGCAGTCTCGCCGGGTCCGACGACTGAAGCGCAAACTTTTTGACTGAGGCAAAAAGCCAGGCGGCCAGCGCGCCTGGCTGCTTCAGCACTGAACCCCAGCGTACTATTACCTTCTAGTTAGGCTCGAGGAGCGTCTCAGCTTAACAGACTGCCCGAAGTTACAAGTCTCATNCGACACGAGTCTGCAACGGCGGAAAGCACAGAACCGTTTGCTGGNTAAGCAGATTGAGCAAAGTNATCCTTGCCTTGCCGCGGTTTACTCAGAAAGGCTTTGGTCTCGCCCGCGATCGGGCGGAGCAAATTGGTCCTGACTCTNCACTGAAATCTGGAGTTGGGTACAACGGGGGGCTAAATGCTTTTCTTTTCGCCGCACCAGGACATTATTGGACATACGATTGCCAGTGCCAATGAGTCTATTCAGGCCAGGCACAGCACTTTGNTGNACGGTGCTGAAGTGACCCTTCTNGATTGCGGTGTAATCAGGTTTGAGCCTAACACGGCGTGTAAACGCTCACTNGTTATTTCCTGTGGCGTTCATGGTGATGAAACGGCCCCAATCGAAATTGTTTCTAAACTTGTCAGCGATGTCNTGTCTGAGGAACTGAACGGTGCTGCCAGAGTAATGTTTATCCTCGCAAATCCCTGGGCAATGACAGCGAACAAACGTTTCGTAGATCTTAATATGAATAGGCTGTTTTGCGGCCAATGGCAGCATGAAGACCTTCGACTGAAGGAGGTGAAGCGAGCCGCTAAGCTCGAGGCGTACGTTGCGAACTTCTTCGCTGAGGAGCCTGTNACTGTGGTGCAGCGACTGCATTATGATTGTCACACGGCCATCAGGGCCTCAGCCAGAGAGCGATTCGCCGTATATCCTTATGTCCCCAATCGTGTGCTTCCCGAACAACAGCAAGCTTTCTTNGAGAGTGCTGAAATANACACCGTGGTNCTGCAGCAACAGAGTGCTAACACCTTCTCTTCNTTTACTTCAGTCAAACAGAATGCACAAAGTTTTACCCTGGAATTAGGAAANGTAATGCCATTTGGCGCCAATAATCTGGCNCGCTTTTCTGGTATNGATATGTTGCTTCGGGATTTGATATCCGGTGCAGATTTGCCGACATCGCCTAAGCACGGTATTGAACAGTACGTGGTGCATCACACCCTTGAGAAATCNAGCGAGGGCTGGGAATTCTTCGTTTCCGACGATGTTCCGAATTTTTCAGAGTATGCGCCAGGCAGCCGAATTACCCGAGACGGGAGTGCTGAATACCTCGTCGGAGATGAGCCGGAATATATTGTATTTCCTAATCCACGGGTCNGGGTAGGTGAGCGTGCAGGACTGATGCTAAGGAAANTGAGGTGGTGAGACGATAGCCTTCATGCGCGGTAATCTGGAAATTGCTATTTTTGGGGTATGTCAGGCCTAGTGTTCGAGTCGTTTCGTTAGACTAATTGGTGAAGAGGTATGGTAGGCTTGCCGGAAAGTCTAATAGGGTCTTGATCAGCGTTTGACGAGATGGGTATTTGGGAGTCCATTTTANTTCAGGCTTACGAAGTTCGATTGGAGAGGCAGCATGCAAAAAAGATTTCAGTCTGGCCGCCAGACNAGGAGAGAGTTNCTCAAGAAGACGGCAGTTTCNGCAGTNCTTGCGGCAAGCCCNTTNGGCNTCGCCAGTGCACAGGTCCGGCGGGTTGATAAAATCGGANTNCAGCTCTATTCGCTTCGNCGGGANATGGCTGAAGATTTCGAGGGGACTTTNGCGCAGCTTGCGGAGATAGGCTTCACGGAAATGGAGTTTGCCGGTTACCACGGTAAGACGCCTTTTGAGGTGCGTAACATTCTTGACAGTTTTGGCCTGACAACGCCAGCGTCTCATGTTCCCTTGCAGGCCATTCGGGAAAACCTAGATCGTGAAATTGAGACTGCTGTGGCTCTTGGCCAGGAATACATGGTGCTGCCCTTTTTGCCAGAAAATGAGCGTAGCCTTGACAGCTACCGCAGGGTTGCAGATCTACTGAACCGGGTAGGTGAGAAGACCAGGGAAGCCGGCATCACAATGGGCTATCACAATCATAACTTTGAATTTGATATCCACGAGGGTGGGCGGATTGGCTACGACATCCTGACATCGGAAACTGAACCGGATCTGGTGATGTTTGAGATGGATCTATTTTGGGCGGAAGACGCCGGCTACGATGCCAGCTTCTTTTTCCTCAAGCATCCAGGGCGCTTTCCTATGATTCACGTCAAGGACCGAGCCGGTTCGGGCGAAATGGTGGATGTAGGTCGCGGCTATATCGATTTTCAAGAGATATTCAGCTACGGGAGCAAGGGCGGGTTTAAACACTATTTTATTGAACACGATAATCCGACTGACGGAATCGATTCAATGGCCTATAGTTACAACACGGTTCGTAACCTCAGGTTCAATTCAACTTACGAACTGCCCTANTAACAGATTCCTAGATCAGNGTCGGTCGCNGCCTGGNGATCATTGTGAAGCGGCAGCTNTGTTCTATNATTTGGTTGTCGGAGCATATCAGGCGAAGCCAGAGAATATTCTTTGNTGTTCAGACACGATTCGTTCGGTCTCTTCCGGCTCCGGATTTCGGGAATAGTCGCCCAGTTTGAAGGTACCACCCAGCAGAACTGTGTCGGTGCGGGAGAACATATATAAATTGCTGTTCCCGCCGCCGATAGTGAGATAATCAACGTCCGGGTCAGGGGGCATATAAACCAGCTGACCTTTTGCGGGGCTCATTTCCTGATCATCAAAAAGTCTCGCGGCGCCGAGGCCTGTGCAGTTAAAGAAAACTTTCTCTGGCAGTGCGAATATTTCTTCTTTGCTTTTGAAGTTTCGAATGACAAATTTGCCGCCGTTTTGAAGAAAATCATCGGTCAGCCGCCGCAGGAAAATAGCAGGTTCTACAATCATGGTGAGCTCATGGCGGACATAGGGAACTGGGAANGGGTGCTCATCTGGTTGCAAGTCTACGCGGTAAGGGTAAAGATGTTCGAACTCACCGCCTTCCTCGAAAGGCGACTCGCTTAGGTTATAAAGCTCGGTCCACCTGACGCCATAATCAATGCCGCCTAATTCGGTGAAAGTGTGATGGGCAAAACGCGCGGCGAATTGAATTTGCTCCTTAAATGCATCGCTGGACACTGCCGGATCGTGCACGCTATACGGTCCCCACTCGCCGCCGGCGACGTTTGAGGTGGTGAGATGGGCCATGTCCTTGGTGTAGATTGTTACGTTCCAGCCCAAATCCTGAAGCAGTCGAGCGCTGGTGAGACCCATGACGCCACTGCCGATTACCCCAATTTCCCCAGGCGTCATGCCCATGGTTTCCCTTACAGCAAGGGCTGAACTACCCCNNGAAAGGCTGATACCCCCNCCGCCGTGGCNGTAGTTATGAACNACCGTCTTGTCATCGAACTTTTCGCTNTTGACGACGAAACCGGATGGCCTATACGGCCGGTGNCCGACTACCTCTCGAATAATATTGTCCATGGAAATTTTGGGGGCCACCCAAGGCTTGCGGGAATAGGGGCGCTGAAAGGCAGCACTTGTGCTGATATCTTCTTGGCAATTGCTGAGCAAGGCGGCAAGCGCACCAAAGCCGGCGGCCTTGAGAACGCCCCGTCGATCAATATGGTTTTTAGTCTGCATTTTGCTAATGCCCAACATTAAGGATCTTAGCTAAAGATAGCGAATTATCCGCTCTATTCCCACTTCGCCAGCAAAGTAGTGGGCAGCTATACTCCTCACTCGTTGAGACAATGCGCATGTCAATTTAGCTAGCTATTTATCCTAAATGACGGTGATGATGGCATTGCCATTAAACACCCACTTTTGCTGGCGTTGTTCTGGTTTCTGTGGGGGATTTTCGGTGAGCAGCAGGTTGCTGCGGATTTTAGCCAAGCCCGATGGAAATGCGTATCAGGATCTTTACATTCAGCTTCTTTAAGCCGGATGAGCGGATGACATAATGCAAGTCCTGCCAGTTAATCGAGCGGTACTGGCTCTAGGCGATCACCTTCTTCCTTCGCAATTCAGTTAACTTGTCATCAGAAAGCCCTAATAGCGAGCTCAGAATTTCATCGCTGTGTTGCCCCAGCGTAGCCGCCCAGCTGGCAGTAGCGTGATTCATGTGCCGGAAATTTATCGGCAGAGCCTGAATCAGAAACTGTCCTAGCTGTTCCTGCGAAATCTTGGAAAAAGATCCTCGCTCCAAGACCTGAGGATGCTCAAAGAGATCTTCCAACTCGGTGTAGGCACTGCAGGGGACGCCAGCGGCATTCAACGCATCATCGCACTCAATTGTGGTCCGGAAGGTTGACCATTTTTCAATTTCCGCGGCTAGTGCTCTGAAGTGGCGGGTTCTTTCGCCAAAAATGAAACGCGGGTCTGATAACAAGTCGGGACGCTGCAGCAGTGAGCACAGGCTTTCGAAGTTCTTGTTAGAGACCGGTGTGACCATGACGTGCCCGTCCTTCGTGCGGACAGGATGAAAGCGCCCAATAGGCAAGGGCTCGGCTGATTGTGCTGCCTGAATGTGAGCGGGTATCAGCGTCATCATGGCTTCCATCATGCTGACGTCGACATGCTCGCCGCGACCAAAACGCTCGCGCCCCAGAAGCGCTGTCTGCACCGCCCCAAAAGCATATGCTCCGGTCAAGATGTCAGCCACCATGATCTCCCAGTTCGGTGGCCGCTCTTTGATATCTTCCTGACTTGCGCCAAACACGGTGTCGAATCCACTTGCTGCGTGAACGATTGGCGCGAAGGCCGCTCGGTTCACCCAGGGCCCACTCTGGCCGAACCCAGAGATAGAGCAGTAAATCAAATTCGATTGGTGGGCTTTCAGGCTGTCATAGTCAAGACCAAATTTGGTCATAATGCCAGGGCGAAAATTCTGAATGACGATATCTGCTTTTCTAATCAGTGATCTCGCAAGCTCCTGCCCTTCGCCAGATTTTAGGTCCAGTGCCAGGCTGTGCTTGCCGGCGTTGAAATGTGCGAAAGCAGGGGTCATGCCGCTTACGCCGCGGGTAAGATCGCCCATACCCGGCGGCTCAACTTTAATTATTTCAGCACCGCAATCTAGAAGAAAACGGGCGCAGATAGGACCGGCATAGACGGCTGAGAAGTCGATGACTGTGTATCCGCTAAGTGGCTTGGGCTGATTCATGCTTCATCACGGGAAATGATTGCTGAACGGTTGAATATTATCGGCGACAGCTCTGCTTGCCGTCCAAAGGCTGAAGCACTTCGGTTACTTTGACTTACAATAACCGGCGAAACCGGAAGCTGCAATTCCTTGAATCCCAACCCCTTTCAATTGTGGTCTTCAATTTGATCGTTGGACGAGTTTCGGGTTTGACCAATTTTAAGAACTTGATCATCCGTTATCTTGCGACTGACCAAGCAATCAGATTCCCAGCTCGGCGCGCACTTCCTTCATGCGAGCTCCTCTGAGGATCGCAGGCAATGAATAGTTGCCTTCGTGGCATTCAAAATCGTAGAGACGTCCCTGTGGTGGGTTGCGAGTCAGGGTGCGCTCGCCGCTGATAGATGAACCGTAGGCTTCGGGATTATTTACCGTGAAGCGGTAGTTAATTGTTCCTTCACTGGTTAGCGAGTAGTATTCAACTACTTCAAATTCTTCCGATACGCGGAATCCCATCCAAGTGCGAGATGCAGATTGCTCAGGGCGAAAATTTTTGGTTTGCACCACGAGTGTGTCGCCGTCCCAGTGTCCGATAGAATCTCCCATCCAGCGTTCTATTCCATCATTACGAAAAGTCTTTCCTAGTCGCACTATACGTGCGTCGTGAATCATCTCTGTCGTCACCACGATATAGCCTTCGTTCTGCACGATTTGCAGATTCGGGTTCATCATCATGGGGGTCAAGTTAGGTATTGCGGCTCCAAAGATGAGACATCTTCCAGAGAGTGGCTGACCCTCCGGGCCGTCTGTCGCTTTAAGTCCCAGCTCCTGTCTGAGGGCGTAGACGTCTTTGAACCCATCTATTATTGATGGGACTCGCCCGTCTGGTGGATCGGTTATCACGGAGGTTCGATACTCCCCCATAATCGGCGTGATAAGTGGTTCAAGGTAGTGCCCGAGAAAGGCATCATCGGCTTCTTGCCGAATCTCTGCTCCGGCTTCAGGTGCTCCGCGGCCAGGATCGAGCGGCGCCGCCTGATCAGCTTGGTTCTGCCGTATGCGCTGCTCCTGCTCCCGTACCTCTTGGGAGCTATAGGTGGCTTGAGTACCAAGATCTCTAGGGCGTTGCAATGGGGTGTGGGAGCCAAAAAACCAGATGCCCTGAAAATCAGGAACGCCGTATTCCGTGCGGGGTATGGCCCAGTTGGCTTCTCCGCCAGTGGGTAAATCGCCTGGCGCGTTGGCTTCCGCTGCCGTTGCATGGGAAGACACAATTAAGTTTAGGCAAAGCAGGAATAGGCGGTTCATGGTTGTTCTTCTATGGTTAAACGTTCCCGTATTGAAATGAGTCTGCAGCCAGGCGCGTCGTCCACACGCGGCAATGCGTACGCATTATATCGCCAAAGCGGGTAACTTCTCAGCTCACCTACAACTTTACGGGAAACCCAAATTAAATTTACACTTACGACGCAGTACTTGAAAAGCGATGATGTAAAGTGTAGCGGAAGCGCAAAACAGGACTGATTGCTCTTGAGCCTGATCTTTCCTTGAGGGACGGTTTTTGGCGCGCCTTTGAGCTCGCCTTACGCGCGGGTTTATGAGGATCACGGACCGGCAGTCTCTCCAGATCGAATATGTCACTTAGGACTTAGCCATGACTGACAGTTGTCGCCTTCTTTGCTTGCTATTGCCGCTCACCATGCAGCTGATTCCCTCCCCAATTGTTAACGCTCAGACACCACGATTTGTCGATCCGGCAGATGACGAGAGGTTGATGCCTTTTGATGGTCATATCCTCACAGACCGGGGTGATGAGCAGATCGTGCGTTTTCGCAATTGGGAGAGATTTAATCCGGTGCGAAAGATTCGCAGCGGGGACTACACCCTCGAGATACCAAATAAAAACTTCGACTGGTCTGATTTTTCCTATGAGGTCGAAGGCGAGCGTTTCTCGCTTGAAGACTACATGGTGAAGAATCATGCCGGGGGCCTTCTAGTCATCAAAAATGGTGAGGTGCTGCTGGAGCGCTACGGCTTCGGGAACGATGAAGAAACCCTCTGGATTTCGTTTTCGGTTTCCAAATCAGTCACGTCGATGCTCCTTGGCGCGGCGATTAAAGAGGGCTATATAGGTAGCGTTGATGATCCGGTGTCGGACTACCTGCCCAGACTGCGCGGCACGTCCTATGATGCAGTTCAGATAAGTGATTTGCTGCAGATGGCATCCGGCGTCGAGTGGAATGAGGACTACACGGATTTGAACTCGGATGTCGCTACTTATCCCTCAGATCGGGTGATTGATATTCAGCGTTACCTTGGAACTAAACCGAGTGTTGCCCCGCCCGGAGAGCAGTTTAACTACAGCACGGCAGAAACTGATTTAGTTGGCGCGATCGTGCGCTCGGCCATTGGTAATAATCTTGCAACTTATCTCGAGAACGTAATGTGGCAACCCTTTGGCATGGAGTTTGATGCAAACTGGGGAACTCACGGTAACGAGGGTGAGCGTGGTGGCTGCTGCATGAATATCACCCTCCGTGATTACGGCCGCATCGGATTGTTCGCGCTGCGTGAAGGGCAATTGCCTGACGGAACCAGAGTGCTTCCTGATGGCTGGATGGCAGCGTCTACTTTGCCTTCAAGCGCCAATCCTAGCTACGGATTTCTTTGGTGGCTGAACAATGATGAGACTTACCGTGCTCAAGGA
>PBHS01000030.1 GCA_002719575.1 Gammaproteobacteria bacterium | reverse complement strand
CGCATTATTCGAGTTCTCAAGCTGTTGTATAAACAACAACTTGGTAATCGTTCCGTCACACTGTATTTCTCGCAAAATTCGTTTATCCAACTTGTCTAACTTCATCGGAAATTCTCCAGCTGATATTCGGCATTCGGGTCTTTGATTTTCTATAAAAATCCATTTAAATAGTGAAATAAGTTAATTATTATTTAAAATTTGGATATTATATTCACTAAAANTCAAAAATAGTAGGAAATATGTGTAGAAATGCCAGCGTNGTTCCACTANCATAGCGGCTGCTTTGTGAAAGCAGGGTTTAGATTCNAGAGATGTGCCAACTCGAGCNATNGTTNCGCATATGGGAAGTGCAAGAGCCAGGGTCATTNTGGGGGCNATGTGANAGAATCAGATCTCAACGCGATNCANAAGGANANNNTGCTTTTCTGNCGCNAGGAAAAGTCGTCTTGATCTGCGTGCTGCNCGAGATTACGGAGGTTTGTTAATGTCAAGCAGCGGATTTGATCATCGTAAATACAAACCTTTTCAGCCGATNAACCTAANCGACAGAACNTGGCCGGACCGGGTNATANAGTCTGCGCCCGTNTGGTGCAGTGTNGATCTTCGAGANGGAAACCAGGCTCTNATTGAGCCCATGTCGGTTGAACAAAAAAAGAAGATGTTTGAGCTTCTCGTNGAGGTTGGTTTCAAGGAGATCGAAGTTGGATTTCCAGCCGCTTCTCAGCCAGACTTTGATTTTGTGCGTTGTTTGATCGAGGAGGANCGCGTGCCTNATGACGTAACCGTTCAGGTGCTGACTCAGGCCCGCCCAGAATTGATTCAACGCACCTTTGAATCTCTCCGTGGCGCAAGAAGAGCGATTTTGCACGTTTACAATTCAACCTCGACAGTNCAGCGTGAAAAGGTGTTCAAAACAGANGAAGCCGGCATCATCGAAATTGCCACGGANGGTGCAACCGAAGTGAAGCGNTGCGCGGAGTTGGCGCCTGAAACGGAATGGATATTCCAGTATTCTCCAGAGAGTTTCACCGGCACAGAGATGGATTTTGCGGTAGAGGTTTGTAATGCCGTTAATGCAGTCTGGCAGCCAACTACTGAGCATCCAGTCATAATCAACCTGCCGGCAACAGTTGAGATGGCAACACCTAATGTCTATGCCGATCAAATAGAGTATTTTTGTCGGAATCTGAAAAACCGTGGTTCGGTAATCATCAGTCTTCACACTCATAATGATCGCGCCTCTGCAGTGGCAGCTGCGGAGCTGGCTGTGATGGCAGGAGCTCAGAGGGTCGAAGGGACATTGCTTGGCAACGGTGAGCGAACGGGCAATATGGACATCGTGATTATGGCGATGAATCTTTACAGTCAGGGCGTTGATCCGCGACTAGATTTACACGACATGGATCGCATTGTTTCGGTGGTAAGAGAATGTACGCAGATTGATGTCCATCCACGNCAGGCCTACTCCGGCGATTTGGTATTCACNGCGTTTTCGGGNTCTCATCAGGATGCAATCAAGAAATGCTTGGATGTTTACGAAGAGGGGGCACCCTGGGAAATTGCCTATTTGCCTATTGATCCCCGCGACATNGGGCGTACTTATCAGGATGTGATTCGAGTCAACAGTCAGTCCGGTAAAGGAGGCGTTGCCTACGTGTTGGCAAACAAATTCGGGTTTCAGCTGCCGCGTTGGCTGCAGATTGAGTTCAGTCGGGTAGTGCAAAAGGTCACAGAGGATACAGGACGGGAGATCAGCCCTGACCAGATATGGGCACTATTCAATAGCCACTACCTTGATAAAGCGAAAATCCTCAGCATGAGAGACTTCACCATTGCCAAGCGCGAAGGGCGTGAAACNTTTNCCGCAAAGCTAAATTACTCTGGGAAAATGATTTCGATAAGCGGCGAGGGCGACGGTGTGCTCGATGCATTCGTTGAAGCGCTAAAGAATGCGATTAGGCTAGATTTTGAAGTTATGGAGTATGGTGAGCACGCCCTTGGNCAGGGCGCTGATGCCGAAGCGGTAACTTACATTCAGATTCGATGCGACGGTCAGNGATACAGTGGTGTTGCGATTAGTAAAGACATCATTGCCTCCTCTCTGAACGCGTTTATGGGCGCTGCCAGTCAGTTGCTGAGCGAGCGTTCTGCGGCAGCATGAGAACAAGTCCCCACCGATAGNCAAAAANCGGCGAAGTGGNNTGCTTTAGTTGCCGCTCTNGTCCGCANGCTNTAGATTGTGGTAACNGGGTNTAAGAATACTGGTGTGTGCGTCTTTTTCTTNTCTCTTANGGGGCTTACCGTGTGGAATGGAATGACGTTGACCGAAAAATTGCNAGAATTTTTCCTGGTGTAAAGTTTGTCTCCACTGAAAACCTTCTGGCTCAGAAGAAGCTCAGAGACAAGCCGGCGATGATCGANGTCAGGCTTCCTNAAGAGTATNGCGTGAGTTNTGTTCCCAAGTTCCNCNATTTGCAGAGCACNTCTCNAATTGTCGCTGCCNTCCTCGGTTACGCCGAATCCATTGTCTTATATTGCTCTGTGGGATTTCGGTCAGCTTGTGTTGCAAAAACCTCAGGCNTCCNACTTTTNNGTNGGCAGAGCGCGGNTTTGCCTTATAAAACGCAACTNGCAGCATGTCTAAAATTTATTCATANAATAGCGCGCGGGGCGTTTTGGTTTTNAGAGAGNTGCATGCCTATTCATCTGAACTACTTGGCATCGGGCAAACTATTTTCGCCGGCNCTGCGACATACTCTTTATAAGCCAGGTTCCNCGGATGCAAACAAATGATTGCAGACGCTTTGTGTTGTANCGCTGAGNGTCTTGGATGATCTGGTATGGGCGTGATTGACAAAGATGAAGCGCTGATTGCTGCCGCTATNTCCGGTAATNCTCATGCNTGGGAGAAGCTGGTCAAGCAATATGAAAGCAGGATATATAANCAGGGNTTGCGCCTGATGGGTAACCGAAGTGATGCAATGGATNTGCTGCAGGAGGTCTTCCTTGGTGTTTACCGNAATCTGCATCGNTTTCGNGGAGACGCTAAATTCAGTAGCTGGCTTTTTCGTATTGCTCACAACAAAGCAATCGATTTAAGCCGGCGAAAACGGCTTTTGGCTGGCACTCCGNTAAACGTGGAAGGGGAGGCGTATCCGCTGGACAGCTTTCCTGCAGATCGGCAGCAGGAGCCTGATGTCAGTNTAATGAACACTGAGATCAACCAGCGCATCGTCGAAAGACTCGGCGAGTTGCCTTTGGCTCAGCGGTTGATCGTTGAGCTGAAGATCTTTCAGTCTATGACCTTTGAAGAGATCGCAGACTTTCAGGATATTTCAGAAAACACTGCCAAAACCCGGTTCTACGCCGGACTCAAGAAACTTCAGCAAACCATGGAGGGAGAGCATGTCCTGCCCTAAGACTGTCCATTTACTGCAAGAATACTTTTCGGGNTCGCTTTCGGCCNAGGCAANAGAGGAGTTTGACAAACACCTGGTTGAGTGCGGAGAGTGTCGCGCTGAGCTAAANTATCTTCAGCAAAGCAGACGGGAGNTGCTGANATGGCAGGATCAGCGNGTACCGCATTGGAATCGNGGGCTCGAACTTTTCAGGCGCGAGCACGGTGTCGAGCCGAAATCGAGGAGTTGGTTTGCTGGCTGGCAGTGGGCCCCGACTGCCGCGTCGTTTGTGATGCTATGCCTTTTGCTGCTGGATATTTCAGTCTCAGTCAGTGACTCAAGGTTTGAAATAGCCTTTGGTGGATCTCCCNATCGNGCCGAGATCGATCAGTCTCTGGCAGCGTTTGAGGCACAGCAGATCGAGGAAATTGAGTCTTTAATCTGGCGTTTAGAGGCGCGTCAAGCTTCAAACAATATCCAATTACTGCAGGCGGTAATGGAACAGACACAGCAGTCTACAGCTGAAAGTCTCGATAGAATCTATGCGTATTTTGAGGAGCAGCGGATGCAGGATCTCCAGGATATGCAGCTTGGCTATCAGCAGCTAGCCGACAGTGACTATGCGACTCTGCGCTCGCTACAGGAGTTAGCGCAGTATGTCAGTTTTCGTGATGCAGTGCGTTAAAGCGAGANATAGCTGAGATGANTGTCTTNGGGTTGCCAAACGTTCTTCTCTCCCGCGGGCTTGCGGGCCAACAGGCTGTGTGCGTATTCTGNGCTTGCTTGGCGACGAGCGGTGGGCACGCGCAANCACCCTCCNTANAGGAGTTGCAGGGTGATCTTTCGATTTTCTCTGGAATATTGGGGGAGGCCCTTAAGCTNAACGATTCANGCGATTTGTTCGGTCGTCGACTTGGCGGTATTTCCACTACTTATCTTNTGACTCAGGGGGCTNTTTTTGAAGTNAGNTCGCCGTTGGCCAACCGACGTAACCGGATGGGACTCGCGTCTTTAAGCTCAGCAATGCAGGCGCTGCAGTTACAGGAGAATCCGTTTCTNACNATGACTAGATCGATGCCGATAGTATCTCCGGATGNTAAATCTCAAGCCNTCGAAAGCGCTAATTCGGACGAGAGATACCAACGACTGCGGGATCAGCTAGCGAACATCGACTTTTCACTGGTGGTTAATACAGCAGTGCAACAGGCGACTCACTCAGCGCGGGCATTGAGGGCTTTGCTAGGCTTGGATGAAGCGACCTACAATGCGCTTTTTGCTGAAATTGACGGTTTACGCAAGCAGATTAACCTCGGCGTTTCCGAACTGAGGCTACTCGAGGCAGAGCTGTACGATAGGCCAATTGAGGCCGGAGAGTTAAGCACCTCGACAGATGGCGGCGCTACCGACCCTCTGCCAGTCAGAGTGGAGAAGCTGACGCAGGAGCTTAACTCGATCAAGGAGGAGGCGCTGACTTTAGCTGCCGATCTTAAACAAAGAGCGGCGCGAGCAGAAGCTGATTTCGCCGCACAATGGCGACAAGATTTACAAAGTTTCGAGGAAGCCCTGTACGCAACGCTTTGCGCCTACGGCGAAACCTTGAGCCGTATCCCCGCCGACGAATCACTGTCTTTTATTCTCCAGGGTCTAGGCGATGAACCGGCAGGCGCACGCCGAACTGACAAGGTCCACATTGTGTCAAGAGCCGATCTATCGAGGTGTGTCGTTGGGGAGATTCTACCGCCTGAGTTAAAGTCTGTTTCTTTGAGTTATACCTACTAGATCTAGCCATAGACCGATTTGAGTCCGAATCTTGCGAGGTGTCTTCAGTTGGCGATTTTGGGTGGAATAGCGACCAATCTTTTGCCTGCGTGGGAAATGTGAAAAGGATTTTGCTTGTTGATCTGTTGAGTCATAAAAATGACGATAGATTTATGTGTCGTCGTTAGACTGGGTATTTAAGCAGTTGATCGCCCCCGTTTGTGAAATCTAAAGAATGATCGTAATCTTCTTTTATTGCATAGAAAAATGTGTTGCCCAAAGTGCATTCCTGCAATGCAAGAACGACAGGTTGAACCTTTAATCGGTCAGATGGTCATTGAAAAATGCGAAAGTAGCAGCGGTTTGTGGTTCTAAAATTTACAGACGGAGCAACTAGAAGGCGGCTGGATGGCCGAATTTTCGGATAGTTGAGATCCCAAAGGCGAGTCCTACAACACTGTGCGGAATATACAGTGTCCTCGTTGCGGCAGAACCATAAAAAAATTACCGATCCTTCACAAGAACCTCTGAAGTATTGGGTCAAAGAAGATCACGGCATGTTTATGGGTCTGGGGAGTTTTCTGATTACAAATAACAAATTATGCTTGATCTCTTCCGGGGCGCGGTGGCCTCGCTGAAGTGANGCAACTAATGGTGCCAGTTGTACGGCCTNCCACGACGCACGGTTAAGTTTAACTTTATAAACGCCATCTAGGGTGAAGCCAGATAGCATTTTTTATGATCTCTGGTCCAAGCGCTGGAAATCTACCAATGTTTGTCCACTCTCGTTCTGCTGAATGAAAGTCTGATCCTGCAGAGGCATACAGGCCCCTCTCATGCGTCATCTTCGTCAGGGTGGCTTGCTGTTTGGAATTGATGCTGCCGTATGAGACTTCTGCTGCGTCTCCGCCCAGTTGCTGAAAATCGTCCATTAGTTTGCCAAGTTTGGTCTGGTTGAGACCGTAGCGGCTGGGATGCGCCAGCACCGCAATGCCTGCTGCTTGTTGAATTGCCGAAATTGCTTCGCCCATCTCCGGCCACTGGGCCGCAACGAAGGCGGACCCTCCCGGGCACAGAAATCGTTTAAATGCCCTCCGCATATCTTTGGCTAGACCTGATGCCACCAAAAATTCAGCGGCATGGCTGCGGGTCCATGAGACACATGGCTTGGATTGCAGACATTCGATCAGACCTTTAACGTTTTGTCGTTTGAGTTTCTTGTCTATTTCACTGATGCGCTTGCGGCGAAGCTTTTGTTGTCGAGCTACAAAATCTTGCAGGCTTTTTGATCCAGTGTTAACGCAAAGACCAACTACATGGACCTCTGTGTTGTTCCAGTTTGCAGAGATTTCCANTCCCGGTACCAAGTTGAGCTCGGGGGGAACTCTGAGATCGGAACAGTCTAGCATGCAGTCATGATCTGTAATGGCCAGATGGGTAATGTCATTTCGAACCGCAAGATCGACTAAAAGTTGCGGCGGGTGTTGGCCGTCGGAAAAATAGCTGTGGCAGTGAAGGTCGGCTTTCATCTCAGGGCCTCAAGCGAGTTGTCAGTGTCTTTGAAGCGCGACACGTTAATGTTCATCGGCTTGGGCGACGCATCGCTCTGATGGCGCCGAATGCCGCTTTGGTGCTTGGATTCGCCACAATGAGCAGGGCGGTCCCGGCGAGAATGTTGAGAGTCGTAATTTAGTACGTTGTTCGCAATGCTACTAGATTGATCTGCTGCCCAAACTGGTGCTTGCAGCTACCATTCGTGAGGCTTGGCTTTGCCTATCGCATCAGCAGCTGACCCGCAAAAATCATCCTGCTCGGCCTTTCGTACCAGTTGAGTCAAGGCAAAGCCGAGGCTAGCTCGAACGATCCAACCAATAAAATTCCGCGCTCCGCAAATGGTTGACTGTTTAGCTCTGTGATTGAATACTAGTGTAAAGGATTCTTCTCAGCAGGAAATTCCATGCGCCTGACTGTAAAAGGTCGTAATGCGGGCACTGCGATGCTTGACCTCGCAATTCACCGCCAGCAAGGTCCGATCAGTTTGACGGACATCGCCCAANGCCAGCGCATCTCGATGTCGTATCTTGGGCAGCTTTTCTTGAGGCTGCGCAGAGGCATGCTTGCCAAAAGTGCGCGCGGTCCGGGAGGAGGTTACGAGCTCGAAGGGACGCCGGAGAGCATAAAGATATATCACATCATCGATGCAGTTAGTGAGTCGGTTGACACGACAAAATGTCGAGGTGCCTGCAACTGCCAGAGTGGGGAAACATGCTTAAATCATTACCTGTGGGAAGACCTGAGCGAGCAGATACATGCATTCTTAAATGGCGTAAGCCTAGCAGATTTAGTCAAAAGTAACTTAGTCAGACAGATTACCCGCATTCAGGACATCAAGCAGGGAAGCGCTTGCGCGCTTAAAATAGATGACGGCCCGAGTTTGATTGATTCACANATACCAGCAACAGCCCTTTGAAGCTAGGAGAATTGGGTTCCAATGCATCTCCCTATCTATCTCGATTATTCCTCGACTAATCCGGTCGACCCCAGAGTTGCCAAGAAGATGATGAACTGTCTGACGCTGGAGGGCAATTTTGGTAACCCGGCTTCACGGTCGCANAGGTCTGGTTGGAAAGCCGAAGAGGCCGTAGAGACGGCACGTCGGCAGGTCGCCGATCTGATTCACTGCGATCCAAGAGAAATAGTTTGGACTTCGGGCGCAACTGAGTCGGATAACCTCGCGATCAAGGGTGCGGCGCTGTTCCATCAGGATAAAGGTAAGCATCTGATTACTTCTGCGATTGAGCACAAAGCCGTGCTAGACAGCTGTCAGCAGCTNGAGCGGGCGGGCTTTTCTGTTACCTATCTGACACCTGANNCGCGCGGTATAGTCNCCGNCGCACAGGTNGCNGNTGCTNTTCGTCNGGACACGACGCTTGTGTCTCTNATGCACGTGAACAATGAAATCGGCGTGGTGAACGATATTCAGGCACTAGGTGAAGTCACCCGGGAGCACGGGGTTCTGCTGCATGTTGATGCGGCTCAGAGTGCNGGGAAAATCGCTATCGATTTATCGAAAATGAAGGTCGATCTAATGTCGCTGACGGCCCACAAGATTTATGGGCCTAAAGGTATTGGGGCTTTGTTCGTACGACGCNANCCAAGGGNNAGAGTCGAACCNCAACTGCACGGCGGTGGACATGAGCAGGGNATGCGCTCGGGCACCTTACCAACTCATCAGATTGTCGGGATGGGGGAAGCGTTCGAGATAGCGATGAATGAGATGGTTGCAGAAAATGCGCGAATTCTAGCTTTGCGCAATCGCTTGCTTGACGGACTCAAAGGCATCTCAGCGATGAGCATCAACGGAGATTTGGAACAACGCGTTCCTGGAAATCTCAATGTNAGCTTNAGCTATGTGGAGGGTGAATCGTTAATGNTGGCTTTGAGAGAGCTAGAAATTTCATCCGGATCNGCNTGCTCGTCNGCNANTCTTGAGCCTTCTCATGTCCTGCGTGNCCTNGGTTTGTCAAATGANCTNGCTAACAGTTCGGTGCGAATCACANTCGGACGCTTTAGCACCGAAGAGGAAGTTGACTATGCGGCGGCTGTTATTACGCAGGCGGTTGCAAAGCTCAGGGAGGGCTCCATGCAATGGCTGGCTCTGGATTCTACGACAGGATGAATCGCTAGCGGCGTGCCTAATGCTTTAGCACTCGCANTCGGAGAGCTAATCTCATGAATTACTGAGCTTTTTTGAGAAGCTTCAAGCTTGAAAATCGTACAAAATCGCCAAAATTCTGCGTATAATGCGCGATCCTTTGCGACTACCAAACCGATTGGAGTAAACATGGCGATCGAACGAACACTTTCCATAATCAAGCCCGATGCAGTTGCCAAGAATGTAATTGGCGAAATTTACACTCGCTTCGAGAAGTCAGGGCTCACGATCGTGGCGTCCAAGATGCTTCAGTTGACTGAAGAGACTGCTGGTGGGTTCTATGCTGAACATCAGGGCAAAGGCTTCTACGGTGATCTGATCGACTTTATGACTTCAGGCCCAGTGGTGGTTCAGGTGCTCGAAGGCGACAACGCCGTTATGCTAAACCGGGAGTTGATGGGTGTGACGAACCCTGCCGAAGCAGCACCCGGCACGATTCGATCCGACTTTGCACAATCCATTGATGCCAATGCGGTGCATGGCTCCGATTCTAAAGCCTCTGCTGAACGGGAGGTCAGTTACTTCTTCTCTAAAGACGAAATCTGTCCGCGTAGCTAACAAGTCTGCGATTCTGAGGTATTTCAGGTGGCGATCATGAAACCTAACCTGCTCGGCTTGAGTCGAGACAAGATGAAAGAGCTGTTTTCCGAACTTGGAGAACANCAGTTTCGCGCACAGCAGGTTATGCAATGGGTTCATCAACGGGGGGTGCTTAATCTCGGTGAGATGACAAATATCTCCAAATCACTGCGCGGGAACTTGGAAAAATTGGTTGAGATCCGGGTGCCGAAAATTGTGGGCCACTATCCTTCCGAGGACGGCAGCCACAAATGGATTATTGAAGTGGTTTCTGGCTCGCGCGTTGAAATGGTGTTTATCCCTGAGGGCAGTCGAGGGACACTTTGCGTTTCTTCGCAAGCTGGCTGTTCTCTCGATTGTAGGTTTTGTGCGACAGGCAAGCAGGGTTTCAACAGTAATCTGACTGTTGCTGAGATTGTTGGACAGGTGTGGCTGGCTAAGCAACAGCTCGACGGATTTGATGCAGCATCACAGCGCAGTGTTTCCAACGTCGTTATGATGGGAATGGGTGAGCCGCTCATGAACTTCGAGCCAGTGATGGATGCGGTCAATATCATGATGGACGATTGGGCGTATGGTCTTTCCAAGCGAAAGGTCACGATTAGTACATCAGGCGTAGTACCTGCAATAAGGCGGATGAAAGAGTATACCGATGCTTCCATTGCCATTTCACTCCATGCGCCCAACGATGCTTTGCGCAGTAGCATAATGCCAATCAACAAAAGCTATTCGATAGCCGATTTGTTAGACGCCGTAAAAGAATACGCGGATAGCCTAAATGACAGGCGCGTCCCTGTTATCGAATACACTGTAATCAAAGGCGTAAACGATCATCGTCAGCATGCTCGCGAGCTTGCTGAGCTATTGAAGAATCTGCCTTGCAAGATCAATCTGATTCCATTCAACCCGTTTTCTATGAGCGAATATCGACGTCCCAGTGACTCGGTGATCAATAATTTCCGTGAAATACTTCAGCGTGCCGGCTACACGGTTACTGTGCGCACCACTCGAGGCGGCGATATCGGGGCGGCGTGCGGGCAGCTAGTAGGAGAGGTTGAGGATAAAACCCGCCGTAAAGAGCGACATATTTTAAGAGCTGAGGCTAGGCAGAATGAAGAGGCGAGAAGTTCCAACGGGATTGACGAGGAGCGCGCTGAGATTCTGGCTAGCACCGGCAAGGTAAAAACCCTCGACGATAGACTGACGCTCGGGCCGTAAATCATGTTTATCGTCGTGTTCTCAAGATACGTTCTCGCAGCCAAGCCTTTGTTCTGGGCATTTGTCGTTTTTGGTATGATGCCTGTATGACGACGATCAGTTTCTTCAGCTCGCCTCGCTCGCCAAGGATATTGTGCTCGGGTATCACTATCGAAAGGCAGTCAAATAATCAGAAACTCATTGATGACCCCACTTGTGTTCCCACGTTTTCGCGTAAGAATTTTGTGGGGCACGCTGATCTAAAGCAGAGAGCGGACGATGCCAGCTGAAGTGTCACCAGAAGCTGTTTCTGAAGAGTCGCCTGCTGTGAGCTTAGCCGCCAACGACAACCGGCTCTCTCCGGGTCGAATGCTTCGCGCTGCCAGGCAAAAGCGTAATTTTACTCAGCGCGAAATCGCTGATTCCCTGCACATTTCTGTCAGTTTCGTAAACGCGATAGAGCAAGATGAGCATAGTAAACTGCCGGGGGCTGTTTTTACCAAAGGTTACATCAAGCGCTATTCTGAAATCATGGCGCTTGATGAAACGGCGGTACTTGCCGCGTATGACAATCTAGCTCCAGCAGTAATTGCTAGCGGCGCTGGAATTCCAAGAAAATCACAACGCATCAAAATGTTGCAGTGGTCAGGTTATGGCCCGACCGCAGTTTTCATCAGTCTATTCCTGGGGCTCTGGATCTGGAAGGATCAGCAGTCTGACGCACTCGACGATTCAGAAGGTCCGGTCCGTATCCAGTCAGTCGTTTCTGCCGGTATAGAGCAGCCTTTAGACCCGATTTTGGTTGCTCCGCCTGATAACAGCTCAGCTTCATCGGCCGCAGCAGAAGAGATGCGTGATGCTCAAACTTTGCGATCGGAAGATCCTCAGCTAACTCAAGTCGGCGAGCAGGCAGTTGCAGCAGCATCAGAGCGTACGGAGAGAGACGAAGAAAGCGCGCTTGGCATGGAGGTCCCCAAAACAAAGGTTTACGTCGTAGGCGAGGGCAACGATACACTCGCGATGCGTTTCAGCGGAACAAGTTGGGTGGAAGTGAAAGACATGAGTGGCGGACGCGAATATCGTGACCTTCGTTTAGCCGGCGATTCGCTTGCAATAAAAGGGTTGGCACCGTTCGACGTTTTTTTGGGTGATGCGCCCCGAACTCAACTAATCTTCAATGGCAGTGAAATCGATTTCTCACGAGAGATTCGTATCGACAACTCTGTGCAACTGACTGTTGGCTTCTGAATATCATGAGACACTCGCAATCGCCTACTCGACGCAAGTCAAAACAAATTATGGTTGGCAATATTCCGGTTGGGGGTGATGCACCTATTTCCGTACAAACCATGACTAACACGGAAACCACTGACGTCGCCGCCACTCTGGCGCAAATTAAGCGTATGCAGGCGGCAGGTGTGGACATTGTGAGAGTCTCAGTCCCTAGCCAGGACGCCGCAGAGGCGTTCAAGCAGATCCGGGCGGAAGTCAATGTGCCCCTTGTGGCAGATATCCATTTCGACTATCGAATTGCTTTGAGCGTCCTGGAGAACGGCGTGGACTGCTTGCGTATTAACCCGGGGAATATCGGTAATGAAGAGAGAATTAGAGCAGTAATCGATAGCGCGAAAGACAAGGGCATACCGCTGCGCATCGGAGTCAACGCAGGTTCCCTTGGCAAGTCTTTGCTGCGCAAGTACAAGGAGCCGAATGCGGAAGCGATGGTTGAGTCGGCACTGATCCAGATAGACATCCTTGATAAGATGGATTTTCAAGATTTTAAAATAAGCCTGAAAGCCTCCGAGATCTTCATGACCCTGATTGCCTATCGCACTCTGGCCGGCCAAATCGATAATCCCTTTCACCTTGGGATCACCGAGGCTGGCGGACAGCGGTCGGGCACAGTGAAGTCGGCAATTGGTATGGGTGCGCTGTTGATGGAAGGCATTGGCGACACCATCCGAGTATCACTCGCCGCCGATCCAGTTGAAGAAGTTAAGGTGGGTTTCGATATTCTCAAGAGTCTTGGACTTAGACATAAAGGAGTCAACCTGGTGGCATGTCCAAGCTGTTCGCGACAGAATTTCGATGTGATCGGTGTAGTAAATGAGTTGGAACGTCGACTGGAAGATATTATCACGCCAATCGACGTTGCTGTGATTGGTTGCATCGTGAATGGACCGGGAGAGGCACAGGTCGCGGAAATCGGATTGACTGGAGCAAGTCCGAGCAACCTCGCATATGTGGAAGGAAAACCGCATCACAAGATTCACAAAGATCAGTTGCTAGATGAGCTAGAAAATATGGTTCGTGAAAAAGTAGCCGCCAAGCAAAAAGCGGAAGATGACCTCATAGCCAGTGATTAAGACTGAATTTTAAAACCTATGAAAAAAATACAAGCCATTAGGGGCATGAACGACATTTTGCCAGAGGATTCGCCGACGTGGCACTTCTTGGAATCCCGGTTCTATGCGGTGGTTAAACGCTTTGGTTATCGCGAGATACGCTTTCCGATTCTTGAGCAAACCCAACTATTCAAACGCTCAATCGGTGAGATTACCGACATCGTCGAAAAAGAGATGTACAGCTTCGATGATCGAAATGGAGATAGTCTTAGCCTGAGGCCAGAAGGCACAGCGGGCTGCGTCCGAGCAGCGGATCAACATGGTTTGCTGTATAACCAACAGCAGCGGCTTTGGTATCAGGGTCCTATGTTTCGACATGAACGGCCGCAAAAAGGGAGATACCGGCAGTTCCANCAGTTCGGCGTAGAAGCGTTTGGGATGTCAGGTCCAGANATTGACGCAGAACTTATTCAGGTTTCAGCCGCCCTNTGGCAAGAACTGGGCTTGCTGGAGTTTGTCAAACTGGAATTAAACAACATAGGTAGTGCTCTTGATCGTGGTGCCTATGNGCAGGCTTTGGCCGGCTTTTTAGAAGAGCATGAGAGTGAGCTTGATAATGATTCNCGACGGCGGATGCACAGCAACCCGATGCGCGTGATGGATAGTAAGAATTCGGCTGTGCAGTCAGTATTGGCCGCTGCTCCGGCCCTGTCGGACTTTGTAAGTCAAGAAAGCTGTGANCACTTTGAGGAGCTCAAGCAGATTCTCCAGTCGCTTGGCATCAAGTATGGAGTCAAACCGAACCTAGTGCGAGGGCTGGACTACTACAACAACTGCGTCTTCGAGTGGACTACAGACCAGCTTGGTGCTCAGAACGCTGTATGTGGTGGCGGTCGCTACGATGGGCTGGTAGAGCAGCTGGGGGGCAGGCCCNCCTTGGCGGCTGGCTTTGCTGTTGGAGTTGAGCGTTTGATTCTCATGCTAGAAACGCTTGACCGGGTTCCNGAATCCTATCGTCGCCCGGTAGATGNCTATGTGCTNACAGACGGCGAAGGGCTATATCCCATNGCNCTGCNCTTGGCTGAGGGCATTCGGGCGGCATGTCCAACTCTAGGCGTTGTAACGAACTGTGGGGGAGGTAAATACANNAGCCAGGTNAAGCGGGCTTTTGCCGCAGGGGCAAGAATTGNGGTGGTCATCGAAACGGCGGGNGAAGGCTCCNCAGTGAGTGCCAAAATCANAAACTTAACCGGCTCAGGTGAAACTTCGTCAGTAGGGTTGGCNGCGATCCCTGCTGAAGTCGCTCGTTTGTTGGATGCATAGGTTGGCTTANCCCAAACATTCGTGCGTCGCATTGCATAAGCGGTTAATATTCGANGTTTTTCTGGCTGCGTTGCTGCCAGAACCCATGGNNAAGTTCCGTTGGTTCGAAATCCATGATTGAGACAGGTTAGAAAGGAGAGTGCCGTGGCGTTGNATGCCGCNGAGGAAGAAAGTATCGAAGCCCTCCAGAAGTGGTGGCAAGAATATGGCAAGGGGCTGATTTATTCTGCGGTCGTTTTGTTCGCCGGCATTGCGGGTTGGCTNGTATGGGGGAATTCGACAAATAGTGAAGCGNAGGCTGCGTCTGATCTGTATGAGCAAATTCTGAGCATCACTCTGATTGAGGAAGGTGAAAAGATCGTCGACGCTGACAGTGCGCGGGTGATCGATTTAGCGGCAGAGTTGCGGATGAATCATGGATCGTCGGTTTACGCAAAGTTTGCGTCCTTATTCTCTGCTCAGCAGGCAGTAAATAGCGGTAATCTCTCGGCTGCCGAGGATGACTTGCAATGGATTCTGGATAACCGTAGCCAGGGATTCTTAGGTGAAGTGGATGAGGGCTTGATTCTTACTGCGAGTCTGCGGCTCGGTCGGGTGATCCTGGCCCANGGNGATGCAGAGCGAGCGCTCACACTGGTAAATGAGCTAAATCCGAGGGCATTTGAAGGCGGCTTCGGTGAACTGCGCGGCGATATCTATCTGGCTCTAGNTCGTGTTATGGATGCCCGTGATGCTTATACAGCTGCGCAGCAAGCGGGATCCAATAGTGATGGCTTGCGCATGAAGCTTGATAATCTTCCTGATGAGAGTTGAAGGAACAGCTTTGAGCGCGCGCGAAATGAGGTTGTATACATCTACAAAAGCTTTACTGAAGGCGTTTATGGTCTTGGGCTTCGCCTTGCTGCTGCCTGGTTGTGCCGGAATAAATCTGAATCCATTGGAATGGTTCGGCTCGGATGAAGAGGCGAACCCGCCTANCGACCTGATGGACATTGCGGCTGAGGTAAGTCTCGATCGTTTATGGAGCATTGATGTCGGCAATGGGCAGGGCGATAACTATACTGAAATAACGCCTGCTATTTCTGATAGTGTCATTTTTGCGGCAAGCGAGAACGGCNTAGTGATGGCCGTCACTCTCGATTCAGGCGATGTANTCTGGCGTAGCCGTCTTGATGAGCGACCGATCACGGGTGGCGTCGGCGTTGGCGGGGGATTGGTAGTTGTAGGTAGCCGGGATGCCGAAGTTATTGCCCTTGATCAGTCGAACGGTGAGAAAGTCTGGATAAGTCAGGTGACCTCTGAAGTGGTTGCGCAGCCCATCGTGAACGATGATATAGTAGTNGTGCAAACCGTNGATGATAAAGTGACCGCTCTGGATAACTNCACTGGTGAACAGCGCTGGATCTANGAGTCAACCCAGCCACCCTTGACGCTCAGGGGNACCAGTCGTCCAGTTTTCACGCCAGCCGACACCGTGATCGCCGGTTTCAGCAATGGCACTTTGGTATCGGTTTCGGCAGATGATGGGGTTTGGCGCTGGGAAGAGCGGGTAGCAATTCCTGAGGGGCGCTATGACATTGACCGGGTAATCGATATCGACGGTGACCTTGTGGTCGATGGGAATCGCATCTTTGCGTCGAGCTACCAAGGTAATCTGATAGCGCTNGATGTTGTCACAGGCCGTATCGTTTGGGGTTTGCAGGATGCGTCGAGCTATCATGGAATCACTCAGGGCTTCGGTAATCTTTACTACNGTAATGATGAGAGTCATGTGGTCGCTGTNCGTGANGAAAGCGAGGACATCGTTTGGCAAAATGAAGATTTGCAGCATCGCAGTATCACTGCACCNACAGCTATAAGTAACTTTATCGCCGTTGCCGATTTTGAAGGCTATGTTCACCTGATTTCACAGATAGACGGACGGATCGTTGGCCGCACCAAGGTAGATGATGATGGAGTAAGAGCGAACCTGCTCACCGACTTGGGTCGCCTAATCATTTTCGGAAACAGNGGCACTTTGGCAGCCTTTAGCCTGCAGTAGAAGGACCTCGCTATCTAGAATCAGAAATATATTTCCAGGTCTTATACATGAAACCTGTAATTGCTCTTGTCGGTCGCCCAAACGTTGGTAAATCTACCCTCTTTAACCGCCTAACGAGAAGCAGGGATGCNNTAGTCGCCAATGNTCCNGGCCTGACCCGCGATCGGCAGTATGGGGAAGGTAGGCTGGACCAAAAAGGCTTTCTGGTGATCGACACTGGTGGNATTACTGGTTACGAGGAAGGTATCGACTTCGAGATGGCGGCGCAATCTCTCAAGGCTATCGAGGAAGCAACAACTTGTTTGTTCATGGTCGATGCGCGAGACGGTGCGGCGCCCGATGACTCAAAGATACTGGAGTATCTGCGTAAAGAATCGAAGCCCTTTTATCTTGTGGTGAATAAAGTCGATGGTCTTGATCCTGATCAAGCCGCGGCCGAATTCGCAGGATTCGGGGTGAAGCAGTTCTTCACGATTGCTGCGTCNCACGGCAAGGGCGTTCGACAAATGCTGCTTGAGATTCTGGGAGATAACGAAGCGCGANAGGCGGATGATGAGATCACGCCCCGCGGAGTCAAAATCGCGGTGGCTGGTCGGCCGAACGTGGGGAAATCGACTCTCGTCAACCGAATGCTCGGGGAGGAGAGGGTGGTGGTCTACGATCAGCCAGGAACGACCCGAGACAGCATCTACATTCCGTTTGAGCGCCGGGGNAAAGCGTANACGCTGATTGATACAGCCGGAATTCGCAAGCGGGGTAAAACTAAGGAAACGGTTGAGAAATTCTCCGTTGTGAAGTCCCTGCAGGCTATCGAGGATGCCCATGTTGCGATTCTGATTATCGATGCGAAGCAAGGCATAGTTGAGCAGGACCTGCATTTGCTGGGCTATGTGATCGAAACTGGCAGAGCGCTGGTGATAGGTATCAATAAATGGGATGGGATGGACGAACGCGCGAAAGATAAGATTCGTCTCGATATCAGGCGACGTTTCGCCTTTGTGGATTTTGCGAATATTCACTTTATTTCTGCGTTATACGGAACTGGTGTTGGTGAGCTCTATAAATCGGTGAATGAGGCCCACGCGTCGGCACAAAAAAATCTGGGAACCAATCAGCTAACGACTATCTTGCAGAGCGCGATCGCCGATCATGCGCCGCCAAGTATAAACGGTAGAAGAATCAAGTTACGGTATGCGCATGCAGGTGGGCAGAGCCCGCCCACGATTGTGGTTCATGGTAAGCAAACTAATAAGTTACCTAACAGCTATAGTCGCTATCTTGAAAAAACATTTCGTAAGAATTTGAAGCTAGAAGGTACTCCTGTAAGAATTGAGTTGCGCAGCGATGAGAATCCATTCACCAAAAAAGAGCGTGACCTCACTCCGCAGCAGGTGGCCAGGAAGCGGCGTTTACACAAGAATAGGAAATCCATGAAGCGATGACAGTTACGCTGACAGAAATAGAGCATGCTCTTGAGCGCATCAGTGGGGTAGCCCTGCGGACACCTCTGCTCCGTAATGCAGCACTATCGGAGCGAACTGGCACTAGTGTCGTCATCAAGCCGGAGAATTTGCAGCACATAGGCGCNTTCAAATTTCGAGGCGCNTACAATCGGCTTGCNCAATTGGATNATAGTGAGCGGAAGGCTGGTGTCGTTGCTTATTCTTCTGGTAATCATGCGCAGGGAATCGCTTACGCCGCACAGCTACTTGGAATGCCCGCGACGATTGTCATGCCCACAGACGCCCCCCGAATAAAGCTGGACAACACNAGGTGTTTGGGNGCAGATGTCAGGCTTTATGATCGACAGACCGANTCTCGGGAACAGATTGCGGCTGACATTGCNGCATATCGTGACGCNCTGCTAGTGCCTTCCTACGATGACCCGGACATCATCGCTGGGCAAGGTACCTGTGGCTATGAATTGGTAGAGCAGGCAGCTGCTNTTGGCACTCGGCCTACTNNGCTTCTTGTTCCCTGTGGNGGCGGAGGTTTACTGGCAGGTGTATCTACTGCAGTGAGNGCGCTGCTCCCGGAAGCTGAGATTTACGGGGTTGAACCGGAAAACTTCGATGACCACGCCAGATCGTTGCGCTCCGGAACCCGGGAAAGCGTATCGGGCACTCATCCTACNTTGTGTGACTCGTTGATGACTCCGGCTCCAGGAGAGCTCACATGGTCTATCAATCGGGAAACCGTTAGTGATTTTATTGTNGTTACCGAAGATGAAGTGAGACATGCCGTCAGCTTTGCTTTTCGACACCTAAAGTTGGTTGTAGAGCCCGGTGGCGCAGTCGCTCTGGCGGCATTGCTCTCAAAAAAGCTGAATCTAAAAGGTAAAGAGCCAGCCCTTATTCTCTCAGGAGGTAACATCGATCCTCTTGTCCTCGAAAACTGTCTGGTCCAATTTCCCGACCCTTAATGGAGCAGAGCGCTGCGTTTCCCTTCGTAAGCCTGGCCAGCGAATTGCCAAAAGAAGTTCGTATTATTAGATAAACATGCTGCCAAGCTTCTTTTGCGTGGATCTCTCTCAGCGNAANGCGGATGNCNTNATGATCAAGCCTTNAAGTCAAACTGGTTTCTCTATNAATTTAAAGAATAAAGCATGGCNTTTGGCAAGCCCTTAACGATTTTTNAAACGGGGCAGACTTTGCAAGATTTCAAGGCGCTGGAGCAGAGCTTGAAGATTGGTTTGTAGCCGGTTTGGAAATCCCGCNGGGTGATGTGTTGGCGCTCGATATTGTTGCAGGACAGAGCCTGAGGGCCTTGAAGCAGTTNGGCGATCTGATCNTTACCGGCTNGCCTNCTTNCTTGATTGCGTTGCCCCTTGNGTCCGCTGTCAGTGGNCGCGATTCGCGAGCTGTTTNCTNNTCTGTCGGCCGAACTTTNCTAGCAGGATNTACGATCGAATCGCTTCACCGCTTTCTNAATATTGAGGGCGANAGGGGTTAAGTGCCTGCGTTGGCATACTCTGCATCGACGACCTCCAGAATCCNTTGTCGGGTGGGACGGACCAGTTGCCTNCCGTTGATGAAGACGGCGGGTGTNCCCCGGACTCCAGCTTTATTCCCGCCGCGCTGGTCGTTCCGAATTTTTCCGANGACTACGNTNGACNCCATATCAGCATGNAAGCGGTTGAGATCCAGATTGAGTTCAAGCGCATAGCTGTCGAATTCTGATTCGGCATCTNGCAGAGCCGACCAAAGGCTTTGCGTGGCGAATAAATAGTCATGCATTTCCCAGAATTTTCCCTGCCTTGCTGCAGCTTCGGCATATAGAGACGCTTCCCATGTGTTTCGATGCGTTGAGGTCACCGGGAAATGTCTGAAAATCAGATGCGCCTTGTCACTTAGCTGAGGCCATAACCTAGCCATGGTCTCATTTTCAACAGCGCATGCTGGACATTGAAAATCGGCATAGACCACTATACTGACGGGATGCCCTCGTTCGCCCCGGACATGATCGCTTTCTGCAATTTCGACGGGTGANTANGTCGGTCCCTGATTGAGCAAGGTAAACAACATAAACAGAGCTACAATTGGTGTTACACCAAACAAAGCAACCTTAGACGCCANTGCCTTGGATCGCTCCTTTTGTCGCGCAGCCTGCTGCTTCTCTCGCTTGATTTTTCGTTGTTGTTCCCTTTTGTTCATTGGTTGTTCCCAATTGGCATCCGCATTTACAGACATTGACTTATTCAACCTATCCGGCAAGGGATAATATACAAAAATTCTGGATTCTCGGCACTTCAGCGAGACTTGATTCGGTGCGCTCNNACTTTTGTCAAGGCTTGCATTGGTATTCGANGTCGCCTCGTAGTGCCAGAGCTTNCGNGCAAGTCATCGCCTGATTTAATCGNTGCTGGGATTCTGATGAGTCTCCGTGACGCTCGAATGGATCGTCCCGTCGGGCAGTTTAGTAATGAGGGTCTGTCCGGGCGTGACATCAGCACTTCGCCTAATAACCTGGTTGCTGTCGGTTAGGCTAATACTGAACCCTCGGTTCAGCACAGCAAGTGGACTGATCGAATTGAGATTACTACCTATGAAAGCAAGCCTTTCCCGGCGCTGGTCGAGCTGCCTGCGGCTCGAGTTAGTCAAGCGCTGAGTCAAAGCACTCANCTGCATCCGCTGTTCTGNGAGCTTACGACTNGGGTTGACAGCAATCAATCCACGCTGCTGTAAGCCTAGTTGTGCAGTGGCCTGTCGAATTCGACTGATCAGCACACGTCGTAGCTGCTGCTCTAGCCGGTCGAGGGTTTGGGCCTGATCCTCCAGTCGTTTGCCCGGCTGGCGAAGATGCCTAATAATCCAAGTCAGCCGCTCAGAGCGTCGGGCGAGGTCCTGTTCTGCCATGTTACCGAAGCGCCGCTGCATATTTTGCAGCCGCTCAAGATANTCAAGCTGGTTGGGGCTCAATAGTTCGGCTGCCGCAGATGGCGTGGGTGCCCTGAGATCCGCTACCAGGTCAGCGATGGTGAAATCGATTTCATGGCCGACCGCGGAGATAACCGGCAGCTCGCTAGCAAAAATCGCTCTGGCGACTGATTCTTCGTTAAATGCCTGCAGATCNTCCAAAGAACCGCCGCCTCGGCCGACAATCAATGCCTGTAAACCCAACGTGCAGGCCAGAGCATTAGCCATCGCTACNGCTGCACTGATTTCACTTGCGGCTTCTGGGCCCTGAACCGAAACNGGGATGGTGGTGATTCGCGTTGCTGGGAAGCGGCGCAAAAAGACGCTTACCATATCGCGGATCGCGGCCCCGGAAGCCGAGGTAATGATGCCGACGTGGTGGTAACCCTCCCGAATGTCCTGTTTGTGCTCCTGATCAAACAGGCCTTCAGCTTGCAAGCGCTGCTTGAGTTCCTCAAATTTGCGCCGCAAAGCACCATCGCCGGCTGCCTCCATCTGACTGACGATCAGCTGATAATCACCACGGTTGGGGTAGATGCTCAGTTGGCCGCGGACGATCAGTTGATCTCCATTTTTTGGTTCGAATCTGATTAGTCGATTTCGGCCAGCAAACATGGCNCAGCGCAACTGTGATTTCTTGTCTTTGAGNGTGAAATACCAATGGCCGGACGACGGGTTGACAAAATTTGAGNTTTCGCCTTCNACAGCCACCTGCGAAAAGTGCGCCTCAAGGAGCGATTTAGCCATNTGGTTTAAACTGCTGACGCTCAGTACNTTCGGCGGCTCAGCTACCGNTGCTGGGGTGGTATCTGGCAAAATCACCGCGCTACCCCCGAACAGGCTCGATGCCGTTGCATGAAATCACCAGAAAACATACTTCCCCTTAACATCACTTANTAATCCGACACTGTAACGTTCTAAGATCAGTGCCACTTTAAGCGAGAATGGCTAGCGCCATCAACAGGGTAACGATAGTTATACCAGTGGCATTGATCGCAAGGCTGCTAATCGTAGTGCCGAGCGTTCGCAGCACCTCTAGCGAGTGGGATTCATTGTCGACAAAGAACAACCCCACTCTGCGATCGGCGAACAGCCCCGTGAGGATTCTAGAGTAGAGATTCATACAGTTTCTTATAAGGCGGCCGGGCTGAAATCCTCTGTAACTGGCTTAGTCTCCAACATTTCTTCTTTTTCATTGCCAAATTCAAGTCAACAGGCTCAGGAATGGATCAAAAAGCTGTTGTCAATTGTCATTAGAAGCGAGCATCCGAAGAGGTTTGAGTCGCTAGTTCAATTTTGCTAGGTTCATTCTGTTCAAGATTTTTATTAGGTGCAGTGATGAGTAACTTTAAGAACCCGCGAGGCCAGAATCAAAATTACGAAGACCGCGATACCCAGCATGAACATTTTGATGCACTGCTAAACCAGTATGAAACAAAGCATCTATCAAGGCGACAACTACTGAGCGCGCTGGTGGCGTCCGCGGCCGGCGTTTCAGCAGCTCCCGCTGCAGCGCAAGATCCAGCCGCGGTAGGTCGCTCAATGAACCATGTGTCTCTGTCGGTCAGTAATGTAGAGCGCTCCGCGGATTTTTACAGCCGGGTTCTGGGAATGGAAATAATCAGTCGGCCCGCTAACGGTGGGTTAAATATGGGTTTGGGATCAGAAAGCTTCCTTGGGCTTTATGAGTTGGGCGATCCTGGACGTATGCATCATCTGTGTATTGGGGTGGATAACTACAATCCGGATCGGCTTGCAGAAAGACTATCCGATCATGGCATCTACGCCAGCGTTAACCGCGATCCGGCCAATCGGACCAGTGGTGGGGATCAGCTTTATTTCACTGACCCTGATGACACTCTGGTTCAACTGGCTCAGCACGGATACCTTGGCTAGGTCACTGAACTGGTGGCAACAGCCATTTTCGCTCGGTCTGCAGTGGCGCTGTCAGAGTTGCCATGAAAGCCTCTAGCTGTTTTAGCTGGACCGGTCTTAGGGCCAGCGGTTTTGCTTCATTGTGGCTAAGCATGGAAGCAGGTGCCTCGTTATAGTGCTCCATGACCGCTTTGAGATCGCGGATCTGGCCGCCATGCATGTAGGGTGCGGTTTCGGTGATGTTCCTCAAGGTCGGGGTCTTTTGCGCGCCGACCAAGTCATTGTCGCCTTTGGCAAACCTCAATTCTGCGCACTGAGTTGGCTCTGCATCACTGTATTTCCCAAGACAGTTGAACTCATCCTGACGGGCCAGTTTGATGCCTTCATATCTCCCCATCGCGGGCAGCTGCCCCGCAATGGCGAGTACGCCAGTATTATGGAACTCGAAGTTGGTCAGGAGAGGCCCGTTGTGACAGCTAACGCACTGGGCCTGATCGATAAATAGCCCAAGACCAGCTAACTCGTCCTCGCTAAGTATGCCTCCCGATACCACAGCAGGGGTGGCAATTAAGCTGTCGGCGTAATCGTCAAACCGGCTGCGCCCCGGTTTGATCTTGCGTTGGTAGGCGGCCAACGTCTTGCCGACATTGGCAAAAGCCTGATTGATACTAGAATGCAGGTCTTTATCAAGAGAATTCCAGTTCAATCGGAGCGACTCATCGCCCAGCGGCGAGGCAGAACGAGGCGCCGTTGGTAAATCGGGCAGTGTGCTGAAAAGACTTTCATACTGAGTTTTGTAAAGCGGATCCTCGGCGAGCAATCGCACCACCTGAAGGCGATCAAAATTATGCTCATGACCCGTCTCAATCGGGGCCAGGGCCTGAGCCCATTGCGAATCTTTTCGGCCGTCCCAATAGAACCAAGGGCTGTAGGACAATCCAACAAGTGAAGGCGTATGCCTGAAACCTGTCTGAGTGCCCACTGCCAGAGTCCGGGTGTCGGTAAAATAGTTTTGTGGCTGATGGCAGCTTGCACATGCTACTTCACCATTCCCGCTGAGGCGCTTGTCGAAATACAAGCGGTGCCCAAGCTGTGCGGCCAGCTCCTTTTCAGCTACGGCATTACTGGGGTCGTCCGGGGTCTCTGGAAGCTGGGAGAGAGACAAAGACTGAATGAGCGCTCGTTGTTTCGGGGTCCATTCAGCTGGTAGCGGGTTGGGCATCAGCCTCCAGGCCAACGATCCCACGGCCGCTATCAGACCACACACTGTGAAAAGGATTCTTTTCACAACTGGAATTCCAGAGACGCTGATTGGCTGTCCTGATCGCAGTCCACGTCTATTGTCAGCAACCATCGACCCGGCATGTGGAATCTAATACCTTCCAGCAAGTAACGGCCGGGCGCGATCTCTCGGGTGACCACAGGCGCGGTAGGCAAACCGTGGTCATGATCAGGCATACCGCCAACTACTGAAACCTGGGCACCACTTATAGGAAAGCCGTCAGCTGTATTGAACACGAGTTCCCAGTTATGGATAGTATTGATAGTCAGCGGATCGAGCTGGCTGAATATTTCAAGCGTCGAGTTCTGATTCGTCCTGACGGTAAATGTGGCCGACTGGCTCCAGCCATTAGTGAAGGGAAGCCACATAAGAAGTCCGGCAAACAGGAGGATTTTGGTGTTCGGTGGATTCATACTTCTTAGAGGTCAGCCGCGCGGTAATTCTCAAGACTTAACCGGGGGCTTTAGGTGGCCATAGGTTCCAAATTGCTCTAGCCGGTATTGTCTATACGTTGTTTTATGCCTGGTGGGATTAGTATCGCGTCGTCTGCGCTCGCGGCCGCTGCTGCTAAATCGACAGCTTCAACAACCCAATATCCGGTGGGAACGTCATAGCGCTGATCGGTAACTGTCAACTCGTGCCAAGCCGTCTGCCCTGGTCAGTATTAGAGACCTCTATAATGTTTATCACAGAAAACGGTTTTGGTTCCAGGTTGTAAAATTCGGTTGGTGGTCGCGTTACGTTCTTCCCAATTGCTGGCCGCTTGACAGCCTGGTCGTGCTAGCATTCATATCTGCGATTTTGCGAGTTGGAACTAAGGAGAAAGCTGTGGCAGCTTTGCGATTATTAAAAACATTAAGTTTGTGCCTGTTGGGAAGCCTGAGCTTGGTCCCTGGCGGACTGCATTCTCAGCAAACCGCGAACTTCAGCCAAAACGGGATACCTGACTTACAGGGCGTGTTTAGCATCGCCACCGTTACTATGCTGGAGCGAGGTGAGCAGTTTGGCGGTGAATTGGTGATCAGCACCGAACAGGCTGCGGTCATTGGCGAAACTGGAGCGAGCTATCTTGATAATCTGGTAAGTAATGTAAGTGGAGCCGAGGCTCAGGTCGGCGGTTACAACACGTTCTGGATGGATCCGGGTGAGAGCATGGCAGTGATAGAAGGTGAGATTAGAACCTCCATCATCGTCGAGCCGGAAGACGGACGCCTGCCTTGGGCCGAAGGTGCTCTGCAGCGCATCTTTGGTAGCATGCGTGGCCAGGGACCATTGGATGGCCCGGAGGTACGCCCAATGGGCGAGCGCTGTTTGGTCGGTTTTGGTTCTTCGGGTGGGCCACCCATGCTACCGGTACTCTATAACAACCATAGTCGAATAGTTCAGACTGACGACTACGTGATGATTCTCGCTGAGATGAACCATGATGCGCGCATTATTCGTTTGAAAGACAGCCAGCATGGAAAAATGCACAAGTGGCTGGGTGACTCTATCGGATACTACAACGGCGACACGCTTGTGGTTGAAACGACGAATTTTCACGTTCAGGAGAGTTTTCGGGGCGCCCTACGCCATTTTCTCTATTTGTCTGCGGACGCCACGATCACCGAGGAGTTTTCCCGGCTTGATAAGAACACACTGCTTTACCGTTTCACGGTTGACGATCCAGCAGTCTACTCTCGACCTTGGACCGGCGAATTACCCATGAACGCCGTTGAGGATCGGATTTACGAATACGCCTGTCACGAGGGTAACTATGCGCTTCCGGGCATACTTGCCGGAGCAAGACGGCAGGAGCTAGAAGCGGAATTCGAGCTCGCGGGTCAGTAATCAAAGGGACGGTTTATGTCATGTCTTAGATTAGTTAGTTTGATCGCCATGCTGGTTTCCATTTCAGCAAGTCTGATTAGCTGACGCCGAAGTTATCCTTGAAGGAAATGAAGAGTAGTGTGGCAACCACGCTACCACCCATATGGGGTGCATATCAATTGAAAGCCGAGACGTGGTGGGGAAGTGTAAAATGCGGCTGAGGCCGCGATCGATTCTGCTGATTTCCCGGTGACGGGCAGTTTCGGTGCGGGCGAAGTACAGATGGCTGCGCAGGCTGAATGGCAAGCCTTTAACCGGCAGCAACTTGCTGCGATCAAAAAAGCGTTAGTGGCTAGTGGCGGTAGAGAATCGCGATGAGAATGACCTATCAAAGGTGGGCAACGATGTGCTTTATCCTCGATATAACAGTTGCCGTCAGGCTCACCAGAAATACAGGAATACTTAGCGCTCAGCTCGGCGTGAAGAGAGCGGGAAGCCGTTCCAGAAACCAGAAACATGCGACCCCGCCGACCCCGTAGGCAAGGCCGCGGTGGATGCTGATCAGGCCGTCAGAAGAGAATTTGCTATAGATCCAGTTTGCCGAAATCATAGCGGCAATGAAGATAACCTGTCCCCCTTCAACACCCAAGTTAAAGAGCAGTAAAGCAAGCGGAATGTCAGAATCGCGCAACCCCAGCTCTCCAAGAGCGCCAGCAAAACCAAAACCGTGAAACAGCCCGAAGACAAAAGCGACAACCCAAGGTTTTTGGTGCACCAGAGTAATCTGGCCACGAAGACTCATCACGACTTCCCGTGCTAGCATGAGTATTGAAAGGGCTATAAGTACTTCGATTGGTGGTCCGGGCACTGGAAAAATTCCGAGCACCGCGCAGGCTAGAGTAATGCTGTGGGCGACAGTGAACGCAGTGATGGTCTGGAGTAGCTTCAAAAATCCTTTCAACAGAAGTAATAGTCCGAGGACGAAAAGCAGGTGATCGATGCCAAAAAGAATGTGGTC
>PBHS01000029.1 GCA_002719575.1 Gammaproteobacteria bacterium | reverse complement strand
TTGGGTCTGTAGCTCAGTTGGTTAGAGCGCACCCCTGATAAGGGTGAGGTCGGTGGTTCAAATCCACCCAGACCCACCAAACCGTAGGTACTGAACTCGACTGGCGGTTCCTGCTGCAGTTTCGGTAAATTCGGTTTTAGACTTGTGGAGCGAAGCATTTCATAACAAAGGTGCGAATTTGGTGCAGGCGTCTCTCTGACTCATTAAAGCACCGTGAAAGTAGATTTTCATGTAGCGCCAGGGCTGTTCGGTAAGAAAACGGACGACAGGCTGCGGCCCCTATTAGAACTAACTCGCGCATCCGTGTGCGCGTCGCGCCGGACAAGGCATTGAAAAAATGCAGGAGCCATAGTGCTAAGGCGGCGACGTCGAACTTTCCGAGTCCGTAACTAAAGCTGCCGAAACGTCTCGACCCGAATTGGCAAAAGCTGCAGAACGAGTACAATGTGCGTAACGGCTCAATAACAACGTTTACTTGAAGGGGACTAGCTATGAGAGCTTCGCAATCTTTTAACGTTTTTTCTGACGTTTTTAAGATGGTTTGTGGGTGGATTGTTTCCGCGGCGTTTTTCGCTCAGGTAGCTTTCGGGCAAGTCCCTATCGTTCAGCCGGGTGCGCCGGGCCAAGAAAGCAAGCTAATCACAGCAGAAGAAGCCTCTGCTCTTGCAGGTATTGAATACTCATTGGGTGATATTCAGTTCCTGCAGGGCATGATTCCCCATCATGCTCAGGCAAAGGAAATGTCAGCGCTTGCTGAAAACCGCACAAATAATGAAGCGATTCTGGCTGTTGCCGCTAGGATCACTTTGTCTCAGGATGATGAGATCGCGATGATGCAAGGTTGGCTCAGCGATCGCGGACTGGAAGTGACTTCTGAAGATGCACATCATGATTCGGACTTCATGCGCATGTCAGGCATGCTGACGGATGACGAGATGGACGCGTTGTCATCGGCACGGGGTTCAGAATTCGATCGACTCTATCTTGAAAGCATGATCAAGCATCATCAGGGGGCACTGGATATGGTAGAGGACCTGCTCGACCAACGAGGTTCGGTTCAGGATCCACTGCTTTACGAATTTACTTCTGACGTGACATCGGACCAAACTTCAGAAATTGAACGCATGGTTACCTTGCTGGCAAGCTTTAGTTCAGATCCGAGGGTTGGGCTTGCCGCTGGATTCCGAGACGCCGGTGAAGCTGCGCTAAACATGCAACTTGTCGCAACACTGCCAAAACCTGCTGGTTTTTTTGATCCACAGCGGCCATCGGGTCTTTCTGCGCGTCGCCTTGAGGAATTAGAGGCTGAAGCCAACGCTGAAAGTGGGAACGCACCTGAAACCTCAGCCGATGATGATGAGGATGAAAACTCTGACCCGCGTCCAGCTCTACTCAGTTTTTCAAATACTGACTTACTCTTCTCCGGAGACTATTTAATAGCCGGCAATTATCATGGATTTAACACTTACGACATCAGCAATCCGGATGCGCCCGAACACATCGCCTCGGTGGTTTGCCCCGGCGGCCAGGGCGACGTGTCTTTGGTCGGCGATCTGATGATCATGTCGGTTCAGGAAGTGAGAGGACGCCTGGATTGCGGGTTGGAGGGTGTTCCAGAGTCGGTTAGTAATGACAGAGTTCGTGGAATTCGAATTTTTGACGTCAGCGATTTTCGTAACCCGACGCAGGTCGCTGCTGTTCAGACCTGTCGCGGTTCTCATACCCATACAGTTGCTCAGGGACCTGATGAGGACGGCAACATCTATGTTTACGTGTCGGGAACGAGCCCGGTGCGTGATGATGAGGAACTGTCGGGTTGTTCTGATGACTCGCCTTTCGAGAATCCTGATTCTGCGCTTTTCAGGATCGAGGTGATAGAAATACCAGAAGCAAATCCTGCTGAAGCTAAGATTGTCAATCGGCCATTTATCTTTGCGGATCCAGACACAGGGACCTTAGCTGGACTTTGGGATGGTGGCGATCATGGCGAGGGCACGCAGTCTACCCGTCAGACCAACCAGTGCCATGACATTACGACCTATCCGGAAATCGGTCTGGCCGCCGGCGCCTGTTCGGGAAATGGCATTTTGCTGGATATTTCTGATCCTGCTGACCCAAAGCGGCTTGACCAGGTCATAGATCCGGGTTTTGCATACTGGCATTCTGCGACATTCAATAATGATGGGACTAAGGTTATTTTCACGGACGAGTGGGGCGGAGGGGGTCGACCACGATGCCGCGCGCAGGATCCTCTGACTTGGGGGGCTGATGCGTTTTATGACATCGTTGAAGGTAAGTTGGAATTTCGCAGTCACTACAAAATGTCTGCCCCGCAGACCGAAACAGAAAATTGTGTTGCCCATAACGGTTCCCTAATTCCTGTGCCTGGTCGAGATATTTTTGTGCAAGCTTGGTATCAGGGTGGGTTATCGGTTGTTGACTTCACGGATTCTGCTAATCCGGTTGAGATTGCCTTCTTTGACAGGGGGCCGATAGATACTGAAGAGCTCATTACCGGAGGCTACTGGTCGACCTATTGGTACAACGGTCGCATATACGGCACCGAGATTTCACGCGGGTTGGATGTATTTGAAATGCAGCCGAGCGATTTTCTCACGGAAAACGAAATTGCCGCGGCGTCTCTTGAATCCTTGAAGGGCACCGTTAATGCTCAGACGCAGGAAAGGATAGTCTGGACTCCAGTACCAGTGGTCGCCCGAGCCTACCAGGATCAACTCTTACGAACTGACGCCATCGATGAAGCGCAATCCAAAGAGCTGAGCCAAGCACTCGACAGAGCACAACAGCTTCTGGAACGAGGTAATCGTAACCGTAACGCGGCGATTGAGTTGGCAGATCTGGCTGAGCAGTTCGAGAAGATGGGCCAGTCTCTCGATGGAACCACGGCCAAACGCTACATGGAGCTCTCAAGTACAGTAGCCGGCCTGGCGGATGCTGTCCGCTGACCAGTATTCAAAAGCTCAGATGGGGGCCAGTGAGCAATGGTTTGCGACCAAGATTAAGTTCGCATCCCAAGGCTATACAAAAATTTCTTTCTAGCCCACGCTGAAGGAAACAATACCTAACTAGTCAGGTGTCGATCTTCAATCTCGACTCCATGTTGGTGACTAACTCGCAACTGATTTGACGGAATCACTTGCAGTTTATGGATGAGCGACGAAAATATGTCCTACCTCAACCTCCTTTTTGGAGCCTTCTTCGCCTTGCGTGACGGCGTCGTAGCTGCCGGTTAGTTGGCTTCTGAAATGCAGAACGTGGTCATAGTTTAGATTAACAATCCGCTTGTCTTGAGCAAGCGTGCTCCCACTCTTTTTAGTGCCGCCTGCATGTTCAAACTGCTTTGGGCAAATGGCCAATGTGTCCGTCGACGCGCACGCCTCGGCATTCATCGATCAGTGAAGGAAGTGTTCAGAGTATGTGTCTGCAAGGGGCAATCATTCGTCAGTAAGTTGCAGAGAGTCTCATTCATTTCTAACCGTAATTTAGCTATCATGCAGATATGTTTAGAGTCCTGTTTATCGCTGTCTTCTTTTCTTACTTCTTGCCTGACTTGCAAGCCCAAGAACTAGCGCCAGATTTTGCGGAATGGCTGGAAGGGCTTCGTGCAGAAGCCCGCGACAGAGGAATCTCCGAAGCTACGCTTTCAAACCTCGACGCGATCCAACCGCTTGAGAGGGTGATTGAACTCGACAATAGCCAGCCAGAGTTTGTGGAAACCTTTACACGCTACCTGAACCTACGGGTTACCCAAAATCAGATTGCTCGGGGCCAGGCCTTACTCCGACAGCATGAGGTTCTGCTTGAACAAGTGCAGCGCCGCTATGGGGTTCAGCCTCACTATTTGGTGGCTTTTTGGGCTATTGAGAGTAATTATGGAAGATCAACCGGAGGTTTTTCTGTGCTGGAGGCTCTCGCCACTTTGGCTTACGATCCGCGCAGGGCCGACTTCTTCAGGGCTCAGCTGCTCGTTGCGCTACAGATCATTGACGATGGGCATATTCAGGCCGAACGCATGAGCGGTTCATGGGCCGGAGCGATGGGCCAGCTTCAGTTTATGCCCAATGTTTTCCATAAGTACGGCGTCGATGGGGACGCAGATGGTCGAATAGACATTTGGAACAGTCTCCCTGACATCTTTCATTCTGCTGCCAACTTTTTATCGGAATCTGGCTGGCGCGGGGATGAGCGTTGGGGTAGGGAAGTGAAACTGCCTGACGATTTCGATTACAGCCTGACCGGCACGGCTACCCGCAAGTCTTTGGAAAGATGGCGGTTTCTTGATATCACTCTAGTCAACGGCGATCCAATACCAACTGCGGCAGGTATGGAAGCTTCAGTTATTCTTCCGGCAGGTGCGCAAGGGCCAGCTTTTCTCAGTTATCAGAATTTTCGAACCACCATGATCTACAATCCGTCTACGTTTTATGCCTTGACGGTTGGTCACCTCGCTGACCGGCTCATGGGTGGCGAGGCAATCGCAGGACTGCCGGAAAATGAGCAAGCAATGAGTGTGGAAGACGTCAAGCTGCTTCAGGAGTTGCTCAACAGTCGCGGCTTTGCATCGGGCCGGCCGGATGGCCGGGTCGGGCGCCAAACCAGAGCCGCTATAAGGGCGTATCAAAAATCACAGGGTCTTCCGCAAGACGGACACGCTTCGCGAGTCTTGATTGAGTCTCTTGAACAATGATCTTGACTCCCAATGATTTTTCACCAATTTTTTGAAGAGTGTTATGATATCAAGCAAAGCTACAGACGCATCTCTGCAACGTTTTCGGAGTTTAGCTTCCCTGACTCTGGCAGCTGTCTATTTCTTGATTCTGGTCGGAGCCAGCGTTCGCGCCTCCGGAGCGGGTATGGGCTGTCCGGATTGGCCGACCTGCTTCGGGCAGTGGGTGCCGCCTACCCACGAATCGCAGTTGCCAGCTGACTACCAACAAACCTACGCTAAACTTGGTTACGCCGACACACGTTTTAACGTCGTTAAAACTTGGACGGAATATCTTAATCGGCTGCTCGGTGTCAGCATAGGTGTTCTCATTTTTTTGAGTGCTCTTATGTCTTGGCCGCTGCGTAAGCACAACNCCGCGATTACGAAGGCCTCAGTGGCAGCATTTTTAATGGTTGGCTTTCAGGGCTGGCTGGGTTCCCGCGTGGTTAGTTCCAACCTGCAGCCGGGGATGATCACCCTGCATATGCTNATGGCCTTAGCGATTGTAGCAACGCTACTTTTCGCGCTGGCTCAGTCNAGGCGCCAGATGATGGCAGCGCAGCCCGTAACGGCNATCGACCCTCGATTTGANAAATGGCTTTACATTGTTCTNGCNATGACGGTTCTGCAGGTAGCCATGGGGACGCAGGTCAGGGAGATGACTGACTTTATCAAAGAGAGTCAGGGAGAGGCTATGCGTGCTTCTTGGATTGAAGCAATGCCTTGGTTTTTCTACGTTCATCGTAGTTTTTCTGCTTTGGTATTGCTAAGTAACCTCTGGCTCGCGCGGCTGCTCGTTAATTCGCTGGGTTGGATGCATGCCATNACCCGGCTGACNTTCGGTATGATCTCNGTGATTNGNCTTGCTGTGCTCTCGGGCGCAACTCTTGGTCATTTGGGNATGCCCGCGTTCGTCCAGCCGACNCATCTTCTTGCGGCCACTTTGCTGTTTGGACTNCAGTTTCTAATCTGGATGAGCTTTCGGCATGCGCGAGACAGTCATGGGCGTCCCATGGAATCGCATCACACAAGTCTGCACGATTCGAATCAGATTGCGACAGCTGTGTAAAAGGGAATTGAATTATGAACAAAGAGCTGGACTTGGTGGTGTTCGGCGCGACCAGCTTCGTCGGCAAGATTATTTGCCGGTACCTTGCAAACGAACACATCGAGCCGAATTTCTCTTGGGCTATCGCGGCCAGATCCCAGTCGAAGCTTGAAAATCTTCGCGCCGGACTTGGCAGCGGGGCGCGGGACATCCCAATAATCGTCGCGGATTCTTTCGATAAAGCAGCTTTGGCGGCTATGTGCAGTCGTACNGAAGTNGTTCTGTCAACCGTCGGGCCTTATGCGCTTTATGGTGATGCGTTGATCGAAGCCTGCGTAACAGCCGGGACGGATTATTGTGACCTTGCCGGTGAGTCGCTGTGGATGAAACGCATGATTTCGCGTTACAGCNAGCAGGCAAAGCTAAGTGGCTCGCGCGTTATCCANGCTTGTGGATTNGATTCGTTGCCTTCAGACCTTGGGGTAAAGCTCCTTCAGCAGCAGGCACAGAAGAGGTTCGGTGGGGCTTGCTCGATCATAAAAATGCGCGTAAAGGCCGCGAAAGGCGGCGCCTCAGGGGGAACCATTGCAAGCGGTTTGAACGCCTTGAAGGAGACTGCCAGCAATCCTGTGTTGATGGCGGAAATGAGGGACTGGTACTCACTGTGTCCGTCAGGGCATCGCAACGTAGCAAGGCAGCGCCATGTGAATACGGAATACGATGAGGATTTTGAGTCCTGGGTGGGCCCGTTTATTATGGCCGGTGTAAACACTAGGGTGGTTCTGCGGACGAACGCGCTGCTTGCTGAACAATATGGTCGTCAGTTTCACTATGACGAAGGCAGCCTCACTGGTCAGGGAGAAGCAGGCCGTAAGGCAGCGAAACGGTTAGCTTTCGAAACGAAGCTGTCTGGTCTGGTACTCAGGCTCGCCCCTTTAAGATGGTTGGCACTGAACTTCTTTTTGCCAAAACCCGGTGAAGGCCCCAGCTTGGATGAACAGCGAGCTGGATTCTTTGATCTGCGCTTTTGGGGTAAAACTGATTCGGGAGATGAAATTCGATTAAAAGTCACTGGGGATCGAGACCCGGGCTATGGTTCGACAGCGAAAATGATTGCCCAGGCAGCTATCTGCCTTGGCCAGGACTTAGATCAAGCTGAGTTGCAAGGTGGTTTCTGGACCCCGGGCTCGGCTTTTGGCGAGGGTCTTTTTCATCGTTTAAAAAAAAATGCGGGCTTGACGTTCGAAATAGAAGATTCTCCATCGTCGCTGCAATAGGGAATCGGCAAAAGTAGGAGTAGTTGAGACGTAACTGGGTTCTGCTGTAACAAGTAGCTTACTACGATGACTTCGCGGTCCTATAGCTTAGCTGTAGGTCGATCACGCGATTTAACCGTGCTTCGACAGATCAGAGGCGTCACCTCGTCAGAGTGCCCCATGCTGTTTGGCGCTGTCGGCTGGATTTTCGTCAAACTGGTGAGGTATCCTATTAGTGAGAGGGCGCTCGTTTTTGATCGCCCTTTGAGAATGATAAGTGAATACCAAGTGCCCACATCTCACTCATTCATGTTTCCAGTAAAAATGTTGGCATCACGTCCTGCAGTTCCATTGAAACGGCGATCGGAATTTCAAGAAACACGCAAGCGGTCTGATGAAGCTCGATGTGGATCATGGCCTTTCAGGCCGCTGAAAAAGAAGTAAGACATCCGGGCTGATTAACCTGCGTTTTCGGCATCAGGGGAGGACGACTCTGCAATGAACGAGCTCATTTATGAACTTGCGGTATGGTTGGACGACACCCAATGGAGCACTATGCTGCACGAGTCCTACTATATGTACAATTGGGTCGAGTCAACCCATGTCCTCACGTTAATGGTGAGTCTGGGTATGCTGTTTTTAATCGATCTTCGCATGTTAGGTTTAGCGCTGTCCGATGTTCCTGCAAGCCGACTGGCTGAACGTCTTAACGCCCCGATGCTCATCGGCTTTGCGATGATGTTCATCACCGGAATTCTTTTGTTTTATGCCGTTCCGGTGCGAACCTCCCAGAGTCTTTGGTTCCGGATTAAAATGGTTCTTCTCGTGGCTTGCGCCGTGAATGCATTTCTATTTCATAAACGCATGAACGAATCTGTAGAAACGTGGGATGCGGAGCCAAAGGCGCCCGGTCGAATCCGCCTTGGTGCGATGCTGTCACTCGCTTTCTGGTCAATTGTCGTGGTGTGTGGTCGCTTCATTGCATATGATTGGTTCGATTGTGACACAAGCCCCAATACACTCATTGATATCGTCTCCGGCTGTGTAGATGGCCAGACGCGGTTCTAGGACTTGAAAGAGGAAGGAACGATGTTTGTTTCAATATTTACTTCCTACCCCCGGACACTGATCGTTGTGACCGCGCTGGTTGCGATGTTGTTTCTCGCCTACGGAGGCGTCACGGATGCGGTTTATCCATCACTGCTTGTTGTATTCGAGTGGTTAGAAACCACTTGGTTTGGTGTAATTGGCAAAACTTGGGGGCCTGCATTCGCATTTGTAGAAGCAGTCCATTTGCTTGGTCTGGCTCTGCTTGGAGGTTGTGTTTTAGCCGGTGATGGACGGCTATTGGGACTGGTCCTGACTGATGTGCCAATCCGGACAGTAACAGAGCGAACCCATAGAGTCTTCGTTTGCGGTTTGGCTATATGTCTCGCCACCGGAATTTTTATGGCTTGCGGGGTGGCGACTAAAATCTACTATCTTTCGGTTTATTGGTTCAAAATGTTGGCACTTTCGGCGGGCATATTGTTTCATTTCCAGATTCGCAGGCCGCTGCTGAATCACGACATTCAGGCTCTGAACCCAGTTGTGGTAAAAATGGTCGGCTTGGCGTCGATGCTAGTTTGGTTCATGGTCGCCGCCACTGGTCGCTGGATCGGCTTCAGTGGTTAGGTCAGAAAAATGGTAAATCCAGAAATTTACGGATAAATCGCATGGCTGATGAGACAAAACCAAAGCAAAAAGACACATCGAGGATAAAAGACGATCAGGCTGCAGCGCTGGTCGTTGCGCAGGCTTTTATCGTATTTTCAGCAATTTACTGGTTCACACAAATTGAATCGGTGCGCGAATTGCTTGAGCTTGCTTATGGCTGATGTGTCACTTATTACTGAAGCGACCCGAGGCCGGTATCCGCGTCACGAGAGGAGGCACAACCGGGCCTGTGGATCGCTAGGTTAGGATTCTTGTGGTCTCACCGATGCGGTGTGATGCCAGTCATAAGCATGCTTGCACGCTAAATCTCAACTGCGATCGAGCCAGTGTCAGCTAACTCCAATACAACTGTCCATTCCGAACCTTCAACAAACGCCGCTAAAGAGATGTCGGCGGCCTCCCGGCTGCTGTCCTTAAGCGCGCTATTGAGTGCGTTATCCGCCTTTCCAGCATCCGTCGGAATCGAGAATCCCACAACTTGCATGGCGAACCTGCGAAAGAGATTAGTGGTGTGGTCTCGAAATCTCGCGTTTAGCTTGTAGAGATCGCCAAGTGTGGCCGCGCACTTCCGTGATTCATAAACCACTTGATCCTAAGCGAACGTATTACTCACCAATTCCAATGCCAAAACTAGCAGTGAAAGTGATGTCAGCGCAGATTATCAGAAACTATTTACGCCTGCCGCGTTTTGTAAGTGACGGCCCAACAGCCAGTTCGAAAAAAGAACGGCATAAACACGAGGACATCTCTCCCCATGGATTGAGCTGTGGAGCTCGAAAACAGATTCGGCCTCTTGTGCTGAGGCGACTGACGCGAGGGTCCTACTGTTCATGAAACGTGTGACAACAAGCCTAAGCCTGCTACTGGCGCTAAGCCTGAGCTCTTTTGGCTGGGGTCAGCGATTGTCTGAAACGGGCGCACTGTTGGAGTATGGCAATGGCGCCCTAGCTGAGCTGGAATCTGAATTTGGTAATCACAGCCCACAGTTGGTTCCCTCTTTGGTAGAGATGGCCGATCTTTTTCGTAGTGACGGTCTATACGCTGAGGCTTATCGTATGCTCGATCGAGCTACTCAGGTCATCCGAGTGTCAGAAGGACTCTACACCAAATCACAAATACCTCTGATCAGGAGGAAGGTAGAAAATTATGCAGACTGGGGTGACTGGGACAATGCTCGGCGGCAACTTGAGCACCTGTTCTGGCTACATAGAACCAAATCAGGCCAAATAGACAGTTCCTTGATAGCGCATCTGATGGCTCTTAATGAGCTCCATCTGAGAGGAATAAGTGAAGACAACTACGAATTTCAGACATTTCATTTTCGGAGGGCTGCCCGTGTTAATTGGCTAGCCCTCGAAGTGGCAGAGAGGCTCTGGAGCCCGACAGATTCGCGTCTAGTGCCGATACTATACTCCCTAGTCAAACATTATCATCTGCAGGCGGTGGCCGTTAAGCAGGGCGGGAAAACTGGCTACGAATTGCGTCAGATCGTACCGGGTGCTGACTTAGTCAGAGAGCGTGATGAAATACGTCGTTATTTTTACGCTACCGGATTGCGCTTGCTTGACCAGCTGCGTTCTATCCAGTTGGCTCAAGCGCCCATTGCTCTGGAAGGTGCGGCGATGGCAAATCTCTATACCGCTGACTGGCATTTGCTGTTCAATGAAGAGGACGCGGCTCTTGCAGCCTACAGGCGTGCATACGAAGAGCTTTCCTACGCTGGTAAAGCTGCCGACGAGCTTGAGCAGTTTTTTGCGGTGCCAAGTGTGCTGCCGGTGCACGATTTTTATGATTCACTAAAGACTGCTTCGTCACTAGAGCAGGTTGCACGAGCAAGCCAGTCTGCGCTCCAACCCAGTCTTGTTGATGATTTGCCTGGAAAAACGGATCAAGCTCATCTTTTCTTCGCAGAGTGGGGGCCCAGCTTTCCATACATCAGTTCGCCAGACCCAGTGGACCAAGACCTTAGCAGAGCTACTAATGCCGCATTGTTCAGCTTTGATATTTCCGGTGTCATGGAGATGACCCGGTTTGTGAGTCGGAGGCAGGTGCGCTCCGTCGCCCAACTACTAAATATCGACTTAGTAAGGCCTACGCCGGTTTCTCTGGAAGTGCGTGAGGAAATGATTGCGCGACTTGAGCATTTGCAACTTCGACCGCGCCTAACTTCAGGTTATCCAGTGGAAGCGTCGGCAACACTAATTTATCTTTCTGCCGCCGGCGCCCCTTAGGCTGCTTATCAACCACAACCCTGTCGGTCTGGACTGCTAAGTTCGATCAAAATCTGCGAGAAAGTTTTGCTGCATAGTCTCGGCTGGCGCGTGAAAGTTGGGCTTGCCTGATTGTGTGGCGGGTATTCCAACAACTGTAGTGTGTGGCGCAACATCTGCGAGCACCACGCTGCCAGCGCCAACTTTTGCGCCTTCCCCCACGGTGATGTTGCCCAACACTGTTGCGCCTGCTGCGATCAGCACACCAGACTTTATCTTGGGGTGACGATCGCCCTGCTCATTTCCAGTACCGCCCAGAGTGACTTGCTGTAAGATGGAAACATTGTCTTCGATCACGGTGGTTTCCCCGATTACAATGCCGGTTGCGTGGTCCAGCATTATACCGCGGCCCATTCGGCAAGCGGGGTGGATATCAACCCCTAAAACCTGAGAATTGCGACTCTGGATGAACAGTGCTAACTCTTTTCGATCGCTCTGCCAAAGACAATGTGCCATGCGGTGTACCTGAACCGCCTGGAAGCCTTTAAGAAAAAGGATTGCCTGTAAATAGGAGCGAGTTGCGGCATCACGCTCATAAACTGCCAGAATATCTGATGATGCACTGTGAATGAGGTCCGGTGAAGTCGCGAACGCAAACCTGAACAATTCGCCTACCGAAATCGCAGGCATGACATCATCTGAAAGTTTGTTCGCTAGTACGAAGCCAAGGGCGGATTCAAGGCTGCTATGATTTAACACACAAGCACGAACGTAGCTCGCCAACAGGGGTTCCTGCTGTACTACGGACTCTGCTTCTGATCGGAGTTGTTGCCAGACCGTTAACGACATGCTGCCATGGGTATGAATAAAAGCTGATATTATAAAGGCTAAAAGAACATTGGCTACTCTTGCTTCAGGGTGTTAGATCGTATTCGTTCCTAACTGGAGTGGTTTGCTAGGGTCCGTCGCTTGCAAAAAGAGGCTGCAGGTAACCGTTCGCTATTTTGGGGTTTCAAGGCATTCTGTGTGCACGGTAATCCAGAAAACTAGATTGAGCAAATGCCAGACCAGTGGGGCTGAAACTGCACGTCTTCGGGACCTGCGTCGGAGTTCGGCATGGAGTTCTTTTTGACGGATGGATTGCGCTGATGGCCATTTAGCCTGCTTCGGTTCTGCAAACCTCTTGGAAATTTCCATAAAATCGGACAGGGCAAAGATTTATCACGAATTTCTGATTTGGTTGTGGCGGTTGAAAACTTAAATTCAGCAGATTCTGGCCTTGAATCAGCACCAATGTTAGGTTGTACTCATGTATAAATTTCGGAGTTGCTTTTTTTTCGGTTTCATTGCGATAGGGCTTACCGTTCGCGTGTCGATTGCTCAAGAGCGTAGTCACAGTCAGTTCTGGCTCGAACTTGCTGCCGCGGATCAGACTTACGCTGATAGGGCGTTAGAGATCGGGCGAACCCAAGCGTTTCTGGAGTTTCTTGGGGAGGGCTCCGTGGTTTTTCGCGGGGAAGGACCAGTAGATGCTTTGGAGGAGTATTCGTCGCCTGATTTCCAAGGCAATGACCTTACTTGGGAGTCGCACTACATAGATGTTTCTCGGGCAGGTGATCTTGGCCTATCAGCTGGACCAATGGTAAGCATTACTTCAGATGATGACGACAATGCAAACAGCTTTGGACATCTTGTCTCGGTATGGTGGAAGCAGGCCGGAGAGTGGAAACTTGCAGCTGACATGTTTGCTTTCATCCCAGGGTTTCTGTCTTTAGAGGTCGAGCCTAGCTTCAAAGACACCCAACCAGTGTTTAACGAAACTGCGTCAGCGGCTGTCGCTGAGCAAGCTCAGAGTAGTTTGCGAAGTTTGATTGATGCTGACAACCTATTTGGACGCTCAATCAATATCCGCGGAGGCGAACGAGCGTTGTTGCGCTACGGCATGGAAAACATACGCGTTTACTTGCCCGGCATGGGCCCAGCCATTGGGGGGGAGGTTGCAAGTTCGGTGTATGGGGCATATTTGGATGATTTACTCGATACTACGACTCCAGTAAATCTAGCTCATTTAGGAGGTTACCTCAGCAAATCGAGAGAAATGGGGTTCACTTACGGGATAATGTCTACAAATCCAGAAGAGGCACGGCCCGGGTTCAATAGCAATTACTTGCGTCTGTGGCGGCTGACGACGAACAATGAATGGCGCATAGCTGTTGAAGTGCTAACTCCTTTTTAGGTGCGTGATCATTCATCCTTTGTTTCTAAAAGCGTTATCGTCGTTACTTTAGACTTTAGCTTCCAAAGACCCTCACACATCCAGTGCTCTTGAATGCTGAATTTAGCGCTTCTGGACTACTATCTGTCTGTTTCCATAGAATCGCTCGTTTCCGGCGTTATTTACTATTCTCAGAGCGAGTTCGTGTATCCCTGGTTCGTGACGGCTGCTATCCCAGGTACCTACGAAACCAAGATTAGGCGAATTAGGGTCAGTCTTGACAGATCTAGCTTTTACTACGTCAGATCGCGATTTTCTGTACTCTATCGTTTGCACTAACCTGTCGTCGATGAAGAGTTCCACGCTCTCGATGCCAATGTCCTCACTGTATGCCCAACCGCTGATTTCTACGTCACCTTGAACCTCCGCACTTTCAGGCGGAGAGTCAATCCAAGCAACTATAGGATAAGGGCAAGGCTTTGCCCTTTCTTCCGGGCTTGCTTTCCTAATTAATGAGTCGACGGCATAGAAAGAGAAGGCTTTTTCACCGGCAAACAAATCAAGACCTTGCAGGACCCGTATGGTTGAGCTTTGCCGACACATTTCGGTCATTAAAGCTATCTTATCTGATTCGCGTAAAGTGCTGTCTTCGTTTACGTACAAAGCTGGCCGGCCAGCGAAGTGAGGAAGCGACTTGCTGTCCATGCCCCAAATTGAAAGTTGGGTACTTCGACCATCTCTAACCGCTTTGCTCCGATCAAGCGTCAACGCTATGTCGGTAACCTCAAAGAACTTCAACTGGGCAGCCGTATAGTAGTTATCGGTAATGATTACAGGCTTTGTGCCCTGGTATTCGTTATCAAGGAGATCACTCGCGTGCGTCGCGAACTCTTTCCATCCAGCCATCTTGTTGGATAATACGCCTGTCCCCAAGATTGGTTGCAGTTGCGCATGGTACGCCTGGCTGGATACCCCAAGGATAGCAATTAATGTGCCGACAAAGCCCATGATGGGGACAGTCAATAGCGTCCGTCTAGTCAAGGTAGCGGACCAGCGATCAGCCAGCCATCGCTCAAGTTCAACGAGCGTCGCGGGTAAGGCAATAATGAGCGGAAAATATCCTGACAGTGGCCAATGTATGGATGTGCTGCTCGCGTCAGTCCATGGTGCAAGCAGCATGTAGGTCATAAGATTAGTCAGGGCGAAGCTGAGTAAGAGAGCGGCAGAACGATCTTTCTTTTTGGCGCTGCGATATAAATGGAATAGTGCAAATATGAAGGCGACGAAAAGGGGAGGCGTGACAAGAGCAGCTTGTTTGAAAATATGTAGTAATCCATCTGCCTGGAATTCCCACGGGTGGCGTTCAACGAAGTAAAAAGTAAAACTGCTAAGTTGATTAGCGATGTTGGACCAGATAATCGGTGCCAGCCCGATTGAGGCTACAGAAACCGCAAGCCATAAGCGAGGGTTTCCCCATTGTCGCCGCTCGGCGGAAAACAGGATAAGAAAAAAGATAGCAGCAAGAGGATATAGAAAAAAGCGATAGTGAGTACTCAAGCCACAACCCAAAGTAATACCAGTTGCAAGCCAGAACACGTACCTATTGGTTCGGAGCGCTCGTTCAAAAAAGCCGAGTGCCGACAGCCCAAAGAAAACTAAAGGAACATCGGGCACCGCAAGTAAACCCAGAAATCCACCAAGAGGTAGGCACGTCGAGTAAAGTGCAGAATCCAAAGCGGCTCGTTGACCACTAATGGGTCGAGCAATCCAGTAAATCAAAAGGGGTATGCTGGATCCAAGGACAAGGAAAAACAGCCGCACCGCGAATGCGCTGCTTGCCGCGAAGCTGCTTCCGGCTTTCACCAAGAGTGCTGTCATAAAAGGCAAATCACTGTAGCCGAGACTCAGGTCAGTTGACTCTAGCCAGTAGAATGCTTCGTCACTATATAGGTCAAGTTTTGAGGCAAAGTAGAATTTAAGGCCCGTTATAACTAGAACGGCGATCACTAAGCGTCTTGAATTGGCTGTTGGGACTGACTGTTGCGGCTGCACCAGGTTTCCTCAGGCTGAGATTAACGACACTGAATCGGCAAAGGTCCAGTTTGCGTATGAGTTAGGAGAATGTCCATGATACTTGTCTGGTTTGGACTGTTTTGTTTTGTGGCTAGTGAAAGTCCTTAGATTAATTGGGAGAATTGAGAGCCCCAAATTGGCAATGTTTTAAAGTCTTGAGAAAAAGAGGTTTGATGAGAAAAACAATATTTCGTTTCTGTCGAGGCGGCTCCTTCATGAAGCTTCGAAGAATATCGCTTTTTGATTATTGTGAAAAAAGAGATGTGTCGAAGCTCTCATAAAAATCTGATTTATGAGGTAAAAGTTTCTTATTATCTCCTAGGTTACGACAGTTTTATATATAAATCGCTTTCTGTAAAGGCAACCAACACTATCATGTCAACTGCATTTGAGGCTTAATGCCTTCGTCGAGCTTCTTCATTAGTTTCACGTTCTTTGCGTGCCCACTCTTCTATCCACAAGACAGACTGTACATACACAAGTTAGGAATAAATATCGGCGTATGCCTGTAAATACATAGAACTATGGTAAGACAAATTGATAGACTATCACCTGTCGTACATAGTATTAGGCAGATGCCCAAAAACAGACAAGCGGGTTTGTGATGAGGGTATCTGAGCCTGAAGGAGTTAAACATGAGAATTAAAGTCACATCGATGCTAGGTCTGTTTGCCGCATTAGCTTTTCTGGTCTCACACCCGGTGGCAAGCTTTGGTGACGGAGAGGTTGGCGAACATGTGAATAACATGCAAGAGCACCTCGTAAACTACGAAAGTGAGATAGTTTGGTTTTTGGATGAGCTAAGCAAAATCATAATTGCCTACGAGGACGGTGGCTCAAACGAATATTCCTCGGATATGCTAATAGACAATTGGGAGGCAGTTGACTTTCATGCGGCTATTGAAACTAACTATATCCAAATATATGCCTCTATTTGGCAGGGTATCTATGGTGTAAAAGCAAGCCTGGATAGCGGAGAAAGTCTTGACTCAGTAGATGCGCAGGTAGCTGGCTTACAAAAAGCCTTGTGGCAGGGGCTTGGCGCGGTAAAACTTGCGGCCCGCTTTCAGAGCGAAGGTCTGATTGGGACTCAAGGTGATATCGATTCCCGTAGCCTTTCACCTTCGGAAACGTTGGATGCGATTAAAAGTGAACTGGACAGGGCTATTGCAAAGTCAGCAGAGCGACTGCCGGCTGAGGCTACAGATATCGTGTTGAGCGCATATCTAGAGCTTTTCGAAGGGCTTGAAGGAGATCTTATTACTTTAGACGCTGAATTGGTCGAAGATCTTGAAAAAGATTTTAATGTTACGTTGCCTCAAGCGCTTGGTTCTGAGCTCTCCATTGATGATCTCAACCAAGTTGTGTCGCAAATGAAAGGGAAACTCGATCGGTCGAAAGAATTAATGCAAGAAGCCGAGGCATCAAGAAGGTCTGTATTTTAGATGAGGCGAAGAGAATTCAGCAAGGCGCTTCTTACCTGCAGCCTGGCTCCCTGTGCGGGGCTGGCCCAAAATTTTGAATCAAGCGTGTTGTCGGTGGATGATCTGCCAGAACTGGTTGGTGATATCTCTCTATATCTCGGTCGGGGTGAGGGCGGATTGTATGAGAACGTTTTAAGGGCGATCTCAGACCGAAACCCAAAGTTAACACTCAATATTCGCCGTGGGCCGACCGCAGCACTTGCCAACGCTATTGTTGCCGAAAGAGGAGCTGGAATTCGGCGCGCAGACGTGTTCTGGGCTGTTGATGCAGGTGCCATCGGGCTCGTTGTGGATCAAGGAATTGCAGAGCCACTCCCAAGCGAACTTGTGAAACAACTTCGGCCCAATTATCGTTACAGAGATTGGCTTCCTGTAAGCGGTAGAATTAGAACTCTTCCGTTCAATACCAATGCTGTAGGAATCGAGCAAATTCCGCAGTCGATCATGTCGGTGCCTGAGCAAGGATTAAAACTTGGTTGGGCTCCCGAATACGCCTCGTTTCAATCGTTCATTACAGCTATGAGATTTCTAGAGGGAAATGAAGCCACGAGTGAATGGCTTTTGAAGGTAAACTCCTTGGCAAAACGATATGCCGGCGAATTGGGAGTTGTTATGGGAGTTGAGCGGGGTGAGGTAGATGTTGGGTTTGCGAACCATTACTACACCCTTCGACTTAAAGCTGGCAAGCCAAATGCCAGGCTGGGTCTGGCATTCACAAGGGGCGATTCTGGATGCCTAGTGAATGCTTCAGGTGTTTTAGCTTTGACTTCTGATAAGACTGTCTTCGACTTCATAAGGTATTTGTTCACAAGAGAAGTGCAATCATACCTTTCCAGTGAAGCGTTTGAGATTCCTCTGATAGATGGTGTTGCTCTACCCCCTGGGGTTCCTCCTTTGGATTCTATATCTCCTCCAGCGATCGATCTAACGCAGCTGTCAGACCTACGACCAACTCTTGATCTCATGCGTGAGCTCCGTGTTCTGTGAAACTAAGGACCACGTTTTTTAGCGTCTCAGCTGCAGTCGCTGCTCTATCAATGTTACCTGTCATCATTCTACTGGCGTTTGCAATTGACCAGGCAGGGAGCGGGTATTTTGTACGGTATGAAATTTTTGTAAATACCATGATGGTGGTGTCAGGAACTGCATTGCTGGCGTGTCTTATTGGGGTGCCGCTAGCGATAATTACATCTATATTCGATCTGCCCCTAAAGAAGATACTTTTAGCTTTCCTGTTAATGCCTCTGGCTGTACCAAGTTACATGGGAGCATTTGCTTTTTACGATACCTTTGGAATTGGCGGTGAGCTCGATAGGCTATTGCCAATCACACCACCTTCAGTAGAAGGGATATCTGGCACGATTGTTGTACTGGCGCTATACACTTATCCATTCGTGCTTCTAACAACTAGATCTGCCCTTGCGGGATTAGACTCCAATCTAATATTCGCGGCACGTACCCTTGGGTCAGGAGTTTTTGAGATTTTCCTAAAGGTGATTATCCCAAGGGTAATCAATGCTGTCGCCGGCGGTGCATTACTGGTCGCACTGTATGCGATCTCGGATTTTGGCACACCGGCCATTTTGGGTGCGAATACTTATACTCGGGCGATTTTTGTTGAGTACAACGCTCTCGGCTTCAGCCAAGCCGCTAGTCTTTCCATTCAGCTTGTTTTTATAATTTCACTTTTTTTGGCGCTCGAATTTCGAGCGAGAGTAACGAAAGCTTTGCCCAGTCAATTAGTCGCCATAAGACTTGGAAGCGGGGGTAATTGTCTTGCTTTTCTTTTGGTAGGATTAATTATATTTTTCTCAACCGTTCTGCCCGTTATTGTTTTCTTGCTATGGCTCAGTAGGGAAGGTTTTGTGGGCGTTGAGCTATTGACGGTTATGAATTCATTTTTGGTTCCGCTCGCGACAGCCGTTTTGATTGCCTTATTTGCTATACCGATTGCAATGACAGCTGCAAAAGATGGGGTGGGTAAGATTTTGGAAAAAGTGACGTACCTTGGATTTGGTATACCCGGAATAGTTATGGGCACTGCTTTCATATATTTAGGCCTGCAATTTCCCCCGGTATACCAGACCTTCTTCCTTCTAATACTCGCTTATCTGCTTCGTTTTCTTCCTCTTTGTGTGACTTCGATCAGGAATAAGTTGGAAGGTCAAGATGATAGTTTGGTAAATGCTGCTAAATGCTTGGGGGCTCCAGAAAATGAAGTTTTTTTTCGCGTTACACTGCCACTAATTTCTAAAGCAATTGTTGGAGGTGGAGTTTTGGCATTCTTAGAAACAATAAGGGAGTTGCCGGCCACCCTTGTCCTTGGGCCCATTGGATTTGAAACTCTCGCGACCTACATGTGGCGAGTCTACGAGGGTGGATACTTTGCTCTTGCTGCCGTGCCTGCTCTTCTGATAATGGGAGTATCTGTTTTATCTTTACTGGTTACGCTTACCATGGAAGATTTTTAAAGATAAAAGCTGACGAGGAAGACGCTATGCTCCAGGTAACTGCCCTCAACGCCGGTTATTCCGGTATAAATGTATTGTCAGATATCACTTTCACCTTGAACAGGGGCGAGGTGATTACCCTTGTCGGTCCAACAGGTTGCGGTAAGACGACAATCCTATTGGCGCTATCCGGCATCATACCAATCTCGAAGGGCGAAATTGCTACACCATCTTGGGTTACCACCGTCGATACGCAGATATCGACAGAAGCTAGGGGGGTTGGAATGGTGTTCCAAGACTTTGCTCTTTTCCCGCACATGACGGTAGAGGAGAATGTCGGCTTTCGAGTAAAAGATAAAGAGAAGATAAACCATTGGTTGACTCTTCTAGACTTAAAATCGATACGAAGGCAAAAACCAGCACAGCTTTCTGGCGGGCAAAAGCAGCGCACTGCTCTCGCGCGAACGCTTGTGCACGATCCGTTGTATATTTTGCTGGATGAACCACTTTCAAACTTAGATACCTCTTTAAAAGAAAGCATTCGATGGCAGATCAGAGAAGCGCTCAAATCGAGTCATGTACCGGCTATATGGGTTACTCACGACCAAGCTGAGGCGATGTCAATAGGAGATCGAGTGGGTGTGATTATGGATGGAAAACTTGTGCAGCTTGATCAGCCCGAAAGTGTCTTCAGGAGGCCAAATAGNCCTGAAATTGCTTCATTCCTTGGAGAAGCTGTGTTCTTGAGAGCAAGCATTGCTGGCCAGTTCGCCAGTACTGCCCTTGGTGACGTTTGGATATATAAGGACAACTTTAGTCTTGATGACTCTGAAGCCGTTGTCTTAATGAGGCCTTGGGACTTTTTGGTCACACCTGCCTCGAATGGCAATGGCCTTGTCGACTGGATGCACTTTGAGGGAGAGACGAAATTGTTAAGAATTACTCTGGATTCAAGCGAGAGAATCCTAGTTCGAATAAAAAGTCATGAAAGCATCAATGTTGGGGAAACGGTGAAGGTCACGATAAGTAGCAATGCGATGCACACAATTTATCCAAAATTTTTGAAACAATAGAGTCTATAGGCTTTCGTCCATTTAGCAACGGGTTTTGGTATTGACGCTCTCCGGGGTCTTCATAAGTACGGGTTTCTTTCCTTCGATATGACCACTTATGTAGTCGGTTGTTGACAACAATTGTTGTTTAGAGTACACACTTGCTTTGGATTTTTGTTATGTATATTTGTATTTGCCGTCAAATTACCGATCACGAAATTCGCGCCACTTGCCGGAAGGGGACTAGCACTTTCCAAGACTTACGAGATCGGCTCGGTGTCGCCTCCGGCTGCGGTAAGTGTGGTGCACTGGTGCGTGATATTGCAGAAGAGTATTCTGAGTCCGCTCCTTTCGTCAGTGCAGGGTAGTTGTAACTCATCTTCTCAAGGTGATCATGCCTAAAACTCCGCTTTTGGTTTAAACTCGTTGGCTCAGACTTTGCCCGAGTCTGTCGATATCTCGAGTATTGAGTGAGGTTGTCGGTGCTTAGCGACCGATCCTCGCGTTCTCAAAGCGATCATCAGTTCTTATATGCATGCTTGTATTGATTTGGGTTCCAACAGCTTCCACCTACTGATCGGGGAATGGCAGGGTGGGGCAATAAAGATCGTCGAGCGATTAAGCGAAAAAATCCAATTGGGTGAGAATATTAGCGAGACTGGTTGCATATCGCCGGAAGCGTTTGAACGCGGAATCGCTTGCTTGCACCGTTTTGCTCATCTTATGGCGCAGTATCCTGTGCAGCAGTACTGGGCCCTTGGCACTAACACATTTCGTGTTGCAAAGAATGCTGATTCTTTTGTCGCCCGTGCCGCAGAAATTGGTATAGATATTTCTGTTATCTCTGGCGTTCAAGAAGCGGTTCTGATCTATGCGGGGGTGATCACGGACTTACCAAAAAACGATATACACCGCCTTGTTATTGACATCGGCGGTGGTAGCACAGAAATCATTATTGGTAGTCATCATCGGCGGCTGCTCACGGACAGTTTATCGATCGGCAGCGTCGCATGGCGCGACTGCTTCTTCTCCAATCATAGACCGAACTTCAAGTCGCTAATTTCTGCAATGAACGAAGGTCGGCGCGCAGCGGTCAAGGTATTTGCTTCGGTTGCTCCGGGTGTCGCCCGGTGCGGTTGGCGCCAAGCCCACGCCTCCTCAGGAACTGTAAAAATGCTGTCAGCCATCTGCGAAGGGCTGGGCTACGGGAAGGATATCGTTTCGCTCCAGATTCTTGAGGAGATGAAGAGTCTCCTCGCCGAAACAATTGCCGAAAAAGGGGAATTGACTGGGCTGAAAGAAGCGCGCAGGGACCTCCTGCTACCCGGCTGGTGTGTGCTGTCCGGATTGATGGAGGCTTATAATGTGCCGATTGTCCGATTCAGTGCGACTGCGCTTCGTGAGGGTATGCTCGATTTCATGGTAAAAAATGAGAAGACTTTCAATGTGATGGCTCAAAGCGGCCTCCCCCGTGTCAGCATTACAACGCCACAGGTGGTTTAACCAATTCATGCCATAACTGGTTTTTGCAGACTGAACACATAAGCTAAGACGGACGATTAGTCCTCCTTGATGCGTGTTTTCTCAATGCTGGCTGATTTGTACAGGCCTGAATCTTCATGAAACAGAGGCTTTTGCAACCTGGCTGTCTTCATCACCAGTTTAGACACTGCTTAGCGGAAATCAGCGGCCTTTGCCAACCTCCGAGGAAATCGTCAGGTCCCCATCGTGTCGATTCACGATGTGCAAAACGATTGCCAGCCCCCGCCCTGCACCGCTGGTCTACTACAAATGGCTGACGTCTAATCGATAGAATAGCTCTGTCAGTCTTAGTAGTGGTTGCGTTTCGATACCGATTGCACATTCTTCTACTTGCGCTTGTAAAAATTCGTCCTTGAAACGAACTTGGAGTCTGGTTAGGCCATGGTCGGGAATAAATTTCACGCCAGTGCCTACTCAGTCGGAGATAGCAGGGGAAAATTCACCTCGGTCTCCGATAAATTTAACGTTCTCATCTCGGCTGAAGCCTTACTGGTGATTGTGTTGGGTAAAAAATTTATTCGAGTCATAAAGGCTTTTGTGAAACAACTCACAAAGAGGGACAGGGCTCTGCTGGTTCGATGCTGTGCCGGTGCCCAGAGCTGCACTAAGTAAAAGGTCTTGTACAATGCTCTTCATGCGAGATGATTGCTGATGCATCTAGATAATCAGCTTCTTCCATTTCCCGTCGAGATCTTGAAAATTATCCATCATAGCTTGGAGATAGCCTTCGATCACGGTGATTTTTGTGCCGAGCTCATGAAAGACATTGTCAACGAAATCCTTTCGCATCAGCTCGAGTCGATCTAAATGGGTTGCGTCTCGGATAATCACTAGGCGCTCTATTTCTTCGAAAAGGACTATTTGAATCTAAAGCCTTTTACTACGATCGCCGGTGCACTGACGTGGAGCGGCTAATCACAGACATCTCTGCCGAAGTATTCAGTAAAACTTGGATCGCGAATCGATTTCGCCACAGGCAGCCGCCTGTCTTCAAGATAACGCAGTCCCAGCGATGACTAATTGGCCTAGTTTTATCAGTCGAGGTTGTTGTTCCAGTCAACCATAATGATCGCCATCTCAAGCGCCACAGAAGACTGCCGAGCTTTATTGACGATACGTTGTTAATACGCGCGGGCCCGTCGCTCCTGCGTCTCACGTCGATGAATGCTATCGAAGATTCGGCCCCATAAGCTGAAGCTTTCTGGTGGCGCTGACGGATTGGATGCGTGGTCCTTAGCAAGTCACTTCGTTAGACGGTCTAACTGGACCAGATTGAAAAACGCATATCAGCTGAAAGGCAGAGCAAGAGCGTGCATCAGTTGATCGAGAAATAAAAATGAGAAAACCGTGATCGGCGGTAGCAGCTTTCTTTTCAGTTTGGTACGCCAGGTTTGCAATGTTAAGTTCCCAGCAGATCGAGAATGGAAAAAGATAGCGCCATCATCCAATTTTTATGGCATTGAATGAGAACGCTTTAGCAAAGAGGGTGAATGAAAAACTTGATGTTCGCCATCTTAGTTGATCGAATGCTCTTTATTTTTCGTTTTTGAAGACGCCGCCTATGTCCCGGCACAGTTTGAAATCGCTCGAAAGTGGCTGAGGGCTTATCGACTTGGCTGTGATGCAAGGTTTGTGAGTTTAGTGACCGTTGACATGCTGTCACCAGCGCGGTTCGGCGTCAAGATCAACGAGGAATGATGAAGAGGCCATTTGAGACAATCGAACTTGATGATGACAATATGCATTGGACCGAGCCAAGCTCCCGAGCGCTTGTTTTGCATCCTGAAATGCAGTTGCTGCTTTCCGATAGAGGTTCTTTAACTCAGCAGTTGATCGAAGTGAGCAATGGGGCTTTTCGGGTGCATACAACCGAACAAGCGTGGCGCATCGTCTTGGGGCTCAGCCTGCGGAAACTCTTTGGTCCAGTTGCACCGTCGCATAAGTTCTGGTCCCGTAAGTCGGTTCTGCTTTGCAACAGAAAGCCTGTTGTCCTGGCGCATAGCCTCATGCCGGCGCACGCGGCAATGTCTGACCTCTGTCAGGTCCTCGATCTCGGAGAGCAACCGCTCGGTGAATTCCTGTTTTCGCAGGGCGGTTTAAAGCGCGAGGCCTTCCAGTACGCCCAATCGGAGCAAGGCTATTGGGGGCGTCGGAGCATATTCCATTTGGACAGCAAGCCGATCATGGTTGCTGAGTTTTTCTTGCCAGGGGAAATGCTGGACAAGCTGAGACGCAGAATGCGATGAGCTCTGCTCTTCGTCTTACAGTTTACATTAGTGATTGAGCTAGTGGACGACCCAAGCTCATTGCTTTGATGTTGACTCGCTGGGGAATGAAGGCAAAGAATTAGGTCTTTTAAGCGAATAGGACAGGCTAATGATTCTTTGGCCCCTGTTTTGACTGCGAATGACACTTGCCGGGGAAGATGCCGCTTAAAAATCGCTTTCGGATATGGGCGTAGGTGCTTCTTGAACTTCGACCGCGCAGTTATCTTTAGATACGCGGGGGATTCACTTTTTCTGGGCGCCGGCTTGTATCAAACGAAAGCCTGGATTATGCTCAACGCCGATTTTAACCGGATACTCGTACCATTCTAAAACCAGAAAGATGTTAGATAGCAAGGCAACATCCGCCCTAGAAGGACGATTGATTATTGATCTAAGCCGGGTCCTAGGGGGTCCGTATTGCTCTCAGATACTCGGCGATCACGGTGCGGAGATTATCAAAATTGAGCCACCGCGCGGAGATGAAACTCGTGATTGGGGCCCGCCGTTTCATAACGAAGATTCCGCCTACTTCATCGGAGTGAACCGAAACAAGCGCACGATGGGGTTAGATCTTTCAGTCCCAGAAGGCCGAGAGGTCTTGATGCGGCTTTTAGAAAATGCCGATGTGCTACTGGAAAACTTCAAACCGGGCACTATGGAGTCCTGGGGGCTTGGTTACGAAGAAGTGCTACGCGAACGCTTTCCGACACTCATCCATTGTCGCATCAGTGGGTTTGGTAGTGATGGACCTTGGGGAGGATTTCCGGGCTATGACGCAATCGTTCAAGCCATGGCCGGTTGGTTCAGCGTTAACGGAGAAGTCGGTAGTAAGCCCACCCGACTTGGATTGGCCGCGGTTGATATGGGTACCGGCCTTTACACTGCAATTGCAATCTTGATGGCACTGATCGAGCGGGAAAAATCGGGCGCGGGGCAGTATCTGGATATGACCCTTTTCGACTGTGCTGTTTCGCTAATGCACCCTCACATCGCAAATTACAATTTCTCGGGACAAATTCCCGGGCCAACTGGCAACGCGCATCCCAACATTTCGCCCTACGACACTTTTCGCACCAAGACGATCGACATCTTTATTGGCGCTGGCAACGACAGAGCATGGGGAAAACTTTGCAAGGCAATTGGCAGGGAAGACATGACTAGAGACCTGCGGTTTTTAAGTAACACAGATCGCGTGACGAACCGAGATGAACTTAAAGCTGAAATTGAGTCAGTCCTTGTAAAGTATCCTGGGGAAGAAATGGGCGAAAGATTAGCAAAAGCCGGACTTGCGGCAGGTCCGATTCATAATACTGAGCAAGTTGTCAATCATCCGCACACACACCACAGGCAAATGGTAATCGAGAAGGAGTGGTACCAAATGTCAGGCACTCCAATTAAATTCTCTCGTACACCCGGTGCGCTTCGCTATCTTCCGCCTAAATACGGAGAGAACACCCGGGCGATTCTTGCTGAGTTTGGCTTTAGCGAGGAAGAAATCGCAGACCTGTTAAGCAGCAACACTGTCCTAACGCGTCGGAGTCGCTGAAACACACTACGTTCCGATTGTCCCCGTTTAATTGCTACTGCTTTTTGCTGCTCGTCCGTTTAGATGAGCTGTTGATTGAGTCAGCATAGTCAGGACGCGGCCGCGAGTATGCTGCATGACCCCGCTAGTACTTAATTATGAGGAAATTTTCTTAAAGGCTTATTCGCTCAGCTCTAACTTGATACGTGAGTGCAATTAAGATTGGTTCTTTTTCAGAATTTGCGTAACGAGCGGCTCAGACATGCTAGGTTGTCTGAAAGCGAGGGCAGCCGAGTAGCAACTGTTCGTTGCTGTGATTTTGAGTTACACTTTTTTATAAAGCACCCTAATCTCGCCTACTTCGAATGCCTTTTGCAAGCAGCTGTCACTCAAACAGATAGGAAGCGTATGGATTCTGACTACAGCCTTAATACCCTTTTCAATTTGGAGGGGAAGACCGCCCTCATCACAGGCGGTAGTTCGGGCCTCGGTTTGATTATGGCTAAAGCCCTTATCCAGAATGGTGTACGAGTAGTTATCTCTTCCCGAAGTCAAGAAAAATGCGGCTTGGCGCTATCTGCTCTTCAGAAATTTGGAGATTGCACAGCAATTACCGCGAACGTTACCTCGGGGGAGGATCGCAGGCGCCTTCTTGAAGAAGTTGAGCGTCATTTTGGAGGTCTTTCGATTCTGGTTAATAACGCGGGCGCAAATTGGGGTGCACCGTTGGCTAATTATCCCGATGAGGGGTTTGAAAAGGTAATTTCAACAAACCTTAATGCGGTTTTCTCGTTAACCCGGGAATCAGTGCCGCTGCTCAAAAAGTCCGCATCGGCGGAAAACCCCTCGCGAATAGTTAACATTGGCTCTATGGATGGCTTGCACGTACCAGTTGTCCAGCGGGTTCCCACTTTTGCCTATTCTGCTAGCAAGGCAGCACTGCACCATTTGACACGCGCTTTAGCCGTTGAATTAGGCCCCCAGTGCATTACAGTAAACGCGGTAGCGCCGGGATTTTTTGAATCGCGTATGACGGACTACATTTTTGAGCATTATCTGAAAGATATCGAAGCAGATTGCCCTCTCAGACGAATTGGGCAAGAAGAGGAGATTGCCGGAGTTATTATTTATCTTGTCTCGAGGGCCGGGAATTATACAAACGGTGCTGTTATTCCAGTAGACGGAGGCACAAGTGTTTCCAAGGGTGCCAAACCCTGGGATGAAGGCTAACTCGCTGCACGTTTTACAAAAGCATTCCAAAAATTGACAATCGGGTAAAAAGGGGAGGTTACATGAGCTTATTCAGCCTCGAGGGCAAAGTTGCTTTAATTACGGGATCAACAAAGGGAATAGGACATGCAATCGCTCGCCGTATGGCAGAACAGGGCGCAAAGGTTGTCATTTCAAGTCGAAATCAGGACTCCTGCGATGCTGTTGCTGCAGAATTGAGAGGCAGAGGGCTGGAGTCGATCGGGGTGGCCTGCAATATCAACTATAAAGAGCAGCTTGAGAATTTGGTGAAAGCCGCGAATCGCGCTTTCGGTTCGGTAGACATCTTAGTTTGTAATGCTGCACTAAATCCCTACTTTGGCCCTTCTCAAGATATTCCAGATGCGGCGTTTGACAAAGTTATGCAGGCAAACATTGGCAGCGTACACCGTTTATGTAAACTCACGATACCGGATATGGCCGATTCAGGCGGCGGATCGGTCATCATTGTCTCTTCCATCGCAGGCCTTAAAGGCAGCGAAAGCCTTGGAGCATATGCCATCTCGAAAGCCGCTGACATGCAGATCGCTCGCAATCTGGCGGTTGAGTGGGGGCCGCAAAACATACGTGTGAATTGTATTGCACCTGGGTTGGTTCGAACCGACTTCGCGCGCGCCCTGTGGGGCAACCCCGAGATCTATCAAGATACCGTGTCAAAGTATCCACTACGCCGCATTGGGGAGCCGGATGAGATTGCTGGTGCAGCAGTATTTTTAGCTTCCGCCGCTGGAAGTTTTACAACTGGGCAGACTATTGTCATTGATGGAGGCGGCACTATCGCCGGATGAGGTGTTTATCGGTTAAGCTGCAAAGACAGGCAAGTTGCGATCATTGGTTGGACGATTAGCCGTATAAAAATTGAGAAAGATAAGGAAGAGTTAGTGATGATGGATCTTGGTTTGACCGAGGAAATGGTGGAGATTAAGGGCAAAATTCTCGACTTTGTGAAGAATCAGGTAGAGCCCGTCGAAGGCGACTACCACGAGCAAGTTGATGTTGGCGATCGTTGGTCACATACGCCGCGCCAAGAAGAAATTCTAAATGGTCTGAAGGATACTGCTCGTGAGCTTGGACTCTGGAATTTCTTCTTGCCGGAGAGTCAGGGCGGCGCCGGAATCAGTAATCTTGAGTATGCCCATCTGGCTGAAATTATGGGTCGAAGCCGCCTTGCTTCCGAAGCTTTTAATTGCTCGGCACCGGATACTGGTAACATGGAGGTGCTAGAACGGTATGGATCTGAAGAGCAAAAGAAGCAGTGGCTTGAACCGCTCCTAGCGGGCGAGATTCGGTCAGCCTTTGCCATGACCGAGCCTGGGGTTGCCTCTTCGGACGCCACAAATATTTCTACGTTGGCCGTGCTGGATGGCGAAGAATGGGTGATCAACGGAGAAAAGTTTTATATTTCTGGTGCTGGTGATGCGCGCTGTAAGATTATGATAGTGATGGTGGTCACTGATTCAGATGCGCCCAAGCACAACCGTCAGTCACAGATTCTAGTGCCGATGGATGCCGAAGGTGTCGAGGTGGTGAGACCGATGCATGTATTTGGAAAGGATGATGCGCCGCATGGACACATGCATATTAAATTTCATAACGTCCGCGTGCCAGAGAGCAATATCATACTCGGCCGGGGGAGAGGCTTTGAAATTTCCCAAGGGCGTCTGGGTCCCGGCCGTATTCATCACTGCATGCGCTCAATTGGAGCCGCTGAAAAGGCTTTGACATTGATGTGCGAAAGAGCAACCAGCCGGGAGGCATTCGGTAAGCCTCTTGCAGAACTTGGTGGTAACTATGACGTGATAGCAGATAGTCGAATTGAAATTGATATGTGTAGGCTCCTGGTTCTAAGGGCGGCCTGGCTTATGGATACGATAGGCAACAAAGCAGCAAGGGACGCGATTTCTCAAATCAAAGTGGCTGTGCCAAACATGGCATTGCGTGTTATTGATCGAGCTATTCAGATGCATGGCGCAGCGGGTATCGGCCAGGATTTTCCTTTGGCTGCGTTATGGACGAGCCAACGAACTCTGCGCCTCGCCGACGGGCCTGACGAAGTCCATCGTCGAGTAATCGCGCGCAAAGAGCTTGCCAAGTATCAATAGGTTAGCAAAGGGAAACGGCAATAATGGGAACCTGAAGGGTTCCCATTTTTTTACCTACTGAAATGGCATCAAGGGTCTCAGTAATTATTCCTAGTTTAAATCGCGCTCAAGTCTTGCCTCGAGCGATAGATTCTGTGCTTGCGCAGACACGGCAGGCCGCTGAGATCATCCTTGTTGATGATGGTTCTTGCGACGGAACGAGCGCGCTGTTGAAGCGGGAGTATCCCGGCGTGAAATTATTGATTCAAGAAAATCAGGGAGTGAGTGCGGCACGCAATGCTGGTGTCTTTCAAAGCAGCGGTGAGTGGCTCACATTCTTGGATTCTGATGATGAATGGCTTCCTGAGAAATTAGCCAATCAATTAGCCTGTGCACGAATCAACCCCCATATAAATTTGATACACAGCAATGAAATATGGATTAGGGGGGGAGTTCGAGTGAACCCGATGCGGAAACATCGTAAATCCGGTGGTCAGATTTTTGCAGACTGTCTGCCAAGGTGTGTCATATCGCCCTCAGCAGTTATGATCTCCAGAGCGTTGTTTGATCGAGTGGGAGGCTTCGATGTGGATTTGCCAGCATGCGAGGATTACGACCTCTGGCTCCGTGTTTGCCATCAGTACGAGGTAGCGTATATCGAGCGCCCATTAATCAAGAAATACGGAGGACATGAAGATCAACTTTCAGCCAAATATTGGGGTATGGACCGATTTCGAATTAAAGCGCTGGTCAGACTGCTGGATCAGTCAACTCTTAGCAAAGAGCAGGAGAGGCTGACAAGGAGCATGCTGCATGAAAAGTGCCATATACTAATGAGTGGGGCTGTAAAGCGATGCAATCTAGAATTGATCGATTACTGTACAGAAATTTTGAATGCCTACAAACTCTGAGTCAGTTTTGGTTACTTTGGTGGTGGCACTTCCCATTGAAAGCAGACCACTCCAAAACTTTTTTCAAATGAAGCCGCTGAGGGGTACGAGGAATATCTATCAATCAGAAGAAGAGGTCCGATTGCTTATTACGGGAATAGGTCGCAGCAACGTGAAGCGGAGTCTAGCTATGTTGACTAGCGGAGAGCTATCAGAGCAATCTTTATCGGCCTGGCTAAATATTGGCATTGCAGGGCATCGGACATTGCCCGTTGGTGAGACGATGGTGGCGAATAAAATCAGTTGCGCTGCGAGCGCGAGGTCAGCATTTCCTACCCCTGTACTTGTGAGCAGAAATTACGGTGAAGTTATTACCGTTGACGAGCCTGAAGTAAATTACCCACAAAATGCTGCCTATGACATGGAAGCTTCTGCTTTTTGGGATGTTGCTTCAAGAAATGGAATTCTAGATTTAGTTCAATGTTGTAAGTTGGTTTCAGACAATCCTCACCATGGGGTCGAAAAGATCACCACAGCGCTAATCGAAGAGATCTTCAACGATGCTTTACAAGAAATCAGACAGCACGTTGATAGTCTGAGAGAACTGGCGCTAGAGCAGCAACAGCTAGCCTCTGACCCTGTGCCTTTTTTGGAAATAGCCGATCAAACGCATTTGAGTGTGAATCAGGCGCTACAGATCAGGCGACTCTGTCAGCGACTCATCGTGCTCAACAAGGAGCGCGAATTGGAAAATATATTGGATGCGGGATATAAAAACGGGCGGGAGCTCATACATGCACTTCGTGAAGCCTTGCAAAGCTCGAGCGAGTAAACGTAAGAATGAAATTTTCAGCCGTGTACATTGAGCGGGAGGTCGCGGAGCATGATTCGGTGCAGCGGATTATCACTCAAGTCGGAGACTCGCCGATCGTCATGATAGAACGTTATGGTGAGGTCTTTAACCGAGCCGGACAGAATTTTAGGCTTCAGAAACGAGCACCCGCACTAATTCTTGCAAAGAAGCATGGAAAAACGGTTTTACCTGCGCCCGAAGGATATGGCTTTGAGCGGGGCCGTGGGTTCTATTTTTCCCATATGCTGAACTGTCTCTACGATTGTCGCTACTGCTTTTTGCAGGGCATGTATCGTTCGGCCCACTATGTGCTTTTTGTAAATTTTGAAGACTTCATGGCTGGCATTGACTCGGAGGCCTCGAATCACAAGGAAAACACAGTTTTTTACAGTGGCTATGATTGCGATAGTCTCGCGATGGAGCCGGTAAGTGCTTTTTGCAAGAGTTTCGTTCCATTTTTTGCAAGCAGGCCTGAGTCGGTTTTGGAAATCCGAACAAAAAGTACCCAGGTTCGTCAGCTATTGAATTTCAAAGCGGTTGATAACTGTGTCATCGCAATGAGTCTTACTCCAGAGTCTGCTTCAAATCGATGGGAACATAAAGTTCCTGCCCTAAGCAAGCGCTTGCAGGCCTTGAAGAAGCTGCAGCTCGCCGGTTGGAAGATAGCGATCAGATTTGAGCCGGTTATCGCTGAACCAGGAGTCGATGGTGACTACGATAAGTTGTTTAAGCGAGTATTTAGTGTCCTCGCAGCAAATGAACTTCACTCCGTTAGCTTGGGAGAGTTTCGCCTGCCGGCACAGTTCCACAAAACGCTGGTGAAGCTTTATCCTGATGATAATCTCCTAGCCCGTGAGACTGTTCGGCAAGACGGTATGCTGTCACTGTTGGAAGGGGGTGAGGTGCTTTTAAAGTCACTTGAGGATAAGCTTTTAAGCTATGTTGATCGATCTTGTTATTATCGATGTGCTTAATTTTATTCTTTCAAATGTATCAAATTTCGGTATCAAGTCTTAGGCATAGAGAACCCAGATGACAAAAGTTGGCCGGGGTGTCGCAATCATTACGGGGGCCTCCTCTGGTATCGGCTTGGCCTGCAGTGAAGCGTTCCTTGGTGCAGGGTTTGAGGTGATAGGTTTAGCAAGAGATTTTTCCAAAACGACCCTGGACCATTTGAATTTCAGAAAGGAATGCATGGATTTATCATGCCCCGGCGAAATCCAGAAAACCTTACCGGGTATACTAAAGTCGCTCACAAAGCCTCTGAAAGTTTTGGTCAGTAATGCGGGAATTGGAAAGATGGGGTATCTAGAGCAACTTGCTGATTCCGATATCGAGCGAGTGATCGCGACCAATTTACTTGGTCATATCTTGGTGACTAAATACTGCCTGCCAATTCTTAAAAAGCAAAATGAATGCTCTGACCTTATATTTGTGGGTTCTGAATCGGCCCGGCAGGGCGGGAAAGAAGGAAGTGTATACAGTGCCAGTAAATTTGGACTCCGTGGTTTCGCTCAATCTCTTCGCTCCGAGTGTGCAAAGGCAGGTGTTAGAGTCAACTTGATCAATCCTGGTGCCGTCCGAAGCTCTTTTTTTGACGGCCTGCACTTTGAGCCTGGGCCAGGAGACGAGCATGCGATCATGCCCGCCGACGTGGCAACTATGGCTCTGACAGCAGTTAATTTGCGCGCTGGCACAGTGCTCGACGAAATAAATATGTCGCCGCTCACGAAGGTCTGGCAGTCTAAATAATGGCTATCGATTTGCTGAATTTGACCCTATGTCTTGGCGCCATAACGATACAGGGCTTTAATGTGCGACATTTTGTCACAGCTTGAAACCCCGTTTTCTCTAGTCCAACAGCTAACGGAGTGCGATACTGATCTGCTAGGCCTAGCTGAGCTTGCTCGGTATAAGCATCGCTTCGTTATCGTGGGCCCTTGCTCCAAGTAATCTAAATAATCAACGAGAGTGAAGGTAATGAAATCACACAAACATATTCAAAAGGTTTGCCTCACAGTTTTCACGGCGATAGGAGTAGTAATGGGCGCAAATGCACATACTGGTCTGAAAGAATCGACGCCAGCCGCGGATTCCCGAGTGCAAGCTGCTCCGCTGCAGTTAGAGCTGATATTCACTGGCCCAGTTCAACTTGTTAAGCTCGATGTGGATGGAGAGACTGAGGCTCAGGTTTCTTTTCGTCCAGCATCAAAACCAGAAACCACTTACCGCATTGCTGTGGCAGGTTTAGTGAACGGAGAATATGAAGTGAGGTGGGCCGCTATCGGCGCAGACGGACACGCCATGGCGGATTCATTCCGTTTTGTAGTAGACGCCAGTTCAGCATCTTCTGCTCGCTAAAGCCTCAATGTCGTGATCTGGCTTAGGATCCTGGCCCAAATCGGGTCAGAAATAGTTTTCCATGTGTATAGCACCAAGCTGGGAGATGCTCAGCGTTTTAAGCAAAGTACTCATTTACCTAAGTGCCGCGATCGCACTGGGTGGCGCTTTTTGTCTCTTCAACTACAGCGACGGTGAACGTGCTACCTTGAAAAGGGTTCTGAAATTGCACTTGGCTGGCGCCCTGCTCGGCTTGCCGGCGGTGGCTGCCGGTTTCCTAGCACAGGTAGGTACAGCCAATGACTCCGGTCTGAGTGGTGCCTTTGATTTGGAAATGGCGGGTCTGCTGTTTGGCACGCAGCTTGGCGATCTCAGCTTATACCGTGCTATCGGATTTGCGATATTGATAGGATCCGGGCTCTTCTTCAATAAAGCTATCTTGCAGCAGAGCCAGATACACAGCCGGCGTTTCTTCCAGCGACTGTTCTCTTTTAATGCGCTTGGTTTCATCTTTCTACTTCTCAGCTTCCGCTTTGGTGGCCATGTTTCGGTGCAGTCTCCGCTCGTGCAATTGGCCCTCGCGGTTCATTTCACGATGTACTCACTTTGGATTGGCGCTTTGTACCCGCTTCTGTTGATTTCCCGAACCAAGCAAGTCGCGAAACTGAAAGTCATTTTAGAAAAGTTTTCGAAACATGCCATTGTGATTGTCTCCTTGCTTCTGCTCAGTGGACTGACGCTGATGTTGAGCCTCATACATTCTGTTAGGGAGTTATTCACCACGGCCTATGGGTTAGCTCTTCTGCTTAAACTACTGTTGGTGATCGGATTATTGGGCATTGCGGCGCTTAATAAATTCACAATAGTGCCGAGACTTCTGCTGGAAACCGATATCGCTGTGTTTCAGCGCTCAGTAAAGATTGAAATCGCCGCTGCAGCCATCTTACTTCTCCTGACGGCGTACCTGTCTACTGCTTTGGGCCCGGCCATGCATTGAGCATTTTGGCTGGGCCGCAGTCCCAGCTTCCACCCAAAAAGGTGAGTTTTGGTCAAAGGGGGTTGAACATCTGCACAAGAAAGGAGAAGTTGACCGTCTTCTGCTTGTAGTCACTTTCAGCAGCCTCGCGCCGTATATCAAGGGTTCCGAAAACATGAATGCCTAGAACCGTGACCCGTGCGTTACAGGGAAGCGTTGGCGGCCTACGGAAAATCATTCATTTGCTCCTTCGTGATAGGACAACTACGCTGATCATATTCCTCTGAGATAATCTGACGAAGTCAAGTGCGTAAATTAGCGATGAGAATTAAGTTCCAACAAAAACGGCTGACTTGATCAAGAAACTAAATTTTCGAGATGCGGTAATCGAGGAAATAAGTGTGGGCGATGTTGCTTTTGTTGCGAAGGGGGTAGAAATCGATAGAGTCCAGCAGGGCTTCGCGACATGGACAGAAGAAAGATATTGCCTCAGCCGCATTTCGTCAAATGATTGCAGCTCTTAAAGAGTTTTGGCAAGCAATGGAAATAGCTTCACTTTCCCCCCCCCACGGGGGAACACGGATTTCTGAGGTGATCAAACAGTTTTGCTTCTGATTTTCTTGTTATAGGGGCAATGCCCGGTATTAAATCTCCGCCACGCTAAAAAGAGTGCTCATTTGGCCGATTTAAAAAGAGTTCGGGTTTAATAAAGCCCAATTTATTTATAGGTACCGTTGCCGAATACTTCGGCTTGTTCCAGGTGTGGTGAGGATCCCATCGCAGATCTAGTCCGAGGAGGCTTTTGGCTTTATGAGTGCCTCGCGATATTGCTAAGAACATAAAAACGTTTAGGTTATAACTTTGTCATCACTTACTCACATTCTGTCGTTCAAGCGTCTGGTCCCGAAATCAATGGGATCATACCTTATGTTTTTACTGATCAGTGGCGCCGCAGCCAATGATTCGTTTGAGTACTCATATCTAAACTATAACTTTTCTACCTACGTTGACTGGTTGGACGAGTTGCTCAAAGAGCATGAGATTCCCGGCGCAGCCTTCGCGATCGTCTCTCGAGAAGGGATTATGCACCTGGAAACCTGGGGGGTGCGCGAGGTCGGTCAGAGGGCACCAGTCACGACAGACTCGATTTTCCGGATCGCGTCCATGTCGAAAACTTTTGCTGGTGCGGCAGCGACACTGCTCGTTGAGCAGGACCTTCAGACTTGGGACACACGCATTGCCGATCTGTTTCCAAACCTGCGTCTAGGTAATGGCGTAAGTTATCGATCCATTACGCTCAAACAAGTTGCGAGTCATTCGACTGGCTTAATGCCGCATTCCTATTCGAATTTGCTTGATGACGGTATTGGCTATGACTCAATCAAAAATAGATTTCCTGAAATCCCTGCAGTGTGTAAGCCAGGTAGATGTTATGGCTATCAAAATGTGGTTTTTTCGCTCATCGGTGACGTTGTCGAAGAGAGTACCGGCTTCACCTACGGCCAGTTTCTCGAAGAGCAGATATTTCGACCATTAGGCATGGTGTCGGCAAGCGTTGGTTTGGATCCCTATCTTAGCGACCCCCATGCTACGGCTCCCCACACCAAACGCCGTGGTCAATGGCGACCTGTCGGTACCAATCCAGCCTATTACACGACCGCGCCAGCGGCTGGTATTAATGCTAGCTTGTTTGACATGACAATGTGGTTGCGGGCAAACCTTGGCGCGTTTCCGGAGCTATTTGACGAGGAGCTTTTAACTCAACTGCACACCCCAGTGATAGATACCCCTCGCGGGAACTATTTTAACCGCTGGGTGAATTTGGAAAACGCTTATTACGGCATTGGTTGGCGGATATTTGACCTGTCCGGATTGCGTGTTGTTCATCATGGCGGTGGTGTGCGGGGTTATCGATCAGAGATGGCATTTTCAGACGAGGCGAATATCGGCCTTGTGTTACTTATAAATGCTGACTCCAGTTCCATTAATGACGTAATCCCAATGTTTTTTGAGCATCTCACTACCACGCTTTAATATCACAGGAACTTGCTATGGCTTCAGTAATTGGTTTGCTGAAATCGCACCGAAGTATTAGAAAATTCACCGCAGAGAAAATTCCACCCGACTTGCTGCAGANGCTATTTGAGGCTGGGCAAGCGGCGGCAACGTCCAGTTTTTTGCAGGGTTCAACAATCATTCGCNTCACTGACCCAGATAAACGCTTGGAGTTGGCTGAATTGGCTGGCAATCAAAAATACGTGCAGACTGCGGCAGAGTTCCTCGTATTTTGTGCTGACCTGAAACGTCCGGGTAACTATTGCAGAGCTTATGGAAAGCCTTTTGAGGGTGATTACACCGAGCATTTCATNATAGCCACTGTCGATGTAGCACTGATGGCGCAGAGCCTAGTGACCGCTGCNGAGTCTGAGGGTCTTGGGATTTGTTATATCGGNGGTATTCGCAACAANCCAGGGCCCGTTTCGGCATTATTGCGCCTGCCTTTGGGTGTTTACCCGGTATTTGGGCTCTGNATTGGCTATCCAGATCAAGATCCCGAAATTAAGCCGCGCCTTCCCGTGCCTGTTGTTGTGAAGCAGGACTATTACAATGAGCAAGGAGATGCTGCTCGAATCGAGGCGTATGACGATGCGATACGNGAGTACTATAAATCGAGAAAGGGCGGNGGGCATGGCATCAGCTGGTCAGAGCAAGTCGCAACTNTGCTGTCGGAAAAATCNCGACCNCACATGAGAGAGTTTCTGGCCGATCAGGGGTTTAAATTTAAATGACACTAGCTGAATTAGACTGACTGCGTTGCCGACGACCAAGAAGCAGTTTTTCTATTTCGCGTCAGACTCAATACTTTCCTTCCGGTATGAGCCTGTGTCCGGCAGCACTTCCATTTTTCCTTCAGATTGTAATTCAATTGTCTCTGAGGGAGGTATGGCGCCGGGTCCAAAGGCNAACTTGAACTCCCCGTTGACCAAACCACGGCGATCATCAGTCACAGACCANTGAGCAATGTAATACGCNGACGGCGGAAGAGCCTCAGGGATCGGTAGGACGAAATTATTGTTAAGCCGATTTGGGTCATAGGTGAAACCAATGTTGATCCACTTGCCTTCAGCTGAATAGAGAGCGAGCTTCAACAATCGTACATCNACNCGAAAACTCATGGTTATCATGCGCGGCGGGTCGGTCAGGACGGAATCATCTTTTGGGAAAGTCACTCCGGGTGTCAAGATGCCATGGGTGTGTTGAGCCGTGGCCAAGGAGGCGAACAGTGCAAACAGGCAGAACATCGANACANTNGTTGCAAATCGACAATCGTTCAAAGGAAGTCTTGTCATGTTGGTCCTTCCCTTTATGGGTTGAATTTATGGGTTAATTATGTAGGTTTCTCGGAACTAGGCAGAGACCTCGGCGTATCGAAATACACCATGCATTGGCGCGTGAGCGCACAGAGTTGTCCATGTTCCGTGTAAATTTTACCTGATTGCTGGGTGTAACCATTGTTTGCTGAATCCACAACAAACTCNAGGTAGAACCAATCTCCGTCAGCAGAGTCTGGNGCCATCACAAAATCTAGATTCCAAGTGAGAGAGCTGCTTGGTACAACCGGNTTCTGGAAGTGAGATAAGATCACTGGTGGTGGTATGTCAGCGAGAGCAACGAGTTTTTCTGTGGGAAATTTATAGAGTGGGTTTTTGTGCCTAACCCAGAAGCTTAAACATCTGGCAGCTTTTCCTGAATAAGGGAGCCCATCAGTTGTCCACATCCCCTCAAAAAAGGAGAGGAATGAAGGAAGTCTCTTGCGATAGTCCTCAAACGAGATACCGTTCTCACGGGGNGGGAGGACGATAGGCTCGGCTTCGACCNTAAGGCCTGGTCGATCAATCCCGAATATNCCCATGGCTTGAAGGCATAACCTTCCTTTCGAAAAAACTTCCCCAACCATTTGCGTCACATTTCGTCCTTGCCTCTGAATGCTCGCCGTTGCCTCGATTTTTCCTGGAGGCAGAGGCGCGATGAACGACACCATTAANGAGCGCATGGGAATCTCTTCTGNAATTAGCTTGCGCATNGCTGTTACCGCAAANGCCGCTGCGAGTCCGCCGAAGGCGGACCTCCCCTGCGACCANGCCTCCGAAAANTGTGTGGAGTTTTCTTCACTGGCCTTGAGGTTTTCAAGAATACTAAAAAATTCTGCTTGTTCCATCAGTCGTGGTGTATATGGCTCCGAAAAAGGTTTCAATGTTGATTTTGGCTAAGTATCCGCTGGAAAGTCTGTGATATTCTCCTCCTTAGAANTATCGGCANTNGTCTAACGGTGTTTGNACGCTTTTGAGGTCACAACGCGGATTTGAGACAAACAAGTGATGAAAAGAACGGNTCGTCATAATACCATGNAGCCNGNCACGTTGGTGGTCGTTGCGCTCTACAATTTGTTTTTTCAAGCCTCNGCTCAAAGTCCAGTGGTCTCACANAAGCCACATNACATGGAGGCACATNCCTTGGCTGCTGAAGCAGCCACGATACCNGCCAACGATGAGGTTCTTGATGTNGCGCCTGAAACTNTAAGTATTGAATTTCCTGATGCTGTGAGGCTCGTAAAATTCACGTTGCGCAATCATACCCGTGAATGGATAGACATTAACTTTCGCTATAGCCCGTCGGCAGGAGTTCGTTATGACCTTCCAATACCCGCGCTCANTAGTGCGAAGTATTACATTGCCGAGTGGGCGGTNCTTGGCGTTAATGACCAATTAATTCNCGGGAGCTTCAGTTTTGCTTTTNGTCCGGACGCNAGGGCGCCCTCTTACCATCGGGCTGCAGAAGAGTTGATCCTGCGCCAACGTTATGGTGACCCGACGATTCAGTATGTTGCTCCGCCCCGAACACAGATCATNATCAATCGAGAGCCTCGCCGCTTTGATCCGCCATTCACCATNAATCTTGATGCNCAACAGGGCGATTCATTCCNGCCNGAATAGTGCGTCTGAGATNGGCCGNATGCCTTAGCTCNGTCAGNCTTTANTTNGGGTTGTTTTGCTTCTCTTNCTTCTGTTGGGCGTTTGTGCGGTANTTATTCGGATACATGAACCGTCACGTATCCATCGTGATAGAGCCCGCCGTCGTCTGCGCGCGCCCAAAGAATGTAGGATCCCGGTGTGTCGAAGATAACTTCAACCTCATACAGGCCGTCTTCGGGGACCTCGGGGGGCAACCAGAGTGCGCCCCAAGGCGAGTTTGCCGAGGTCCGAGTGTCTTCCCANGGCTTTGGCAGTGGCGGNTCAAAAGTCACATTGCCNTCCCCCCTGTANACGTTCCAGGAAAGGAAAAGCCCGTTGACTTTACCAACGGTAACTCGTGAGGGNGGTCGCTCCATACGACGTTTGAGCTCGTCNGCGGTATTTGTGGAGTCTCTGCGGCGNTTGGGTAGGCCATCATCCCAGACACTTGTAACTAGCTTNATAGGCTCTCCNACTCGTGCTGTGCGAACCAAATCTCCTTGCACCATCACAACCGGTGGTACGTTAGCTCGAGATTCCGGGCTGCTAGTACCAGCACCTAACGAACCTGTTTCTGAAGCGATTACCATGTTATCGACCAGATAATCTTGCCGCAGAGTCGCAAANGCTTTTCGCTCAACGCCATTCACTANNAGGGTCCAAACGAGTTCGCGATCTCCCCAGTCGGCTGGGACNACAACTTCNAAGTTAAAGCGGTTCCTCCGAGGCAAGAAGNGGGTGGGCTGACCTTGGTCGGGGTCGCCGGGAGAGAAAAANTTGTTTTCTCCGACTGGAACNGTNGGCTGTTCTTCCCAATTCTCATTCATGTATCCNAACATGAAGCTGAAAGTACCATCAGGATTGGGCCGCCAGCCCTCAAAGGCTGGCTCCACATGTTGGCCGCTAACATAACTCTGCGCNAAGGCCGACACAGGAGCCAGCAGCAGCAGCAGCATCGCCATCGATCGCAGNAGACTATTATGGCCAAGCTGCTTCTGGTTGTGTTTGCTCATTGTCGACTGTCGATCTAACTCAGTCGTCGTCGCTAGCAGCCGTTTGCGCGTTTTCATCGGCGTTGGCCAGAGGCGCCACTAAAGGAGCGCCGCAAAGCGGGCAACCGATAACATGATCGTTAGGGCCTAGGTTGAGTGACTGACGCCTTATTTCCATGGCTTCATAGAACTGTTCATCGGTCATAGTGACGCGAATCCCAAGATCNATAAACATGTTAGTCACTGACCTGTTGCCTGAACCCTGCCAGTTGCGCGGATCCGGAACGTTTGGGTTAGACTCCGTGTTGTTCATATATCCAACAATATGAAGGATAGTCCCTTTGGGTAGCAATGGCGCAGCGTCCTCTGCGTAAGGATAGCCCCGGACCCAATTGTGATCGTATCCCACGCAGGACAGGGTTTCGACTGTGTAGCCCCAGATGGCCTCCAGGCACATGCGCTCGCCGGGAGCGTGCAGATGAGGCTCGAACGTAATCACTTTGGTGTGTGCNTCGAGAACGGTATATGCGTGGAGCTCTTGGTCCTTCTTATTNCCCTGGATGCTAATGTCTACGCCATTGCCCAACCCGATGAAAGCATTTTGATACTTGGGTTTGTAATCTTTNTCGTGNAATCGGAAACCGACTTCTAGATGGCCAACCGTGTCGACTCCGTTGGAATGCAGGTGTACGGAATCTGAAACGATCCAAGAGCCGGCTTTGAGTAAGCGACCCGCCTCTTGGTCAAAGATGTCCGCGTTGCGGCCCACTTCGTGCACAGGCCANGGGATGGAAAGCCCGGGAACCCTTTCCCCGTTTTCATCCATCTGGGCTGTGGCCCAGATCATGTGATGAAAGATNTAGCGACCACCGACGGTCTCTCGCCCAGTGCCTGCGCTTGGTACATCATTTACCTCGATTACCTCAACTGATTTGACATACCTATCTTCGGTCAAGCCTGTTGGCGCTGACGGTATTTCGCCCCACCAGTCGGGTGTGCCTGCGAGCTTGGTTATATCGTCCATTACGACGACCAGATCGGGCTCCCCCGCTCGCCATTTAATGCTGTCATCGAAAANCAAGCGTTCAGGGGCATCAGCCAGNTCCCCTTTGGGAGTGCCGGAACGGGCCCANGTTGATATNGCGGCTAATTCTTCGTCGTTCAAAGACGGATCATCCTTGTAGTCCTGAATACCNATGTTTTTTTCCATATACCANGGAGGCATTGCGCCTGCCCGGTCACGCAGACCAGTTTTATACTCAATCAGTCCTGCATATGGAGCCACCTGTTCNTAGGTNATCAATGGCATAGGACCCGCACCACCGTCCCGATGGCAGCTCTGACAGCTGCGCTGGAGGATGGGTTCAATGTCTTTGTGAAATGTAATCTCATCCGGCTGAGCCAATACGGCGACNGGCGTGGCTAATAGCCCAGATATCGCGATTTTTGCNANCTCAGAAATCGACNGTGTGATGCGCATAATTGCTACTCCTCATAGCTTTGGGTACGTCAGACGTTGAGCTATTCAACGATGCACTACCCGTCGGATGGTATCACTAACATCAGCCCTTTTGAACTTCTTGGGCGGANAATTCGGCNTGAAAAAACAACGTGTTAACTGGNCNACAGATGGAAAGGNNANCAATNGTTNATTGTAAATTTTTGAGGCAAAAGTNGAGTTATCAGTCCAATTCAATGCTGTCGGCAACGGTTGGGTCTTTCCCTTTAAGCAACATCCAAAGGTTGCTGCTCGCTAGAAGTGCAATAAANANGACTGCCAAGCCAAAGCTAAACCATTGAATCGCATAAGATAAATTCTGATTTATTTCTGGTTGAACTGCCGGCCAGTGTCTTGTCAGTGTGCCAGCTTGNTTGGCNACGATTCTCACNTCAAAGGGAAAAATTGATTCACCGAGGATTTTTGCAAGAGCCTCAATATCCAGTTCCCGCATCTGCACCGGCCATTGGCTAGCGTCGATACGGTTTTCGATTGCGCGAGCATTTCCAGAAGGAACAAATATCTGACCATCAATGTCCACAGGTCCGTGCACGGGTCTTGTGAATGGGGGCGTATCTGGCGGCAGGATNCCNGTAGTCCAGCCNCGATGCACCAGTACTAATTGATTGTTGCTGCTCAGACGCAAGGGGGTAACNACCCCGTAGCCGATTTGACTCTCGAAGAATTCCGCTAGCAACAAAACGGTGCGGTCATTCCAGTACTCNCCGGTTAGTCTNACATGGCGATTTTGAAGCTCTGGATTGGCGGGGTGTAAATGCCCGAGGGGAATGGATTCAATCGGCTCGGCATTTTCCTGAAGCTCTGCGAGCAACTCGTTTTGGGCAGCGACTTTTTCTGCCGCTCGATCAAGCTGCCAGAGGCCCAGACGCATAAAGGANNNTGCTGTTATNAAAACGCAAGCGGCAACAGGCCAGTTGACNTTGATTCGGAAGCTACCAAAAGNGTAATTTTTACGAATCTCCATTAGATATCTTNTAACCGCGATGGGCAATGCGNTGGGTCNGATTGGTTTACGGGCAGGAGTTGTGGTTGGATTGCTCTCAACACCAGAAGCACCAATGGTAAGGTGGTCGATAGTAAGTGATCAATCGGCCGCAGATTATAATGGCGCACCAAGANATCAGGGAGACTGCCGCTATGAGCTTTGCGCGCCGGGACACCGGTAGAGAATCTGCTGTGTTTCTGACCTGCTTGCTACAGGCGGAATAGAACCAGATCACGTTGCATCCTGCTAACAACATGAACCCGAGTTTTGTTTGGAAGGCGGGATTATAGAGATATTGATCGGGCGCGCTACTGAGNAACATAGTGCCGGTGAACACNTTTATTGCGTAACCAACNACTCCTATGGGCACCAATCTNTGGAGGTGGCGGTAAGCAATGCCAGGGCCAAGACCCATCATACGCAAGTCGAATACACCTACCGTACCGATCAGCAGGCTTAACCCAAAAAANTGCAGTGATTCTGCGACTGGCCATCCCCAAGGCGAATGCATGAAATCGAAAATGCCTGTCCCGCGGGAAAATGCCAACANAGCCTGTTCCATGTCGAGTCTGTNTCTCCTCTGTTTGCGCTAAAAGTATCGGGAAGCCAGTAATACAGAATGTGTATACGCNAGGAATCTGCCGGCTCCGATGGTAAGAAACCAGCAAGACAGCATTGCGAGTGCGATGGGAAAGCTGCCGGAGATCTGGTTAGCCGGTAGCGGATGATCAATGGTTTGATCGCGCACCGAGCGCTGTAGNCGCCAGGTAATAAGCAAACCAAAGCTTAGTGCTGTGAATTTCAAATAAAACACCGGATTAGTCAATGCCTTGGCTGGATAAGCGACGAGTAGCGCCAAGCCCGACAAGAAAATCAGAAGAACAGCCCACCAGTGCAGTATAAAAAATGGCTGAAAGCGCTTGCTCAGCAGGCTGGGAATCAGCCCGAGTAAACTGAAAGCAAGTGCTAGATTGACTCCAACCACGAAGGCCATCGCGAGTGAGTGCAGGGTCAGTGAACTGAAGAATGCGACACCAGANTCGCGCAGCAAGATACTNATGCCTGTTTCTTCCAGGCTNGCAAGAAAATACAGAATGCTTGCTCCTCAAANAGCTGTCTAGGGGGACTNGGACTTATGNCCGATTATAAAGCTTTACTGACAGAAAAGTGAGTCTCNAAGGTCTTGCACGAACTATGAGCCAACTTTCCGATAAGTTGACTGGCGACTGGGAAATGCNCANTATACGGACANTGTTGCNAGCTGACGCTTCTACTAGTATTTTTAGTGTCNTCCNTAACTAACGTNNNCAAGTGACCCTCATGCNCAAGTTCCCCCGTCGCCGCGCAANNTTGAACCAGACGTGTCCAACCCTATGTTTAATAATTCTCTTGCTGAGTTCGCCATCCCATGCTCAGGACATTCCAAGAACAGCCAACGGGCAGCCAGATTTCAACGGCATCTGGCAAGCTATCAACACGGCNAATTGGGACGTTGAGCCACATTCCTCGAATTTTGGTCCGCTTGTNGCAGCNGGGGCTATCGGTGCGATTCCGGCAGGTCTTGGTATCGTTGAGGGAGGGGAAATCCCTTACACTGCCGAAGCTCGTGTGCAACAGCAAGCCAACAAATCAGATTGGCTGGCTACAGACCCGCTGGTCAAATGCTATATGCCTGGCGTGCCCCGGGCGAACTATTTGCCATTTCCGTTTCAGATTGTGCAGTCGACAGAACACATCATCTTCGCCTATGAGTTTGCAAGCGCAAGTCGTATCGTCTACGTCGATCAGCCGGACTATGAGGCGCCGATTCTCAGCTGGATGGGCCACAACCTTGCACATTACGAGGGCGATTCTCTTGTCATTGATGTGACCGACCAGGTGCCGGACACTTGGTTTGATCACGCTGGAAATCATCATACAGATGCTCTTCGCGTAACCGAACGGTATACCCACATCGGGCCGAACTCGATTCAGTACGAGGCGACTCTAGAAGATCCAAACATTTACACTCGTCCTTGGAAAATAAGTTTTCCGCTATACCGTCGCCTCGATGAAAATATGCAGCTGCTTGAGTTTAAATGTGTCGAATTTACCGAAGAGCTGCTCTACGGACATTTACGCAAAGGCTCGGATTCCAATGATTAGTTTTTATTCNGCTCCCCGCAGCCGCTTACCTCTGGATGTCTGGAAAAGCGCATCACAAGGAGTTTTGCGCTCCCTGGGTTCGTCTTTTGTCTGTAATTGCGCGAAGCTGAATTTTTGGTCTGTAAGCAACAGCGATTAATCAGCGCGGAGTAAGGGGGGGAGTGTCACCTATGAGTGGTCTTTGCCAATTCGACGCATGCTACAACACCGCGCATGATCGGATTTTATTACGTATCACAAATACGGACGGGGAAGAGTATCGACTCTGGTTAACGCGTCGGTTCTGTCGCAGCTTACTCCGCGAATTCAAGGTCAAGGTGAGTGCCTTTCGTCTATCTGCTGAGAGCATGGAAGAGGATTGCAGGAAAACAACGTTGGCGGTGCCGGATGATTCTGGCGGTGCTATCGCCCTGCAGGCCGACATCCAGCAGGANCTGGTTGCGGCTCGTCAGGATTTCGGGCAAACGTTCCATCCGGGAGATCAATTTCCGCTTGGCAGGCAAGGCGAGCTTGTCGAACAGGTAGATCTAACGCCAAATGGGAAAGGTNCAGGCAACCATGCCCTCAGCTTTCGGTCAGTTGAGGGGCAATTGCTAACGCTTGCGGTGACGCCTGAGTTGCTGAATTCGATTTTCGAGGTGATTGAGCGCGTGACGAAGCAAGCGGATTGGGGGTTGATAACGACTTCGGTGGATATGGCAAACTCTGCGACGCTCCAGTAACTTTGCATACTGGGGTTCCTTCTGTGTGACCACAACGTGGAATCGCTCTTCTCGCTTGATTTAAAGCGAGTGCTGCTTGTCTCTTATCACGACATATCACTTGTTTTTAACATATTTGGGCGATGGTCAACGGCTCACTTTATGCATGTCAGCTGTCGCGCGCAGATAACAAGCGGTAAACGCTGGCCTTGGTTCAGATCGATTGAANGATACCGGCTGNCGGGAAGCACTCAACTGCGGTCCTACTCGATAGTTCTCGTATAAGTCCGTTCATGGGCTTTCTCATGGTTTTTCAACGAGAGTGCCGTTGAATATTGAACGGTGCTATTGCTCTATCGAGAATCGAAATTAAAGTGCTCACAACGAGTGTCCAAGCTAACATCCTCAAAATTGTGAGTACGGTCTCAGCAGCCCACTGGTTGCTTTCAAGCAGCCTTGAGCCGGCGATTAAGATAAGAGGACAAAAATAAAGAACTCCGTTCCAGCGACCAAGAGAACTCATGCGTAAACTTTTCTGGCGATAAAGAAAATAGGAGTCCAGTACATACTGACTGAATGCGAGCGTGATCAGAATCGGTAAAATATCTGGAACTAGACCGGCGCTTGCAGCGCCTGCCAAACCTGAAGTCACGAAGATAAAATCAGTTGTGTGATCAAAAATCTGACCACTAGCAGATGCTGTGCCAAAGGTCCGCGCCATTTTTCCGTCTAGAAAGTCACTCGTCACTGCCAAAAGCATAAAGAAAGCGAGTACCCAAGCTGGCAAGAACTCATGTTCGGCCATTGCCCAACCCACCGGCAGGGCAAGCAGCAGGCGGACGAGGGTGAGAAAATCCGCCATATGCTGTTAGGTGAACAGCTCGCGCTGGGCCCTGCGCCAGAAAATAAGACCAATGAGTGCGTTAAAAAAGATAAAAAAATTGTGTTGGACAAGCCCAAACGCCGCCATCTGGCCTTCATTTTCGGGAAACAATATAACCCAAAAAGTAATCGCTGCAGCCCTCATCGGAGTTGGAACAGCAGCGGCGAAGAAAATCACTGGTAAGTAAGGTAATAGCGTCAGGAAAGAAGCTTCAACATTGAACAGGTTGAGCGCCATAGTGTAGACCACTATCGCGGCAAGAAGAGCTGGCGACCGAAGCAAGAAAAAAGCGGCGTAATGCCAAAGCTTTGCGCGGCGGAAGCCGTGAAGGATTCGTTTCTCCCTGAGCTGATTGTTCTGGAGGATTGTGCCGTTGAAGTAAAGCAACCAGGAAATCAGAAATGCAGCGGCCCCGATACTTATGAAAGGCATTATTTGAAAGACCTCTGGAAGCCCATCTCTACCAAAAATGTAGCCGACCGTTGCCCAAACAAGCAAATAAAAAACTTCGCAAAACATAATGAATAACATTACTGATCCAACTTCCCAGCCTGGTATTTGGTCCCGCTTGTTTAAATAGTAAGCCATGGCGCCTTTGCCGATTTGCTCGTTGAATATCGATATTATGTAGGAACTCGCGCGAATGGGCAGAATGTCCCTGTATCTTATGTCTGCCAGCAGCCAATTGAGCGCCCGGGTAACAACAAGTGTGTCGATGAGAAAATAGAACAGAGAGTAGGCCATCATTAGCGCTAGCCACGAACCCCAAGCAACGTTAGCGAACACTTCTGTCATATATTCGGCAAGCGATAGACCCTCTCTCGCAGCTGCGCCGTTTAATCGGAAGTAAAGGTATACAAAACAAGCTCCTGTAATCAGCAGGAAAACTAATCTTCCTAGGGTGCTTTGCTTCTTGTCGGGAGTAGGGTGCTCTTCGACAGTCTCATTGGCCGTAGCGTTATCGTGTTCGCTCATATCAGGGCTCGCTCGCTAAAATTTTTCTTAGAGTATCTTCAAGAGGTGTCAGGCTAGTGCCGATCTTTTCATTCGCGTTCTCAGTGACGACTTCATCCACAGTGATTACATCAATAACGGTCGGTGTGATACCGCCTTGACTAAGCGTGCTGGTAATCGCCGCACCCAATTTGGCCATTAGAATCGGAACAGAGCTGACTTCAACCTCTTTACCCATCAATTTGCCGGCTTTTTTTATCAAATCACGATAGGTGATCGGTTCCGGACCCACCAACTCGTGAATGTGACTGTCTCTAGCAGGCTCACAAGCCAACTTCGCCATTGCTTGACTGAGGTCATCGATATCTAGGGGCCGCATGCAATAACCGCCGCCGCCAAGCACTTTGGTTTGGCCATTTGAGACAGCACTTATGAGCGATTTGGCACCAGCTGTGCCGGGTCCCATGAGAATTGGAGTTCGCAACACTGTGGCGGGAATTCCTGAATTCAAGACTAGTTCCTCACCAACACCTTTCGAGCGAAAATAGGCATTTCGCGAGCCAGCGCTTGCTCCGACAACACTAATAAAAATGATGTGCCTGACATTGCAATGTTGGGCCGCTTTCACAGCAGCAGCAGTGGCAGCAACGTTAGCGCTGGCATAGTTGGAATGTTTGCTCTCAATCAGGATCCCGGCGAGATGAATCAAGCAGTCGGCGCCGGCGAGGGCTTGGTTAAGGCTTTCCGGATCATCATAAGCAATTATCGCGGGATTTATTGATGTTGATTGGGGAAGACTCGCGAATGCAGACTCAGAGCGCACCCCGGCGATTGTCACGACGTCATCTTTCTGACTCAAATGGGACAGCAGATTGATGCCAACACTGCTGTTCGCTCCTGTGATGCTAATTTTCATGCCGAATAGTTCCTATGCTGACGACGTGGGCCTGCGCGATATGCTGCTGCCGGAAACACCGCCGCGATCAAAGCGCGAGATTGTATCAGTGAAGCGACGCCACAAACAGAGGCTCTGTTCGTTTGCCATCCAACAGGATCGAATTTACTGGGATTGCCCGGCGGGACAAAGTGGCGAATCAGTATCTTTCAGAATCTTGCTCCGCTGAAATTTCCCGGCGTCACTGTTTATGATCTGACTGAGTGCACATGCGTTGAACGCCCGCTCGCGCTGCGTTGCAGGGGCATCTGCATACAAAGTGGTGCGCATTCTCGCTGAGCGTCCAAGACGACTGATGGCAGCGGCCATCTCTGCGGGGGGCCACTCCTGGCCGTGCTGAGCGCCAGCTGCTCGTGTGATACTTTCGTTCATCAGGCTGCCTCCAAGATCATTCGCACCACACTGTAGGGCGAGCATGGCGCCATTTCGACCCATTTTTACCCATGAGGTCTGAATGTTGGAGATGGCTCCATTGAATGCTAACCGAGGTACAGCATGCATGAGTAGGCCTTCGCGTAGTGTCGGGCCTTGTCTTGATTTGCCTTTTCTATACATTGGCGCTTCGGCTGCAACGTAGGGAAGCGGGACGAATTCTGTGAATCCTCCGCTTTCGTCCTGCAGTTTTCGAATTGCGTGGAGGTGTGCTGCCCAGTGTTTGGGCCGATCTACATGTCCAAACATAATGGTCGCTGTTGAATGAAAGCCGACTTCGTGGGCGGATCGCATGACTTTTAGCCACTGTTCGGTGTTAAGTTTGTCGGCGCAGATCTGCTCGCGAATCTCATCGTGCAGGATTTCTGCCGCGGTTCCGGGAAGGGTGCTGAGTCCTGCCATTCTTAGGCGTAGGAGGAACTCCTTGAGACTTATTCCGAGGGTCGCTGCGCCCTGCCAGACCTCGAGAGGTGAAAATGCGTGGACGTGAATGTCCGGCGCAGCGCGTTTAACAGTAGCCAATATGTCCAGGTAGGTCTGACCGGTGTAGTCTGGATGGATGCCTCCCTGCATACAGACTTCAGTGGCGCCCCTGTCCCAGGCCTCTCGGGAACGGCGTGCTATTTCCTCAGCTGAGATGTCGTAAGGCTTTCCTCTCAGGTTCTCACTCATTCTTCCTTTTGAAAAGGCACAGAATTGGCACCGAAAGTAGCAAACATTGGTGTAGTTGATATTGCGGTTCACGACGTAGCTGACAGTATCGCCAGCCTGCTCTGATCGTATCTGGTCGGCGGCGCGAATGACCGCGCTGAAGTCAGGGCCACGCACCTTGAAGAGAAACTCAATTTCCTTTTCAGTCAGAGCTTGCTGTTTTTGAGCGCGCTCGATGATGCTCGCGATAGGCGCGGACGATCTGCGCCGTTCTAGGCACAACTTGGTTTCAAGTGCGGGGATTTTTGCATTGCTTCCGGGAGTCCAAGGATCCCTTCTGGCAAAACCCATACTGTCGCTGTGAGTAAGCGCGACCGGCAAGACGGATTCATTAAGCCATTTAGACCCTTCACAAAGGTAGCCCGGATAAACAGTTAGCCGCTGTTCCAGAAATTTGCCAGCCGCTTCCGTCTCTCGGGCCAAGTTATCGAGATGAGGCCAGGGTGCCTCTGGATTAACATGATCCGGTGTAACTGGGGAAACACCGCCCCAGTCATTGATTCCCCCTGAGATTAGTTGATGCAGGACGCCTGGGCTCAGGTTTGGGGGAGCCTGAATGTTCATTTGCGATCCAAAGATCAAGCGAGTTACGGCGAGTGTCCAAATTAGATCTTCCAAATCTGGCTCAGGCGCTTGTGCCATTTTTGTTTTCGGCTTGGCTCTGAAATTTTGAACGATTACTTCCTGAATGTGGCCATACTGCTCATGAAGTCGCCGGATCGACAAGAGAGACTCAATGCGCTCCAGTCGAGTTTCCCCAATTCCGATTAGAATGCCCGTGGTAAAAGGCACGCTAGACTTGCCCGCGAATTCAAGTGTTTGCAGTCGAAGCTCAGGATCTTTGTCGGGTGAACCATAGTGTGGCATGCCTTTCTGACACAGTCGGGGCGAAGCGGACTCCAACATGATCCCCATGGACGCGCTTACTGCTCTAAGCATGCCGATTTCGCTGATAGTCATATTGCCGGCGTTAATATGAGGCAGCAGCCCGGTCTCGGTCAGTACACGCTCAGCTGCATCCCGAACATATTCCAGAGTGCTGTCGTACCCAAATTCAGCAAGTGCTTCTCGAGCGGCGCGGTATCGCAATTCGGGTTTTTCGCCCAGCGTAAAAAGCGCTTCCTGGCAGCCTACTTCGGCACCGGCTTTACACAAAGCGACCACTTCTCCGGGCGGCATAAAAACTTGATTAAGATGCCTCGGGGTCTGAGCAAAGGTGCAATAATGACAAACATCGCGGCACAGTTGGGTGAGAGGCACGAAAACCTTCCGCGAATAGGTAATAAGATTGCCATGCTTCCGATCCCTGAGCTTAGATGCCGCTTCGGCAAGGGTCGGGGTGTCCGGATTGTCGGCGAGGGCTATTGCCTCGCGCTCGCTTAGCCAGTCGGTATTGCTGCTCACTGCTGAGTTCCCAGAGAAAATAACTTAACATAGGCCTTCAACACAGAGAGTAGCAGGGTGAATGTACTGTTGAGAACTAGATTCGCTTCGAAAAACAAAATTGAGGTAACTATTAGCCGTCAACGATTGGCTGTGTCCCGTGTAGCTATGCGACAGGGCTCCAGATTCGCACCCTTGAATTCTTAAACNGGAGAGACGAATGATCTTGCNCGTTTTTTTCAAATACAATGCCTGGCTTNNGGGCATCAGCTTGTTACTCGGTNTTGTTTTCAGCGTTCANGCACAGGGCAACCTAATNCTGCAGAACGCCAATCTCATCATCGGGGACGGCAGCGTCCTCATCAATCATGATCTGCGGGTTGAAGATGGACTGATTGTGGNTTTGGGCCAAAACTTACCGTTCACGGAGGNAGNACAGGTGGTTGATCTCAGTGGNAAATGGGTGATGCCAGCTTTGATCGATGCCCATGCCCATCTTGGNTTTCAGTCTAGGGAAAGTTGGGGCGCGGATAACTATAACCTNGAAAACCTGACTGACAATCTTGAGCAATACGCTTACTACGGGTTTGCTGCTGTGTTTTCGGCTGGCAGCGACCCTGTAGAAATAGCACAGTTGCTGCAGGCGACAGTGGCTAGGCGAAAAAATTTGCCTGAATTCCTTTATGCCGCTGGCGTGGCGCCGCCCGGTCAGGGGCCTAATAATCAGTTTCTAGAACAGACAGCACAGGTGCAGGCCAGAACCGGATTCAAAGTGCTTCACGGAGTCACTGACCCTGAGTCGGCGCGCCAGACTGTTACAGATGTGGCCCTTGGAGGTTACGATTTTATTAAGATTTGGGTAGATGACAGGGGCGGCAGCCAGATAAAGCTTGCGCCGCAGATCTACAGGGCGGTTGCTCAGCAAGCTCGAAAGCTGGGTCTCAAGGTTTTCGTACACCAACAAGTTGCTCCGGATATGTACGATCTTATCAATGCTGGCGTAGACGGATTTCTGCANGGGCGGATTGACAGCTCNTTNACGGATGACTTGGTNGCCCGAGCAGCGCTATCANATGTGTTTGTCGTGCCTAATCTAGGGTTGGGAGAACTTCGCCGGGAAGCCATTGGTGAGGACAATTTTCTAGCCCCATTTTTATCGAAAACGCTGAAGGAATCGCTTTCGGTTTCAGCAACGCGCCAGGCGGNGCCTGAGCGGGACCCAGAGCGTGAATCGGAGCTCAGCGCTGGCTTTGCACGGATAAAGGCTGGCGGCCTGGATTTGGTGCTTGGAACCGATGCAGGAGCGGTACCCGGACATCCATTCGGTTACACAGGCCACCGCGAATTGGAGGTTTTCGTGAGGTTGGGCATGAGTCCAATGGAAGCGCTAATTTCCGCCACGTCTCACGCCGCAAGGCATTTGGGTCTCGAGGGGATGGGCCTGTTGCAGAACGGCAAGCGAGCGAGTCTATTGGTTTTGAACTCGGATCCAACCTCAGAGATACAAAGCACGAGGGATATTCACTCGGTTTATCTGAATGGAGAGCGTGTTGACCGGAATGCTATTGCCTCTCGTACTCCTTAGACGATCAATCGGCTGGCCGTATTACGTGGTACTCGGTCTGTCTCGGAGCGATGTATTCAAAATTTTGGCCATCAAANAACCCGTCTTCCTCAAGTTTCATGCGCATGGGTTCACGACTCCAATCTGGAACCTCTACCAGCGCAGTCAATTCGATGGAATACGCAGTATTAGGGTGCATGGCGTAATCCCCTGACCCAGGCACCCCTTCCTGCTTGTCCCACATGCCGATAGTTGTTCCAGCGGCATGCCCATGCAGACCGATAGGATGGGTATATATTATCGGGCCAATCCCTTGATCTAGTGCCTGTTGCCGGGAGCGGCGAAGAATGTCGTTCCCTGTCCGACCCACTTGAAAATTGCTGGTCAAAATATCCTGCAATTCGTTACCTTTCCGAAGCGCTAGCTGCAAGNAGGCAGGCACCTCCGTCTCACCCTCTCGGAGAATGTAAGCATTTTGCTGGGTGTCTGTCTGCAGGTTAAGGTAGCTGATGCCAAAATCGATATGAACATGGTCGCCCCGAAGGAGCAGATTGGGGTCTTGGTTGTTAGCTGCAATGATCTGTTTAGACCAATCAGAGCGCTCGACTTCGATACTGGTGTGAAACCAGGTCTGCAAGCCGAGGTCATTAACCCGTTGCCGAAACCACCATTCGAGATCTTCAGTGGATGTAACTCCTGGCGTGATTACATCGCTAGAGAATCCCTCCTTAATGACATCATGAGCAATTTCCATGACTGTCTTGTAGGCAGCCATCTCGCCAGCCGTGCGCGTTTCCAGCCAGCCNACGGCGACTGCTTCACTGGAGACGATTNTATCGCGTAAGCGGGCTGGCAGGGCCTGCAGGAANTTCCTTTGCTCCGAGAAAGTCAGNCCGTCGGCTAACGCATAGATATCCGAATAATTTATGGCAATGCGTCCTGGATCAGACTCATCGAGAATTTGTGCGACCCGCGCATATTGATCAGGTTGCTCTTCCGGATTCCAGACACCAGGGAACAGTGTGCCCACCGGATAGCGGGCCACAGCCATGCGCTCCACACCAACCTCTGAGCCTCTGTCAATGAATATCAGGACTGTGCGCCGTCTTGCATTGAGCCATGTCGCTGGGAGCATTGTCTTCAAAATGGGATCTTCATTATACTCTCTTGCGATTAGCACCCAGGCGTCTACCTCCGCCGCTCGCATGACTTTAGGTACAACGGTGTCAAGCCTGTCCTTCAGGATTTGATCCGTAATCTCTGCTTGTTCTCGCAGAGAGAGGACACGATTTTCTATGTCATCTGCACGGCTACTTTGAGCGGCATAGATGCAAGTTAGACCAAGGGCTAAACCAAGCCACTTTAAAGCATAGGGAACGATTCGCATCAGTATGATCCTCAATTAGACGACTGCAGAGTAACACTCTGTGCTGTCTGACATCTAGGCGGTGGGAGCTTTTGCTGTTTTAATTCTGCCCGGATACGTCTTGTTGAAGTCTAATCATTTCGGAAATCTAAACCCTGGGGCAGCGCCTTACTGATTAAATAATCACCTGGAGTGATCTCAATAATGCGGCCTTCCGGCTGGCTTTGGTTGACAACCATCCACGTCACTATCGTCAGGAATAATGGCGACGCAAAGCGCATTTGGAAATGGTGGCTCACGGGTTTCAGGTCGTGATGCAGACCTCACGCGATGCCGGGACGCTTGCCAGTGTGCTGAAAAATAGTCTTTTTGAATTAGCGGAGCAAAACAGCAAATTTTCGATAAACCGTTTTACCCCACTTTACAGATCGTCGAGTCGATCCCTGAAAAAACGGCCGAAGGATTCGTGTGCAAGCCACCATTCGTGAAAAAAATGGGCAGCGGGGTACGCGTGGTGAGCAGAAAATACTCGTCAAAAAGCGACAGGCTAGTTAGCCCGCCAGTTTGTAAATTGCTGTGTGTTCGACTTCCAGAACAACTGCGTCATCGCTATGGAAGACCAGATACAACAGAATGAACTCGTGTCCTTTGCGTACCCATTTTTTTGTCGGTATGGCTTTAATGCGATAGTCCCGGCCCACGCGGACAGCACCCCTCAGTGCTAGCTTGCTGGCTGTATGCACCCAAGCTGGCATTAGATACATGTTTTTGAGCGCTGTGTTGCACATCTCCAGCAGAAAGTAAGGATGAACAAAGCCGTTATCGCCCTCGTAAATGGTTGACCCGTCGCGCTGGGTTGAAACGTATGCTTTGTTGTCTTCGACTTTCGGCCGCCAATGCAAAATCGGACTTGGAAGGCCAAGAGTGATTGCTTGAGTGCTGATCTCTGGGCGTACACTGACATCCTTTCCGGGTTGGCTATCGGCGAGAGCCTTGATCGCAGGCAGTTCATGAGGTAGCCAGCTTTCCAATTTGGCAAGTAGTGTCCCTTCTTCATTGTAGGCACACGTGACGTTGCTCCGACTGCTGTGTTCTTGTCTTCGGCTCTCGCATCGAATGGTTAGCAGGTCGTTTTGATACGCCGGTTTCAAAAATGCTACGTCAAGCATGCCTTGTTGGAGAAACTGTTCGCCGTACTGCCTGATAAGTGGCTGGGTCAAATACCCGAATAGATTGACGCCGCTGACCAACGCGCTCGAGAACCCATAACGCCTGGCCACCTCGTCGCTGTGGATCCGATTTTCTGAATCTTCCGCGTCATTAAAGGCAAGAATTTTCATTGGCGGTGGGCTTTTTTTCATGCAGCTGCTGTTGATCCTGGCTCATTACTTCTGAAAGGTGCTAGTGGCCTGCGGTAAGTCTTTATGGTTTGATTGATTGGGCTATCTTGCCATGCCATAAAATTCGTCGTTCGGCTGTAAAGAAGTCATGTTGGCAATTCGATTCGACATCGCGAAAAATGCGGCTATTGCCCCAATCTGCCAGATGTCATCCTGAGAAAACCCTTCAGCCTCAAGCGGAGCGTGATCTCGCTCCGTGATTTCATGAGCGGCTTGTGCGACTTTTACCGCGTAATCAAGCATTACCCGCTGTTTTGATGTGATGTCCGCTTTGCGGTAGTTGGCGGCCAACTGATCAGAGAGTATGGAGCTTTTCTCCCTGATCCTGAGAATAGCGCCGTGNGCAACGACACAATAAAGACACTGGTTCAGCCCCGAGGTTGCCACCACAATCATTTCCCGCTCACCCTTTGTCAGATTACCCTCACTTTCCATGAGCGCGTCGTGATAGTCGAAAAATGCTCTGAATTCGGCAGGCTTACCCGCCAAAACAAGAAAAATATTGGGGATAAAGCCGCTTTTTTCCTGTACTCTGAGCATTCGCTCCCGGATGTCGGGTTCGATGTCTTCGATTGCAGGAGTTGGAAACAGGGCAGAAGGTTGCTTTTCCATCTTACATAGTTCCAGTGTGCGTTGTTTATGCGATTAAACCCGCCTGCCTTACCTAAGCATTGGCTCCGCGGGACTGCGTTGGCTTTTCGACTTTTTCAGCGTCTTGGCCAGAATTCGGCCGATCTTTCACCTGAGCTCAAATTTCATCGTCACAGATAAGCTAGATAAGGTCAATTTTTGGCTGTTGAGGCGATCGTCATTTGTGGAGAGGAACATGAAAAAGCTTGCGGAGAAAGTTTATATCGTGACTGGTGCAAATTCCGGTATTGGGTTCAATGCCGCTCAACGTTTTGCCGAAAGAGGCGCAGAGTTAGTGCTGGTATGTCGTGATAAGGAGAAAGGCGAGGCGGCTCAAGCGCAAATAAAACTTGCGGCGGGTCATGACCGGGTGCACCTGGAGCTTGCCGATTTCAGTTTGATGCAAAGCGTCTCTTCGTTGGCTGACCGCCTGAGTGCGCAATATCAAGAGATACACGTACTTTGCAATAACGCTGGCGGCGCTAATGCTGAGCGCAAGCTCACGGCTGAGGGGTTAGAACTGACCTTTGCGGTCAATCATCTGAGTGGGTTCCTGTTAACAAAGAAACTAATGCCAAATTTGCTTGCCTGTCAACGTGGTCCGGCGCGGGTTGTTTTTACCAGCTCACTAGGTCACACCAACAGTCCACTTGACTTTGATGATCTGGGCCTTGAGAGGGATTATAGTGCGGGCAAAGCTTACGGCCGGAGTAAGCTGATGAACCTTCTGATCGCGATGGAGCTGCACAGGCGCCACGGGCACTCGAACCTCGTCTCGAGTTCATTTCATCCGGGAGTGGTTCGGACTCCGATCTGGAGCAAAGGTGGTGTGCTAGCTAGCCTGATTGGCCGTGTGATGTATCCGTTCATGAGGCCGGTAGAAAAGGGCGCTGACACGCTTGTTTGGTTGGCCAGTTCTGATGAAGAGACCGTTCTGAGCGCGGCCGGAAATTATTTTTATGATCGCCGTCAGCGCAGCCCCGCTGAGTTTGCCACTGACGTCGCTGCAGAAAAGCTCTGGACAGTCAGCGAAGAAATAATTGCCACTTTTCTTTAGCTCTCTGCTCAATGAGCTCCCGTTGATCAACACACGCTGAGTGCAGACGCACGCGCTTGCAATAGTCCACATTACTAGTTGCGCAAACCGAAGGTGTAAATCACATTGCCTGAAGCGATAGAAATCATCTGTTTGTCGTTCACAGAAAAAGTTATGGGAGCAGCGTGCACTCTGCGACCAAGAGAGATATTCCACAATTCCTCTCCGGTACTAGCATCAAGCGCAAAGAAGTAGCCATCTGCACTTCCGGTAAAAACAAGCCCTCCTGCCGTTGTGGTGATGCCCGCTGAGGAGCGCGGCATGATTGGAAATTCCCATTCGATTTCGGCGGTTTCAGGATTAATGGCTCGAATTGAGCTATGAAACGCATCCATCGGTGAGGTATAGCGGCCGCCGCCACCTGTGAAGCGTTCACCCTCCTGGTAGTCTTCATCACGCTTGAAGAACTCTTGTTCCCCGTCGAAAGAGGTAACATAGAAAAGCCCGGTGTCCTGACTGTAACCCGGCGAATACCAGTTCGTCGCTCCCACGATAGGTGGTGAAACCATGATGCCTTCGTATGTTGGCGCCATCCCGGGCACCCGAATTGGCCGTCCAGTTACAGGATCCAGACCTTGGGCCCAGGTCTGGGCAGCATAGGGTTTCCCTGCAAGGAACTGTCCATTGCTTCGATCAAGCGTGTAGAAGAACCCGTTACGATTAGCCCACATCATGACTTGTCGTTCGCGGTCGTTAAACTTTATGTCGGCCAGAATCGGAATCTGAATCGCATCATAGTCGTGCACGTCGTGGGGTGTGAACTGGAAATGCCAAACTATACTGCCCGTGTCCCCATCCAGCGCCAGCACGGAATCTGAATACAGATTATCCCCGAGTCTGACGTCACCATTCCAATCCGGTCCCGGGTTTCCGGTACCCCAATAGATTTGATTTAGATCAGCATCATACGAGCCAGTAATCCAGGTGGCTGCGCCCCCGGTCTTCCAGGAATCGCCCGACCAAGTGTCGTTGCCAAGTTCACCGGGGCCAGGAATGGCGTAGGTGCGCCACTCGCGCTCACCGGTGGCCGGATCGTATGCGTCTATAAACCCCCGAATGCCAAACTCCCCACCCGCGACGCCTGTAACCACTTTGTCCTTCACGATCAGCGGAGCTGCGGTTTTGCTATAGCCGCTCTCATGAGGCGCAACCTCGGTGTCCCAGAGTAGATTACCGGTGCGTGCATCGATCGCAACGAGATGCGCGTCCAGGGTCGACATGAAAAGCGTTTCCCCCAATATGGCAACCCCGCGATTGTTGCGACCGCAGCAAATGCGAAGGTCATCAGGCATTTCATGATCATAACGCCAGTATTCGCGTCCTGTGCGGGCATCGACCGCGACCACGTTAGAGGGAGCCTCGGTGATAAACATAATGCCGTCAACGACCAATGGTACGGTCTCTGCACGGTCAATTACCGGGATCTGATAAGCCCATTTCATCTCCAGTCGGTCAACGTTGTCGACGTTTATATCATCAAGCAGGCTGTAACGTTGGCTGTCTATTGTGCCTGAGTACATCAGCCAGTTATGAGGTTCATTTCGGGCATCTACGAGCCTCTCCCAAGTGATAGGTGTGAAGGCGGGAGTGATTACTGCAGATAATTGCTCCTCCGCTGCGCCCGCGGAGAGAACCATGCACAAGCTTGCAAGCTGAACTGTTGCGTTTTTCATTAGGGAAGTACCTCTCGTCTGAGCGTAAATAAATAAGCAACGAGATCATCCAGTTCGCCGTCAGATAGCGATTTGGCATAACTTGGCATGGTTGATTTCTCAAATCTTTCGTAGTTCAAGATATCGCGTTTTTGGAAAGACCAGAGGTTGGAGTCGATATCCATGATACGCAGTGAGAAGCTATCCTCATTCATTCGAAATCCTTCTCGGATCACGCCGTCAGCTCCAGCAGCGCGAACTCTCCACCAGCGTGGAGCGACCTCTTCGTCAGGATCCAGCATGGCAAGTAGCAGATCCTCTGGCGTCTTATTTTCGCCAATCCGCGAGAGATCTGGCCCGAGTCGCCCTCCTTGGCCGTCGACCATATGACATACGCTGCAGTCCGCCTTGCCGGCAAACAGCTTGCCACCTGTTTTGGCGTCTCCGGCGAGTTCGACAGAAGCCGGGTCATATCTCAATGAGTTTATGTAGGCAACTAGTTGCCATACGGTGGCATTCGTTACATCTGTGGCAACAGGGATCATCGCAGTGCCCGGCACGCCTTCTCTGATGATGCTAAAGATGCCGGTATCTGAGCTCGCGCGGCGCAGCCTGCCGGTTAAATCCGGTGCTCCGGTCTCATCATTGCCCTTAGCATCGAAGCCATGGCACCGGGAGCATTGCCTTTCAAAATAACGGTTGCCCATCCGAATATCGACGGCAGTGTTGTAGAGGTTGCCGGCATCTTCGGCCTGGGCGGAGTTGAACAGCCAACCCGACGGATAGCTGGATATTCCGAGCACGATCACAAGCAACGCAACCCGCAGCAATTTGGGTGATAGTCGATTCAGGTTGAAGATCATTTACTCTCTTTTATTATTATTCGTGGAGGAATGACTGAGGTAGTGTAACACCGAAGCGGTGGGATGCAATTCGCTGCGATGCTGTAATACGGGGGTTCTACAAATTGTGTATTTGCCAGCTTAATCAAGAATAATGGGTGTGCAGTTCTCCAATTTGTTAACAGTGATCGCACTCAAACAATGTGACCCACCCAGCGACCCGCGAGCATCACCAATGACCACAAAATAAGCGACAGTAGGCCGACGATCTTGACTGGTGTTGGAGGTTCTTTCTCGCCGTCCCATTTGTTGCGGTTTCTGTTCAGTGCGAAATGGAAGTACGCCATGTTGACCCCAGCCAGAGCCAGCAGTATGCCCTTAGCCTGAAAAGCCGGGTTCTGTAAATGCCCCGAGGCGCGAGTGATGAACATTCCTAGCCCTGTTATCGTGGCAAAGGTAAAAGCGCCCCAAGCCCATGGAATTAGCTCGCTGTTGAGAACACTGACAGGATAGGTCTTTGCGGCTAATCCAAGCAGTCTCAGATCAACCCACAGGATCGAGCCTACCAATAGCGAGGCAGCTATTACGTGAACAGTCTCGAGAGTAGGGAACCAGTTTGTGGCGGCGATCACTTGAGACAGACCCCAGTTTTCAACTGCGATCCAAAATGGATGCTCGCTACCGTCGTAATAGGGCTCCACATACCATAATGGAAAGTCGAGATACTCGGTGTAGGCAATCCAGCGCCCTCCCGTGCATACAAGTAAAACAGCGGTGAGAGAAAAAAGGGCCATCAGTCGTGAAACAAGTATCCTCGACCTATTNGCCTGCCAAAAATTCTGTTCGCGCTTGCTCATTATGTGATAGGTTGAGGTGATCATCACAACGGGTAGCAGGGCGGCCATTTTCCACAGAAAGACCGGGTTGCCCAAGTACCGCATAGGCCGCGCAAATACAAAAAACGCCCCGGAAAATAAATTGCTGGCCAGTGCGAGCCAAAAGAACGGCATGACGCGCTGGGTGATCTCAGGAAGAGATTGGGAAGGTATGGCAAGCCTCAGAATCCGCAGATTGAGCAGCACGATACTGCCCATCACTCCAGCGATACCAAGAATGTGCACTGTTTGAATGATCGGCGGAAAGCCCGGAATACTTTGTAGCGCCCATAGGGCGCCATCTTGAAGGAAAGAGCCTGAGAGGCTATTTCCGATACTGTCGAAAAAAGCAGGCATGTACTGCACTCGTGTTCTTCACGACCGTCACCCTAGAGGTACTTGTCGGTCACAGCGCCTTCTGAAGCCGAGGCGGCAGTTACTGCGAACTTGGCGAGCACGCCCCTCGTGTAACGAGGCGGTGGCCTTTTCCATTTCGCAAGGCGCGCTGTTATCTCTTCATCGCTTATTTCAAGCGAAATGATATTGGCTTCAGCGTCAATCGAAATGCGATCGCCGGTTTGGACAATGGCAATTGGGCCACCTTCTACTGCCTCAGGGGTCACGTGTCCCACAACGAACCCATGCGATCCTCCTGAGAATCTACCATCAGTAATCAGTGCGATATCCTCTCCGAGCCCTTTTCCCATGATGGCGGAGGTGGGGGAGAGCATTTCTCTCATTCCAGGTGCTCCTCTGGGTCCTTCGTAACGAATCACAAGGACATCGCCTTTGACGACGGTACCATCAAGAATCCCTTTCAAACAGTCCTCTTCAGACTCAAACACGCGGGCATTGCCACTAAAAGAAAGACCTTCCTTGCCAGTTATCTTAGCGACTGAGCCTTCCGGGGCGAGATTACCGCGCAAAATTCGTAGGTGTGAGTCTTTCTTTATGGGGTTATCCAGCGGGCGTATAATGTCCTGACCTTCCGGGTAAGGCGCCACGTTCTCCAGGTTCTCCTTGAGGGTTTTTCCGGTTACTGTCATACAGTCGCCGTCCAGCATGCTCGCGTCCAACATAGTCTTCATCAGGGGCTGGATGCCACCGATCTTAATGAGCTCGGACATCAGATACCTGCCGCTGGGCTTCAGGTCCGCCAGCATTGGAACGTTCTTACCGAGGCGGGTAAAGTCATCCAACTCCAGATCCACACCAATAGTATGCGCCATGGCCAGCAGGTGCAGCACCGCATTGGTTGAACCCCCCAGGGCGATTGTAACCTTGATGGCGTTCTCGAAAGCTGCGCGGGTCATGATGTCGGAAGGCTTAATGTCGTGCGCCAGCAGAAACATGATGGCTTCTCCGGCGTTCAGACAGTCTTCCACTTTCTCTTGGGAAATTGCATCTTGGGCCGAGCTGTTTGGCAGGCTCATGCCCATGGCTTCAATGGCAGAGGCCATCGTGTTGGCGGTGTACATGCCGCCGCAGGAGCCAGGGCCCGGTATGGCGGTCTCTTCAATGTGCTTTAACTCGAGATCGGACACGGTACCCGCGGCGTGGCCACCAACAGCCTCAAACACTGATACGACGTTAGTGTGGTTGGGGCCGGGTTGAATTGTGCCCCCGTAGATGAAGATAGAGGGCCGATTTAGGCGCGCCATGCCCATAAGCAGGCCCGGCATATTTTTGTCGCAGCCGCCGATCGTTATGATGCCGTCATGCCCCATGCAGCCGGAGACCGTCTCGACGCTGTCGGCGATGACTTCCCGAGAAACAAGTGAGTACTTCATCCCTTCCGTTCCCATGGAAATACCATCGGAAATGGTAAGCACGTTGTAGATGATGCCTTTGCCGCCAGCTTTATCAGTACCCTTGTTGACATCTTCCGCCAGCTTATTGATGTGCATATTGCACGGCGTCACCATGCTCCAGGTCGAAGCGATTCCTATTTGAGGCTTCTTAAAGTCATCATCTTCAAAACCCACCGCCCTTAGCATGGAGCGGCTGGGTGCCTGCTCCACGCCATCAACAACGATAGAAGAATGCTTTCGTAAGTCCTTGTTCGACATCAGGTTCCCGATATATTTTACCATAACAGTTTCAATGCTTAAGCCGTGCCAGAGGACTTGCTCTCGGTCTGTACGAGGCGCGGCGGAAGAGGACGCTACTATACACTAGCCCATGGTTTCTGGGCTATGGGGCATTTCGGGAAGACCCGGGCACGAGTGATAGCGAGTTTATGTAGATTTGCCCAGCCGGATGGATGAGCCACTGTACGACGAAGAAGCGCGGCTTGGCGTAACTTGTACATCCATCATTACAGTTCGGTTTGTAGAGGGGCTAGGGCAAAGGCTTGAACGGCGAGGGCCAGCTTCTTTGAACTATTTGCTAACGTGACGTTCAAAGACGGCGCGTTTGAATTCCGTTTCGGAGTATGATGAATCTAATATCAGAAAATTTGGTCTTATATCCGTGCTCTTTGATTTCGATGATTACGAGAATGGCCCTCATACAAGGGACCTGCGCATCGCTGGGCGTTTTTTTATTGGAGTACTCACTTTGGGCATCTATTGCTGCCCGGTTTTCCCGATGCGGGTGCCTAAGAGTGAGAATGTGCAACTATATTCGCCGCTGGCGTTGGTATTGTGCGCCGGTCTGATCCGGTATTCAGAAAAGCAGACAATTTCTCACGCACATAGTTACGGGGAAAGCGTGAGGTGAATAGATATAAGACCAGGCGTCCCGGCACAACTGAGATTTTTGTGTCCTATCGTCCGCCGTTTGATTGGGCAGCCATGCTTGATTTCTTCGCCTATCGGGCCATCCCCGGTATTGAAGTAGTGACTACAGAAAGCTACGCGAGGACTTTTCGTTTCGAAGGAGTTTCTGGGCACTTCGAGGCTTTTTTTGAACCAGACACCTATGAACTCNGAGTGCGTATCAACTGCGCAGAGACACGACACTTACACTGGATCATTAATCGCGTTCGTTCCCTGTTTGATCTCAGAGCAGACAGCTTCCTAATTGGCGAATTTTTAGCTAGGGATGCGCAGCTCGCGCCCATTGTCCAGCGGTTTCCTGGGCTNAGGGTGCCCGGTTGCTGGAGCGGTTTCGAGTTGGCGGTACGAGCGATTCTCGGTCAGCAAGTTACAGTGAAGGCGGCGTCTACTCTGGTGGCGCGAATTGCCGAACGATATGGCAGGACCTATGAGTGCGGTGCGCAAGGGCTGCACTTGACGTTTCCAGAGCCTGCACAGCTTGCCGTGGCTGACCTGAACGGCATGGGAATCGTCGGTCAGCGCATTGCAGCTATCCAGGCGGTGGCGGGCCAGATCGAGTGCGGCGAGCTGGATGTTGATGGCGGCATGGACACTGGCACATTTGTGCCTGCTATTTGCAGCATCAAGGGCATCGGTGAGTGGACAGCGCAGTATATCGCAATGCGAGCGCTCAATGATCCGAACGCTTTTCCATATTCTGATCTGATTCTTCGGCGGGCAGTTTCGAAACCTGGTGTAACGATGACGCCAAAAGCATTGCTGCAGCGCGCTGAGCCTTGGCAGCCATGGCGTGCTTATTGTGTCACGTTGTTGTGGCGAAATTACGCGTCATTAGACAAAAAACTCATTAATAATCCTGGGTAAAAATATATCTTGCTCTTGAAGAAAAATTTACGAGATCTACTATCATGAGAATCTACTGCTATCACGAGACTCCCATCGGTAAGCTGCTGCTGGCGGGTGATAACGAGCACCTAGAATTGCTGGGGTTTCCCTCTGGCTCCATGAAAAAACGCCACGACGGCAGCTGGATGAAGGATGAGAAACCATTTAGAACAACCATCAAGCAGCTCGATGAGTATTTTGATGGCAAACGTCAGGATTTTGATTTGCCGTTGCGGCCGGCCGGCACCGAATTTCAGCGCCAGGTCTGGCAGGCGTTACAGCAGATACCATATGGCGGAACCTGGAGTTACGGTGAATTAGCGATGCACATCGGTAAGCCGAATGCTTTCCGAGCAGTGGGGGCGGCCAATGGCATGAATCCGATTCCGGTAATTATCCCCTGTCATCGGGTTATTGGCAGTAACAACAAACTCACGGGCTTTGGAGGAGGACTGGAGACCAAGGCTTTTCTGCTTAACNTGGAGGCTTCACAACTGTCATTCGGCCTGAACTTCGGCTAGAAGAAACTCGAAAGAGCAGNTGGAGGAGGTGAATGCAACAGATCCAAANCTGTTACCCCAATAAGGATCAATCGTCGCCGGCGCTGATTAGTTTCTGGGGTCATTATTGAACGTATTTAAACAGAGCTTTTTGAACTGTTCGGCGTGATTGGAGGACGTATCTTTTGGATTACAGTGGCGGCTAGCTTGCTGCCTTACCCTTTANTGATTGATCGTTTCCTCGCGGATAATCTTTTTCGCATTTCAGGTATACTCGCCCTCCTGCGAGCTGGGCTAAAGCCTCTTGGCGCTTAATGTCTCTTAAATCGGCTTGTGTCAAATTAGCATGCCGCTTTCTCGGGAAAGCGGCCAAATAACGGTAGGGAAGATTGAGTATGCTTAGCAGTCAGCACCAAACTATTGGCCGTGTTCTGCACTGACTTGCAGCAGAGAGTTCGGTGTGGTTGTGCACAATTGNCAAGACAGGCTTCGTCTCCTCGTCCTGTCGGCGCCATGATGGCCTGTACGCTCAATGGCCAACTGTTGGGCTCGATTTCTGGAGGTTGCATCGAGGAAGACTTTCTTCAGCAGTTGCAGAACGATCAATCAAAGCGACGGTTTCATGATGAGGGGAATACTCCTTTTATGGTGAAATACGGCATCATTGCGGAAGAGCAGGCAAGGCTTAAGCTCCCATGCGGTGGGCAGNTCCATGTCTTGCTGGAGTTTATCGAGCCTACTGGGCTGAATAAGTGGATTTTTGCTCGGCTTCATGATGCTTAAGAGCAACACTCCAGTATCAACAGGATTGTGAACCTGCAGTCTGGATCGATTTCAGCTGCAGACGAGAGTCGAGAGAAAGCGGTAGTCGTTGAGCGAAACCGGATGAATCATAGCCTGAGTCCGATGNATCGCTTGCTTCTGCTNAGGGCAGATGAAGTGGCGAAGTTTGTTGCCGAATTGGCGACGGGATTGGGGTACGACGTCACGCTTCGTGATCCGAGGGCAAATTACCGCGATAACTGAAAAATCGAAGGCGTAGAAAAAACATCAGGTCTACCAGACGACGTCGTTCGTGAGCGCTTCAGTAACCCATACAGTGGGGTTATAGCTCTTGCTCATGATGCGCGCGTGGATGATTTGGCGCTGATGGAAGCTCTGAAAACTGATGCTTTTTATGTGGGCGCGATGGGCTCTGAGCGCACTTCTTCGGCACGGCGTGAGCGCCTGTTGGAATTGGGGCTAGGCATGAGAAATAGAGCTTTTGCATACGCCCATCGATTTTCAGATCGGTAGAAAGACGCCTGCAAAGATTGCGATTTCAATCATGGCTGGGATTACTGCAAACAGGCGTAGTACCCATAATCCTGCGTTATAGTTGAGCATGTTGTGCGTATATTTACACTCTCAGCACGATCGAGTCACGCCCATCTTTCTGTGTCGCTGATTTGAAACTCTTGCTCTGTTGTAATCTATCCAACCAAGCATTGCATTCGGGATAGTCGTCATCTAGGTAGAATCTGTCTTTTGCTGCTGCCATCGGGTAAATCATCGTTATATCAGCAGCCGTGATCCTGTCTCCTCCAAAGTAATCGGAAAATTTTAGGTCTGTTTCAGCAATTTGCAACATTGACGCTATGCGTGGTTTGATCAGAATTTGGGTCGCTTGTTCCAGAACCATTTTGATAATGGGTCGGATAAAGAATGGAACTCGAGTGATGATTATTCGAAACACTGCCTCCATCAGTATCAGTGACATCATTGAACCTTGTGAGGCATGCATCCAGAATAGGTACCGCACTCGGTCCTTGCTGCCTGGGCTTACTCGCAAATTGGAGTTGGGATGCTTGTCGAGTATGTAGTCGATGATGGCGCTACTCTCCGCGAGTACGATCTCGTCATCGGTAATAACTGGCGCTGAACCCAAGGGCGATAGTTTTTTGAGCTCCGGCGGCGCCTGATANGTCGTGGCGTCNCGCTCGTAGATTTTTAGCTCATAGTCGGCGCCAAGTTCCTCGAGTAACCAAAGTATCCGAAAAGACTGGGAGTATTCCAGGTGGTGAAGAGTGAGCATNGATGTTAGTCAAATGAAAAACTGAATAGATGGGCCTGATCANGTCGTCCGCAGCCTTGGAAGAACCGACGTCTTGCGTAGGAGCCTCTAGTGCGGTTTTTCTTTGTCTGTTGCGTCGTGAAGCATACGTTCCTCAGTGGCTCACAGATTACCGGGCAACCGCTCGATTGATTTCAATTTCTTGCATGAGCTAGAGCACGTATGCACCTTTCAAGATCCTTAATATGTCGCATTTATCCTCATAGCATGAGTAGTCATATNCTGGTCACTCCATCCGTGGTAAAGAGTATTCGCTTTACCACTGGGCAATTAAGGCGTTTGGGTCTTCCATCTTTAAACCATGGATGATCTTGTTAAGCCCTCCGCGGTGGAATGTTCCAATCAAGTTCAGATTTTTGGTATGAGTGCCTTTATATAAGCTTGCGCAGCTTAGCGTTTTTTCAATAATCAATATGTCGCCTACCGGGTGGTCGATTGGATTGCCCAGCTGTTTCTCAAGAGAGACAGATCTCGCTTGTTGAGTATCCGCAATCCGTGTGATTCTAGAGCCTTGAACCATCCATACCATCATTTAGACTTAGCCTGTTGAAAGCACTATCTGCNAAAGTGAGGCATAAACCAATGACGGCATGACTGGGCCAGAGTTTTTTCCGAAACCAAGCATACAACGCTCCGCGAGACTTAACCTTTCTATACAGCCGCTCTGTGCAGGCGGGTTGGCCGTTGCTTCGTTCACTCTGTCAATGAATCAGTGGGCCTGTAAAGAAATAGGTTCTTTCTGAGATTAGCCCAGGATTGGCAGAATCTGACGATCGGCGGCAAGGCCAGCAAACGCTGGAGCAGGGCTAGCGGGACTAAGCGCAAAGTGCGAAAGTGTGGAAAGACTGCAGTGGAACTGAACTGGCGGTTCTCAGATACGTCGATTTTCTATTTNTNAGACGTCATTCCCCAGTCGCCACCGGAGCCAGCAATGGCCAGGGTTGTGCTTCCTCAAGTTGTCTGGCGAATTGTAATAATAAGAGGTCGCTTCCCCAGGCAGCGGTCGCCATAACGCCTACTGGAAGACCATTTGCGTCGCTGTGTAGCGGGAGCGAGGCGCTTGGCTGGCCGGTGCCGTTGTACAGAGCCGTAAATCCACCATAGCTCCGATACCGAGCGCCGTATTCACTCAATTCGCTGGAATTCATGTCGAGCCACCCCAGCTTGGCAGTCGTTTTTGTGAGTACAGGAGAAAGTAGCAAGTCATAATGCTCGTGAAACGCTAACATTTTAATTTCTTCGGCTCTGAGTGTGTCCCGCGCTCGCAAATAATCCGTCGCCGAAAAGCGAGTCCCCATTTGCGCCATTTGGCGCGTTGAGGTCTCAAGTTTCGCTTTCGCCAGATCAGTATTCAATTCGTCAAGCCGTTTCTTTATGTTTTGATAAGTATGTATACAAACTAGAGTGTTCATCGCGGCAGTTGCCGCTTTATAGTCAACTGGATGCTCAATTGGTTCGACGTGATGCCCAAGTGATTCGCAAAGCTGCGCGGCCTTCTCGAGTGATTTCATGCACTCAGAGTCAATAGATTCGCCAAAGGGGTGCTGGTCCTGTACAGCGATTTTCAAGTTGCTGGGGGTCATGCTAAGGCCCGCCTCAAATTGCAATGGCGTGTCCGGTTTCGGAAACAATTTGGCCTCCGGTAGAGTAACCAGATCGAGAAACATGGCGCTGTCGCGGACGCTGCGACTGAGAACGTGGCCAACACTCATACCGCTCCAGCAGTCGCCAAGATCATTCTCGATAGAGGTGAGGCCGCGGCTCGGTTTCAGTCCAAACAACCCACAGCATGAAGCTGGAATACGAATCGATCCTCCACCATCGGTGGCATGCGCCACCGGTACTATGCCAGCGGCGACCGCCGCTGCTGCGCCGCCGCTGGAGCCACCCGTCGAAAAATCTGTGTTCCAAGGATTACGCGTTGCGCCGTTTGCAACTGGCTCGGTTGTAATAGTAAGACCAAACTCTGGTGTGTTTGTTTTCCCGAGAATGATCAGTCCTGCATCAAGATAATCTTGTACGATGGCGGCACTGCGACTAGCTGTAAACCCGTGATAAAGCCGACTCCCATTGCTTTGGAGCTGGCCGGCCAAAGGGCTGAGATCCTTGATTAGGAAGGGTAGGCCGGCAACTCGACTTGAGCCGCGCTTGGCTCGATCCAGTTCAGCTGCATTTTTCCTCGCTTGTTTATAACATTCTGACGTTATGGCATTGAGGCGCGGATTTAATCTTTTCGCCTGTGCAATCGCCGGCGCAATCAGCTCAATGGGTGTGAAATCGCCTCTTTTAAGTCCATGCGACATAGCGGTGGCGTCCATTGCCAAATATTCCTGTCGTGAAAGCATTGACAAACCTCTTGTCGAGAGAGCCGTGACTCCGACGGCGACTGTAGGGATGGTCCTTGAACCACTGAACGTGCTTTTTGCAAAGTTTTCAGCACTTGAGTATGCGGACATCTATTGCCGAACGCTACCCCCAGTGTACCAGGTGATTTCATTAGTAGACTCTTCAATTTTTTCGGTCACGTCCAGTATGAGGGCGAACAGCGCCATACGGATACGCAACCCGTTATCTGCCTGGCGGAAGATGGCAAGATTGGGATGCTGATTAAGGTCAGCGTCAAGTTCATTGGCTTCAGCTCTGGAATCTCGTGGAAGAGGGTGCATTATGACTGTATTCGGTTTGCAATGTCGTGTATAGATTGCCTGATTTAGTCGAAAGCGACCTCGATAGATATCCGCCTCAAGCTTTGAATCGAAACGTTCTTCCTGAAGACGGGTTAGGTAGACGGTATCGTTTTCTCGCAGTCCACATTCCATATCGTCAGTTTCGGTAACATTATGGCCGGCAGCCCTAAGATCGCTGATAATCTGGGCAGGCATTCTTAATTCGTGCGGTGATATAAAAGTCAGATGAATGTTTTGGTAGGTTTTTAAAAGTTGTGAAAGGGAGTGGACGGTCCGGCCGTGTTTAAGATCCCCAACCAGAGCAATGCGCATCCCGTCTACATCAAGTCCATTTGCCTGAAGTTCTTTTTTTATCGTATACAGATCCAGCAGCGCCTGCGACGGATGTTCATTGGTGCCATCCCCGCCGTTAATGACCGGTACTCTGGAGGCCTCAGCAAATTCTGACACTGAACCTGGTGTCGGATGACGCATCACAATCACGTCGCTATAGCCCGAGATCACTCTGGCAGTGTCGTATAAAGATTCTCCCTTGGTGATCGAAGACGACTCGACATCGGTGGTTTCTCTCACATGTCCGCCGAGTAGATTGAAGGCGCAGCCGAAGCTCACTCGAGTTCGCGTGCTTGGTTCAAAAAACATGTTTCCTAGGATTGCACCATCAAGGACCTTGGTTACTCGCAGGCGCTGGGCGCAGGGTTCCATTCTGTCGGCCACCTGGAAAACCAGCTCGACGTCATCTCTTTGGAATTGATTGACACTTAGGATGTGGGCGCCGCGAAAATCCATGGGTTCTCCGTTTTGACATCTCTTGCATTTAGCTGCCCGACGCAGGCCTGTGCAGTCTACACCATTTACAGACACGGAACGACAGATTCAAGAGGGTTGAGGAAAGCATGACCTGGTGGAGATGCGCTGGTGTGCAGATAGCCGAGACTACGATCATGTTATGCTGATGTTGGTAGGTTAACAGATCGGAGAAGCATTCAGTGGCTGCAGGAAGCATTTATTGGTACGACTTTGAGACCTTTGGGAATGATCCGCGCCGAGACCGAGCGAGTCAATTTGCTGGCATTCGTACGGATGAGGATCTTAATATTATCGGCGACCCTTTGGTCATCTTCTGTCGGCCCTCAATGGACTTCCTCCCAAGCCCCATGGCATGCCTTATTACCGGCATCACGCCGCAGAAAGCGATGTCTGAAGGCGTGTGCGAAGCGGAATTCACCCATCTGGTTCACGAGGAATTTTCTAGAGCGGGCACCTGTGTCGCAGGCTTTAATAGCATCCGTTTTGACGATGAGATGGCCCGGCAACTACTTTACAGAAATTTCTATGACCCTTACGAGCGTGAATGGAAAAATGGCAACACGCGTTGGGACATCATCAATATGGTTCGGCTCGCTGCGGCAACGCGACCTGAAGGAATTGCTTGGCCGAAGAAACAAGATGGGTCTAACAGCTTTCAACTTGAGGCGTTAACCAACGCCAACGGTATTGAGCACACAGATGCCCATGACGCTATGAGCGATGTTATGGCAACTATCGAAATAGCCCGGCTCGTCAAGTACGCTCAGCCGAGATTGTTTGACTATGTCTATAAATTAAGGAATAAAGAGGCAGTTCGCCGGCAAATTGACCTCAAATCCCGTAGGCCGTTGTTGCACGTTTCTGTGACGTATCCTGCCACCCAGGGATGCGTGGCAGTGGTAGTACCAATTTGTCCGCATCCCACCAACGGCAATGGCTTGATTGTTTATGATTTGCGGCTCGATCCTGATACCTGGATTCATCTCTCTGAAGATGAAATTAGAATGCGTGTATACACGTCCAAAGATCGACTACCAGCAGGGCTTTCCCTGAGACCATTCAGAACGATTCACTACAACCGATGTGAGATTCTGGCCTCACCAAAGGTCTTGTCACCAGATCGCGCAGCCCTTTATGGAGTTGATGAAAAGCTCACCAAATTGCACTGGGAGAAGATCATGAATACACGAGGTCTTGAGCAGAAGATAGGGAATGTCTTTAGACGCGAAGAATCCTATAATTCTGATGATCCTGATTTCATGATTTACAATGGCGGATTTTTTAATGAAGGTGATAAAGAACTGATGAGATTAGTGCGAAAGACAAGTTCAGAAGAACTGGCACGCCTTGATCTGCCATTTAAAGATGGTCGTTTAAAGGAGATGCTTTTCCGATACCGGGCGCGTAACTTCCCCGAGACCCTTCGGACGGAGGAGTCTGAGCGTTGGAGGTCCTTCTGTCGGCAGCGAATTGAAAGCACTGACACACGTGAGAAGTATTCAATTGATCTTGAGAAAGCCAAAACCCTCGCTAATTCCTCACAGGTTGAGGCACTGTCGCAGTTGCAGCGCTATGTTTCAGAGTTGCGCAAGCAGCTGGCAATTTGATTATTTAACTCGCTGTTTTACGAAATTTTCAGTGAACTCTCTCTGGCGCGATTTGTCCATCCTAAGTATTCTGAGTCAAATTGTTCTAGTTTCACACTTCGACTTGCGCGTGCTTCTCATACAGTTTGCTTTGCGGGATTAGGCTGGTCTCAAGGCAACTGCTCGTATCCAAGTGCAAACTAAAACGCTACAATGCACATCGTTTTTCACAACATAATCCGTACAATAAAACCTCTGCAAAACACTGTTTAATAGGGTAACTTTTTGGAAAAATTTAAAGATATTCGTCCCTATCTTGACAGTGAGATTCGTCCTGTTATAGACGGACTTATTACTGATCCAGAGCTCCTACGGAGTATAGGTAGCTTTTATTTTCCAAAGCTGTCGCGTCTTTTTCCGGGAATAGTAAAGCTAGCTGCTAGTCGCAAGCTCAAGCGCCAGGTCAAAGGTGTTACGGATGTGAAATCCATGCAGGATGTCATTGCAACCTATATGGACAAGATGATCCTCGACACCACGACAAAACTGTCGCATTCCGGCATGGAAAGGCTTAAAAAGGGCCGCAGCTACCTCTTTATTTGTAATCATCGCGATATCACGATGGATCCAGCTTTTGTTAACTACATGCTCTACCATGGTGGCTTTGACACCTTACAGATAGCAATAGGGGACAACCTTTTGAAAAAACCTTTCGTCTCCGACTTAATGCGTTTGAACAAGAGCTTCATCGTTGCGCGGTCGGCCAGAGGGAGAGAATTATTACAATCTTTGAAAACCTTATCTGAATACATCCACTACTGTATAGAAAGCGGCGAAAATGTCTGGATAGCGCAGCGAGAGGGCAGAGCAAAGAACGGAATTGATCGAACAGACCCAGCTTTGTTAAAGATGCTTGGTATGGCAAAGAGGGAGCTCAAATTGTCCGGAAGTTTGAATGCACTGCACATTGTCCCGGTATCTATCTCCTATGAGTACGATGCCTGCGATGTGTTAAAAGCCCAAGAATTGTGCGAAATAGAAAAGCGTGGCAGCTTCACCAAGACAGATGAATCTGACATCACCAGTATTGTGACCGGCATGCTTGGGTTCAAAGGTGATGTCCATGTGGCATTTGGGGAGGAGCTGACCTTAGAAACCAATGATCCAAACGAAATTGCTGCAATAGTGGATGGGCAAATCATCGAAAATTATGAGCTCAGTGAAACGAACTATCTCGCAATCGAGCATCTGAATAAAGAGGGCCTCTTGCCATTGCATCGGACTCGAAGTTTAATGTCGGAGGAGGGTATTTCGACACAAGCAAGGCTGAAATTTGAAAAACGCCTCGAATCTGTTGATGTCGAACTCCGAAAACATTGGTTGCTCAGTTATGCCAATCCTATCTTGAATAAGCTTGGAGTCGCCGAGTANAAAGATCTCTATTGGCGAAGCAAGCGAGAGAAGCCCTCATTCATCCTTTCATGCAATCGACCGGAAGTACGAGACCCAATTGGCCCCGCGCATAGGCTATGCATGCGGCTTTCGTGCGCGAACCTAATTATGCGATATGTGTTTAGTTCGCCTGTTCGCAAAAGCCGGCTCGGCTCCCTACGAATCTTGTTTTTCGCGGTTTGCCTTACCTTTTGTAAATTCCTATGGTTGCTGCGATATTTGCTCTCATGACCTGCCGAAGATGTCCGCTGATATGGNGTTTCCAATGAAAACGAGGGGTCAGAATTTGTTGGATCAGTACGGAATTGCAGTGCGTCCTAGGTAGGAGGGAACTCCTTCGCAGAGGAGGGACCTTTTGACCGTGTTTCTATAAGTATAGACCCANTTAAATCTTTGGTGGGTAGTTTTGAGGTCATTACTCAGAACCNTTGATAATGAAATGATGACAAGCCTTCCTACATGGAAAAACTGAGGCCTAAGCGCAGCAGAGTTTTACCTTCGCTGGCTGGGTGTTCAGGGAAACGTATTTATTTTTACGCTTGAAGAAGGCGCGGGCGTAATTACCTACTCCTCATGGGTTATAATGGTTCTCCTTTAACATTAAACGCTAGCACCAGGAAAAGCTGCATGTTGGCGGANGAAATTAAGANTCTTATCCAGGAAAGCTACCGTAAACTNNTGAAATCAAAGGAGTTTACTCCTCGGTTTGGCCAGCGATTGATGATAGCTGAGATTACAAAGCAACTTGCAGTTATCGGCGATGCGTCGGCTTTCAGTAAAGATAAAGAGACTTCTGATGCTACTGAGGTCTCGTCCNGTAATCTAGGTCTCCCGGATAAAACGGTAGAAGCGCGGATCGCGCCAGTCTGCGTGATTGAGGCAGGAACCGGAACCGGTAAAACTCTCGCTTATCTGCTTGCAACAATACCCCTTGCTCAGTCACTAAATCTTAAAGTAATCATTTCAACCGCAACTGTTGCCCTACAAGAGCAGGTTATTTTCAAAGATATCCCGGAATTACTGAGTGGATCTGAACTCGATTTTTCTGTGGCGCTTGCNAAAGGTAGAGGGCGGTATGTTTGCCTTTCGAAATTGGACTTACTGCTGGAGCCCACTGAAAGCTTTCAGACAATCATGGATCTTTATGGCGAGGAGCCGACCANTGTTGCTAAACCAGACGCTCGTCTTTATCGAGAAATGCTCGACGCTCTGGGTGATGGCAGCTGGAATGGTGATAGAGACGCCTGGAAAAGGCCGATAGCCGAGCAGGCCTGGCGTCCATTGACAGTCGATAATGCAGCCTGCCTTGGCGCCCAATGCAGTAACTTTAGTCAATGTACATTTTTTAANGCCAGAGAATCACTGAACAATTCAGATGTAATTGTAAGTAATCATGATCTGGTGCTCTCAGATCTCGCCCTCGGTGGTGGAATGATTTTGCCGGAACCTTCGAATAGCATATATATCTTTGATGAGGCCCATCATTTAGCGGTTAAAAGTAACAATCACTTTGCGTCGAGCATATGTATCTGCAGCACCCGGAACTGGCTCGAGCGTATCGGAGATCTAATCTCTAGGCTGCTTGCAGAAGATTTGATAACTGGCGCCTCAAAAAACGAGTATGAAAAGCTGCAATCTATCCTGCAGCCGCGCCTNGAAGAGTGTCGGCTCATGCTACAGTCGCTATTTTTGAGTAAAGCTGATGAGCGAAAAAAGCGTGGTCGTTATACCTTTCCGTACGGTATTCTTCCGCCCGAACTTCGAGATNCAGCCGACAATCTTTGCAATGCATTCTCCCAATTTGCCGGTTTGCTGGCCAATATCGCTGACGGATTAAAGATAACAATAGAAGATGAAAATAACTTTAGTAGGAAAGAATCGGCTGAGCAATTCTATCCAGTCGTTGGCCATGCTCAGCGCAGGGCTGAAGCAAGCGCTTCGCTTTGGTTGAAGTATTCAAATGAAGATGTCCCCGGAAAGCCGCCGATAGCTAGGTGGATGACTTTTCGTGAGGATGACAATCAAATTGAGATAATTCTGTCTGCCAGTCCGGTTCTGGCAGCGGATAATCTGAATGAAAGACTATGGGAGCAGTGTGCTGGTGCAATCCTTACCTCCGCAACACTGTCTTCGCTGGGTAACTTCAATCTTCTGAAACTCAAGGCAGGCCTACCAGAATCCACTTTCTTTCTTAGCATACCCAGCCCGTTCGACTTCGGCAGAGCAGCGACCCTCACAGTGCCAAATATGNGTTGTGAGCCGTCTGATGCGGAGGGGCACACTGATTTTATTGCGACTGCTTTGCCTGAGCTGCTGCAAGAACCGATCGCGGCATTGATGTTGTTTTCCAGCCGGCGACAGATGATTGATGTGATCGAGCTCCTCCCGGAGGATTTGCAGCGTATTGTGCTGTGTCAGGATGATTATCAGAAAGCTCAGCTATTGAAATACCATAGGCAGCGGGTCGATCAGGGTCAAAGCAGTTTGATATTTGGTCTTGCGAGTTTTGCTGAGGGGGTGGATCTTCCTGGACGCTACTGTGATCATGTCCTTATTGCCAAAATCCCTTTTGCGGTACCAGACGATCCAATAGAAGTTACACTTTCAGCTTGGATCGCNCGACAGGGCCAGAACCCGTTTATGACGTTAGCCGTTCCAGATGCTGCCTTTCGTCTGACTCAGGCAAGCGGTCGCTTACTGCGAAGCGAATCTGACTGCGGGCGTATCACACTTTTTGATGAGCGAGTTTTTACCAAACGATATGGTAAACAGATCTTGGCTTCGCTTCCTCCTTACCAGCAGGAGCGAGTAAAGATTTTAGGATGCTAGCAAATACGATTTTCCTGTTTGGAAGAAGTCCTTCAAAAAAATTTTAAAAGAATGTTCAAGTGCCGAAGAGTCTCGAAAGAATGCACAGTGGTGAGGAAGATTTAGCGTCAGTTGAGTCTACGTATAGAATAGATTCGACTGCTATCAGTGTCTGATGTCAGGGGATCAATGGGGTTGATGCCTATTCCATCCGCCGTGTCCATGCCTTCAACAACCCTGCCGATGACGGTGTGCCTCCCATCTAACCATGGAGCGTCCCTTAGTGAAATAAAAAATTCTGGACCATTCCTGTCAGGACCGTCATTCGCAAGCGCCACGATACCTCGAGTTATCGCTCTAGTGGGAAATCTATTTTGAAAGGTATACCCTTCATACTGATAAAGTCTCATCACAGTCAGTGACTTTAAGGATTCAAGTATGGTGCCTTCCTCAGTTACTAACTGCTGACGAGAATTTATTTGGAGTTGTTGGTATAACGGTTCGAGCACCCTACGTGCAAATGTCTTTTGGCCGTCTATGTTCAGGATAGGATTGATTGCGCCTGCTTCAAGTATTANCGGAAGTCTGTCCAAACCGAGGGCGCTGGCGTTAATCTCATCTGCTAGGTAGTCTTTTGGTCGGCCCCTTCCATGATGATCCGGCGAGCCAGCTTGAATGATGAAGTTGGGAACTACTCGGTGAAAACGAGAGTCGTTGTAGTAGCGTGGGCTAATCGTGGTGTTGGAATGAGCTTCAGTGAATGCCACTTCGCCTTCGGCAAGGGCGATNAAGCGCGCGACATTTTTCGGTGCTTCGGCAGTTAGCATCTCGATGTAGATTGGCCCTTCAGAAGTGGAAATCAGCACCAACGGATTAGAAGTATCTTCCATGGCAAGTCTGGCGGTTGAATAATCAGCGTGGCTCCAGATATGCGTAAAAAAAGCAAGCGAGGTGATAAAGAATCTTAGCATAGAGAGATGTTTCGGCGTATGTTAGTTCGAAAAATGTAAGTGAACACAGTGGGCACTCATAAAGATCAGAGCGTTCGAGCAGATAGGGCAAACCAACTATTTACACGTACGATATCATTTTAGGATCAAGTGGGTTTCGNAGGCAACATNCAGAGAGAGTCGGCCTACCCTACCGCATGGCGCACGCCGCTAAGTTCCGCAGAAGCGGATGCCGAATTCGGCTGCCCGTAAGAGGGCAGCAGCACGCGTTCTGTGGTCCTTCATGACATAACTGTCATCGGGCAACCGCTTGCACAGATGGAAACGCTAAGGTCATCGTTGGCTGGCTGAGTCTAAATCTGTTCTTGAGCGAGGCCGGAGGCGCCTGATATCTGACTATCTCAGTGCAGCGTTTTGCAGGCCTTGCGAACCAACGAGCGGCTTTGTTGCCGTATCTCGATAACGAATGGCTCACGGTTGGTGTTTTGTGAGCGGGCCGCCTCGCTCTTCTTAATATCGTGGTCTTTGGAACTAGAGTCGCTAGGACTCTGGATGTCGTGGGCCTGCTGTTCTATAGCCCCCGAATCGTCACTTGCTACCGGGCTTTCCTTTTCATCCCGCGCATCCAACTCCGCTTGCTCTCTGAGTTGTTCACTCAGATGCCTGCGTAGCCGATTGACGACGCTTGTCATCACCTCAATAGTCTGACTGAGTTGATCCAAAGTCATTAATGTCCGCTCTGGATCATCCGCAGTGTGCTTTTGTTTTTCGCTCATCCTTTTTTGATACCTTTCCGCAAGGCATTCCACGTGGGGCTTCTGGAATGTTGTGTCGTTTTGACCTCTAGTCCCAGGTTAGTGCTCCGCCGGTCTGATATTCGATGACNCGTGTNTCGAAGAAGTTTTTNTCTTTTCTTAGATCCATTATTTCAGACATCCACGGGAAGGGATTCTCAACACCCTGAAACTGCTCTGGGAGCCCGATCTGAACCAGTCTTCGATTGGCAATGAATTGCAGATATTCTTCCATCATCGCTGCATTCATACCCAATACCCCTCGAGGCATGGTGTCTCGCGCGTACTCTATCTCAAGCTGGGCTGCTTGGAGAATCATTTGTGTGGCTTCCTCTTTCATTTGATCTGTCCACAGATGAGGGTTTTCGAGTTTGATCTGNTTGATCATATCAATGCCAAAGTTNAGATGCATNGACTCGTCTCGAAGGATGTACTGAAATTGCTCTGACGTTCCTGTCATTTTGTTACGCCGGCCCATGGAGAGTATCTGAGTGAANCCNCAGTAAAAGAAAATGCCCTCGAGGCAGCAATAAAACGCAATNAGGTTCTTGAGTAAATCCTGATCGTCCTCAGTTGTACCGGTTTTAAACTCCGGATCACTCAACGACTGGGTATATTTCAATCCCCAGGACGCCTTTTTGGCGACTGAAGGTACTTCATGATACATGTTGAANATCTCGCCTTCGTCCATTCCGAGCGATTCGATGCAGTACTGATAGGCATGCGTGTGAATGGCCTCTTCGAAGGCTTGTCGTAAGATATATTGCCGGCACTCTGGATTGGTGATCAGTCTGTAAATCGCTAGTACTAAGTTGTTTGCTACAAGTGAATCTGCAGTAGAGAAGAAGCCGAGATTACGNTTCACGATAAGGCGCTCATCCTCTGTAAGCCCANTAGGGCTTTTCCANAGNCTTATGTCTGCATTCATATTNACTTCNTGCGGCATCCAATGGTTGGCGCATCCGTCAAGGTACTTCTGCCACGCCCANTCATACTTNAANGGNACAAGCTGGTTGAGGTCNGCCCGGCAGTTGATCATCGCCTTGTCATCAACCGTCACTCGGTTTGCTGTGCCTTCCAGTTCTTCCACACCAGCACTTATGTCGAGACCGGATAAATCATCAATTGCTTTCCTCAGGGCGTCCGCATTGTTTTTGCTCGCGGTTGACTCTGTTAGATCCGCGAAATCCTCTGAGCTTTGCGCACCATCTGAAGTGACTGTTGTTTCCAGCTGGTGCTTTGAGGCTTCCGGCGTTTCAGGTGCTTCTTCTGGTGGAGGCGGCGCGTTTACTACCGATGTGCCCGTTGTCGCTGTGTTTTCTTGATTAAAGTCGTCCCAAGACAACATTGTGAGTACCTCTTTGTGTTGTTAGTCCTAACAATTTCTCTGTTAGTTGATGTTGTTCGTTCGTTTTATTACTGGCAAGCTTCGCAATCTGGGTCGTCCAAGGAGCACGCTTCCGGTATCGCCGCTGCGGCCGGCTCCGCTGAAACCTTATTCAAACTGTGGTCAGAGACTGTCGATTTTTCGGTAGTCGTCGCAGCTAATGCTCGTAAGTAATAAGTTGTCTTTAACCCTCTCAGCCAAGCCATTCGATAAGTGATGTCCAGTTTCTTTCCGCTGGCGCCGGCGACGTAAAGGTTGAGTGACTGTGCCTGATCGATCCATTTCTGACGGCGGCTCGCCGCGTCAACCAGCCAACGCGGCTCTACTTCAAAGGCAGTAGCGTATATCTGTTTGATCTCTGTTGGGATGCGGTCAATGCTCTGTACGCTTCCCTCGTAGTATTTGAGATCATTGACCATGACATTGTCCCAGAGGTTAAGTCGTTTCAAGTCGTTTACCAAATAAGGATTTACAACGGTGAATTCCCCGGAGAGATTGGATTTCACATACAGGTTCTGGTACGTGGGCTCGATTGACTGCGATACCCCGGTGATATTGGCTATTGTGGCGGTCGGTGCGATTGCCAGAACATTCGAATTGCGCATACCTCCCGTTTTTATGCGAGCTCGAAGGCTTTCCCAGTCCAGCCGCTGGACCATATTGACATCAAGATAATCGCTGCCCCTGATTTCCTGTAGTTTTTTTAGTGAGTCGATAGGAAGAACACCCTGGTCCCAAAGAGATCCTTCGTAGGTCTCATAGCGCCCTCTTTCTTCCGCGAGGATATTGGAAGCGCTGATGCCATAGTAGCTAATCATCTCCATGGATACGTCGGCGAATTCCACTGCTTGCTCTGACGCATACGCTATGCGCTGTTTATAAAGTGCATCTTGGAATCCCATGATGCCCATGCCGACCGGACGATGCTTAAGGTTCGAATTTTTTGCTTGATCGACAGAGTAGTAGTTGATGTCGATTACGTTGTCGAGCATCCGTATTGCGGTAGTTATTGTTTTCTTCAGCTTATCCTTATTAAGGCCGTTCTCATCTACATGATTGACCAGATTCACTGACCCCAAGTTACAGACTGCTATCTCGTCCTGACTGGTGTTTAGGGTGATTTCTGTGCACAGATTTGATGAATGGACTGTGCCCACATGCTGTTGCGGCGAGCGAGCGTTGCAGGTGTCCTTAAAAGTGATCCATGGGTGGCCAGTTTCGAAAAGCATTGACAGCATTTTGCGCCAGAGGTCGGCGGCTTTGACCGTTTTGTAAGGCTTGATTTCGCCCGCCGCAGCCAGTCTCTCGTACTCCACGTATTTTTGTTCGAAATCTCTTCCGTGTAAATCATGCAGTTCTGGTACAGTGTTTGGCGAGAACAGGGTCCATTCCTGCTCATTGAACACCCTCTTCATAAATAAATCCGGGATCCAGTTGGCCGTGTTCATGTCGTGTGCGCGGCGTCTGTCATCTCCGGTGTTTTTGCGTAATTCCAAGAATTCTTCGATGTCTAGGTGCCAGGTCTCCAGATATGAGCACACGGCTCCTTTCCTCTTGCCGCCTTGGTTGACCGCGACCGCAGTGTCATTCACAACTTTCAGAAAAGGCACAACCCCCTGGCTCTTGCCATTGGTGCCTGTAATGTGCGCGCCCAAGGCTCGGACTGGTGTCCAGTCATTGCCCAATCCTCCCGCCCACTTGGACAGCATGGCGTTATCTCGGATCGCCGAATAGATGCCAAAAAGGTCATCAGGTACGGTAGTCAAGAAGCAGGACGAGAGCTGTGGGCGCAAGGTGCCGGAGTTAAATAGCTGTGGTGTCGATACCATGTAATCGAAGCTGGACAGCAGGTTATAAAATTCGATAGCGCGTTGCTCTTTGTTTTCTTCTTCAGATGCTAGGCCCATGGCTACCCTCATGTAAAAAACCTGCGGTAGTTCAAACCGGGTGCCTTCACTGTGTATAAAATAGCGGTCGTAAAGCGTCTGAAGACCCAAGTATGTAAACTGCTGATCTCTTTCTGCTTTCAGAGACTTACCCAGAACATCTAAATCAAAGTCGAGCAGGTGGGTGGATAGCAGTCCGAGCTCCACGCCTTTCTCAATATAGAGCTTGAGCGTATCCGCGTATCGATAATGCATCTCAGATTGGGTTGCGGCTTCCCCTATGCCGAGAAAACCCAGCGCTTCCGAACGTAGTGTGTCCATGAGCAACCGGGCGGTCACGTAGGAATAGTTCGGATCCTTCTCGACCATTGTCCTGGCAGTCATTACAAGCGAAGTGCGAACGTCTTCCATTTTTACGCCGGGATATAGGTTCTTGATGGTTTCGCTGTAGATCATATCTGCCGATACATCTTCCAAGCCGTCGCAAGCTTCGTCTATTACAGTGCGGAGCCGAGCGGTATCCAGTGGACCCCGATGCCCATTTTCAAAGGTGACCTCAACTTCGGCCTCCTTAGGTTGTTGGGTATTCGATTCTTGACGGCGTACGCGAGTGCGGTCTGTTCTGTAGATAACATAGCTGCGCGCGATTTTGTGCTCGCCGGTGCGCATCAACGCCAGCTCAACCTGATCCTGTATATCTTCTATATGAATCGTTCCGCCTGATGGCATACGACGCTTGAAAATGTCGGTAATTTGACTGCTCAGTTGTGCGACAGACTCGTGAATCCTGGAAGACGCCGCCGCATTGCCGCCTTCGACAGCGAGATAAGCCTTGGTGATGGCCACAGATATTTTCGATTCATCGTAGGCGACGACAGCGCCATTTCGCTTGATGACCCTCAATTGTCCGGGGGCAGTGGAAGGTGTCCTGTAAGTTTCTTTTGCGCCAGGGGTCGTGCCCACGGTCGCGCCGCTACCGGCATGTGCATCTGTTTGCATGTGGTGCTCCGAATTCGATCTATACTGCGAGGCGTACCTGCCTCTTATTGTTGTGTTCTCGCTTAGCCGGCCGCTTTCACTCTATCGCTGCTGACCTATGAGAGGCCAATTGTGGCTTGCACTGCGTTTACCTTTCTGTCTCTGGGCAGGGCCGCGGGCGCTCCCGGCGGGCCTGACCACTTGAGCTTACTGCGTGCCCCCGCTCCCGCTGACTAGCGCTTCACTTGGAGATCGCTCAAGCCCTTATCTCTCGTTTAGAATCTAAAAAACGGAGATGCTGAGTATCTATACTATATATTGTGTTTTTCGCGCTCTACTTTAGCCTTTTTTTACTGGTCGCTGCTGTTTTTTTAGCAAAGCCGAAGGTTTTTACTTCGGGGACGACGCCAGCATGCTTCGCTGTAAAATCTGATCGCCGACTTGATCTTTCCTGTCATTGCCAGGGTCCCTGTCCAAGACCATACGCAGCCGNCTTACCCTTACTGACCGCTTTTCGTCTGTCGCATATGAGCACAAGATCTGGGCGGATCTTACCCGGGCAACACAAGATAGTGAGGTTTAGTGAAGTTTGCAAGCGATTTTTCTGTGAGTTTTCTGTGGGAATAATGTTAATTAAACTTTACTTGCACAAGTTTGGTGCGGTCTCGGATGTTTTTCAGGTTTTACCGGTCTAATTGGCTGAAACTTAACCAGTCTGAGATGAGGATCACGAAGCTGGCCTGGAAATTAGCGCAATTGGCCAAAATCCCAGCACCACAAGATCTTGTGGTTGCGGCCAGAACGAGCTCATTGTGCCATGAATAGCAGGAATACGATAACCGCCTTCTTCGAAAGAGCGCTGGATTGACACTTTGTTGCGAACGGGCGCGCGATAGGCCTGCATATCAATCAAGCAAAGCAGACCGTTNCTATTGGTTGCGATGATGGTATTCCTTCTTAAACTCCGAAGATCAACATTGTGGNTAGTTGTGCGAAAGCCAGCGATTGTCACTCTGAGTTCCATCAAGTAACCTGCTGCCTTGGAGTGAAGCGAGCTGCATTAAGTGACGAAAAATTAAGTGAATGCCATTGAGTTGAAGCTGTTTGCCAGTCGGATTACCGCCATTTGTGATGAGATGGGCGCCGTGCTTAGGCGCGCCGCTTTTTCGCCCAATATAAGAGACCGGCTTGATTTTTCCTGCGCGTTATTTGGGCGAGATGGCCGATTGATTGGACAGGCGGCGCACATCCCTGTGCACCTCGGGAGCATGGCGTTTGCAATGGTGGATCTGGTCAGTGACAGATCTTGGTGTCCCGGGGACATGCTGGTGGTTAATGACCCTTACCTCGGTGGCACGCACTTGCCAGATATAACGATAATCGCGCCAGTCTTTTTGAATAATGTTCTTGTCGGGTTTGTTGCCAACCGGGCACATCATGCCAATGTTGGTTGCAATACGCCGGGTTCAATGCCATTGGCGCAACGCCTCGAAGAGGAGGGGATTGTGATCCCCCCGACCTTGTTGTTCGCATCGGGACAATTACAACAGTTCTGCCTGGACCTACTTGAAATACCTGGTCCTGGTTTGAGCGGGGATCTGGCTGCGCAGGTTGGGGCCAACCAGGTTGGTGCGCAGCGATTATGCGAATTGGTAAACAGGGTGGGGTACGCGTCTTACGCTATCGGCGCTGGAGAGCTTAATGACTATGCCGATCGAATCATGAAGAAGCTCCTCCTCTCTTTGCGCCATGGTGTCTATAGATTTGAAGATTTTCTGGATGACGATGGATTTGCTGACTCACTTATTCCATTGTCGGTGATGTTAACGATACATGAAGATGGAGTTGATCTTGATTTCTCCGGTTCCGCGCATATGGTGCGAGGTAATCTTAATTGTCCTGAGTCAGTTGTAGCTGCAGCTGTATATTACTGCTTTCGCTGCTTACTGCCGGAAGAGTCTCCTTCTTGCTCGGGCTTGTTTCAAAGATTGAAAGTCAAAACTAAACGCGGGTCTATCCTNAATGCAAAGCGTCCTGCCGCAGTTGCTGCNGGNAATGTGGAGACTTCAACGAGATTGGTTGATTTAATATTCGGAGCGCTCGCTCAAGCCTTGCCTGAAAAGATTCCAGCTGCAAGCCAAGGAACAATGAACAACGTTGCTATGGGTCGTGTAGATCCTGAATCGGGGGAACGCTGGGATTACTATGAAACTGTTGCTGGTGGACTGGGAGCAGGTCCAAGCGCCGATGGCCTTAACTGCGCTCAAAGCCACATGACGAATACACTAAATACACCTGTTGAAGTACTTGAGATGACTTATCCGCTCCGTGTTACCCGATATGCAGAAAGGCAGGGGAGTGGCGGAAAAGGCATAACGACTGGCGGTAATGGGGTGATCAAAGAGTATGAATTTTTAGAGCCGGCACAGTTGACGCTGCTAACTGAACGACGCAGGCTCGCTCCTTGGGGACTGGCCGGTGGAGAAGATGGAGCAAAGGGAAAGAACTTGCTCAACGGTCTGAGCCTTCCGGGCAAATGCTCGCTGACGGTAAACGCCGGTGACCGCCTAGAGATTCGCACTCCCGGTGGTGGTGGTTGGGGTGCCGAAACACAATAAGTTCCGATCAGGACAATGTTGGTCTGAGTCACTCATCGCATTTAATAACAATCCAAGGCCCCGATTTGCTGACAGTAGTACGATAGCGAAGGTTCAACGCCCTAACAGAGAGCATTCAATTAGCATCAACTCAATTGGCCGGTGCTCCGAGCTGGGGTTGGCCTAAACTGAATTCAAGCGAAAGCCAAGTTAAGTTATAATCGCGCTGATCACTTTGGCTTGTCCATTCGAGGTAAGTAATGACAACAGAAGAAACGATTCAAGAGCAAATTAAAAGCAACAGCATTCTGCTCTACATGAAAGGCAACCCAGAGCAGCCAATGTGTGGCTTTTCTGCGCAGACCACACAGGTTCTGATGGCTTGCAACAAACGCTTCGCTTATGTCGATATCCTGAGTAATCCAGAGATACGAGCAACCCTGCCAAAAGTGTCTAACTGGCCGACATTCCCGCAGCTTTTTGTTGATGGCGAATTTATTGGCGGTTGTGACATAGTGACTGAAATGTATGAGCAGGGTGAATTGCAAGCCTTGATTGATAAGGCGGGTGGTGACAAAGGCGAAACCAACTCCTGACGTCGGTTCTTGAATTGGACTTGGGTGTATTGAACGATGGTGTTCGGAATGCAGCGTCAGTTTGGTGCTGGTACTGATTGGTTGGTCAGGGAGGCCAGCCGCCAAGATCTTTCCATCGATTTACTATTGTACAGAACAACTGCGCAGTGCGGTTAGCGTCATACCTTGCGGAGTGGGCCTCTTCTTCATCAAAATCGATGCCCGCTACCTTGCAGGCTCGAGACAAGACGGTTTGTCCGAAGGCCAGACCACTCAGAGTAGCGGTATCGAAGCATGAGAATGGATGGAAAGGATCACGTTTGAGGCCGTGTCTCGCCGTTGCTGCGCGCAAAAATCCATGATCGAAATGTGCGTTGTGACCGACCAGTATGGCGCGTTTACACTCCTTGGGTTTCATGGCGTCCCTGATCATCTTAAACAGGTTTTGGAAAACATCTTTCTCTGAACGAGCGATCCGTAGAGGATGGAAGGGGTTGATTCCCGTAAATTTTAGGGCTGCCTCTTCGAGATTAGCGCCTTCGAAAGGTATGACACGGTGGAAGAGGCTTTGCTCGATTTCGAGATACCCCTTTGCGTTCATTGACAGAACTACGGCTGCAATTTCCAGTATGGCGTCGGTATGGCAATTGAAGCCACCAGTCTCTATATCAACGACAACTGGCATNTACGTGCGAAATCTCTCCGCCAATCCATCTTGAGTTTTTCTGTCTAAATCGCCGTCGCTCATCGGGTTCTAAATCGCTGCGTGCTGCAGGAGCCAGGATAAATTTTCTCCCGCTCGGACAGGGATGACTGTCTTTTTTCCAAAATCAAAATGCCTTGGCATTTGCCACTTGGTTCGCTCAAGGCGAATGGTCTCTGTATTTATCTCAAGACCGTAAAACTTGGCGCCAAACTGGCTCGCGAAATTTTCGAGCTTGTCTAGAGCGCCCGCGCGCTCAAATACTTCGGCATATAGTTCTATGGCTGCGGGTGCTGTGTAGATTCCAGCGCAGCCGCATTCGCTTTCCTTGTCGCCGCGCGCGTGAGGAGCAGAATCGGTTCCCAGAAAAAAACTTGGGTCGCCACTTGTTGCTGCCTCGATTAGCGCGCTCTGATGTGTGTCTCTCTTTAGTATGGGCAAACAATAGAAATGTGGTCTTACCCCGCCGGCGAGCATGTCATTTCGGTTGAAAAGCAAGTGGTGCACGGTAATAGTTGCCCCAACCTGATCATTTTCAGAGGAGACAAACTGCACGGCTTGTTTCGTCGTTATATGCTCGAGCACNACTTTGAGCTCAGGCAAATTCGCTCGCAAGGGACAAAGGACCTGATCAATGAAGCGCTTTTCTCGATCAAAAATATCGATTTCATGGTCGGTAACCTCTCCATGCACAAGCAGTGGGATTCCGAGGGTAGCCATCATTTCGAGAGCCGGCATGACTTTATCTATCGAGGTTACGCCACGATCCGAGTTCGTGGTAGCGCCCGAAGGATAGTACTTTACCGCCACAACATGAGGCTCGTCAGTTAGCACTCTTAACTCATCTAAATCCAAGTGATCAGTTAGATAAAGTGTCATCAACGGACAAAAGGAGCACCCCTCCGGAACGGATTGCAGTATCCGCTCCCTATACGCGATAGCATCTGACACTTTGGTGACCGGGGTCTCCAAATTAGGCATGATTACAGCCCGCCCAAAGCAGCGTGCTGTGTGCGGCACTGTCGTTTGCAATGCCGCACCATCTCTCAGGTGTAGATGCCAATCGTCGGGCTTGATCAAAGTTAGCGTTTGCCGAGTCATGTCAAGACGGCTAGCCGCATTTAAGCGTTATTCTGAACACGACCTAATTGTAGCGAAAAATTCCAACGACCTAAATGAAGCTTTTTCAAATGGAGTTGATAAGCCCCCGAATCAAGCTCCGCGTCAGGGAGCTGATCAAATCTTCGGTCTGCGATCAGAGGATAAGGCCTGAAATGCTAATATGAGTGCATTTGTGGGCATTAACGCCTGCCGCAGGCAAGAGATTTTTTCTGGAGCGGCGCTGTCAACATCTATACCGGGGAGAATTTATGTCAGATGTCAATAAAGTTGTACTTGCCTACTCGGGCGGGCTGGATACGACAGTAATTGCCAAGTGGCTTCAGAGTACCTATCAATGTGAAGTGGTCGCATTCACCGCTGATATTGGTCAGGGCGGCGAGATCAAGTCTGCTCGTGCCAAGGCGATTGCGATGGGTGTAACGGAGATATACATCGAAGACCTTCGAGAGGAGTTTGTTACTAATTTTGTGTTTCCGATGTTTCGAGCCAACGCNATTTATGAGGGCGAATATCTGCTCGGCACCTCGATCGCNCGTCCANTAATCGCAAAGCGCCTNGTAGAAATCGCGCGGGAAACGGGAGCGGACGCGATTTCACATGGTGCGACCGGCAAAGGCAATGATCAGGTTCGCTTTGAACTNGGCGCGTANGCTCTCAGCCCCGGNATNNAGATTATCGCTCCGTGGCGNGAATGGGACNTGAATTCCCGAGAAAAACTCCTGGCCTATTGCGAAACGCATGCGATCCCCGTTGACAATAAAAGAGACGGAAAGTCGCCATACTCAATGGATGCAAACCTCCTTCACATTTCCTACGAAGGAGGCCGTTTAGAAAACCCAGCAATGGAGCCAGAGGAAAGTATGTGGCTCTGGAGNGCAGCTCCAGAGGCAGCCCCAGANCAACCAATCTANATCGATCTGACATACCAGCGCGGAGATATCGCTGCGATAAACGGCGAGCCACTTTCTCCAGCCGGTGTTTTATCAAAACTCAATCGCCTAGCGGGAGAACACGGGATTGGGCGCGCCGATCTTGTTGAGAATCGATACGTTGGTATGAAGTCGCGGGGTTGCTATGAAACGCCAGGTGGAACCGTCATGCTGAAGGCGCACCGCGCCATTGAATCTTTGACCTTAGACCGAGAATTGGCGCATCTTAAAGATGATTTGATGCCTCGGTACGCGAGCTTGATTTACAACGGATATTGGTGGTCGCCTGAGAGGCAGGCGCTTCAGGCCCTTATTGATCAATCCCAACATTATGTGAACGGGTTGGTAAGATTGAAACTCTACAAAGGTAACGTGATTGTTGTTGGAAGGAGTTCGGAGGACTCGCTTTTTGACGAGGAGGTTGCAACATTTGAAGATGATGCCAATGCTTACCAACAGGCAGACGCAGCTGGGTTTATCAAGTTAAACGCCCTCCGGCTGAAGCTGGCGGCGCAGAAAGGCCGGAATTGATTGCTTTGCTCTAGCTTGCCTTCCAGGTTACAGATCGGTTTTCTGCTTGGACTCACACAAATCCTCGATGAGACAGGAACCGCAACGAGGCTTGCGCGCTATACAGGTATATCTGCCATGCAGGATAAGCCAGTGGTGAGCATCTAAAAGGAATTCTTTAGGGACGAGGTGCATTAGCTGTTTTTCAACTTCCAGCACCGTTTTGCCCGGAGCAATTCCGGTGCGATTTGAAACTCTATAAATATGGGTGTCGACCGCCATGGCGATCTGCCTATATGCTGTGTTGAGAACGACGTTCGCTGTCTTCCTTCCGACACCCGGGAGCGCTTCGAGTTCCGCGCGAGAATCGGGGACCTCGGAGTGATATTGATCGATGAGTATTCGGCAGGTTTTGATGATGTTCGCAGCTTTGTTGTTAAAAAGGCCGATAGATCTTATGTACCCTTTGAGCTTCTTTTCACCCAGCGCGTGAATGGCCTCTGGCGTNTTGGCAGCCGGAAAAAGCTTTCGAGTGACCTTATTTACGCTCACATCGGTGGCTTGCGCTGAAAGAATNACGGCGATCAATAGTTCGAAAGTGNTCGAAAAGGTCAGTTCAGTAGTTGGTTCGGGGNTTNCCTTNCGCCAGCGGGAAAATATCTCGGNTCTTTTCGTTTTGTTCATCTGCGCTGCCGTTTTCGCTCAATCGCGGTTCGTTTTGAGACATCCGATGACTCTAGCGCTTTCTATTGGTTTGTTGTCCCGACGGAAGATACTTCCCGTAACCGCTAACGGGTTTTGCCTTGCTGCCTGAATCAGTCGAAAAGGCCCTGAGAATAAGCCGCAGGAATGCGATATTGGCTGAGAACAGTCTTTTCTGTCGCGATTGCTTCTTCGTGATTAATTATCATTTGATACCCGTTTTTGTTCTGAAAGACTATATTTTCCTCGGTATTTTCTCGCAAAGTTTGGGCAAAGTGATCGAAGTCTACGATGTCCTGCCCATTAACCGAGTCGACAATCCAATTCCTCCAGTCGTGATATCCCAGATTGACGTCTGCAGCGAGGACTTGCAGTGCAACGATCAATTCCCGTCTTTCAGGCGTTGCCCACTCATTGCGCGCCTGAAGCAGGCTGACGGGCGCGGTTCTGCTCCAGTCATTGCCCCAGCGCTTGATCAGATTCATATTAAGAGGCACGAAAAGGATGCCGCCGTAGATGAAGTATTGTGGTGTTTCATCAAATTTTTCGCCCCGAACGAGGCTATAGCTCGCCTTGCTTCGCACGGCTTTTAGCGACGCTTGAGTTTGTTCGCCGTCGCGAGAATAGGTGAGTTCGACCTGATCTCGCAAGTGATGCATATCAATGGCGTGTTTGTAATTGGTATGCACGTCTTGCCTGATTCGTATAGTCCCGTCATCAGCGATTTCATAGTCATCAATTCTCAGGATGATGTCATTTTCTTGGATAACGCCATCGGCTGGGGAATCCTCAAAAACCTTGATGACCAACACACCGCTTTCGTTTTCCTCAAGGCCATAAGCTGCTTTCGCTGACGGGCTTTCCAAGGTCTGTGTACGAAAGCCCAGGTCGGGAAATCCATCGAGTGTTCCGTCTTCGCTGTCCTTCAACACATGACGAATGATGTTTGTTGGGACAAAGTAGCCTAGGTTTTCCGCCCTACTGCCGGCATTCGCTTGCATTACGACACCGATAATCTGATTGTTGACGATGACAGGACCGCCGCTATTACCTGGGTTTATTGCTGCGTCAATTTGACCGGCTAATAAATAGGTGCCTGCATGCGCATAGACCTGCTGCTCTACTCTGGAAAGTATTCCTTTGGTGATGCTTAAGGTTTTGCCGCCAATAGGATAGCCATAGACAGAAACTTCCTGCAGCGGCTCGGGCAGGCCCCCGATGCTGAGCTCATTGAGATCGGTAAAGAACCCGGGCTCGTCTACTGTTATCAGCGCCAGATCGGCTTCGTGTGAAATAAATGTGACTCTTGCCTGATACCTTCGAGGATCGTTGTGCTTTTGCGCCTGAACATAACTTGCATTCGCAACAACATGAGCGTTGGTCAGTATCCTGTTGTCACGGATTACTGCACCGGAACCGCTCGATTGACGTGGAGTGAGCAAGCGCCATGGCGTGAAGTAATCCGGTTCGGCCTGAGTGGTGTAAATCTTGATCACCGAATCTTCAATATTCTCTTCAGCCAAAGCGTGGGTCACTGCATACGCTTGTATCCACACGACACTAAAGAGGCCAATAATATTGGTCGGTTTTTGCAGCGCGTTGATAACTGAAAATATCCGATGGTGGGTCAGATTCATCATAGTTTAAAACTCGTAGTCTTGTTTGGGCGCTTTGGGTTTGGCTTGTTATTCACAGCAGAACCGCTTGTCTAATTAGTTAACGTGCGCGTAATCAACTTGGTTTGGCCTGTGTGCCGTGGGTCTTATAACCATGTGCCAAGGCTGTCGATACGCTTTGCATGCTGCTTTCAGACGAATTTCAGGTGACTCTCAACCCCGGCGTCGCGCCTGAATCTGGCTCCAGCAACCATATGTCTTTTTCACCCGGGCCAGCGGCGAGAACCATTCCTTCCGAAATGCCGAATTTCATTTTGCGTGCTTGCAAGTTAGCGACCACGACAGTGAGCTTACCTAACAAATCGTGTGGCTGATATGCGGATTTTATTCCAGAAAAAACTTGCCTCAGTATGGGTTTGCCTTCGCTGTCCGGGCCCAGATCAAGCTTTAAACAGAGCAGTTTATCGGCGCCTTCGACATGCTCAGCTTCTATAATCTTCGCAATCCGCAGATCGATTTTGGCGAAGTCCTCGAATGGGATTTCCGCCTCAAAGTGATTCTCTGCCCCCGGAGAGACAGGAGACTCATCGTGAACTTTTGACGCGTTAATCATGGCCGTGATCTTGCTTATTTCAACCCGAGTGATCAGGGGTTGGAATTTGTTTATACGATGTTTGGTCAGTACGGAGTCAACATCCTTCCAGACCAGCGGGTCAATGTTCAGAAACGTCTCGGCTTTTTCTGCTAGAGCGGGTAGAACAGGCTTTAGGTAGCATATAAGCAGTCGAAACGCGTTGATGCCAGTGCTGCAAATCGCTTGCAGCTCTGAGGCTTTTTTGTCTTTTTTCGCCAGTACCCAGGGTTCTTTGTCGTTGATGTACTGGTTCGCCTTATCGGCCTGAGCCATGATTAATCGAATCGCCTTTCCGTACTCGCGGCTGTTGAGGAATTCTGTTACCTGTACTTTTATGGATTGGATTCCAGAGATAAGATCGGGATTGTCAGTTTTTTCTGCCAGCATTCCCTCGAATCCGTTGTGAATAAATCCGGCACAGCGGCTGGCAATATTGACAACTTTCCCGACTAGGTCAGCATTAACTCGGAGTGCGAAATCTTCCAAATTTAAGTCCAGATCATCGATATCGGCACTAAGCTTTGCTGCGAGATAGTAGCGCAGGTACTCCGGGTTCAGGTGATCAAGGTAAGTGCGAGCATTGACGAATGTCCCTCTAGATTTGGACATTTTAGTGCCGTCGACTGTAAGAAAACCGTGCGCGAATACAGCGGTCGGCGTTCGATAGCCAGAACTTGTAAGTACAGCGGGCCAGAACAATGTGTGGAAATTAATGATGTCCTTGCCGATGAAATGATATAGCTCAGCATCTGAATCGGGGAGCCAATAACTGTCGAAGTCCAGACCTTCGCGATCACAGTAATTTTTAAAACTTGCCATGTAGCCAATTGGAGCGTCGACCCAAACGTAGAAATACTTGCCCGGCGCGTTTGGAATTTCGAATCCGAAGTAGGGGGCATCGCGGCTGATATCCCATTGATGCAGATCTTTATCGAGCCATTCACTAAGCTTATTGGAAACCGAATCCTGGAGTGCGCCGGAGCGCGTCCAGATTTTCAACATATCTTTAAATTTTGGGAGATCGAAAAAGAAGTGCTCCGATTCTTTCTCAATCGGAATAGCACCTGAAATTGCGCTGCGCGGAGAAATTAGCTCGGAAGGGCTGTATGTCGAACCGCACGCTTCACAGTTGTCACCATATTGTTCCTCGGCACGGCACTTCGGGCATATTCCAACGATGTACCGGTCAGCAAGAAACAGTTTTTTTTCTGGATCGAACATTTGCTTGATCGAGCGACGCTGAATGTGTCCGTTTGCGTCCATTGCGCGGTACATCGACTCGGAGAAGTGGCGGTTTTCTTCAGAGTGCGTCGTGTAAAAATTATCAAATTCAATCAGGAAATCGGCAAAATCCTGCTGATGCTTTCGATTCACGCGATCAATGAGATCCTCGGGTGTGATATCTTGCGTTTCCGCGCTGAGCATGATCGCGGTACCGTGCGCGTCATCGGCGCAAACCCAAATACAGTCATGCCCCTGAAGTTTCTGAAGGCGGACCCAAATGTCCGTCTGAATTGCTTCCATTAGATGCCCGAGATGGAGGTCTCCGTTGGCGTAGGGAAGTGCGCTTGTGACAAGGATTTTGCGCTTATTCACGTGTATTTCTCGTGTCAATTACTGATTTTAAGTAGCGAGTGCTCGGGCTCGCAGTTGTATATTGTCCCGATGGTAAGGTCTTAAAACTTAACCGTTACGAAGTCTTCTTTGGCTGAGCCGAAATCAGGACGCATCCAATCGTCCAGGACTTAATCTGAGCGAGTGCCGCGCTCCACGCCGTCTTCATGTCAGTCTGATTCTTCGTTGTGACACTGGCCACAGGCGATGGCTGCCTTTGCTTCATTTGAGACTTCTTCCTATACAAGCCTATTTCTAGTGCACCGGCCATCGATGCGCCGCGACTGAGTAGATCGTCGGCTCGGGCGATTTCTAAAGTGACTTGGCGACTGAAATTCGCCGCATTAGACGAAAGCTGGAAGTTAAATAATACTGTAGGTGCGAGTGAATTTCCAAGGAAAGGCCTCGTGTGTCGTGGCGAAACGGACAGATTCGCATTATCATGCGATGACTCAGTGCGGCGCGCGTTTTCGGGGGTATTCCTGGCATGACGATTAAATCGGATCGGTGGATAAGAGAGATGGCGACCGAGCAGGGCATGATCGATCCGTTTGAGCCCGGCCAGGTCAGATTTGCAGGCAGCCGCAAGGTGATCTCATACGGGACTTCAAGTTATGGATATGACGTTCGCTGTGCGAGTGAATTTAAGATCTTTACCAATGTGCATACGACCAACGTGGTTGATCCCAAGAATTTCGACGAGAGTAGCTTTGTTAGCATTGAAGAGCCTGTGTGTATAATACCGCCGAACTCGTTTGCCTTGGCGCGAACGATAGAATACTTCAAGATTCCCGAAGACGTGCTGACCGTATGTTTGGGCAAGTCGACCTATGCGCGGTGCGGGATAATCGTTAACGTGACCCCTCTCGAGCCAGAATGGGAAGGGCATGTCACGCTGGAATTTTCCAACACGACTCCACTTCCGGCCAAAGTGTATGCTAATGAGGGAGTTGCACAGATGCTTTTCTACCAATCAGACGAGCAATGTGAAATGACATACAAACAGCGGGGCGGAAAGTATATGGGGCAAACTGGAGTCACCCCCCCGAAGGCTTGAAGCTCGGTGCCAATCAAAAGCAGGCCGCTCAGTCTTCGCATCAAGCCAGACTCAGAATGTGCTGCTGTCTATTTCGGTCTGTGCGTCTTGTTGAAGTGAACTACCTGGCGCGATAGCGCCAGATTATTGGCGTTAATTAGACTGGCCGTCAAAATTCCGGCATATTTTCTGCCAGATCGGCTAGGCAGGTTTGCTCCTGACTGGCCGAAACATTCCGCCAGCCCCCGTTCCACCGACTTTCCAGCTCCACCACGCTTCCCTTGCATCTGTTGGAACACTTTTTGCAAGCTTCTCACTCATGCCGAGCGTGGGTCCTGTGCGCTTGGATCTAAGGCGAGCAAATCGATCTGAACATTTAATCGTCTTGCCAATTTGTCGTCACGACATGGCATTTGTTTAGCGAGGCTGATTTGAAGGAGGAATTTAAGTTTACACCTCGAACTTGGCATGTTCAGAAAGCCAACACGGCGGCCAACTTGGAAAAAGATAAATATGGCGGCTCGCCCTGATATCAGACGTTTGACGCAGCCTGAAACGCGGCGGACTGACAAAAAATACAAGGCGCCCAACCGGCAAAATTCGCTTGGTTGATCGCGCCCAGCAAGCGGGAAAACAACATGAGTGCAGCAACAGGTGCTTCTGCGATTGCTGAAGCGCGAGAAGAGAACCTGACAGAGGTTGTCGATCGCTACGCTCCGCTGGTCAAGCGCATCGCACATCACTTGCTATTGCGAATGCCTGCGAGCGTTCAGATCGACGACTTGATTCAGTCAGGTATGATCGGGCTGCTCGAGGCTGCGCGAAAATACGATGTTTCGAAGGGCGCCAGTTTCGAAACTTATGCTGGAATCAGGATACGTGGATCGATGCTAGATGAGGTTAGGAAGGGGGATTGGGCACCACGTTCTGTTCATCGGAAGTCCCGCAAAGTGGCAGAAGCGATAAAGGTGATTGAAGCGCGCACCGGACAGGACGCTAAGGATGTTGAGGTCGCGAAAGAAATGGACATTGATCTCAATGCTTACTATACGATTCTCCAAGATGCTTCTGGTAGTCGCCTTTTCAGTTTCGACGATATTATGGAAGGCGACGACTCCGCAATCGAGACTGCGGCAGGTGAATTGCTTGGTCCTTGTGATGGTCTGCAACGTGATAACTTTAAAGCGCACTTGTCGAGGGCTATTGACGGTCTGCCGGACCGAGAAAAATTGGTTCTCGCTCTTTACTACGACGAAGAGCTCAACCTCAAGGAGATCGGAGAGGTGATCGGCGTCAGTGAATCACGGGTGAGTCAGATACACAGTCAGGCCGCAATGCGGCTCAGAGCACGATTGTCCGATTGGAGCTAAAGCGGCGTTCTCATTGCACGTTTCAAATTGACAGCGCAATCAGCAATTTTTCCGCCATCAACGGCGTGATAGATTCACGTTGGCCAGCGTCATTTGGGGTCTGTGGAAATTTCAAGATACTCTTGTTCTGAAAGGTTTCTTCTGCGGTACTCTTTAAGAAATGGATACACGTATCTCTGAGAACACTGAGCAGACGGCGAGTTTCACTCCCGTCCTTGCGGTCGACGATCTTTTCTGTGAGAGGGATGAACGCGTATTATTTCAAAACCTGAGTTTGAGCGTAGCTGAAGGACAGGTACTCCAAATCAAAGGCGCCAACGGGTCGGGGAAAACCACCCTGCTGCGGATCCTGTGTGGGTTGAACGACAATTATCAAGGCATTATTCGATGGCGCGGTGAATTACTCGCGGAATGTTTTGATGAGTTTCGTGACGGTTTGCTGTATCTCGGTCATCGTGTGGGTGTCAGCAAGGTGCTGACACCGAGAGAGAATTTAATGTGGTCAGGCTATTTACGCAGAGAGATCAGCCTGGGGGCGATCGATGCCGCTCTTGAAAATCTCGGTTTGCAGGGCTTTGAGGACTCTCAGTGCTTCACACTGTCTGCAGGGCAGCATCAGAGAGTTAGTCTCGCTCGATTATTGGTATCAGAAGCGCGCCTCTGGGTGCTGGATGAGCCCTTCACAACGCTTGATGTCGAAGGAGTAGCATTGCTAGAAAAACTAATCAGGCAGCACAGTAGTCAGGGCGGGTCAGTTCTCGTCACCACTCATCACGCACTCGCAATCGAAGGTCTTACCGAACTGGAGCTCGGAGCGAGTGATTATTCAGCGGCTACGATGTCATGAGTGGTGCCCGGTCAACCCTCGCAGATGCAGTACTTGCGACTTTGCGAAGAGATCTGCTGATCGCGTATAAAAGGAAGAATGACCTGTTCAATCCGTTCATGTTTTTTGTGCTGGTAGCAACCTTGTTCCCAATCGGGATCTCCCCGGAGTTTGAAGTGCTTGCGGAGATTTCAGCTGGTGTGCTGTGGATCTCAGCTTTACTTGCTTCCCTTTTGGCGATGGATAATCTGTTCCGCGCTGACTTTGAAGACGGATCCCTCGAATTGCTTATGCTCAGTCCTCATCCACTTTATCTTCTAGTTTTGGCCAAGAATATCGCTCATTGGTTGATCAGCGGGCTTCCAGTGGTGGTGATGTCACCATTGATTGCCTATATGTTAAATCTTCCTGATGGCGCTTATTCGACACTGTTGCTGACTCTGCTGCTTGGGACTCCGGTGCTGAGTCTGCTGGGCTCGATCGGTGTGGCGTTGACCGTCGGCCTAGGAAGTCGGGGGCTTATTCTTGCGGTCATAACGCTTCCCATGAGCGTCCCAGTTCTCATAGCAGGAACATTGACAGTGTCACAAACTCTGGAAGGTGCATCGCTTTCGGGATATCTGGCGATCATGGGAGCTATGCTCGTTGCTGCGTTGACTCTAGCCCCACTGGCTTCGGCTGCCGCTTTGCGCATCAGCGTAAACTGACAGCAAGTAGTCCATTTTGCGTTTATCCGCGTAATAACAATAGGTTACAATTTCGCGCTGATTGGATGACTGAAGCCGTGGTATAGTGCTTCTCCTAGATTTTTCGGTACCTGAAGATGGATTGGACCTGGTTTCATAAATGGGGCTCCCCCAAGCTGTTTTATGAGCTATCTGGTAAGTGGTTGCCTTGGCTCGTATGCGCTATGATAGCGTGCTTACTGATCGGAGTGACCTGGGCGCTGCTTTTCGTGCCTCAGGACTATCAGCAAGGCCTGACAAACCGCATCTTCTATGTACATGTGCCGGTCGCAAGTATTTCCCTCGCTTTTTTCCCTCTCATGGCTATAGCTGGCACCATCTTTCTTGTTTGGCGTATGAAGCTGGCCGACGTGGTAGTTAAGGTGGCAGCGCCGCTGGGCGCTTGGTTCACTGCTCTGGCGCTAGCATCTGGCTCTATTTGGGGCGTGGATACGTGGGGAACTTGGTGGATATGGGACGGGCGACTGACTTCTCTGCTTCTGCAGTTTTTCCTCTTATTGGGTGTGGTTTCACTCAGAACAGCGTCGGAAGATTCAGAAGGCGCATCACGAGCCTGTGCATTGCTTAGCATCGTCGGATGTATAAACGTCGTAGTCATTAAGTACTCAGTAGACTGGTGGAATACCCTTCATCAGCCATCGACAAACTTTACGATGGCGACAGACCAGCCGAACGGCCCTGAGATCTGGGTGCCATTGCTTTTCATGATTATAGCTGTGTACTTGTTTTTCGCGGTGAGTCTCATTCTGTCGACTCGAAATGAGATTTTGCAAAGAGAGAAAAGGGCGCAGTGGGTCATCGATCTTGTTGCTAAAAGCTAGATCTAGGAAGGACTTCTGAAGCATGCAGTTTTCAAGTTTCCAAGAATTTATCGAGATGGGTGGGTATGCGTTCAACGTGTGGTCTGTCTACGGCATGTTCATCATCTTTTTAGCGATTAATCTGTATGGACCTTTGCGCAAGAACAAGCAAATTATCCGAGACCTCAAGCGCCGCTATGCAATCAATTCGCAAGTCCAGCCAATGTCTGTTGGATCTGACACGTATTCGCCACGCGGTTCTGAAGTCAGTGAGGAGGATAGGGCATGAAAGCTCATCGTCGTAAGCGCTTGGGGGCCATCATGTTCATAGCCGGGGGCCTCAGTATTACCGTAGGTCTTACTTTGTATGCCTTGAGCCAAAATATCGACCTGTTCTACACGCCAACACAAGTCGCTCAAGGAGAAGTGAATGCGGGTCAGCGGATTAGAATTGGCGGGATGGTGCGCGAAGGCTCGGTGCAATCAGCTGTGGATAGCCTGGTTGTGCGGTTCGTGGCAACCGATTTCGTTAACGATGTTCCAATCTACCATGAGGGCATACTCCCTGATCTATTTCGTGAAGGCCAAGGCATCGTTGTCGAAGGGAGTCTGGATAATGCTGGCGTATTTCAAGCGTCGCGAGTTCTGGCGAAGCACGATGAAAATTACATGTCACCAGAAGTTAAGGCGGCTCTGGACGCTGCCGGTACGTCTGCTGAGGTTGTCGTCACACGACCCGGAACATAAGGACTGATAGTATGATTCCTGAACTGGGCTCTTTCTCCTTGATTCTTGCACTTTGTTTGAGTGCCCTCTTGGGCATTCTGCCTATTGCAGGAGCTCATCTCAATAATCATGTGTGGATCAGCATGGCCCGTCCGCTAACCGCGGGTGTTTTTGTTTTTCTCGGGTTAGCAATATCGGCGTTGGCTTACGCATTCGTAACCGATGACTTCTCGGTATCGTTTGTCGCCCAACATTCTAATACGCTGCTGCCCATGCGTTACAAGTTTACCGCGGTCTGGGGTGGCCACGAAGGCTCATTTTTGCTTTGGACGTTTATGCTGGCCGGGTGGATGTTGTCAGTCGGGATATTCAGCAAAAGTATGCCACAGGAATTTGTGGCGCGTGTACTTGGTGTGCTTGGAATCCTGATCTTTGGCTACATTTTATTCATGCTGGCGACTTCCAATCCGTTTGATCGAATTGTGCCCTTACCGCCGTCTGATGGTGCTGATCTGAATTCTGCTTTACAGGATATTGGCTTCATATTGCATCCGCCAACCCTTTACATGGGATATGTCGGTTTCTCTGTCGTCTTCGCCTTTGCCATTGCAGCACTCCTGAGTGGTCGGATGGATGCTGCCTGGGCGCGCTGGTCTCGCCCATGGGCCAATGTGTCGTGGGCAATATTGACCGTTGGAATCGCTCTTGGCAGCTGGTGGGCTTATTATGAGCTGGGTTGGGGGGGATGGTGGGCATGGGACCCCGTTGAAAACCCGCCAATGATCACTTGGCTTTTCGGTACGGCGTTGATTCACTCTCTGGCCGTGACCGAGAAGCGAGGTATGTTTAAGAGCTGGACCATTTTGCTGGCTATCTTGGCTTTTTCTGGCAGTCTGTTGGGAACCTTTATCACGCGCTCCGGTCTGCTGACCTCAGTTCATGCGTTTGCCAGTGACCCTTCAAGAGGATTTTTTATTCTTGGCATACTTGGCATCTCAATTGGGGGCTCCCTACTTCTATATGCGCTGCGAGCCCCGTTGATGAAGGGCAGTTTCGGTTTCGAATATACCTCGCGCGAGTTCTTTCTGCTGGTAAATAACGTGATTTTGGTAGTGTCGGCAGCTTCGATCTTCTTGGGGACTCTTTTTCCGATGGTCTATCAGGCCGTCACTGACGATCTGATCAGTATCGGGCCTCCTTACTTCAACACTATATTCGTGCCCTTGATGATGTTGCTGTTTGTTTTTGTCGGTATCGGCCCATTAAGTCGTTGGAAAAGAACTTCTTCGGCTTATCTCGCGGCGCAACTTGGCAAGGTCTTGTTCGCCAGCCTAGTGATAGGGCTAGTCGTTCCGTTAGTTGTGCTGGCCAAGTTTTCCGTAGCAGCGACAATCACGTTGATACTTGCCAGTTGGATTGTCTTTGCCATAAGCAAAGATGTCCGCAGCAAGATTGCCAACAAACGATCAACGGTCGACGGTCTTAAATCCTTGAGTTTGAGTTATTACGGCATGGCATTAGCCCACATTGGGATTGCTGTCATGCTTATTGGTGCTGCTTTGACCAGTTACTTCTCTGAGGAGAGGAGTGTGCTACTAAACCCCGGNGAAACTGTAGANCTTNGTGGATATGTTTTCACTCTTGAGGGAAGCGNGCGTATTGAAGGACCGAATTATATTGGCGATGAGGCGGAACTCACCGTTTTCANAGGTGGTGAGTTGCTCACCATGTTACATCCACAGCGCCGTCTCTACCTCGCTAGTGGCACGCCGTCGACCGAGATGGCCATAGACGCAGGCTTTCTCCGTGACCTATTTGTCACACTGGGTGAGGAAAAAGGAGCTGGAGCCTGGTCAATGACCTTGTACGTTAAACCATTCGTGCGTTGGATTTGGCTTGGTGCCATATTTATGGCCCTCGGNGGCACNCTCGCTGCTGGAGACAAACGTTACCGCCGACTTCGCGGAAAGGCAGCAGAGAAATCTGGTCGGGGGTCTGATGCACTTGCCTCAGCAGAATTGCAGCCGGCTTCATAGACATCCAGTATACTGAAGATGTGTTTTTTTGAGAAAGGATCAGTATGGGCAGGTTAGCCTTTTTCTTGCCGGTCGCAAGCTTCTTAGCTTTNTCGTTACTGCTGTGGCGAGGTCTTTTTCTCGATCCCAAAGAGCTTCCGTCGATGCTTATTGACAAGCCCATGCCGGAGTTTCAGCTTCCTACAGTGGATGGAGACGTTATATCCAACGCCAATCTGCCCGACCAGATTTTNCTTNTAAACGTCTGGGGCAGCTATTGCTTGCCATGCCTAGTGGAAAATCCTACNTTTATGCGTTTATCNGAGGAGGGGACGATACCGGTAGTCGGAGTGAATTACAAAGACCAGTCAGAGCTCGCCAAAAGTTGGCTTGAGACCAACGGAAACCCATTTGTGTTCAGCATTGAGGATCANAACGGCAGGTTCGGCATAGATCTCGGAGTCTATGGGGCTCCCGAGACCTACCTGGTCGATTCTGAAGGAGTGATCCGATACCGACACGTCAGTGTTTTGGATGAGACAGTNTGGGCTGAAGAATTTTTGCCCGCNATTGCTGAACTGCAAGCGGAAGAGCGCTGATGTCGCCGACTANAACTCTGATTTCCCGCTCGACTGCGGTTTGTTGGGCTCTGCTTTTGGTTGCCTGGGCTGGCGCGTTACCTCCGGCTCTTGCTCAAGTCGATACCTTTGAATTCGAAACTGTGGAGCAGCAACAGAGGTTCCGACGATTGTCCGATGAACTTCGGTGCCCCATGTGCCAGAACACTAACCTTACCGGGTCCAGTGGTGGGGTTGCGGAGGATCTCAGGCGCGAAATCCATCGCATGATTGTGGAAGGTATGACCAATAAAGAGATTGAGCAATTTATGTTTGAGCGTTATGGAGACTTCATTTTCTACAAGCCGCGCTTGCGCGTGGAAACACTACTTCTCTGGTTTGGGCCGCTTATCTTTTTGGTAGTTGGTGGCGCTTCTGCGCTCGCGATTTCGAGCAGAGCTCAAAAAAAAGAACGACAGAAGCCGGAGTTGGATGACGCGCAGCGCGAGAGGTTGCAGGCTTTACTTAAGGCCAAGGGCTAGCTGGCCCGGTTCAAGGATTTCAACGTGTTTTGGATTGGCACCGTCGGACTGTTTCTACTCTCTGTGCTGTTTGTTCTAGGCCCGCTATGGTTTCGCGCAAGAATTCAGTCGGAGAATTCAGATGAACTGCGTGAGCAGGCCAACATCGCGCTTTTCCAAGAGCGCAGCGACGAACTCGAAGCAGAGTTCTCAGCCGGTAATTTAGATCAACAACAGTTCGACCTCTTGCTGTCTGAACTGCAGTTGGGATTACTAGAAGATATCGAACTGAATGAAAAACCTGCATCTCCCGCAAACACGTCTCAGAGTGCAAGCGCTAGTAACCGAGGAGCCCTAAAGTCTCTTACTACTTTGACCTACTTGATGCCCTTGATCTTTGTGTTGGCATTGCCTGTTTTAGCTTATGGGCTTTATAGCTATTGGGGTTACATCGATGATGTGCAGGTTATGGATTTGTTCCAGCGCACAGCCGACAATCGCGGGAACAGCAGTGAAACCCGTGAACTAATTATAGCGCTCGGAGAGTTGGCGCAAGCAAATCCCGACATGCCGTGGGCATTTTACTTCCTTGCTGAGAATTTTGCGGCAGTGGGCTTGCTTGAGGAAGCACAGATTGCCTACCAGAAAGCTGCAGATTTGCTCGATGCAACGCCTGAGAAGGCGCTGGTGTTGGGACGAATAGCAATGGCCATGTACATTAACTCCGAGTTTAATTTTGACACTCGAGTAAGGGCGTTGGTAGATGAAGCCAGAGCAATCAATCCGAATGAGATGTCGGTATTGCAATTATTGGCGGCAGATGCAGAGCAAAGAGAAGACTACTCGGATGCTATCGGTTACTGGCGATTAATGATCCAGGTCAACCCTAACGGTGAATTTGCTGAAGAACTGAGGTTCAGAATTGCAGCCGCACAAGAAATCCTTGCCGAGCGTGACGGAAGCGGAGCCGGTCCACAGATAAATGTCGCACTCAGTCTATCTCCAGAAGTTGCACTTGATCCTGACCTTAGGGTCTTCTTGGCCGTTCGTAACGCAGAGCAAGATGGTTTGCCACCATTGGCTGCAGTGGACACTACTGTCAGCGCGTTACCAACGTCTTTTTTACTCGATAATACCTCGGCCGTAGGGCCTTATAATCTGTCTTCAGCTGAGTCGGTTTACGTAACCGCTATGGTGTCTTTGAGAGGTGTGGCGACGCCAAGCCCCGGCGATTATCGTGTTGAATCTGGAATGCTCGCGCTTAATGCTGATGCGCAGGTGGCTTTGGAATTAGTGCTATCTGAACGATTACCCTGATATCCAGTAGACTAATTTGCACTAATGTATTTGCCGGAGTTTATTGCTATCGCCATTGCGCACCTCTTAGCGGTGGCTTCCCCCGGACCAGATTTTACGGTTGTCCTCAAGCAAAGTGTGACAGGAGGAATACGATTAGGCATCTTGACCAGCGTTGGTGTAGGAGTGGGGGTACTCATTCATGTCAGCTACTGTCTGCTCGGGATATCTATATTGTTCGCGCAGTCAAATATGCTGCTGACTGGCATGAAATATGTGGCGGCGTCTTATTTAGCTTATTTGGGCATCCAGTCCCTGATGACTGCAGGTCGGCAGTGGCCTGAAGCTGAGAGCGCTGGTACACGCGCCACGTCATTAACACAGGCGTTCTGCTCGGGACTTCTGACAAATGCGCTCAACCCAAAGGCCACTCTGTTCTTTCTGGCGTTGTTTGCAGGAGTGATTGATAGTGAAACCCCCGCCAGAATTCAGCTTTACTATGGGCTTTATATGTCGATGGCCACTATTCTCTGGTTTGTGTTTCTTTCGGTTTTAGCGGGAAACAAGCAAGTTCGTCAACTGATTCTTCGATTTGGTACNTTATTTGAGCGTGGTATTGGCGCGGTCTTGCTGCTGCTAGCTGCGCAAATCATGCTGGTCAATATTTGACTGGCTTTCACTGTTTTCTGGGCTTACCCAACTTTGTCTGTCTGCGGTATAGTACACGCCATGAGAGACAGTGCTTTTCCAGCAAAATTGATCGACAAGTTCGGACGTCATGTAGACTACATTCGTCTGTCGGTTACAGACCGATGTGACTTTCGATGTGTTTATTGCATGACCGAAGAAATGACGTTTATGCCGCGTAAAGAAGTTCTTTCTCTTGAAGAGCTTTATCAGGTTGCAAAGGCATTCACTGAATTGGGTGTAAAAAAAATTCGCCTCACCGGCGGCGAACCACTTGTACGAACTGACGTCATGGCCCTGATAAATAAGTTGGGTGCTCTTCCTGGCTTGCAAGAGCTTCTACTTACGACTAACGGATCTCAGCTGACTACCTTTGCTGAACGCTTGAAGAAAGCCGGGGTTACTCGAATCAACATCAGCATTGACAGTTTAAAGGCTGATCGATTTCGGCGCATTTCTCGAGTAGGAAAGCTTGACAAGGTTTTAGCAGGAATTGATTCGGCTATTGCTCATGGCTTTGAGCGCATAAGGCTCAATTCGGTGGTGATGAGGGGTTACAACGACGACGAAGTGCTGGCACTCACAGGTTATGCGTTGGATCGAAACCTTGATATCGCATTTATTGAGGAAATGCCTCTTGGTGAAGCGTCAGATCATTCGCGAGAAGACACCACATGCAGTAATGCTTGGGTTCGCGCACAAATAGAGAAAAAATATCAGTTAGTAGACAGCACAACTCGCACCGCTGGGCCTTCTCGATATGTTCAAGTCATGGGTTCTCGCAGTCGCATCGGGTTTATTTCGCCGGTTACTCACAATTTTTGTGAAGACTGCAATCGTGTGCGCATTACCGTTGAGGGCAGGTTGCTGCTTTGCCTAGGTAATGAGCATTCAGTTGATCTGCGAGCTATATTGCGAGACGCTTCAAAGGATATGAATGATTTAAAGGATGCCTTGGTGGCGTCCATGGATATCAAACCTGAGCGTCACTACTTCTATGACAGAGATCATGTGCAGCCGGTCAGGCTTATGAATATGACGGGGGGCTAGTGTGAGTGATACCAAAATAGCCCTTCCACTTGCAGTTGTTACAGTCTCTGATACCAGAAATGAGGCGTCAGATAAGTCTGGCAGGGTGCTGGCAGATTGTCTGGAGAAAGCAGGGCACAGGCTTCATAGCAAGCGGATAATTAAGGATGATATTTATCAACTGCGTGCCGAGGTCTCGTGCCTTATTGCGGAGCCCGAGGTGAAGGGGATTTTGATGACAGGTGGCACGGGTTTTACCGATAGGGACAATACCCAGAAAGCAATTCAGCCTTTGCTGGAGAAGAAGATTGAAGGGTTTGGCGAGTTGTTCCGTCACTTGTCCTATGAAGAAATCGGCACGTCGACGATTCAGTCCCGCGTGTTTGCGGGCTTATCAAATCGCACGATTGTATTTTGCTTGCCTGGCTCCCCAGGGGCTTGCCGGACAGGGTGGGAAAACATTATTCAATACCAACTGGACAGCACACACCGACCCTGCAACTTCGTGGACAAGCTCATTGCAGACTGAGGTGCTTGTCGTGAAAACACTCTAATGGATGTGGCAGATTTGGATGCCTATGTATC
>PBHS01000028.1 GCA_002719575.1 Gammaproteobacteria bacterium | reverse complement strand
ATCACGGTCAAGCTCTCCGCTTTAGCCAGCTGGATAAGATAACCTCCATATGCACCAGGACCTCCTGTGACCGCCAAGACATTGCCTGGTTTGAGACCAAGTAAATCTAGCGATAACCTAGCGGTCAAACTGTTCATAGGAAGAGTGCAAGCCTCCGCAAATGATGTATTCTTAGGAGCCTTGACTACAGCTCGCTGATCTAAAACGATCTGCTCCCTGTAAGCTCCATGAGTAGATTTTGGTACAACCATAGCAATAACGCTGTCACCAACTTGTACTCCTGTAGTCACCCCCTCACCTACCTGATCAACAGTTCCAGCTAGGTCCATGCCCGGAATGTAAGGTGGTCGATATTTCTTTTGTAGTTCTGCCCTCATTCCATTTCGAACAATTAAGTCAGTAGGATTAACCGCTGAAGCTCTATTCCTGATTCGTATTTGTCCAGGACCAGCATAAACCTCAGGAACATCAAGCATTTCAAGTGCTTCTGGTCCGCCATGAACCATGATTCCGACAGCTCTCATTTCTTTATTACGTCCCTCAGTAAGATATTTTAGATTGAGTCTAATGCATTTCAAAAAAGATGGTTAGAACGTGCTCCAAGAAAAACATTACGTCTTTAATTCTATATGTTCAGACGAAAACCTGAGTAGAGTCGTTGCCTTAAGCGGTTTGCTAATCTTATTTTTCCAAGTATCTTAAAGCCAAGTAACTTCATCACTGAATTGACGTTGAAAGGAGATTACAGTGCCTAGACACAGAGGAACTTTCAAACCTAACCACCCCGCCCCCTATGAATTATCAAGGAGCCGTGTGGAAAACTTCATTCAGTGTAAAGCTTGCTTTTGGCTCGACAGAGCAAAAGGAGTCAAATTCCCAGGAATTCCTTCATTTTTACTTAATACCAACACCGACACCTTGTTGAAGAAGGATTTCGACCAATACAGAGGCAAGGACCCTCATCCAGCTATGCTGGCTGCTGGTTTGGGGCACCTACGGCCCTTTGCTCATCCTGATATAGACAAATGGGAAAACTCGATGCAGTTCGGGGCAAGCCCAAATCACTTTAATACAATCCATGAAGAAACAAATATCCTCTTTGGCGGAGGCCTGGACGATGTATGGGAAAACATCTCAACCGGTGAGCTACACATAGTCGACTATAAAAGTACGGCTCAAATGGGAGACTCCCCAAAACCGCTCGATGAAACCTTCATAGCACCCCCGCTGAACTCGGCAAATAAAGACTATAAAGCGTCATTCCGAAGGCAGATGGATATGTATCAGTGGGTAGCAAGAAAAAAGGGGTTTCAGGTGAATAACACCGGCTACTTTGTTTACGTTGACGGGCAACATAACGGTGAATCAGGTATGATTGATACCCACGATCCAACGCAGGCATGGATGAGATTTAACCTTGCGATCATTCCCTATGTAGGTAATGACAGTTGGGTTGAGTCTGTTCTAGTCGAAGTCAAGAAATCTTTGCAGCTTAGTCGTTGCCCTCGGCATTCAGATCAATGTGAGTTTGGCGCACTCTTTGAACAGACGTCAGCCGCGTATTTGAGTGAGAATGATTCACAGAGATCTATTCAACTCAAGCTGGAAATCGGGGATGAATAGCGAACATAATAAAATTATACGAACTCTGAGATAAAACCCTTTGGTCAGCAAGCTAGTCGAAGAAAACCAAGGTCGCTAAATCAGATTTATGTCCCGCTTATGCAGTAGAAGGCAACCAATAAAATCTGGTGATACAATGGAATACGTTTCGAAGGAGACTGTACTGATTTACGGCTGGCTGTTTTCGGGAGCAGAATAATGCGCCGTTGCGACGCTTTCGTTCTTGTGGGCACGCCAATAAACAGAGTAACTTCTATTTCTCCTCAATGCACAGAGAGCATCTCAAAATCGGCGAGGTAAATTTCTTTCTAATCAGAGATTCTATCTAATGGTAAAAGCTTTACTTATCTATTCATCAGTCGACGGACATACAAAAACTATTTGTGAAAAAATAGCGCAGGAACTTGAGGGAGACGCTCATATCGCACCGATAAGTGATTCCCCTGAAAATATTGATATTTTCGAAATAATAGTGATCGGTGCGAGCATAAGATACGGAAAGTATAGAGAAGAGGTCTATAATTTCATTGAAGAAAATAGAGCTATACTAGAAGCCAAGGAAAACGCTTTTTTCTCTGTAAATGTTGTTGCTAGAAAGGCTGATAAAGACACACCGGCGACAAATCCTTATGTAAGAAAATTCCTTGATAAAGTTTCTTGGAACCCAAAGCTTGTAGATGTTTTTGCCGGACAAATTGATTATCCGAGGTATGGTTTTTTTGACAAGTATGCGATCAAGATGATCCTGTGGATTACCGACGGTCCCACTGACACGTCGAAAAAATATGATTTTACCGACTGGATCAGAGTCAAGTCATTTGCAAACAAGCTAAGCGGGAACTTGGGAAGATAAATTAAAATTTGATTGCTGAAAATTTTTCGACTTCTTTCCTAGTTCAGGATATTCACTACGTGATCGATTTTTAAGTAATTTCTTAAACATTCAAATCACATAGTGCTCATAGAGCAAGTGAAAACTTAAGTTTCCACAAACTAAAGAAACAGGTCTTCCTCTTTCTCGGTCAATAGATTGCGCCTTGATTTTTGTCGCCTGATATTTTGTAACCTGTGGGCGTTTACGGAATATCGTCGTTGCCTTGTCAGCTTTCTAACAAAAATCTTAATTTATTAAGGGTCAAGACGTCTTAATTTATAAATAGCAGATTATGTCTTTTGTAAAGCCGCAGCTGGGTTTCCATTCTCTATTTCGATGAAAAACTAATAACAATTGATTAAGTCTTCGCCAAGTGCCCAGAAAAGTGGGTTTTCGAATTCTGAGTTCTCTTTATACTTCCACTAATTAGTCACAGAAGAGACCGCCATGAAACGAACCCCCAAAGGTATCTCCAGTGAGAAACTTGAGCCTCGACCCTCAACGATATCAAGACAGATAGTCATATTCTCATAATAAGAATATTGATCCGGTGCCATGAAAAATTTGCAACCATGAACCTCACCTAAGCAGACGTCACGCGAACCGATAATAAAATCGTCTTTTTTAAAACACATCGGCATGGAGCCATCACAACAGCCGCCACTCTGGTGGAAGATCAGTTCCCCATGCGCACACCGTAGCTGCTCAATAACTTTCTTTGCTGCTACGGTTGCTGATAATCTCTTCTTGTCCACGATAAATCTATACCTCGATACGAATCCACTGATAAATCAATCATAACGCGAGATACCTTAAAAAAATCCAAGCTTATTCTTGTCAAAGGAGGTGATGATATTTTTCGTATGTCTGTAGTGATTGAGCATCATTTTATGAGTCTCTCTGCCGATTCCAGATTTTTTGTACCCGCCAAACGAGGCGTGAGATGGATAATCGTGGTAGCAATTACACCATATTCGACCAGCTTGTATCCCCCGGGACATAAGTTGCATCTGGTGAATATCTCTTGTCCAAACACCTGCTCCTAAACCATATAACGTATCGTTCGCTATCTCTAATGCTTCTGCCTCATCTCCAAAAGTAGTCACACTGACTACAGGCCCAAATATCTCTTCTTGGAAGATGCGCATTTTATTGTGGCCTTTAAATACCGTCGGTTTAATATAGTACCCGCNNGGATAGTGTGGGTTATCGTAACTTTCNCCGCCTATCAAAATCTCAGCCCCTTCCTGCTTNCCGACATCAATGTAGTTCAGTATTTTTTGGTATTGATCATTCGAAGCTTGAGCGCCCATCATGGTCGCACCGTCGAGGGGGTCGCCAATTTTTATGGCTTCTACTCGCTCAAGGCAGCGTGAGATGAATTCTTCATAGATGTCCTCCTGAATCAGTGCACGAGATGGACAGGTACACACCTCACCTTGGTTAAGCGCAAACATGACGAAGCCCTCTATGGCTTTGTCAAGAAAATTGTCATCCTGCGCGGCAACACTGTTGAAAAATATATTGGGTGACTTGCCTCCTAGTTCTAAAGTGACCGGTATAAGATTCTCAGATGCATACTGCATTATTAATCTTCCCGTGGTGGTTTCTCCGGTGAACGCAATCTTCTTGATTTCGGGATGCGTCGCTAAGGCCTTGCCAGCCTCAGGGCCAAAACCATTCACAACATTTATGACGCCGTCTGGGATTAGATCACTTATGAGTTCTATTAAAACAAGGATGCTACTTGGTGTTTGCTCCGCGGGTTTTATAACGACGCAATTTCCTGCTGCTAACGCTGGTGCCAACTTCCAGGCGGCCATTAAAATTGGAAAGTTCCAAGGTATAATCTGCCCAACAACGCCCAANGGCTCAAAGACTTCTTGCGTGACTCTGCCGGCGTCTAGGTCAGATGTCTCGCCAGACTCTGTGCGTATGGCAGATCCAAAATATCGAAAGTGATCAACAGTCAATGGAATATCAGCTGCCATTGTCTCTCGTATTGCCTTACCGTTTTCCCAGGTTTCATGCAAAGCTAAGTATTCGAGATTTTCCTCGATCCGATCAGCGATCTTTCCAAGTATTATGCTTCTCTCTGTAGCAGACGTTTTGTTCCAAGTTTTGGCCNCTTTCCATGCGCTCTGAACTGCTTTTTCAACGTCATCTTCGTTTGACCTTGGTATCTTGCAGATCAATTTTCCGTCGATTGGAGAGGGATTATCAAAATATTCCCCATTTTTTGGGGGAATCCATGATCCACCAATAAAGTTCTCGTATTGGCTTTTAAAATTAAGCTTAACTTTAGACATATAAGACTCCGACCTCAGGATTTTATGTTTGAAGAAGTAACTCAAGAAACGGCGGAACTGCACTTGAATACGTCCGCTTTTACTAAGTGCAAATTATTTACATCACAGAATAATATGTATACGCGCCGTTTGGAAACATTCTGTATCAAGTGAGGGGGGTTCTCCAAGAGTTTATGCTGCCCGATAGCGATTTTTTTGAGTGTGGTGGTAAAACACGAGGGTGCCAAAACATTTGGGGGGTACTTATTTATTTCACGCCATGAATACTCCGATATAGCAATGCTCTATGAGCTTAATTCATTAGTACTAATAGCTGCCAGACATTGCGTGGGCGAACTTCACCAAGCCAAGAATATTTATTTAGCTTAATCAATCTGNATTTTTTATGCACATAAAATTAAACAGCTCGGAACAAGCTCTGTTCGAATCGAGAAGATTTGGGCGTATTTGGTCAATGTCGGACTGGAAATCCGCGAAACCCGTAAAAATATGAAGCCACACAAAACTTTTCGCGACCCACGGAGAAGTTGGATGATTCTGATGTCAGTGTAGGAGTAATCAGAGCCTTAGTTTTATACCGCCGTTGATAACAAAGCCATCTAAAGGCGCAAAGATATCCGAAAAGTCAGGGCTTAANTTCGAACCCGTATAGAGTGTGCCGAATCGTGTCTGACGAGTGTCTGAAAAATTCTCAAAGTTGAGAAACATTGACAGATTCGGACTAAACATCTTTTCCATCATCAATCCAAATATCCAATAGTCTCTTGCCGTANCGCCATCATTCAGTTTTTGGCGGCTATAGTAATACGCCTCAAGCCCAAGTCTAAAATCGTCCTCGCGTTCATAGACAAAGACATTATTAACTCGATCTTTTGGAATCAAAGGGGCCATTTTTTTNATATCAGATGCTGNATGCTCCTGCACATCAGCATGTGTNTAACCAAAAAAATACTTAAAATCCTTCCATCTCCAAACCGCACTTAACTCGGCGCCTTTGGTATCCAGATAGTCGTCTGGTTGCCGGTAAGCGAATTGGGAATCACTCAATGCCAACAACCGTAAAGGGCTGTTCACCCTGGTATAGAACAACAGAAAATTAAAGTTTAAAACTGCGTCATTGACCAAATCAAAACTGTGGTTGAGGTCAATATTTAATCCTGTGGACTCTTCAGCAGCCAACATTCCTGTGTCAAAAGGCAATACTCCACGATATTGAACAGTCTCGGCTTCCTCACCGAACGGAGTGGGCTCTTTGTATCCCAGCCCTCCTCCGATTCGTAAAGACGTCTTATCACTTGGTGAATACAATAGTGAGGCGCGCGGCAACACGAAGTCGCCATACTCTGATGAAGAATCAAAACGTAGACCACCTTCTAAAGACCAGACGTCGCTGAAAAGAAGTGTCCCTTGAGCAAATATACCAGCAGTTTGCGAATTAAAATCCAATGCAAGAGGTGCTGCTATCCGCTTTTGTTGAAAGGTCTCTGTCCACAAATTAACGCCAACCACCCATTCTACGATCGAGGANACTCCCAGAAAGTGAGCCTCTGTGAAACTTGAAAGCTGCTCACCAACAAAAGAGTAATCAAACAGATTTATGTCTTGCTGATAAGAGTTGAAGCTGTTTCGGAAGACGAACTCTTTGCCTGATTCCAACTGAGAGATGGCCTCAATCTGAGTTGAAATTCTGTCTGTTTGAATTTGCTCAAAGTATGCGGGATGGCGTCGATGACCACTGATGTAATCCATGTCCCCGCCTATTCGGTCCTCCTGAACCGCGTTAAATCCTGCACTAAGCTCCCAGTTAGAGCTTTCGAAAAAAAAATGAGGACTAAAGCTTAAACGTTCAAACTCTGGAATCGAACTAAATCCATTATCAGCGGCATCGTAGGCAGAATTTCGATTGAACGACCCAAAAATGCGAGTACCCCAAGGACCCTTGCGAGATGAATAAAAGCCGCTCGCATCTGCTCCACCAGCAGAAGTTAGGTTAAAGAGCATAGACCTTTCAGGCCTTGCTCCCGGCTTTTTTGTCACGAGGTTAACCAACCCAGCAATCGCACCACCTCCATATAGCGTCGAATTGGAACCTTTGATCACCTCCACTTGCTGTAAGTCTAATGGAGAAACTTGAAGCAAACTCAATCCCGAAGAAAGGCCGCCATACATAGGCATTCCATCGCGCAAAAGTTGCGTATATTTACCATTTAGACCCTGAATGCGAATGCTCGAGTTAAAACTAGTCGCTGAAGTCTGCTGAATATGTATGCCAGTAGTTTCGTTCAACAGCATTCGTATGTCGCCTGGCTTCATATTCGCTTTTTCATTAATTTCATCACCACCAAGCACCTCGACACGAGTGGCTTGCTGAGCGAAACTCTGGCGGTTACGGGTCGCTGAAACTATGATTTCTTCGACCTCATGAAGTGCATTTTCATCCTGCGGTGTCGCATTTAGAGATGGAGTTTCTGATACCAGCACGGCGAAAACCAGTGGCCAGATATATCTACTTGACGTCGTCATGATATCAGCCCATCTGTTTCATACGATGGCGGCCCTCGTGTAGACAGACGCAGTTGTGGCGCCTTATCTAAAATTAATTCGTAAGGAGATGTGCCGAGATGAGCGGGTGCAGGATAAAACTCGCAAGGTAAAATTAAACTAGCGGCTTTTTCTTCCGAACTGGCGTGGCAGACCAGACAAGTTAACTCATCGCAATCTAGGCCATCTGCATGCAACGCCTCAGCGAATGGAGCACAAAAAATGATGAGAGCTAGAATCTGTAAGAGCCGCTCCCAATACTTAATCATATCTGTGCTGCCAGTTGTGAACGAATAGGGCTTTATGAGCGCAAATTACTGTTAAGTGGTAGTCGAGCTTTGATGTAGTGGCAGCGATGATTATCGACTACTGCATCCTATGCGCGGATTTTTATATGTGGCTTTCTAGCAGCAGCAGCTCGTCTTGCAACATTCGCAAGACTTTTCGTCGCAGCAGGCTTTGGAAGTACAATCGCAAGTGCATCCTTCAGACGTCATGATTTCCTCTCTTACAGTCGCTGTTTTCAATCAGATCGGCCAACTCCCTTAACTTAGTGGCGACCTCGTTCCGGTTCAGCTGATAAGACTTCTCACGGCCGACTTTATCGAAAGTCACGATGTCGCGTTCGGCAAGCACCTTGAGATGTCTCGACACAACGGACGCGTCAACGCTACAGCAATCACACAAGCACATTGCGTTTTGCGAATCATTGCAGCGGCACAATTCGTAAACCAGGGAGAGACGGTTAAACTCGCCCAGTGCTTTGAAGAAGTCTGCTGTTTTTTGAGTTTTCGCCGCGTCCATTACTGCATTGTTGCACAATCATGCAACTATTGCAACCGTTTACAGTTAACGCGCGCCACAACGCAACCACTCGCCTGGAATCAACGAATTTGTCGCAATCTGTGTGGAGCCAATTTGGGTAAAAGGAGTCAATGAAAGACTGCCCGGCTAGCGAGCAATTCGCACTATTATTGTGCGCCTCACTGGTTCGACCTGTCTGTTTTCTTCGGTTTTGCTGCAGGAAGCGCTCAGCACAGCATTATCCCATTTCTATTTTTTTATTTTGTTTCATTATCTTAGCTCTGATTTGCGATACGACCCCGGTTTTATCGGAAGTATCAGAAAACATTGGCGCGAAACTTGAAGCACAACCTTACCATGACCCAAAACGCATCAAAAACTGCCTCATTTTTAATCTTTACCGACCTTGATGGCAGCCTCTTGGAGCACGAAACCTACTCCATCGAGCCGGCACAGCCAGCCCTCGCGGCACTGGCGCGGCGGGGCGTCACACCAATCTTTGCTTCCAGCAAAACTGCAGTCGAAATTCTCGCTATCCAGCATGTCAGCGGCATCGCTGCTCCTTTTATCGGAGAAAACGGTGCTGCAGTATACGACTCGACAGGGAAAGTTCTGACAGCTTTTGGTTTGCCACGCAAGAGTTGGCTAAACGAAGTGCATCAACTCCGAGAACGAATGTCTTTTAAATTCAACGGTTTCTCAGACTGGTCGATTAAGCGAATCGCTGAGCTCACAGGCTTATGCCAAGAAGACGCCGATAAAGCACGAATCCGGCAATTTACCGAACCTATGTTATGGCAGGATACGCAAACCAACTTTCAACTCTTTCTAAAAGAATTACAAAAACTGTCACTCACCACTTTAGAGGGAGGACGTTTCTTTAGCATTCAGGGTCACTTCGACAAAAGTGGGGGCATGAAATGGTGGCAGGCGCACTGCAGCGAGTCTCGCCCTTTTCTGGTAGCGGTCGGTGACAGCCCCAATGACATGTCTCTTCTTGCCGCCGCTGACGTGGCAGTCATTATAAAGTCTGACAAATCTCATAAACTCAATCCAGTGGGCCCCGCTACCGTCCTTCGCACCCGCATGCCCGGCCCAGCCGGTTGGAATGAGGGCATCAAACAAGTTCTGAATCTGCTCGATTCGCAACAACTGCTGATTTTATGAGGGAGGAATCATGGGTGATTTCCATCAAAACGGAATCCTAACGACTATGCACAATTTAAGGCAGCGTCCACTGAGCGAAATGGAAGCAGATCTCATCCGATTTCAAAAAAGCAGACCTATGGGCTTAGTGCTTCCCTCACTTTTCTCTGAACTTGAAGGACCAGCATTATTAGGTATAGTGGAAGAACTGGTCAAAGTCCCATATTTAAGGGAAATCGTGATTGGCCTGGACCGAGCTAACGTAGATCAGTATCGCTTCGCGATAGACTACTTTTCCCGCCTCCCCCAAAACCATAAGATCTTGTGGAATGATGGACCAAGACTACGCGCAATTGATTCTCAGCTTAAAAGATTAGGTCTGGCGCCAGTTGATGAGGGAAAAGGCAGGAATGTCTGGTATTGTTATGGCTATATTCTGGCTTCGGGTAAAGCGGACGCAGTAGCGCTGCATGACTGCGACATTTTGACTTATGATCGCAGCCTTTTGGCACGACTGTTATACCCCGTGGCAAACCCCAATTTTAGCTACGCGTTTAACAAAGGGTTTTACTCGCGGGTTGCCGGTGATCGCATCTCTGGGCGAGTCGTGCGGCTTTTTGTTACGCCACTCATCCGAACGCTAAAGAAGGTCTGCGGTTGCTCAGAATTTCTGGATTATATGGACAGCTTCCGCTATCCGCTCGCTGGAGAATTCAGCATGCGCGCCTATGTCATCAGTGACCTGCGCATACCCAGCGACTGGGGGTTAGAAATTGGGGTGCTTTCGGAGATGAAGCGGAATTACGCCACTAATCGACTGTGTCAATCAGATATCGCTGATGTCTATGACCACAAGCATCAAGTCCTCTCTCCGGATGACCGAGATAAAGGCTTATCCAGAATGAGCATGGACATAGCGAAAGCCTTCTTTCGCAAACTGGCAACCAACGGGGAGGTATTTACACCCAACACATTTCGCACAATCAAAGCGACTTACTATCGCATGGCTCTGGATTTTGTGAATACCTATCAGCATGACGCCGAAATGAATGGACTTACTTATGATCGCCACGTGGAAGAGGCCTCAATCGAGATGTTCGCAGGAAACATTATGGAAGCGGGTGAGCAATTTCTTGAGCGTCCCATGGAGAAACCTTTCATCCCGAGCTGGAATAGAGTCATCAGTGCGATTCCCGATATCCTTGACCAGCTAAAAACGGCGGTCGACGAAGACCAGCATGAATACACTGCCTGACCAGCATGCAAGAGCAAAATCAAGCAACCGAACAGGATCTTTTGCAACGGGTAAGTGAGCACCTTGCCGTCATTTATCCCGATGAAGACCTAGATGTCTTGAGCGCAGATTTGGTAACTGCAATAGGCACGAGCTGCGACGTTAGCCGCCCGACCCCGCACAAAAGCCATTGGGATCAAGGCGACTGTGTTGTGATTACCTATGGCAACACCATAAAGAAACGGGGTGAGCAACCGCTTGTAACTCTGCACCGCTTTCTCAAAAAGCATCTCAAAAATAAGGTATCAATCGTTCATNTCCTCCCGTTCTTTCCTTANAGTTCAGATGACGGCTTCTCCGTTATCGATNACCTNAAAGTAAACCCCGCAATCGGTGGGTGGNCGGAAGTCGAGGGCATAGCCNNAGATTTTAAGCTAATGTCAGATCTCGTGATCAATCATGTCTCGCGCCAAAGCCGCTGGTTCGAGAATTTCAAAAGCGGTGTGAAACCAGGCAAAGGCTATTTCGTCGAAGCTGATCCGGAGGANGACTACAGTGCGGTTGTAAGGCCTCGAAACTCTCCATTGCTTTGTTCGGTGAAAACAGACGATGGTGAACGTCACGTATGGTGCACATTCGGCAGTGACCAGATAGATGTTAATTTCAAAAACCCAGAAGTATTAAAAGAATTTGTCCAAATCGCACGGAATTATCTTGATCATGGGGTGAGCATTTTCAGGATGGATGCCGTGCCGTTCCTNTGGAAAGAACGCGGCACCTCCTGCGTTAATCTCCAACAAACCCATGAAATNATTAAGCTTTTTAGGACACTAATCGAACATAATTCACCCGAAGCACTAATTGTTTGTGAAAACAATGTGCCCAATAGNGAAAATCTGACCTATTTTGGCAATGCCAATGAAGCCCACATAATNTACAACTTCTCGCTGCCTCCCTTGCTCGCTTATACCCTTCTAGCAGCCGATTGTCGTCATCTAAAAACATGGTTGATGAGCATGCCTCCAGCCCAGTTAGGCACTGCCTATCTGAACTTCATTGCGTCTCACGATGGTATCGGGCTCCGCCCTCTTGATGGCTTACTAAGCAATANAGAACGGGACAAACTCGTCCGCAGGACCAAAAATGCNGGAGGCAGGGTCACTTACCGCCGCGCCAGAGAGGGCTATGACAAGCCGTACGAGCTGAACATTGCACTAATCGACCTGCTGCAAGCGACATTCGACGGCCCGGGGNNCGACTTGGGNTATGAGCGTTATATCTGNGCTCACACAATCATGCTTGCACTTGAAGGCATCCCGGCAATTTACATTCAGAGCTTTCTGGGTGCGCGAAACGATCTGGCTCGCGTTGAGCGTACAGGCCGAAACCGGTCTATAAACCGTCAGATCTGGCAAGAGGAAGACCTCGAGAATGAACTGGGGGACGCGGAATCCCCACATGCCCGCGTTTTTCGTGAACTTACGCGACTTTTGATAATCCGCAAGAGGCAGCATGCCTTCCATCCAAACGCCACACAATACACCCTGCATCTTGGTCACGAGATTTTTGCGTTNTGGCGCCAAAGTATCAATCGGGATCAGAGTATATTCTGTATAACCAACGTTACCGCCGAAGAAAAATCGATCTGTCTAGCAGATGTAAATCTGATCAGTACCGACGAATGGCTAGATCTGATTGGAGGTGAACAATATCAGGACATCGGAGCGTATATCGAACTGCATCCTTATCAAACGGTGTGGATCAGCAACAAGCAGCCAGATGAGACCCCTGACCCCAAATCTCTGGCCCCGAGCATATAAACACAAGCCAACCTACTTGTCAGATTCTTTTTGCTCGGCGCGCAGATTGCAGGCTGTTATCTCAGGGAGATTGGCCACGTACTTGAGCATCATTTCACCTTTGATGTCCTGTCTTTCCAAAAAAGGCGTAGAATCGTCAACGTAGAAAACTCGATTCGTAGTCGCCACCAGTTCCTCATCCATTGGCGTAGCACATCGATGCAACTCGAGACCGCTCGGATATTCTCCCCCAAACTCAGGGTGATACATAAAGACTTCTTTGCTATCGGTAAAGTAAACCAAATCCACGACACCATCACGATTAGTGTCCATGGCGCACATTTCATAGATTAAAAAACTGTCGCAGTACTCGGCATTGAGCGGTCGCGGGCTGTTCACGAAAGACCCACAGGCAGTTATCAAGCTGATAACGAAAATGAGACTGGGTCTGAATCCGAATCTACTCAAAAAACTCATAGGTAAAGATACAAAATTGCCGTGGCGATGAGGCTTAAATCGGTCAGTCTGGATTAAAATTTAGTACGCCAGTATGAACCCAAAAATATCAGACAGCGGCGAAGATGGCCGAGTATCGCAAGGCTGATCAAACTGGGCCAATGCAACGGGCACAGCTCAGCGAACACCCTGGCAAAGGCAACTTATCGGCAAATCTCGACGAATAATCAGGAGCTGGGGAAGGCATAGCGGGCCTTTTCCGTAAAGCTGCCGGTCGGCCAGCGTTGCGTCATAGTCTTGCGTCGGGTGTAAAACGTGATTGCATCCGGCCCGTAAACATAAAGATCTCCGAACAAAGACCGCTTCCATCCCCCGAAGCTTTGGCTCGCAATAGGCACGGGAAGAGGAATATTTACTCCAACCATGCCGACCTGAACGTTATTGGAGAAATAACGGGCTGACTCTCCGTCGCGAGTGAACAAACAAGCCCCATTCCCGAATTCGTGTTGATTGATCAGCTTCATAGCCGCACCAAGGGATTCCACGCGCAGCACACACAGCACCGGCCCAAAAATCTCGTCTCGATAGATCGACATGCTTGGCTGAACTCTGTCAAACAGTGTGGCACCAATAAAAAAACCGGACTCATGTCCGACTAGCGAAAACCCCCTGCCGTCCTCCAGTAGGTCAGCACCTTCAGCGACCCCTTGATTGATGTATTGCGTAACACGCTGAAGCGCATCTTTGCTGATTAAAGGACCCATATCATTGGCAGCATCGACGCCTGGCCCGATTTTCAGGTCGGAGATTTTCTCCTGCAGGAGCGCTACTGTTTTGTCCGCAGTGTCATCTCCGACACAAACCACAACCGAGATTGCCATGCAGCGCTCTCCACACGAGCCGTATGCAGCTCCCATGAGCGCGTTCACGGCGTTGTCGAGATCGGCATCCGGCAAAATCACCGCATGATTCTTAGCCCCTCCAAGCGCTTGAACACGCTTCCCCTCAGCGGAACAACGCCTGAAGATCGATTCTGCAACTGGCGTGGAACCGACAAAACTGAAAGCCTCAATGCGTTCATCGTCTATGAGATACTGAACTGTGTCGCTGTCGCCATTGATCACATTGAACACACCATCCGGCAGACCGGCATCAGTCAGCAGCTTTCCCAACAGCAGAGCCGGACTCGGATCGCGCTCGGAAGGCTTGAGTATAAACGTATTGCCGCAAGCGATGGCCATAGGAAACATCCACATGGGAACCATTGCGGGAAAATTGAAAGGAGTTATGCCCGCTACAACCCCGAGGGGCTGGAATTCTGACCAGCTGTCAATCTCAGGGCCAGCATTCTTGGAATACTCGCCTTTTAAAAGCTCGCTGATTCCGCAAGCGTAATCAACAACTTCGATGCCGCGAGTCAGTTCACCATGCGCATCATCAATCACCTTGCCATGCTCAGCAGTGATCAACTGGCAGATGATTTTACTATTCTCCTGGAGCAGCTGCTTATACCGAAACAGGACTTGCGCACGCTTCTGTGGCGGGGTCTCGCGCCAGGTTGGAAAAGCAGAGGCGGCAGCGGCGACAGCATCCAACACGGTGGACTTACCAGCCAACCCCACTTTACACCTTACCTCGCCCGAAGCAGGATCGAAAACATCTTGCGTGCGTTCCCTATCCGAAACTTCTTTTCCGTCAATGAAGTGCCCGAGATAGCCCGATACTGCGCTGACGGCGGGCGCTTCAGGGGAGCTCATGCAAGGCTTCCCCCACCGCATTTACGAGGCTGTCGATCTGCTCCTTGGTCACCACAAATGCCGGTGCTAACTGGACAGTATCCCCTCCCCAGCGAACATAAAACCCTTTCTCAAAACACCTGAGACCCAGCTCGAATGGACGTCTCAGAGGCTCCCCAGGATAGTGTTGTAGGCTTATTCCAGCAGCAAATCCATAGTTCCGGATATCCTCGACATAGGGCGCTCCTTTGAGTTGATGCACGGCATTTTCAAAAAAGCCCGACATCGTTTTCACTCGTTCAGGAAGTTGATCGCGCTCTAAGACGTCAAGCGCGGCGAGACCGGCAGCACAGGCAACCGGGTGGGCAGAATACGTATAGCCGTGGGGAAATTCGACCATGTAATCAGGCCCACCCTGATCCATGTAAGTCTCGTAAATCTCCTGCTTACTGACAACTGCACCTAGAGGCTGAGCGCCGTTGGTGATCTGCTTGGCAAGAGTCAAGATATCCGGAGTGACCCCGAATTCTTCCGCACCTGTGTAAGCACCCATTCTGCCAAGCCCGGTGATCACCTCATCAAAGATTAGGAGCAGGTTGTGAGCATCACAGATTTCACGAAGTCGTTTTAGATAGCCCTCAGGCGGCGGAAGCACACCAGCAGTTCCTGACATGGGTTCAACGACAACGGCCGCGATATTAGAAGCATCGTGCAGCAGAACCAACTCTTCGAGTTCATCTGCCAAGTGGGCGCCATTGGCAGGCAGCCCTTTGCTGAAGTTATTCTCTGGCAGAACNGTATGCGGTATATGGTCCGCATCAACTGTCTGGCCAAAAAGCTTTCGGTTAAAGCCGATGCCTCCTACCCCAATTCCCCCGTAATTGACTCCGTGATAACCCTTCATCCGCCCTATGAATTTAGTTTTCCCCGGCAGACCTTTGCTACGCCAGTAGCCACGCGCCATCTTCAGTGCAGTATCAATGGTCTCTGACCCAGAGTCTGTGAAAAAAACCTGATCCAGGCCTTCCGGCGTCAACTCAACCACCTTATGTGCTAGTTTGAAGCTCAATGGATGGCCGTATTGGAATCCGGGTGAATAATCCAGCGAAGAAACTTGCTTGCTCACCGCATCAGTAATCTCCCTGCGACAGTGCCCCAAACCGCAAGTCCAAAGACCGGAAAGGCCATCGAATACTTTTTTTCCATCAACGGTGGTGTAGTAAACGCCCTCCGCGCGGCTGAAGAGTCTTGGTTGGCGCTTAAACTGACGGTTACTCGTAAATGGCATCCAGTGCGCGCGCAACTCCGCTTCGCTTAGCGTTTGCATGGCATCCGGGTCCAAAAACTCTTCAATATTGTCTGGCATATACAAAACATACCCGAGAAGACAGTGATAAGGGAACCTTTTTTGAGCAAGATTTCCTGCGGTCAGAGTGACTTGCGGCCTTGAACAGCGAAGCGGTATGGTAAGATGTCTTCATAAATACAAAACTAAAAACTAATTCCGTAAATCTGTCCGCATTAAACAAATGATAAAGAAGAGCCACTATCACCCTCCGCGCAAGTGGGTCTGGAACAGCGCTCAAAGTGGCGCCTTCGCAAAAATCAACCGGCCTGAGGCAGGAGCTACACACGAGAAAACGCTGCCGCGAGGCCGGCACCCTCTGCAGCTTTACTCACTCGGCACTCCCAACGGCCAGAAAATCACCATTCTGCTCGAAGAGCTTCTGAGTCTGGACCACCAGGGCGCAGAGTACGATGCCCATCTGATTAATATCCGAGACGGCGATCAATTCAGCTCAGGATTTGTGGATATCAATCCAAACTCGAAGATTCCGGCACTTGTTGATCGCAGTGGCGAAGTACCGATTAGGATTTTTGAATCCGGTGCGATCATGCTTTATCTGGCTGATAAATTTAACGCACTAATTCCTGCCGCANCCCACCATCGGGCTGAATGCCTGAGCTGGTTGTTCTGGCAAATGGGCTCCGCGCCATACCTTGGGGGCGGATTTGGTCATTTTTACGTATATGCGCCGGAAAAAATTGAATATGCGATTAATCGCTATAGTATGGAAGTCAAGCGGCAATTGGATGTGTTGGACAGACATTTGGCCGAAAATCAGTACCTCTGCGGTAATGAATATAGCATCGCCGATATCGCTGTCTGGCCTTGGTATGGCGCGGTCTACACTGGAGCAGTCTATGATGCAGCAGAATTCCTTGACACCGCTTCATACACTCATGTCGGACGATGGGCAGAGTCTTTGGCGCAAAGGCCTGCTGTCAGGCGAGGGAGAATTGTCAACCGTACCTGGGGACCGCTAGCGAACCAACTCCACGAGCGGCATCATAAATCTGATTTCATGCAAAGAACACAGGACAAGCTGACCGATTCTGATCCTGAAAACCCACAGAGCTTCTCTGAGCAAATCGACAGGAAAAGCAAGCCCCGGCGAAAGGGTTAGCGCGATGGGTGCAAATCAGCTCACTCTTCCACGGGCATCAGCTTCCGCTGCTGCCGGCAGCGCTCTGAGCAGTACAGGACTTGGTCCCAGTCCCGCTTCCATTTTTTACGCCAGCTAAATGCACGATTGCAGACCGGGCAGGTTTTTTCTGGCAGGTGAGGTTTTCGGTGACGCATATAAAGTCCAATAGTCTTTAAGTTAGCCAGCGCGACTGAAAGCTTCCGTCTGCATCGTAAATTTCCGTCTGTTTCGCAAGGTTGAAGTGGCGACCCCCTTTGGGATCCGCGCCTACACCGGCCAGATATTGCCAATTTCCCCAATTGGCAGCCACATCGTAATCAATCAACTGGCTCGCAAACCAGGCCGCTCCGTACCGCCAGTCGCCTGCCATTTCATTGATCAGACAGCTTGCGGCAATTTGTCTGCCTCGATTGGAGAGGTAACCAGTGGCGCTCAGTTGCTTCATGCAGGCGTTGACCAGCGGATATCTGGTCTCTCCGTGACACCATTCCGAAAAAGAGCTCACGTCAAATCGACCAGAAATTCGATGCCCAGCGTTGCCATTTTGCAAGAACAATTTCTTGCCGATTTTTAGGGCTAACCATTGAAAATATTCGCGCCACAAAAGCTCGACGAAGAGCCAATAAGTTGAGTCATTGCGCTCCCTGCGGTGCTCAAACTCACTAAGTAGATCTACTAATCGTCGCGCTGAAAAACAGCCAGAATTCAGCCAAGCAGAAAATTTCGAGGAATTTTCCCAGCCATCCAGCTCATTTCTCACAAGCTTGTACGATAGGGGTAGTTCACCAGAGAAATAGGATTCTGCATGCGTTTTAGCCGCAGTCTCGCCACCGATCAGTCTCTGATGACCACCTGAGTTAAGAGCCTCATCGAGTGACGAATATTCCCGACCGAATTCAATGGCATCCGGCAATCTGGCGGGCGCACAGCAGGGCGAGTCTACGCTTACCTTTTCAGCCTTGCGCCGAAAACGAGAATAAGTTTCGGGTATTGCAGACACCGGCATAGGCAGTGCGTTGAGATTAAACAGGGTATACGTATCTACTGTGCTGAAAGCCACGTCAGGAAACAGTTCTGTTAGCGCGGTGAGTTGGGCTTTTTCGTTAAAACCGAATTGTCGGGAAATAATCACTTGCTGGAATTGAAACTGCTGTATCAGTTCAGAAACTATCGTCGGGGGGTCACCGCGTAGAATGTTAAGACAGTGCCCTCTACTTTCAAGCGAAGCGCTCAAATCCGCGAGTGATTGTTGAATGAACCGCCACCGGTGCTCACCCATGGGTATCAANCCGTACTGATCCTCAGCAAACCAGGCAGGATTAATAACGTAGACAAGAGCAAGTGCAGTGGACTCAGCAGCCAAACNAAGCGCTGAATTGTCATCAAGGCGCAGGTCGTGAGTCATCCAATAGAGTGTCCGCATAGTGGGTCTACGCTACAGTGCTACGATCAGATCCGCTTGGTCCATATCCGCCGACGAATCGTAGAAACGAACATGACAAATTCCCGGATTGTATCAAAAGAAGCTGAACTACCAATTTGGTTGCAAGAAGACATGCGCTCAAACCACGCGGGAGAGACCGGGGCCGTGTACATATATCGCGGTATTCTTTCCGTGAGCAAGAACGAAGAAATCCGAAGCTTTGCCCGAGAGCATCTTAAGACTGAAGAGGAACATCTGGACCTAATCTCGAAACAGCTCAGTCAGAATCATCGCAGCCTTTTCCTGCCGATTTGGAAAGTGGCTGGCTTCCTGACGGGAGCCATNCCCTCNATTTTTGGCAGAAATGCTGTGTACGCCACCATCGATGCAGTCGAAACCTTCGTGGGCGAGCACTACCTTGACCAAATTCATCGCTTACAGTCGAAAGCGGTTTTCCCTGAGCTTCGAATCCTCCTNGAAAAATGTAGGGATGACGAGCTCGAACATCGAGATGAAGCCCGNGACGCNAAGAGCACGCACAGCAGTTCAGTCTTGGGNGNTTGGTGCTGGTTGGTTCGGGAAGGGTCTCGATTAGCGGTTGCGNTNGCACGCTGGCGCTGAAAAATTTAAAAAATGTTATAAATCATTANGTTAGNAAACAAATGAGAATGATTTGCATTTAGGGCNGATAATCATTAAACTTGCGGCCCTTTATTCATCCTCACTCACACAGGAACGAAAAAGATGACCCACAGCAAAAAATTACTATGTACTGCCATTGCGAGCGCTTTAGCGATGTCAAATAGCGCGTTTTCGCAGGTGGAAGAAATCACCGTCAGCGGAACTCTACAGTCAAATNTCGTGAATTCNATGTCACCGCCGCTGCCACTTTTAGATACCCCCCAAGCGGTAGCGATTCTNTCGTCCGANGAAATTAGGTCNAGGGGCTTCAGAGAACTGGGAGATATAGTCCGTTACACCGCGGGTGTAAACCAGTCTCAAGGTGAGGGTCATCGGGACTCNGTCGTCTTCCGTGGCGTAAGGTCGACCGCAGACTTTTATCGCGACGGATTGCGTGACGACGTTCAGTATTTTCGATCCCTGTACAACGTAGAGCAGGTAGAGGTTCTTCGCGGACCAAACGCCCTGCTCTTCGGTCGGGGAGGAACAGGTGGTTTGATAAANCGAGTTACAAAGAAAGCGATGATCGGTCANAGTGGAGGCTCGTTCGACGCGGGCAGCGACACTTTTGGCGCATTTGACGTCGCCGCAGATTTCAACATACAAACCGGCGAAAATTCAGCACTTCGCATNAACGCGCATCGAGATTCATTGGAGAACCANCGAAACTTTTACGATGGGCAACGAGTTGGCTTTAATCCAACTTTCAGGGTAGAGCTGGACCAAAACACCACTCTGGATCTTTCTTACGAGCACGCGAACCACGAAAGGTTCATTGATAGGGGTATTCCCACTCAAAATGGCGAGCCGGTCGAAGCACTAGCAGGTATAGTGTTCGGTACTCCCGACCTCAACGTGCAACGCCTGACGGCAGATATCTTGCGTGGCAGCTTATCAAGAGAGTTCTCTAACAACAGCCGCCTTAACGTAAACGTCCAATACGACTCATTCGAGAAGTTGTATCAAAACCTGTACGCCTCCGGGTACGACGGTAACGTGGTAACCATGGATGGCTACAAGGATCCAACCACCCGAGAAAACCTGTTTCTTGACGCGAATTATGTTACTGAGTTTGGAATGGGAGCAGTTGACCACGCGCTTTCAATTGGGGCACAGGTTGTCAGTACAGACAATGCAAATCACAGATTCAATACCTACTGGTCAACCACTAGTGACGACAATGAGAAGTTCAACATCACGAACCCAATGGACTTCACGGTAAATTCTGCAGGACAACCAACTAGCGTTGACTACACGTCAGATTTGAACAACTCAACGATGTCTGAAATCGACGTAACCTCAATCTACATTCAAGACCAAATCAACATAGGAGAGAATCTCATCTTAATGTTGGGAGGGCGATTGGACCAGTTTGACATAACGGTCAACGATGTGAAAGCGGGTTCCTCTCAGACTCGACAGGATGATCAATTTTCGCCGCGGGCAGGTTTGATATTCAAACCACAAGACTCTCTTTCACTTTATGTGAGCTACAGTGAGAGCTTCCTCCCAAGGTCCGGAGAGCAGTACAAAAAGCTTTCCGCTAGCTCTGCAAGGCTCGATCCCGATGTGTTCGAAAACACTGAATTTGGGGTCAAATGGGATATTGCCCCTGGCCTGATGTTTGCTGCCGCCTATTTCCAAAATGACCAAACCCAGGCAGTACGAGACAGCGTAACTGGCGAGCAAGCCGAAATAGTGGGGCTACAGGTTGATGGCTTTGAGCTTGAATTGAAGGGCCAGCTCAACGATTCACTGTCAGTTGCTGCAGGCTATACAAACATGGACGGAACAACTTCTTCTGGAGGTGAGCCGAGGGAGCTGCCAGAGTCCACGATGCATTTGTGGGCCAACTACCAAGTCAATGCGCAGTTTGGGTTGGGTATTGGTTTTGCATACCAAGATCAGCAGAACATTAAAAACAACAAGCCCGGGCTAATCTTACCTGACTACACAAGATGGGATGCAGCGGCATACTACAATGTCTCTGACGATCTGGAGATCAGACTCAATGTCGAGAACCTTTCGGACGAGCTCTACTTTCCATTCTCTCACAGTACACACCAAGCGTCTGTGGGTAAGGACCTAAACGCGAGACTTTCGATAACTCGACGTTTCTGAGCTTAGTTAGCGTTAAAAAGGCCCAGAGATGGGCCTTTTTTTTTAGGAAAATTTACGTGTTAGTGGATTACGTTTAGACAATAAAATATCTTGCACGTGTATAAATCAGTCCCTGTCGAAGCGAGCCAGGCTTGAACAAATAAGAGCTTTTGTGTCTCGGGACTTTGGCATTCACACTGCGATAACTGGCTCCAACCGCGAGCTCGATTCATTTAGCCATAAGCGACCAACCTTAGCGACTCCCTCTCGTCTTTTGTTGCTGACTAAGTCGAATAGGTCTCCATTCTTTCCTACCAGGCAATGGGGCACTCCCTCGCCCGAAGCTATCCTGGCATTAGCTCGCAAATGTCTTTCCTCCCCATGAACAGGTATCGCCAATCTGGGCCTAACCCACTGATACATTTTTTTCAACTCATCAACATACGGATGGCCAGAAGCATGCAAACTGACATCTGATTCATCAGCTAAAGTAACCTGGATGCCGCGTGCACTTAGTGCCGAAACGAGGCCGGCAACCTGCTTTTCATTTCCCGGGATAGTCGTTGTGCTAAAAATTACATGATCACCGGCAGACAAGTTCACATCTGGGTGGTTGTCTAAAGCGAGTCGATGTAATGCCGCTCCTGCCTCGCCTTGACTACCTGTTGCCACGATCAATGTCTCTTCAGGCAGCAGGTAGCCAAGTTCGTAATTATCTACACAAGAAAAATTTTCCTTAAGATAGCCCGCCGCACGAGCACTGGAAACCATATGACGAAGGGATCTGCCAAGCAATCCAAGATATCTGCCGCTGACTTTCGCGACATTTCCTAAAGTCTGCAGCCGTGCCACATTACTTGAGAAACAACCGACCACGACCCTCTTCCGAGAAGCGGCAACCCTTCCGTTTAAACCGTGAAACAACTCAGATTCTGAAACAGAATGTCCGGGCTTGGTGGCATTCGTCGAATCGCAAACAATCACATCGATTCCAGACTGTCCTAATGCGTGAAACGAGCTCGGACAAAAAGGTTCTCCGGCTATAGGAGCAGAATCAATTTTCCAATCAGCAGTGTGAAGCACCTTGCCGACTGAAGTCTTAATGAGCAATGCGTTGGTTTCAGGCGTACTGTGCGTAACTGGTAGCCAATTGATAAAGAACGGGCCGAGCTGGATTTCTTCGCCAGTCGAGACAGTAATTACAGGCGCATCGACTCCTTTGTCCCGCAATTTGCGAAGTAATACGTTCCGCGTGAATGCTGTCGTGTAAATCGGGCATTGGAATTGGTCCCAAAGATGAGCGATAGCCCCAATATGGTCTTCGTGCGCGTGAGTGGCAATCAAAGCAACCAGAGATTCCGCACGATTACTTATGAAGGAAGGGTCAGGCAATTCAATACGATTGCCCGCACGACTCTCATCTCGAAACTTTTCAAAAGTCACTCCACAGTCCACCATCAACCAGCTGCCAGCATGCCCGTATAGGTTGAGGTTCGTGCCTATCTCGCCGCATCCGCCAAGGGGTAAAAACCAGAAGTCTTTATGGTTAGGCTGCATTACAGAATCTGATTCGACCATAGAAAGCGGTTTGTCGTGTCGACCCACAATGGAGTCGCGAAAAAAGCGACCACCGTCTGCAGAGTAATGATATTCGCCATCAAGCTTACATTTCCTCCAAGTTGTCGCGCTAGGATGTAGGCAGAAGGAGGCGAGGGTAGACAGGTCAACAGCAGCAAAATTGCAGAGAGATCGGAAGACACTCTAAACAGAACCGTTCCCGCAACCACCAGCGCTGGAAAAATCAAGAACTTACAGGATGAAGCGACGACCAGCTGCCAGCTTTGCGTACTAAAACTAATAACACGAATTCCCGCTCCCACGGCCAGAAGCCCAAGAGGAAGAGCAGGTCGACTGAGAACCTCCAAGAGCTCTCTGACAAAATTGGGCGCATCGACTTGATACACGCCTAGAACTGTGCCAATCAGACAGGCTAGAACCAGCGGATTGGTCAACACACTTCCCGTTACTATAGTAATTCGATTTCCGGCACGACCTCCGGCCGTAAGGGCGATCACGCTGAGGACGTTGACCGCAGGAATATAAATTACTAAGCAAAGCCCTGAAAGTGCGATTCCGTAGTCGCCATAAAGAGCATCAACGCAGGCTAGACCGATATACGTATTAAATCTAGTACCGCCCTGATACACCGAACTCAACGAACCAATATCCGTCGCAATGAACTGTCGCAGTCCAACGAAAAGTGCTGTGAAGACAAACAGAGCAAACCCCAGCGACATGCCGACATCAAGCAACTTTGCCGCCTCAAAATTGACCGCTGAAATACGAATGATCAACAGAGCAGGGAAAAACAGATAATAAGTTAACCGCTCTAAGCACTCCCACACCGATTTGGATGAGATTGGCGTCCGGCTCACAAAAAANCCCAGCACGATTACGCAAAAAATCGGAATTAGGGGCTCTAAATTCATGCCTGCAGATAATATCCTGGCTATGGCAAATCAGCCAGAACCAGAAAAGCTCTTTAACTGCACCCATGGTAGACTCTGTCCCGCAGTAAAGTTCAGCTGCACTATTTTGAAACAGCAATCCGTAAAAAATGTGAACGATGACTTATGAATATCAATTCCATGGCCAAATCCTTGGGCCTAGGTGCGATTTTGGTTGCACTAACTTACTGTACGCCCCAGGGATCGAATGAGCTTGCTTTACGCGCAATTCCTGCAATCACTCCGAAAAACGTAATTTATATTCTTTCTGACGACCATCGCTTCGATTTCATGGGCTTTACAGAAAAGATACCCTGGCTGAAAACACCAAATTTAGATCGTCTTGCAGCTGAAGGCGCCTACTTTCCCAACGCATATGTAACGACTGCGCTTTGTTCTCCCAGTCGCGCTTCTATCCTGACGGGCTTGTACTCGCACAGCCACACCGTAGTCGACAACGCTGCGCCTGATCCTGGCAATCTGACTTATTTCCCTGAGTATCTTCAGGCAGCAGGTTATCAGACCAGCTTCTTTGGAAAATGGCATATGGGCAACCATTCTGACGATCCGCAACCAGGTTTCGATCACTGGGAAAGTTTCCAAGGTCAGGGCGTTTACTTTGGTCCTACTTTGAACATCAACGGTGAACGCATCGAATATAACGAGCAGACCTATATAACTGATCTGCTTACAAATCATGCAGTTGAGTGGCTTGAGAACAGAGACCCTGATAAGCCCTTCTTTCTGTACCTTTCCCACAAAGCGGTTCATTCGCAATTCCAGCCTGCGCACAGGCATCAAGACATTCACAGAGATCAGCCTATTGTGTTTCCAGATTCTTTCAGCACCCCTTTGTACGGCGAACCCGGGCTCCCCTCAAGCAGGATCACCGGAGAACCTCTGCGAGGCAGAGACTATTACGGCCCGAACAGGCTCCCTGACTGGGTAAAAGCGCAGCGAGAGTCATGGCACGGGGTTGATTACATGTACCATGGCGATATTAGCTTTGACGAATTCTTCCACCGCTACACCGAGACGCTTCTCGGCATCGACGACAGTGTGGGCGCCGTGCTGAACTATTTGGACGCCAACGACTTAGCCGAAGAAACGCTGGTTATCTACATGGGAGACAATGGATTCTCTTTTGGCGAACATGGTCTGATCGACAAGAGACACTTTTATGAAGAGTCTGCTAAGGTCCCTTTGCTTGTGCGGTGGCCAGAGAAACTGATTGGAGGCCAACCAATCAATAAGCTGGTTCAAAATATCGACATTGCTCCGACGGTGCTCGAAGCCGCCGGTTTGAAAGCGCCAAACCACATGCAAGGCGCATCGATATTGCCTCTGCTATCGCGCAGCGAGACTAGCTGGCGGGATCGGATTTTTTATGAGTACTTCTGGGAGATGGATTTTCCGCAAACGCCAACAATGTTTGGCGTCAGAACCGAGCGCTACAAGTATATTCGCTACCACGGCATATGGGATACCAATGAATTTTACGATTTGTTCAATGACCCCAGCGAGACCAACAATTTAATCGACGCACCGGAGCATCAAGAGCTCATCAACAATCTGGCGACGGAAGTTTACGAATGGCTGGAAAACACTGGCGGCATGCAAATACCATTAAAGAACCTAGTCCGTCCTAAATTCGGCGATCACAGGAATCAATCGGTACTTTAAATGGAATTCTTCGCTGTCATTCTATTCACCGTAACCACTTGGGCAACGCCCGGTCCCAACAACACCATGCTTCTAACTTCAGGCCTCAACTATGGGATCCAGCGAAGCCTGCCCCACTATCTCGGGATAATCTTGGGTTTTCCGACCATGTTCATCGCAATAGGCCTCGGACTCGCGAGGTTGTTCGATCAATTCCCCTTGCTTCATTCTCTCCTCAAAGTTTCCGGTGCGCTTTATTTGTCCTATCTCGCCTGGCGTATCGCGACTACTCCTATCTCTGACCTAAGTGCGGGCAAGGGGAAACCATTTACTTTCTTTCAGGCGGCAGCCTTCCAATGGGTCAATCCTAAGGCGTGGGTCATGGCGATAGGTGCAATTGCTACTTACACCGTAGTAGGCAGCCAATACGAGATACAGGTGGTCACAATCGCACTGATTTTTCTGATATTCGGTGCGCCGTGCTCACTACTCTGGTTGTGGTTCGGTGCGTCCCTCAAGCGCTTTCTGCAGAGGCCAAATTCTGTAAAAAGATTTAATTACGCAATGGCAGCATTGTTAATGACATCACTGATGCCCGCGTTTACCGAGCTTCTCGTTCAATTCAAAGTATGAGATAGACAAAGGAGATAGTCATGCAATTCCTAATAACTGCTTACGACGGCACCGACAGCGAAGCCCAGGCTAGACGAAATGCGGCCAGACCCGCCCATATCGATGGAGCGAAATCACTTCTGGCAGGAGGTCATGTGCTCATTGGCGGAGCTATAATGAATGATGATAATGAAATGATTGGTTCATCGTTAGTAGTAGAATTTGAGAGCCGCAATGAATTGGACCAATGGTTACAGAACGACCCTTATGTGACTTGCAATGTCTGGCAAGACATTACGGTTCAGGCTTTTCGCACGGCGGTAAGAGCCTGAACCGGTCCTCTGCGAGTCCGGATAGCCAAATGCAAGGTTTTCAGAGGATTCAGGGCTTTTCGAAGACCAAAACAAAGCGGTCAGTCTTGCCCTGCAGATCTTCATCAAAAACAATTCGAGTGCGATCGTCTCCCGGGTTCCGTAACGACAAATCACTTGCGACATACTTAAAACCATGCGCTACGATGTCATCACGTACAATGACCTCATCAATGCGATGCAGATCATTACTTGCTTCATCGGCCATATCCGGATCGGCAGCGTGATCTACAACCACAAACCTTCCGCCCGTTTTCAGAGCAGTGAGCACTTGCTCATAAAAATAGTCAACGTCCGCTGCAGGCCCGATTGGAACGTAGGAATTCCCATCATAGCGCTTGGGAATGATATACAAATCGTGCAGCGCCATAACTATAAGCGCCGCATCCATACTCTCCTTAGTCAAAGCTAGATTGATACCACTACGTGTATGCATCATGACATTCTCTGGCAAGCCATTCTCTAAGCGGTCCTGGAGAATGTTAGTGCCCCACTGCCCGAAACCGGTGTTGTTATGAAGCACCACTTGTCCCTGATCTCCCACAAGGCGAGCAAGCAAATCGCTGTAGTATCCGCCAGAGCCAAAAATATCAATGACCGTATTCCCAGTCTTTAGATTCAGCCATGGGATCACCTTATCTGGGCGACTCCGAGGGTCCCGCTCAAGGTCTGCGGCTAGACGGCTAGCCTCTGCCATGACGAGCCGCACAACATCTTCACCAATCTCTCTGGTATCCGCTTGTACGGAGAAGCCCAAGGTCATCACTAGCGGAAACAGGGGCAGGGTTACTTGTATTTTAGACATGTCAGTTCTAGTACCCTTTGTCAAAATCTATGGTGTGCAAGAGTGCTTGACCACTGCAATACCGATCATAGTTTTGCAAGAACAAGCGAGCAATGTCATCGGGCCGACTAACAGCAGCAATATGGCCAGTAATAGTCAAATTAGGAGCGGACCACATGGGGCTGTCGGCAGGCAGAGGTTCATTCTTAAAAACATCGAGCACCGCCCCAGCGATTTTTTTTGATTTCAAAGCAACTACCAGATCGTCCTCAGCAATAAGATTGCCACGCCCAACATTAATTAGGAGCGCGTCAGTTTTCATGGACTCAAACGCCCGAGCGTTAAGGAGGCCGGCCGTTGATGGTAAGTCGGGAAGAAGTCCAAGCACATAGTCGGCTTCACTAAGGAAGCTGATCAAATCACTCGGAGCGAAGGCCTGTTGAAAAGCGGAATGAGGCCTCCCGCTCGTGTTAAAACCAACGCAACGCAAGCCCAGCGCCGCACACGACTCGGCGACCGCGGAACCGATTGAGCCAGTACCCATAATACCCAAAGTTTTGTTTCGCAAAGTCCCACTAATTTCATTATCCCAGAGTCCAATTGTCTGACTATGCCAGCGCTGACGCAGTCGGCCTTCATGGGCAAGCAAATGGGTGAGGACATATTCTGACATTTGCTGGCCAAATATTCCCTTTACTCCAGTGAGCACATACTTTCTATAATCATGTTGAATTAGAGGGCTAACACCTGCCCAGGTCGATTGCACCCACCGCACAGGTGGAGCGAGGTCCATAAGACCCGCAAGAAAGTCTGGCCTTCCCAGCACGACTTCTTCGCCATGATATTTTTTTTGCAGAAGGTCTTTGCGACTCGCAGTAGAGATATCAACCGATGCGCCAAGCTCGCTTCTGATGATCGAGCTAAATCGATTTGCATCAAGAGTTGCAATAAAGATTGAGGGTAAAGACATCTCAGAATGGAGCCATCATTTTGATAGAGTCTACTGACCCGGCGCAAGATGCTCCATTCTCAATCCTACCGCGCCGCCCGAAGAAAAGCCGCGCCAGTAGTTGTGTTCGTCAGTCTCCTCACCATTTCTTACTGAATAAACACCATCGGCACCGTCAGGCAAAAGGTCGAAATAGTTCAACTTGTTCATGTCGCCTTTAAGGTAATAGTCAAAATAGGCAGTAACGAAATGGTCCATGATGTTGTTCATCCTGACATTATCCCAGACCGGATCCGTATAGTGACTGGAACCAACCTGACCTTCGCTAGCCTGAATCTCAATGGGAACAGGAATTGGGGCACCCGCGTTATGCCCAGCGTTCTTGTATGTGAGAAGATAGCGGTCACTGTTAATCGCTCCCTCAAAAATCGCGCGTGTCCCGTTATCATAACCCGATACAGTATCTGCGCTACCTGCTATGTAAAAAGTAGGTACCGTAATACCTGCCAAGTCTTTCTCTCTCCAAAGACCATTATTCATACCCCAGGGACCCACAGCGATCCCTGCTTTGATTCGCGCTTCCAAATTGCTTCGGAAATCTGGGTTGCTTTCAGTATGCTCTGACAGAAGCGCATTGGGTGGCGCTAAAAATGAATCAACTATCTCAGGGTTATATGCACCACCCAAATTGTTTACCAAACCGTACCCACCCATTGAGTAGCCAATGATCCCAGTACTATCGGCATCGATCATTCCCGCCAGTGTCCCGTCTGAATCGTGAAGCCCGGCGAGAGTCGCCAACACGAAGCGCTGATCAAGTGGTCGATTGTACAGAGTTGAATAGAAACTCTGTACGCTCTCGTATGTGCTGTCGGTATGATCGATGGAGGCAACAATGTAGCCTTTACTGGCTAGACTCTCAGCGGTGTGGCTCATCAAGAACCGATTTCCCGGATGACCATGAGAGATTATAACCAAGGGATACGGCGCATCACTGCTGTTGGGCTCTGCCCCTCGAAGCGCTCGGCCCTGCAACTGCGCGACAATCTCAGGGTTGCGAGTGATAGATTCGTAGATTACGCCNGGAGCCTGNCCGTTCAGATGCGCGGGGTACCACANCTCGACCGTNAGTGATCGATCGTAGATGACGTTATCACCACCGCGCTCAGTATTCACAACATCAACCCTATCACGGGCCATCATTTTCAGCGACCTAACACCGATGTCATATTGGCCGAAATACGCAAGTTCNGGCGCGTCTCCGCGCACGANATCNACCCGATTTGANTGAGCAACCACTGTCAGAGAAAAGATGANGCTCACAGCGCCGAGAACAATCCTAATCATGCCTACCTCTCAATACCATCCAGTCCGACCAGGCTATCCCAAGGAGCCGGCAGTAGTTCGACTAGTTTAACTGATGTCGATATGCCAGAGCACGCTCCTCTTTGCTATCAGTATGTCCCTTGAAATCATGCAGGATTAGATANAGGCAAGGGACCAGGAACAAAGTAATCGCGGTTGCGAACAGGACGCCATAAGCCAGAGATATGGCCATGGGTATGATAAAAAAAGTTGCTGGGTTTGCGGTTGCCATAAGGGGCACNAGGCCGATAAAAGTCGTGATCGAGGTTAGAATAATCGGTCTGAAGCGCATGGCGCCCGCTTTCGAAACGGCCTCTACCATCCCAACGCCCTCATCCCGCAAGCGATTAACAGTCACCACCAGAACAAGGCTCGCATTCACCACGACCCCACTGAGCGCAATGATTCCCAGAATAGAGAAGAACACAAGATCNGTCCCCATGATAAAGTGACCAAANATCGCCCCTATAGCGCCAAACGGAATNACACTCATGATTACCAAAGGCTGAGCGTAAGATTTGAGCGGAATCGCAAGCAAGGCAAACATTATCAACATCGCCATCGGAAACAGGGTTAGCAACTCATCTAAAGACTCTGCCGACCGTTCTCCTTCCCCTCCAATCACCATGTCAACGTCCATATCACGCGACCATTGCGCACGGTATTTTGCGAATATTTCTCGTCGTATTTCTTCAGGCTTGACGATTGATCGGTCAACATCACCACGCACTGTAATGATGCGGCGCCCGTCTTGTCGGTTAATGCTNGAATAACTNTTGCCCAGGGAATAGTCAGCCACACTGAGAAAAGGAACTTCGGCTCCTGAAGGCGTGCGTATCAGCAGCTCTTCTAGATTACCCAGGGATTGACGCTCGGGTTCGGGATATCTCACCATCACGCGAATATCATCACTGCCACGCTGTATGCGCTGAGACTCCGACCCGTAGAAAGCCTGCCGCACTTGAGTCGCCACGTCATTGAGAGTCAGACCGAGGGTTTTACCGCGGTCCAGAATTTGAATTTGAACCTCTTGTTTACCGGCNCGAAACGAGTCAGACACATCGAAGACGCCCGGATAGCGCATGAGTTCTTCACGTAATTGAGTCGATACGATCTTTAAGTTATCTTCATTACGGCCTTCTAGACGAAAATTGATTGCCTCACCGGCTGAAAAAGCATCGGATTGAAAAGTCAGCTCTGTCGCGTCGGCAATTGTTCCGACCTTTGCTCGCCAACGATCGCGAATTTCGGCAGAGCTAATTTGTCCGCGGTCGTAATACGGTGCTAGATACATCACTACTTCGGCAACTTCGCTACTGCCGGCACTTCGACTTCCACCACCGGGACCACCTTTGGGTGCAGTGCCGCCTATAATGGTAAGAACACTGTCTACAATACTTTCCGTTTCTGACGGAGCCGCTCCCGCTGCTTTCAGAGCGATCAGCTCCTCATCCAGTTCAGCTCTTAATTCTAGGGCCTTCTCTTCGATAAGCTCTGCAGCTTGTTCGGTGAGATATGCCGGCACACCAGCTGGCATTCGGACNTGGCCATAGACNGTGTCACCTTCAATAGAGGGCAGGAACTGAAAAATAACCCGTCCACTNATCACCAAAGCCAACACAACCATTATGACGCCTGAGGCTGAAGCCCAGGCGGCATACCGATACTTAAGAACTTTGCGAAGTGCTCGCCGATAGCNGTGCTCGGCAAAATATTCCATGCTGTCTGCAATGCGAGTTTGGAAGTTTTGCCAAGCAACAACCGCCCGACTGCCGTCACCAACATAACCCTCCGTTTTACGATGGGCTATGTGTCCCGGCANAATCAGTTGTGATTCCAACAATGATGCGATGAGGCAAAAAACCACGGTGCCGCCNATCACCTGAGAGAATGCAGCGAAGCCACCTGATTGCATTAGTAATGGTAAAAATGCGGCAATCGTCGTAAGAACGCCAAAGATAACGGGAACAGACACTTCGATGGTGCCTTCAATCGCGGCGTCTTCCTTACTCAGACCCCTTTGCTCAGCCGCATGGATGCGCTCGCCCACCACGATCGCATCGTCCACTACGATACCCAACACCAGAATAAAACCCATGACGGTAAGCGAACTTATCGTCAGGCCGATGACCGGAAACACAATCAGAGCCCCAAGAATAGCGATCGGGATTCCAGCAGCGACCCAGACTGCAATCTTGAATCTGAGAAAAAGAGCAAGAATTATAAGCACCAACAACAACCCCGTATAAGCATTCTGCGCAACGGTGGCTATCCTCGTCTGTGTGCTGACTGAGGAGTCAGTCACTATATCCAGGGTCATCCCTGCGGGAAGGCTCAGTTCTGACGAGGCCATGAAATCTTTCACTTGCCGTGCGGACGTTACGATATCTTCACTACCGACTCGCATGACGTCAATAATGGCTGAGTTAGTTCCATCAAGCCGGGCATCAAGATAACCCTCGACNAAGTCGTCTCGAACCGTCGCTATCTCGCCGAGACGAAGCTGCGATCCATCAGAGTATGAAGCAACCACAATATCTTCATATTCTGAACCCTGATACACCTGCCCTTTGGTACGCAACAGNATCTCACCCGATTCAGTTTTGATGGTTCCTCCNGGCANATCNAGTGACGCGCGGGAAATCGCTTTGGAAATCTGATCGAGTGTGAGACCGTATTGCCGCAGGGTAAATTCAGAGACTTCTATTGAAATCTCAAGCGGGCGAATATANTCGATATTAACNTGCGAAACTTCNGGCAGATCAAGCAGATCGTTTCGNATNTNTTCAGCAACTGTTTTCAGNTTAAGATCATCAGTGTCGGACGAAAGNGCCATCGTCATCACGTTGCCGGTACTACTGAACGCACGGTATATGGGCTTTTCCGTTTCNGTAGGGAACGTCGTAATAGCNTCGACATTGCCCTTCACGTCATTCAGNACNCGATTTANGTCCGCACCATTCGCGAGTTTGACCGTAGCGTCGCANCCACCCTCTCGGGCNGTCGAGGTCAGGGTATCGATATTTTCGACCCCTTCCAATGATTCCTCCAACCGCAAGCAAACTCCTGTTTCGGCTTCCTCCGGAGTTGCTCCCAGATAGGGTATGCTCACCTGGATCACCCCAAAATCGATATCAGGAAACTCCTCTTGATTGAGGTTCGAATAAGCGATGAAACCTCCGACCAAAAAAATCCACATAAGCAGATTGCTGGCGACAGGGTTCTTTACAAACCAGGTTATTGGAGTTCTCACGGCGGTCCTCACGTTCTCAACTTGAACGTTGAGTAAAATATTGTGGGATGTTGCAGGCTATATCGTCTGGATAACCGGCTGGACGGCCATTCCGTCGACAACGGCTTGGATTGGAGAAATGCATATCCGTTCTCCTGGTAATATCCCGCNGCTGATCAGCACCTGCTGCTCTTCCAGTCTGAATATCTCCACTTCCCGATAGTGCATTTTATTCTCAGCATCAACGACAAGGACTTGATTGTTGTTTCGAATAACGGTTCTTGGAAGTGATATCACGTTGTCGACGGTTCGGCCTTGAATGTCGGCCTCCACGTATAAACCAATCGGCAGTGGAATTCTATGGAATCCGTCCATGTTGTGCTCGGTATCCATGCTCGGCTGAGACACTCTGATGATAGTTTGAACNGTATTGCTATTTGGATCAATCGAAGCTTCAATGCGGACTAGCTTTCCNGGCCAATTATATTTTTGGCCCCCATACATTCCTGTTATCAAGACCTCAGGCGCTGACTCGTCAGGTATTTCACCCCTTTGTCCCAACGGAACGTCCAGAAATCCAAGCTGACGAATAGCNAGAGGAACTCGAACCTCGACCTCGTCAGCTCCAAAGAGCAGAGCGACAGTTTGCGCGCGATTGATATATTGGCCAAGCTCTACGTCCCTCGACTGGATTACGGCATTGAAGGGAGCCTTGATTTCAGTCCGTTCCAAATCCAGCTGCGCTTGCTCATGACTAGCCTGCGCTTCGATCAATCGAGCTTGATTTACATTTGATCTGCGTTGCGCATCTTGNAGTTGGGAATCGCTCGCTAANCGCTGCGTGGCAAGTTCACGCATTCGAGCCAACTCAACGTCCGCGAATTCTGATTCGGCCAGAGCCTGTTGAAGGTTGGCNCGACTTCTCTCCACAGCNGTTTCAAAATCCGCGGCATCGAGGCGCAGTAAGATTTGGCCCGCTTCCACATAACCACCTGCTTCCATGTCAGGGGAAATCCATTCGACCGGACCCGCGACGGGCGCCGATAGGCTTACAGTCTGCGCCGCTTGGACCTTACCCTGAGAGCCTACGACAAGATCCACCGATTCCAGATCGACTTCTGCCACCCTGACCGAAACAGGAATAACCTCTACAGAAGTTTCACCAACCGTAGTGGGGTTCCGGATCAAATACCCCGAGATTAGGAAGCATCCAATCAAGATTGCAATGGGTAAAACAACACGCTTCATGTATAAGCCTTCATTGGTTAACCTNGCCTGCCACCGTCCTAATAAAGTGCCAGAAACCTTTTGAAAGAGACTCTCCGACTGGTACGTTCGTCAGGCATAGCAATCGGATNACAGGTATCCAGTCCGTGTTCCATCAGATTACTGCTCGTAAGCAGTCGCCCGTACCGGTCCGCTCTGCGTTCGACTGCAAGTTAATATCCACAAGTCTTGCACTGATCGTACCGCGACCATTCTATTGCGTTGACGCTATGCGGTTTGTGCGATCATTTGTGCGCCGANCTGCTCAAGGAGTCAAGGAGACTCATAGACAGATCAGGCACGCGTAAANCTACATCGNTTCTTACGATCATTTACCTCATGCGGTTCATCTGCTCAAATCAACTCAGGCCAGATGTTCTTTAAGCCTTTGCGCAGTCAGCGAATCAATTTGTCGCAGTAATAAACGCTCNAAGTGCAGGTCCGGAGAAGCACCTCGCGCCAGAAAATTAGGAGGATAGAAGTGCTCGCCGAGCNGAGTGATCTCGCTCAAGAACCGCCCAATTNAACAGAAATAATTCCGCGCTCTGCAGGCTAGTGAAAAAGTATTCTTTCCGCGCCGCGGCTGGCGTGTAGCCGAATTGCAACTATTTTCTTTGAGTGGGCCTGCTATCTTCCCAACATCGCCCGCCAAGCTGCTTGCCTCGTTAAATCTCGGCGTCTAACGACTAGGTATTTGCNCTGACACCGGCGCAGCTCCANGAGTTTCGTAACAAAAAAACTGGCAAACATAAAACTATCATGCTGCCCCGCAACAGCAATTCAAACGCGACGAACTGACGGTATAAGGCGTCGAATTGCCAGTTTTCTTACCCCTCCGCAAACACTCAAACATAGCGCAAGTCCTCAGGAGAATCTCAAAGGTTAAGGCTCCGTGGCCAGCATCATACGCGAAAGATTCCGGGGGTGGGGCTTCTTTCAAGGCTGCGGGAATTCACGACAACGTCACTGCTCAGCGCCGCTACCGCTCGCTTTAAGACGACAGAGCAACCATGAGCAAATTCGCTCATATCAATAAATTTGGCCCTNCAACAGTGAAAACGCTTAGTTACATCGCCACCGCACNNTTAACGACGGCTGACACCTCGCAGCAGCTGCCTTAATCCAAAATGAAGCACCAAAAAGCCGCANGCCAGCAGCCGCTCAAGCTGGGCGTCAACAGTTCGTTAAATACCTGACAAACGCTCACGGACCATTCCCTTCAAGCGCTCCGAAGTCATCCCCCATCGCTCTCCCTCCGCCATGGCTTCGCCAATGCTGGATCCTTCAGCTATTGCTGAGAACGCCATGAGCCCGCCGACCCGGTTGCCGGTCGCACAGTGGACGATCACCGGCTCACCATCAATTTCTGCAAGGATTCGAGACAGAGCTGCAGCATTATCAGCGTTTATTCCACCGCCGCCTGCGACAGGAATTGAGTAATACTTCATACCTAGAGATTNGACCAGTTCACCTTCGTTGAATTCCACTTCCTCTTCAGCCGTCCGCAGATTAACCACATGTTTAACGCCCGCCCGTGCCGCAATCTCCAGCTGCGCGGCAGTCGGTTGACCTGTCGATAAGGATGCCCCGGACGGCGCGCGGAAGTTGTTAATGTCTGACCTCTGCAGCGCAGCCAGATCGAGTGATGCTAATCCTGCGCAGGAGGTCAGGTTTATGGCGAACAGGCCGCTTAGGAAGACCCCGAGCCTGATCGGGGCATTGGGAATGCTAGTTTTCATGTTTTTTCTCCCTGGATTATCCTGATGTCTCTTCCAACCTGACAGAAGCCAACCGGAGTCGCTTGCTGCCAAGTTTTTTATTTCGAACTTAATCTCGAATGATGTGTGGCTTCGCACCGCCATAAAAAGACTATGGCCCCGATTCATCGGTGATTTGATAACGCAACTCGACATGGTTACGCGCTCGTGTCCTGTCACCAAATAAAGCGGGCCTGAATTGCAACTTGCGAATAGCGCGCACTGCCCGCCTTCTGGCTCGGTTGTCCTCAGGCTTAATCGCCAGCACCTCCACACCGCTGACCCGACCACTGCTTGTCACTCTAAACTTGGCGTCGATCGTGTGTATCGGTGTTTCAAACGCGATCAGCCCGTCGTCAAACGTGGGCATTGGAACAAATGCCAAGTCCCGCTCCCAGGCTCTGAAAGACCCAAGATGGAGAGGCTGATCCCAACGGTCTGAGTCTTCATTCAGTTTGGTTTCTGCCAACAACTGACCTTGGTTATGTTGCCTCTGATAGGCTTCAAGCTCACTAAAGCGAGCAAAAAACTGTGGCAATGGGATAATCACCGGGCGATTGAAGAAAGCATCCAAACGTGCGCCATCAATACCAACCTCTCGCAGCATTTCTTTGGCTTTTTGATAATCCTGACGACCAGCTGAACGCCCTCGCAAATACGCATAGTCTCCATGGTAGAGCTGTGCCATAGCAGCCATTTCTGCATCAGCGTTTGCTTCCGCAATCGCAGCGATATCGTTGATGAAACCGCTCGCCTGTCTCAGGTAGGAAACACCCACTGGCTCGTCACCCTCGGTGACCGGAATCACTTGGTTGAAGCCACCTGCTGAAAAAGGACTGTTGAAGCCACGTGCCCTCGTAGTTTCAAGTCGAGCTGGGCCATCACGCNGAGCTGTTTCTCTGATCCAGCCCGTCACNACGCTGCTGTCAGCATTCAGCCCGGCAAACAGCAGNTAGAGACTGTAGGCTCGTTTATTGAGCCAAGGNACCAAGCGCAAATCGTANTNNGCANATTTTGATTCTGCNGCGATCAAAATATCCCTGANAATCTCTCTGGCTTCCATGAAATTGTGTGCTCGTTCACGGTCCTCATCGACATAAACACGGGTCATAAACCAGGAGGCCTGCCGATCCTGGGACAACATCGCTTCTTCAGAATCAGTACCATGATTCGCCACAGCCAGAGTCCGAAGGTGCTCAAGATGATGGGAGACCTGCTCCCAGTTGTTGAGGCGCATATCGGTCCTAACCAGAGCCTCAATCAAAGGTATTGTATCGGGATGCGTCAGACCCAATGACGTTCGTGTGATCTGAAGGCGACGGCTCTGAATTGCCTTTACCCTTTCATAATCAGCCAGCGATTCATACAGACTTTCGATCGACAAAAGTGGCTCCAGTAATCTGCGATCTCGAAACCCGTATTCGAACTCATAGTTCTCTAGCTGCGCTTCATAGCGCTGCAGTTCCTGCATAAGCTCAACGGTCTGAACGGCTAGCTCCTGAGCAGTGAGTTGGCGCAGCAGTGCGAGCTGAAGAAGAATAAACCCCGCAGTACAAAAAGACCGCAGGGAGACGGTGATTGACCGGCGATCCTTATAACGGTTTGCTGATATAGGGCAGTTGACTTGCATCTTTTGCACATTCAGACTGGATTTTCCAATGACAATAACTTGATCTCCAGTCATTGTCGATACAAACTGAGCGTGCGTAACGTCGCCCGCGGCAAGGTTTGCCTGAGCCAATGCTATTGTTTTTGTTAATGATGTTAGTTTTCAGCAGTGCCAGCGCACAGCAGACTCAAGGACTCATTGCCGACGTCGCAGGTGAATTCGCGTTTGTAAGGATTCAATACGACAGCTATTACGGGGGTGGCTACTATGGAGGTCCCTGGCTGACCGATTTCCCGGCTTCGGATCAAAATTTTCTTAGAGGCGTATCGCGACTTACCAACGTCCGAGTCATGGATGAACCCATAATTATGCGCTTTGACGACGAGGCAATATTTGACTACCCATTTCTTTACGCACTAGAAATGGGTCGCGGCGGCGGTGTTGCTCTGTCACCGTCGGAAATTGATAATTTACGGGAGTACCTATTGCGGGGCGGATTTCTTCTAATTGATGATTTCTGGGGACAGCAGCAATGGGATGCTTTCTACAGCGGTTTCTCGCAAGTATTTCCGGACCGGGAAATGATTGAACTTCAGGCCGACCATGAGATTTACCATACGTTCTATGATATCGACGGACCGCAAATGATTCCCGGTCGGGGCGGTCGCCAGGGCTTTGGACAGGCCGAAATTAACAACGCCTCTAATCATGCGATTATGGATGATGCCGGTAGGGTCATGGTCTTGATCAATTGGAACTCTGACATGGGGGATGGCTGGGAACACACCTACGACCAGTGGTACCCAACTCAATACGCGAATTCAGCATACCAACTCGGCATCAATTACCTCATTTACTCCCTAACTCACTGAATCATTCTTGGGTATTATGGGCTTCGCGCCATGGATCATTACCGCGCCCTTCACCACAGTGGCGAACTTTCACAAATATAATTTTAGATTTTATACAACGGTATTCTCTATTCTGCTGAGCGAAAGTCGATCGACGGCATTCATCGGCGTCTTCGGCACCATCTGTACACATATCGTGTAACTTTGGATGTTTTGTCTAGCCTTCTTCCTCATGGTAAATAACGATGCCTTAGGCATTCTTTGGAAAATTTTAATGGCTGTTTGAAAGATTCTGTGTATTTTTCTGCATCGGGTACACCACCCTCGGGCAAGAACCCAATGCGCCGCATGGGACTATTCGTTTTGCAGTCGGGATTGGAGCAATCGCCGGACTGCCGCTAATTCATAAGCCTGCGCAATTCCTGTTAAGGACTATGACTCAACCCTGCCAAGGTTTGAAGCCTTCACCCTCACCGCTGAGCAACCAGCAGCCT
>PBHS01000027.1 GCA_002719575.1 Gammaproteobacteria bacterium | reverse complement strand
AAAGTCGTGTCGCTGGAGGTGCCGCGACGCAAAAGGCTATTTCGCTTCCCGCCACCAAACACAAAGGTGGTCTTGCTGCTTTATTCATTAGAATTGTGCCGCATTGATAGGGAAAAGAGCAGTCGGTTGTATCTTTGTGCCGAAAGATTCCGCAGGACTTTCTGGGGGGATCCGAATGCATCTATGAAGTTTTATGCAGGGCGTCCCATTGTGAAGCTTGAGTCAGCGTCTACCCGCGTGTAATCACTGTTCCCGAGGCGACCGATAGGTCTAATCTTGGCGACGTCGACAAGGCCTGTTTTGGTGATCATGGCCTCGTCGATGTGAATTCCAATCACTTCTCCAAAGATCACCTTGTAGTCATCCCCGTGACCCCAGCCTGGGATAGTCGTTGTCTTGAGATACTTGCATTCTAGCTGAGCAGGAGCTTCGGCAATTCTCGGCGCTTGAACCAGAGTGGAACTGACTGGTGTCAGGCCGGCCAGAGCGATCTCGTCTGTCTCTGGAGACACCGCCGCGGAAGATAGGTTCATCTGCTTTCTGAGTTCCCAAGTCGCCAGATTGCACACGAACTCGCCGGTAGTCTCGACGTTTCGGGCGGTGTCCTTTTGGCGATCGTCAGCACTGCTCGCTCCCGCTGAGAACATAACGGTCGGGGGCCGGTAACTAACTGCGTTAAAAAAGCTGTAAGGGGCAAGATTAAAGACTCCATCGTTGTCGATTGTGCTGATCCAGCCTATCGGCCGCGNTACCNCAAGGCTATTGAAAGGGTTNGTAGTCAGTCCGTGGTCCTNGTTTCTTGGTTCATANAACATCGTGCAAGGCTCCGTACAGAAGNTNGGAAAAGCTTAGCACACCATCTCGCTTCAATTANCATNGCATTNANNTGGTTTTATCTTTCCCNANTCACAAAATCTGACCGTGCTTCCTGCTTAATTTTGTTTACAATAGTTTAGTGTCTAATTATCTGACAGCTCCNACATCAACACCCAACATGCCGGGTGGNATCCCTTACATTATTGTTAATGATGTNGCCGAGCGCTTCAGTTTTTATGGCTTNCGNGCAATCCTAGTNGTATTTATGACGCAGTATCTCATGTCCTCTGATGGCCGATTAGCAACGTTGCCGGATGAAGATGCGACGTCATACTTTCATCTTTTTACCGCAACCGCCTACTTCCTGCCGCTGCTTGGCGCGATCGTTGCTGACGCNTTTTGGGGTAAATATAAGACCATNATATTTTTGTCACTGGCCTANTGCGCNGGNCANTTGTCCCTNTTCCTNGACGATACCCAGGTAGGCTTGTTTCTTGGTCTGACACTTGTNGCGGTNGGTTCAGGTGGCATCAANCCNTGCGTGGCCTCCAATGTGGGAGACCAGTNTGGGAAGACCAACAAGCATTTGCTGTCTCGTGCCTACAGCTTGTACTACCTTGGCGTAAATCTTGGCTCTTCAACTTCTTCCTTANTGACGCCCTGGCTGTTGGAACANTANGGGCCCGCTGTGGCATTCGGTGTGCCTGNCGCNTTTATGGCGTTGGCNACGTTGACCTTTTGGGCAGGTCGTGGGGAATTTGTCCATNTCCCNCCAGCAGGCANAGCATATTTGCGCGAAATTATTGGCCCTGAAGGCAAGCGGGTNATAAAGNGGCTACTGGTGATTTATNTTCTGGTCGCCGTTTTTTGGTCTTTGTTTGATCAACANGGTAGTACTTGGGTATTGCAGGCCCAAAAGATGGACAGGATGGTGTTNGGATACGAGTTGCTGCCCGCGCAAATTCTGGCTGCAAATCCGTTTTTGATTATNATGCTNATACCGACGTTCACTTACTTAATCTANCCGGCAATGAGCAAACTGTTCGAGGTCACTTCTGCCCGAAAGATGTGCATNGGGATGTTTCTTGCCCCGAGCCCTTTTCTTGTGACTGCGTGGTGTGAATCTNAGATCCAGCAGGGCTTTACGCCTCATATCAGCTGGCAGCTGCTTGCTTACCTTTTACTCTCGATTGCTGAGGTAATGCTTGTTATTACAGTNATGGAATTCTCATACACTCAAGCGCCCAAGCGCATGAAGTCTCTTGTTATGTCCTTCTTTTTTCTGTCGATCTCAGCNGGGAANATCTTNACCGCAGCAGTCAATCAANTGATCCAGAATCCCGATGGAACCTTAAAATTATATGGNGTCANGTATCACTTNTTTTTTTCAGGTTTNATGGGGGNTNCCGCAGTCATTTTTGCGATTTATATGGCGAGATTTGACATNAGTNNTATCANCCATGATGAGNNAAANAGTGATGAGTAATCAAAGTCGCAATTACACCTACAGGAAAAGCGAGGCCTTGTTCAAAAGAGCTAAGCATGTAATTCCNAGTGGAATCCCGGGCCACTTTAATCCCGCGGNGCAGGTGCCAANGGGAGCGTATCCNTTTTATGTAGATCGCGCGAAAGGGTCACGCTTNTGGGATGTGGACGGCAACGAATATATTGATTACATGTGCGCCTACGGTCCGATGATTCTTGGGTATGATAACGAAATTGTCGAACAGGCAGTACGCGAACAGATCACTAAAGCAGATACCTGTACGCTTGCCTCTCCGGTAATGGTGGATTTGGCGGAATTGTTTGTTGACTTNATACCATGGGCCGATTGGGCNACTTTCGCNAAAAATGGTGCGGACGCGACAAACATGGCTGTNCTNATTGCTAGAGCACACACGGGTCGTAGAAAGTTGGTCGCTATTGAGGGGGGCTACCATGGCAGNTCGCCCTGGATGCAAGCAAAAACCCGCGCCGGAATNAGNAAGGGNGATCATCGGGATCTGATTCGAATCCCCTGGAACGATATTTCTGCCCTGCAGGAGACACTGCTTGAGCANGCGGGCGAAATCGCCGCATTTATNAGTTCTCCNTATCACCACCCGGTTTATGAAGACAATNCGCTGCCTGATCCNNNTTACTGGGAGCAAGTTCACAAGCTTCTGCGCGAGCAAGGGGTGCTNTCGATTTGTGACGACGTGCGAGTGGGTTTTCGTTTAAGTATGGAGGGCTCNCCGTCGTATTTTGGATATACNCCGGATCTCAGCTGTTACTGNAAGGCGATNGCNAATGGTTATCCGATTGCTGCNGTGGTCGGGCNAAGNGAGCTCAATGATGCGGCAGCAAGTGTCTTTCAGACCGGCAGCTTCTGGTTTTCAGCCGGACCAATGGCGGCAGCACTTGCNTGCTTAAAGGAACTGAGGCGTCTTGAAGCTCCNNCGCGTNTTATGGAAACAGGANCTGCGATGTGGGGTGGCTTGCAATCGATCTCTGCAGATGCGGNTTTNGAATTGGTTGTCAGCGGANTCCCTTCGATGGCNTATTTGCGGATGGAGCATGNAANCGGGCTAGGGTTTCATCAGGCNCTCTGCGGNGAGTGCACGCGGCGAGGCTTGTTTTTAACTTCTCACCATAACNTGTTCATTTCNGCCGCCCANANCGAAGAGGATCTCGCNCAGAGCTTTGAAATTTTTGCTGATGCNTTGAAGGCGGTTAAGACACGGTTNNAAGNNGCNTAGNGGTCTTTGCTTTGGAACGAGANGATTCAATCGNGTTCGGATTCAGATTTTCNCANNCGCTTCTTANAANAAAGACGTTCTTCTGGTCGCAANGCAGCTGTTGGTTGAACTCTNTGCGATTGCAGATGACATGCCCAATCCAAGCCCTCGATGGTTCTAGCGAGTGCNANGCTGCGTGGCTAATTTCCAGTAAAAGATNAGTCCCGATCCNATAAANCCAAGACTGAATAACCCCTCGACCGGCCGGNTGATGAGGGTGAACCCTAGAATCCAGCCTGTGAGCAAGAGATAGATTAAAGGTGGAAGCGGATAGAGAAACGTTCGATAAGGCCTTTCCAGATTTGGCTGCCGGTTGCGCAGCACGAATATGCCTGCGATTGTTACGAAGCTGTTGAGCGCAAGAGTAAAGCCCGAAAAAACTAGCACAGATTCAAATGTCGAAGACAGGATGAAAATCATAGCAATAGATGACTGTATCCAGATCGCGGTCGCTGGAATTCCGCTCTGATTCTTTNGGCCCAAGATTCCAATTGCGGGATAATCCTCTCCGATTACCTGTATCACTCTCGGCCCTGCCATGGTCATCGCACTTACGGTCGAGATCAGGAGCATGGCCAACACCAGACCAGTGAGACGGCCTGCAGTTTCTCCGAAGGCTGCCTGAGCCGCGATGGCTCCCACCTCGACTTGGCCTACCAAAAGGTCCATTGGNGCAGCGTAAAGAAAGGAAAAATTGAGTCCGAGGTAGAGAAGNGTCACAACAGCTGTTCCAGAAATCAAAATCCAGGGTAGCGTGCGCTGGGGGTTCTCTAATTCGCTGCTAAGATAAGTTGCCGCGTTCCANCCTGTATAGGCGAATGAGACGTAAATAAGCGCCACAGCNTAAGCGCCACTGGTGATAATTGCGAAGTCGCCCTCAGCGGGNAAGAAATTAANCGGCTGCGGCGTGTCNACNACAAANANAGTGCCCAGCACAAAAGCGAGGATCACGCCGATTTTCAGCAGGGTAAAAACTACTTGAGCGCCACTACTGTTTTTATGATTAGTGGCGTGAACCACCGTCAGCAGAATTAGGAGCGCAGCCGCTAGTAGCTTTTGAATATTTTCGCTCAGGCCCTCTGGAAAGATGGATGATGCATAGGCCGAAAACGTCATCGCGGCCAGCGCGACTGGTCCGGAAAAGCCCACTGTGGAGGAAACCCATCCAGACACGAAGCCGGCGGCTGGATGATAAATTCGACCGAGCAGATTGTATTCTCCGCCTGAGCGGGGCAGTGCGGCACCGAGCTCGCCGTATGTCATTGCCCCGCAAAGGGCAGCCACACCACCGATGGCCCAGAGAGCAAGCAGGGCGAACCCAGATTGGATATCTAGAAGTTGGAAGCCAAGGCTCGTGAACACTCCGGTTCCGACCATGTTAGCGATGACAACGGCCGTGAGTGTTGGAAATCTAAACTTATCCGAGGTCATATAAGTGGATACGGTCCATAGCTCTCCAGATGGAGAGGGTCAAACAGAACCTTCGTATCGCTGTCAGTAACCATCATCGCTTCGTTTGCCAAACGGAACGCTTGCTGTGCGGTCGACTGCGCCATCAGCAGGATTAAGACGAAGACTACATCGATTACGTCCGGTCGCATTGCGCCTTAATCGTCCTGATTATGCGCTTTGATTCGCTCTTCTGCTCGGTGACCTGAAAGGATGTTGTACATCCCATAGTTGCCTTCGTGGCAGGCATATTCATAAATTTTGTCAGGCGTATAATCGAAAATGATTTCTCGGGTATAGGGTGTGATAAATTGCCCAGGGTCTCTCGAAGTAAGCTGGTATTGAAGTGCGCTGTCGCGAATTCTGGTCAGACGCTCGATGTTTACTTTCCTATCTGTGTCTGGACTGGTGCTGCTCGCATCGGAATAATTTGTGGTTTCTATGACCAGCGTGTCTTCTTCCCACCAGCCGCGCGAATCACCGTGCCAGAGCTTTACGCTGGCCGGCGCGTGGGGTTTTTCGACGATAGGAATGATTCGTGCATCGTGAGCCATCTCCTGATAGATCACCACGGTTTCACGTGACTGTACAATTTGCCAGTAGCTATTGTAGCCCGAACCAAGCCTAGGGGCTCCGAATGACAGGCAACGCTCCCCCAGCGGTCGGTCTGTCCACGAATCGGCAGGATGTGCCGCTCGCCATTCTTGGAGTTTCAGGGCAGCAGCAACGGCGGCTTCTGTCCGCGGAGGATATTTGCCGGTGGGCGGGTCTATGATCTGCGAGGTGCGACGGTGAACGGTGCGTTCTGCCATCCACTGTGAGTCATAATTTCCGGTAGACGGGTCGTAGGAAGCGATTTCACCGCTAAACACGGCTTCGAGGACACCTCCGCCAAACAGGGCATCTTCTCCCGCTGCCATAATTTCGCCGATCCGCTGCTGAATGAAAGCCACGTCTTCGTCGGTCAACAACTCCTTGTCGCCAAAGACATCGGGTCTCTCAACCGGAGTAATGGTATTGTTCTCCCACACCCCCTGCAAATCGGGATGGCCGTCAGGCGTGCGAGGAACCTGATAGGTTTGATTTATCTGTCCTACCACCTGCCCAGAAAGCGCTAAAAATACCAGGAAGATCGATGTGCTATTCGTCATTCTCACGTGGGCCATATGGGCTGTCCTCTGCGCTTGTTAGCGATTCACTATATTCGTCCAATGACCGCTCTTTCGCAAGCGCCTGTTCTGACACCCGAACTGGGGCGCGGGCGTTTTACCTGCTCAGTCTGCCTTGTTGGACAGCCGCGATAGTCCAAAAAGTAATGCGCCCAAGATGATCCAGAACACAATAATCGCCCACTCTTGTGGCCAAATAAGCGCTGACGGGCTGCCTGGAAAATAGAGTGCCCCGATTGCCAAAGAAAGGACCAGTGCGAGACAACCCGTGAAAACACCGCCCGGTGATTTATAAGGGCGCTCCAGCTCGGGTTCATGTTTGCGCAGCGCTAAAAAGGACAATGCAACAAAGGCGTATGCCACAACAATGCCCAGCCCGCCAGCATTAACAAGCCAAACCAGTGCCGGTCTGCCAAAAAAAGGTGAAATCACCGACAGTGCACCAATCAGCAAAATCGCGTTTCTGGGTGTGTGGTAGCGAGGATGGACGGTGGCCAGAGCTGCTGGGAGCATACCCGCTTTTGCCATGGCATATAGAGNGCGACTGGCGCCGACAATCAGAGCATTCCAGCTTGTGATAATGCCAGCGAGCCCGGTCACCAAAAGAATAGTTTCGCCTACATCGCCGTAAATAACACCATTGGCCTCGGCGGTCACCAGATCAGCGCCTGCGAGCGCCCCTCCGTCCATTACNAGGCCCACACCAATGATGATCAAGCCATACCAGGCTATGGCCATCATCACGGACAGGATTAGGGCCGTGCCAATATCGCGGTATGGAAGATCAATTTCCTCGGCGGCCTGTGGGATGATGTCAAAACCAACAAACATAAAGGGCACCATCACTAACACCATCGTAATGCCGGTNACACCATCAGCAAANAATGGGTCAAGGTTTGAGACAGAGCCTGTAACGCNNGCGCCGCTCACAAAAAAGAAGCCGACGACTAGTATCATTAGCACAACGGTGGTCTGGACGATTGCAACGAATTTGACACCGATGATGTTCAGCGTGGTCATGATGACGGCGCCCGCTATGCCGGTAGCCACCCAAGTGGCATAAACGTCCCAGCCAGCGACAGTCCACAGATAACCTACGTCCAGCCCTGGTACCAGCGAGCCCACAACCGTCGGCAGAGCTACTGCTTCAAAGGCAATGACAGACATATAGCCTAAAATAATGGCCCAAGTGCAGATGAATGAGGCACGGTGTCCAAGTGCTCGCTCGCTGTAGACGTGCTCGCCTCCTGCGTAAGGGAGTGCAGACGACAGTTCAGCATAGGTCAAGCCTACAACTGCAATGGCGCCACCGCCGACAAGAAACGCTGTGATGGCGCCCATAACACCTGCGTAGGTGATCCAGGTGCCGGTGAGGACCACCCAGCTCCACCCTATCATCGCGCCGAAGGCAAGAGCGACCACGTCCCGCCTCCCCAGGACGCGAATAAAACTCGATTGCCGAGGACTGTCAGACATAGAACTGTTTCCTGATTATTGTCGTTTTCATGTAGGAACAACTATTACGTGCCCAGCCTTGACCATTATTTGCATCGTTTTTTGTCAATAGCTCTTCAGTAGACCAATTACGCGAGGATTCTACCAGCAATGAGACCGATCACACTTTCCTTTATCGCGATGGCACTTTTNGCCTGCGAAGTCGACACTACGCCTCGGTTCGAACGAATGAACTTCGAGGAGCTTGCTGACTACAACCGTGGCAAGCCGCTTAGCCAGATGATCGTTTGCGATGACGACAACCGATCTTTCAGTCGGGTGCGCCGACGCCGCTGCATGACCGTGGAAGCACGGTACGGGTCTCAAGAGGCTATTGGGCAACTCGGAGTGTTAAATGCTATCCCCGGATACTCGAGCGTAGAATAAGCCGCTTTGCCTTCTAAAGCTCCCAGTCAAACTTGGGAGCGTCGCTTGCGCATTGACGTATTGGCAGCAAGCCCCAAGCTCGCCCGTTAGACCTATGCAAAACGCGAGCTAAACAGCAGACCGCACATTAAAATTCCGCGCTGTCGTAAACAAGCGAGCCTCCAATCCAAGTTTTCTCGACTTCAACGTCCATAATGCGTTCTGGATCGATCGTCAATAAGTCGTCGGACAGCATTACCATATCGGCAAGCCTGCCCTCCTCAAGCGTACCTTTTTTGTCTTCTTCAAAGTTGAGATAAGCCCCCAGTGCTGTGTAAGCGCGAATGGCTTCCTCCATGGTGATTGCTTCATCCGGCCCGTACACTGTGCCGGTCATTCCCTTTCGTGTCACGGCGGCATAAATGCCCACCAGTGGCCCGATCGGCAAAATGTCGCTTGAAATAGCCACGGTAATCCCATGATCCATTGGCCCACGCAGCGGATTGTTGTGTTGCAATCTCCAGCCATCNAGGTTTTCGGCGTAGCGACCTTCAAGCGTGTAGGTGAAGTTTGGTTGCTGGGTAATATGTATCTCATGCTCTGCCATNAGTTCCATAGTTAACTCTGGAGGCCGCATGGAAAAGTGGTTTAGGTAGTGGCGATGATCCTCTCGAGGATTCCGTTCTAGGGCGTCCGCTAGGGTATTGACCACGAGGACAATGGCAGCATCACCAATCGCGTGAATTCCCATTTGGTAGCCAGCGTCATGAATTAGGTTGAGGTGGTTTATCAGTACCCCTTCAGGCATATTCAGATAACCTCGATACTCGCCCTGTCCTGCGTAGGGCTCTAGCGTGTAGGCGGCAGGCCCTGTGAAACCACCGTCAGCAAAGACTTTAATCGCACCAGGCTTAAGAAAATCATTNCCTTTNCCNACCCGCGCATTCAGCGCATTGATNGCAGCTGCATCATACCANTGGAACTGAAGGGTTGATCGCGGCAGGGCCAGTTGATTATTTTGATAAAGGTCCTCGAACATTTCATAATCATCGACGGTTTTTGAGGCATCCGTTATTGAGGTGATACCCTTGGCCAGAAGCGCATTGAGGTTTACTTCGAGACTGGCGATGATTTCCTCATATGTGGGATCTGGCACTAGCCGTCCAACTATGCTCTGGCGTTCCCTGATGACGCCATTAAGTTGCCCGTCCTCTCCGACTTCGATAACGCCTCCCTCTGGTTGAGGGGTGTCCAGAGTTATTTCCGCAAGCTGCAGCGCAAGCGAATTGGTTACCGCGCTGTGCCCCCCTGCCCGAGTCAGGATGACAGGATTGCTCGGTGCCACAGCATCGATATCGAGACGCAGCGGACGTCTCCCCTCGTCTAGTTCATCTTCAGACCAACCGTAGCCGGTGATCCACTCTCCTTCACCAACCTCTTCGATTTTAGNAATAATGAGCTGTTGAATTTCTGAAATGGAAGTGACCTCGCTGAGTTCGATATAGCGCTGTGGCTGCCCGCGAATGTGAGTGTGCGAGTCGTTAAACCCAGGGATGACCAATTTGCCGCCAAGATCAATCTCCTCAACAGCTTCAAATTGCTCAGACAGGCTGCCGTCCCCGATCGCGACAATAAGTCCTGCATTGACCACGAGGGTGTCGACAATGGTAAAGGCTTCGTCAGCAACAAAGATCTTGCCGTTAGTTAGAATAAGGTCAGCGGGGCTCGCAGACCGCTTTGGTTCAGATTCTTCTCCGCTACAAGCGGTCAGTACAATCAGAACGAACGGTATAAAAAATGCTTTTATTTCTCTTATATTCAGCATAGCAAACTCGCCGGTCAGTAATTTACACCAGTAGTTTTTCTTTATGCACATAATCCAGGGTCTGGCTCAGAGCGATGTCAAACATACTGATCATTTCATCAACCTGTTCCTGGCTGATAACTAGTGGAGGACAGAAAGCGATGCAGTTGCCGCTGACTGCCCTGATAAGCAAACCATTGTCTTGACAGTACTGTTTGGCTATTGCGCCTACCGTGCCGTCAGAGAAGCTAATTTTTTGTGCTTTGTTGGCAACCAGTTCGACGGCAGCGATTAAGCCTTTACCACGCACTTCACCAACCAGAGGGTGGTTTTCGTACTGTCTCAGACGGCTCTGCATATACGCGCCTACTTGAGCGGCATGTTCAAATAAGTTGTCCCTCTGATAAATCTCCAGCGCTTTAAGCGCTGCCGCGGCCGCGACCGGGTGACCAGTGTAGGTATAACCGTGACCGAATATTCCGAGCTGATTGCTAGCTTCGCGCATGGCTTCATACATAAAGCCCGGCACGACAGCCGCGCTCACAGGTACGTAGGCTGCGGACAGTTGTTTAGCGAGGCTCATCAGATCGGGTTCGATGCGCATCGTGTTTGAACCAAAGTCATTACCAGTGCGGCCAAATCCGCAAATCACTTCATCAGCCCAGAACAGGATGTCATGTTTTCTCAATACTGTCTGCACTGCGGGATAGTAATTGTCTGGAGCGACGACGACGCCAGCGGCGCCGCCGATGGGCTCGGCGATAAAAGCAGCGATTGTTTCAGCGCCTTCTCGCTCGATGAGCTGTTCGAGCTCTAAAGTTAGGCGCTCGACAAACGCTTCTTCCGACTCGTTATCCAGCTTTCCATGATAATAGTGCGGAGTGGTAACCCGCAAAACACCCAGAGCATCGGTCGGAACATCGAAGTGTGTGTGCATCACTGGCAAGCCGGTCAGAGCCGCTGCCGCCATTGTTACACCATGGTAGGAGCGTTCCAGGGCAATTATTTTCTTCTTCTGAGGTTTGCCTATTACATTGAAGTAATATCGAAGCATCTTGACCTGCGAGTCATTCGCTTCACTGCCCGAATTGGCGAAAAACATTTTAGCCTCGCCCACTGGCACCATCTCACTGAGCTGATCGGCCAGATTCATCGCGACCTGGTGTGTGCGGCCGCCAAACATGTGACTATATGGCAGAGTGCGAAGCTGTTGGGTAATCGCTTCAATCATCTCTTCATTGCCGTAGCCGAGGGCTGCACACCAAAGTGCTGACAAGCCTTCAAGATACTGTTTGCCTTCTTCGTCATAAACATAGATACCGTCGCCGCGGACGATGTTCAGTTGCTCAACCTGCGTGAGGTTGGTAGTGGGATAGATTAGAGANGTCATCTAGGCAGAATAAAACAGCAGCATANGTAATACCAGTGCGCTACAGGCTTATACTGACGTTAGGTCTAACCGGGATTACTTAGCCGAGNTGGGTCAGAGCGGAATGATTCCGAATCTGTTTCCGCACTAATGGTTTCTTTTCTGTCATGGGGGTTTCTTACTTTTGCTGTGCTGGCCTGGCCTGAAGGGTATTCTGCTCCTGTGGTCTGAGCATCACACATGGCCCTCGGGATTTGATGCCTAGCTAAGTNAGATGCTCAAAGACGCTAGCGTTTGCCAGTAACTAAAAGAGTCGTACAATGGTCCCAGTAAAAACAAAAAGTCTCTAAGGAGCCAGTCATGCCGAGAATTATCCTGGTAAGCGTTCTTGCTTTATTTTTTGCACTACCAACGTCAGCCCAACAAAGCGCGGAGCCATGTGGACCTGCAGCAGATCTGTCAGAGGAATTCAGCAGAAACGTTGACGCTAGTTCGCGTTGTTTCGAGCTTCGCATGTACACGGCGGAGCCGGCAGTAGATGGAGAGGGCGGCATTGATAACCTNCATCAGCGGTTTCGCGAGGAGGAAGTAGCTATTTTTGAAAAGCATGGTGCTGAAGTCGTCGCTGTCTGGCAGCGCCTTGATAACCCAAATACGCTGGTCTGGATGCTTGCCTATCGCNATCGGGCCCACCGCCAGGAAGTTTGGACNGCGTTTGCTGCGGANCCCGCCTGGCACGCGCTTCGTGAGAAGTACGCAGTACCGCTATCGGCGGAAGCGTACATGATGAGCGCTACCGATTACTCCAATCTAAAGTAACAACTNGNTTGTNGATGAAGGCANTCCGGTGAGTTTATCTGCTTCGGACTGNTTGCTCGGGTAAGGCGTATGCGTACACCCAGCCTCCGCCTTCTCCAACTGCCTCTCTGCCCTCGTTTATCTGGGTTTCAAGCTGAAGAATGCCGCCGCCCTCCGGCACGGTGACTATGACATACTGCTTTCCTGAACTTGGGCTCACATAGCTCATGGGTGTTGCGGTCGAGGCGTTTGGCAATTCAGATGTCCAGAGCTCTCGGCCGTTCAGCACATCAATGGCTCTGACTTTGCTGTCCGTTACGCCAGCATTAAAAATAAGTCCGCCACCTGTCACCACGGAACCGGCGGTGTAAAACATNCCCATNGGTAAGGGCAATTTGNNCGGAATCCCTAAAGGTCCCATGTCGGTTGCTGTTCCAAGCGGACGACGCCAGAGAGTTTCTTGACTGGCAAGATCGATCACTGCGATTTCGCCGTAAGGCGGNTTAAGACAGGGTGCGAAGACTGATGACAGAAAGAAGAAAGAATAGACTGCGTAGGGTGTCCCGGCNTGGGCGCCACCGATACCATAGTTATAACCTGCTTCTGTTTCGGCTCTCGGAATGAGGCGCACCACAGAAGGGTTGTGTAAAGAGTTGACAACCATGAGGTGGTTTACCTCGTCAACAGCCACACTGCCCCAGTTCATCCCGCCACCCACGCCAGGGTAGTAAAGTGAACCGTAACCGGTGGTCGGCGGAGTCAATGGTCCTTCGTAGCGCATGCGCTTGAACCGAATTCGACAGGAAGCATGATCAAAAGGCGTGATGCCCCACATATCTGTTTCTGTCAGTTGTTCGTGATCGAATCTCGGCATGCCGATCGAAAAAGGTTGAGTTCGGGCGGTGAATTCCTCCGGAATATCGGTCTGTGGCGTTGGCAGCTCTTCAACTTCGGTCACTGGCTCACCGGTTTCCCGATCCAGAACAAAAATTTGGGCCCGCTTAGTAGGTACTATGACGACTTTGCGCAGCGAGCCGTTTATTGGGATATCCGCTAAGGTGGGTTGTGAGGGGACATCATAGTCCCAAATGTCGTGATGAGTAGTCTGGAAATGCCAGCGTACGCGGCCTGATTCGGTATCGAGCGCGACGATTGAACTCGCGTATTTCTCCATGGCCTCGCTGCGGTGGCCGCCAAAATAATCCGGCGTTGCGTTCCCTGTGGGGACGTAAACTAAGCCCANCTCTTCATCNGTGCTTGTCAGACTCCAGACGTTTGGCGTACCCCGCGTGTAGGTTTCGCCTTGGGCAGGAAGGCCAAGGCGGTCTTCCCTTCCCATGTCCCAAGCCCATTTCAGAGCTCCGGTCACCGGATCAAAGCCCCGAACGACGCCAGATGGTTCTTCGGTTTCCTGGTTATCCAAGACCCAACCGCCTAATACTAAGGTGTCGTTAGCTACGATCGGAGGAGAGGTGACATAGTAGTATCCAGGCTTGGTTTCCCCCATGCCCGTCAGCAGATCCACCTCTCCTTGATCACCAAAGCCCGCGCAGGCCTGACCAGTTTTCTTGTTGACTGCTATCAGCCTCGCGTCCGTGGTGGCGGTGATGATTCGCTCTNGACAGCTTCTGTCTGGGTGCTCTGGCGGGCTCGCATAGTAGGTAACTCCTCGGCAGGTGTCCCAAAATCCGATTCGCGCTGACTGGATTTCCGGATCATATCGCCAGCGCTCCTCGCCACTGTCCGGATCTAGTGCCAAGATAACATTTCGACCGGTGCATAAATAAAGCCCATCATCGATTTGAATTGGTGTGCCTTTAAACTCTCCGGGTACTCCTGTTCTTGTGATCCATGCAGGCTCCAGTTGTCCCACATTTGTGGCGTTAATCTGTTCGGACGGGNCAAATCGTGTGCCACGCTGGGTCGCGCCATAATGCCGCCATTGGCCGCTGTCATCGAAAACTTTTCCAGTGCCCGCGGCGGAAGGTGCGTTAACCTCATAACTGGCATTGACCGCGAAAAGGGCAATGATGAGTGTCGTCAGAGTGACGGCGACTGGACGAGTTGCGGGCAGTTTGAATAAGGGGTCAGGCTCTCGCCGCAGCAGACCCCGTCTGACTCTGGGCAACAAAAACCAAAGGCCCAGAACTGTAAAAAATCCGACTCGCGGCATGAGTTGCCAGGGATCAAGACCCACTTCGAACAGAGCCCAGAGGTAAGTAACTCCCAAAAAAGCGCCGTATAGCGATGCTCCCAGAGGGTTCCTCCGCAGCAGCATCATTGCGGTGACTACAAGAACCAGCCCAGCAGTCAAGTAGTAGAGAGAACCTCCCAGCAAGGCCAGAGACCATCCCAAAAGGGTCATACCAATGCCGCATAGAGTTAGAACAACCGCCAAGAACACCGGTTTGGGGTAATAATCCTGTGCTTGAAACAACAAAACTTCTCCCAAAAATCTGTTCTTTCTCAGCCATGATGGCATAGAAATAGTCATGGAACGATACGGCGTGCCCAGCTTTTCCTTAAGCGAGCCTACATTAATGGCTGCAAGCAATAGGCATAGACCTTATCGGCAAGAGACTTTATGCTCTATCGTAGTTTAAAAAGGANCTCTCCATGCCTCGTATTGCATTCCGAACTGCTTCACTGGCCGGGGGGCTGGCATCGCTGGTCTCGTTGGCGACGCTCGCGCAGGAAGCGAAGCCGCTGCTCGAAAGCTATATCCCTGTCACCTACGCTGAGATCGAAAATCCNGATCCCAGCGAGTGGCTGATGTGGCGGCGTACTCAAAATCACTGGGGCTATAGCCCGCTTGATCAGATAAACAAAGATACGGTAGGCGACCTCAGGCTGGCGTGGGCTTGGACCATGGAGCCGGGCATGCAGGAGACGACTCCTCTGGTTCGGAACGGCGTCATGTTTCTGCCCCAGGCCTGTGACTTCATCGAGGCAGTGGACGCCCGAGATGGTTCGCCGATCTGGGAATACCGGCGCGAGCGGGTCGATCACGCCGCTTCTTTATCCTGTGCCAATCGAAACGCCACTCTTTACGAAGACAAGCTCTACATTGCAACCGGCGACGCCTATCTGGTGGCGCTGAGTGCATTGACGGGAGAGGTCAGCTGGGAACAACAGATCGGAGATTGGACTATCGGTCAACACTATTCTGGAGGGCCCCAGATCCTGGATGGAAAAGTGATCGTGGGAATGTCCGGATGCTACTACATCAACACTGGCTGCTGGATTACTGCTCACGATCCGAAGACCGGGGAGGAGATCTGGCGAACCAACACAGTACCAAAAATTGGGGAACCGGGAGGAGAGACCTGGGGCGATGTGCCGAACGATGAGCGANGGGGGGGGTCTGCCTGGATGCCCTCCAGCTATGATCCTGAGCTCGATCTGATCTACGTTGGAGTTGCTGTGCCTATTCCTTGGGGCGAAATACAGCGAGATACCCGCGGCGGGGACGTACTATACACGAACTCAACCCTTGCGCTGAATGCCGATACCGGTGAAATAGAATGGTATTTCCAATACATACCGGGTGGTAATTGGGACTTGGACCATCCCTTCGAGCGAATTATCGTAGAGTCAGAGGTTATTCCCAGCGCTGACTCTGTCGATTGGATTAATCCTAATATCGCCTCAAATGAAAGCCGAAAATTGATTACCGGCGTGCCGGGGAAAACCGGCATTGTTTGGACACTTGATGCCGCCACCGGTGAGTTTTTGTGGGCCAAGGAAACCAACTATCAAAACGTCATCGTTGGGGTCGATATCGAGAATCGCAAAGGGGTCACTAACGAAAACCTTGATATCACAGAAATCCGCCAGCGTCGCTTTGTTTGTCCTTCCACCACTGGAGGCATCAACTGGAACTCGGTTGGCTACAGCCCTGACACAAACGCATTGTATGTGCCCAGTAACAATGTCTGCATGAGTTATTACCTAAACCCTGTTAATCCTGTGCTTGGCGGTTATCACAGCTCCGCTACCCAGAGAAAGCTTCCCCCGGAAGATTTTGACGGGCAGGTCGGCATGTTTTCCGCGATTGATGTAGCAACCGGCGAAGAGAAATGGACCTACAGGCAGCGTGCTGGTGTTGCTGGCTCTGTGTTGACTACTGGGGGTGGCCTGGTTTTTGTCTCTGACGACGCGCGTCGTTTTCGTGCCTTTGACGCAGACTCAGGCGAGGTCGTTTGGGAGCAAATTCTGAATTCCACCGCAGGAGGGTTCCCAATGACCTACGAGCTAGATGGGGTACAGTATCTGGCGATTGCCGCCGGTGGCGGCGTCAACTATCGAATGATGACGCCTGAAATCAAACAAAGACGAGGTGGCAATATACTATACGTATTTAGGCTACCCTGAACGCTAATGTTCATGTTGGCTCACCTTGTACGCCGACTCCCCTGCGTTGGGCATGGTCTTGTCGCTCATTGGACATTGTCGTTATGGCTGATGGGGAGGATGATCGAGCCTAGCGAGCTTTCGATGATTTCTCGAATCTCTTCTGCCAGTTGTTTATAAAAGTTTCTGACTGGCGACGTGTTGCGCCAGACCAAGGCTTGGTTGCGAACCACGTTGATGCCTTCCACATCAGCGACCCGCAGCTCTTTTTTGTCTCTGATTTCTGATTTGGCGTATAGCGCGGGCAGAAAGGCGATGCCCATGCCCATCACCACCATCTGTCTGAGGGTGTCAAGACTGGTTCCCTCATAATCTCTTCGGACTACAGCGCCAACGCGCTCGCACAGCTCTGTAATTTGGCGATGGAACAAATGATGTTCACTGATTGTTAGAACAGGCTCTCCAAGCAGGTCCGCGCGGTTAATTCGGGCCTTTTCACCAAGACGATGGTCCTTGGCAAGCGCCAGTTTTAAGGGTTCCCGGAATAGGGGCGCAACGACAAGCTCTTTGGACATTATCGGCAGGGTGGTGAGAATCAGATCGTGCTGACCATTGATAAGGCCAGTTTCAAGATCACTGGGTGCGTCCTCGCGCACATACAATTTCAGATCCGTGTAGCGCTCGTGTAAAGGGTTGAGGATGTATGGAAGCAGGTAGGGTCCAAGGGTCGGCGTGACCCCGAGTCTGTAGGTTCCCATTCCTCCACCGGAGAGTAGCGCGGCCTGAGTGGTCAATCCTTGCGCTTCTTCGAGCACCCGACGTGCGCTACGCAGCAGTTCTCGACCTTGAGGCGTCGTATTGATCCCTTTCCTAGTTCGTTCGAACAGTTGAATATTCAGCGCTTTTTCCATGACGCCCACCTGATTGCTCAGCGTGGGTTGAGTAATGTTAAGGCGAAAGGCTGCTTGGCGGAAACTGCCATACTCGGCCACTGCGGCAAAGTACTGTAGCTGCTTTAGTGAGAGGTTCTCAAGTGTATTCACATTGGCGCCACTAACCATAAATCTTAGCTATATAGAAGTAATCTATAACGAATTTCTATTTATCTCAATATTCTTGCATATAACATAACTTTAAAATGTATAGTTGTAACTTTCATTGTTAAACCACGGAGCTGTGGAGAGAGAACAAAATGATGTCAGGAATTACAGAAGCAGAGATAGATGAAGCGCGTGAGTCTTGGGGAAACGCCCTAATTGAGATTTCTATTGCTTTCGAGGAGCACGGTATCGAAGCTGCAAGAGAATTGGCGAGTGATGTGATCGATAGCGTTTACGGGTATGCCCATGGCCCGGTTTTATTTAAACCAACCATGGCGAGTGGAAAGCAAACATTTCGCCCCACCAAAGAGGGAGCTCTGGCCTATTTTGTCGGACATAGCGATGCATATCCGCTTGATGGAGGCTTTGGAATCAAGGGATGGCGCGAAGTAGTTTCTGAAACATCCGAGTGTTTTATCGACGGAAATATTGCGATGTGGATGGGATGGGTTAGTTTTACAGACAAAAATGGCTCTGTAACGAAAGTGGATAAAAGCTGGGCATATAAAAAAGACGATAATGGCGCACTGCGAATCGTCTTACATCATTCTTCTCTACCGTACTCCCCATAGCACATAAGTTGCCTGATTACGGAGAGACAGAGTGAAAAAAAACATTTGGTTCGATTGTATTGATACAAGCTAGGAATACCCTAATGATAGATTTTAGAACTAAAGACCTCAAAGGGGATCTGTTCGGCGGCCTTACGGCCGGTATCGTTGCGTTACCATTAGCTCTAGCTTTCGGTGAGGCTTCGGGTGCTGGCCCAATTGCAGGGCTGTATGGAGCGATTTTTGTCGGCTTTTTCGCCTCTCTGTTTGGCGGAACTGGCTCTCAGGTGACTGGACCTACCGGACCCATGGTCGTGGTCTTTGCAGGTGTCTATGCGGCGCTTGACGGCAACCCCTCGCTGGTATTTACAACGGTCGTTTTGGCTGGAGCCATTCAAATTGCCTTTGGCGTTTTCAGGCTCGGACAATTCATCAGGCTTGTCCCATACCCGGTTATCTCCGGATTCATGAGCGGTATCGGCTGCATCATCATTGCACTACAGACCTCGCTTCTACTCGGTCATGAACCAGAAGAAGGCGGCACCATTGGTGCGCTCAAAGAAATCCCTCGCGCCGTGGCTGATCCGAACTTTGTAGCGCTTATTCTCGGGGTGTTGACGTTGCTTATTGCCTTTAAATGGCCCTCGCGGCTTGCAAAAGTAGTACCGCCACCGCTAGCGGCTCTCATTATTGGCACGCTAACTAGTTTGTTTCTAACAGGCGCTCCGACTCTGGGCGACATTCCCACGGGATTACCCAGTTTCATCATGCCAAGCTTGAATCAGGAAACAATGCTGATTGTGTTCCAAGCGGCTGTTACGTTGGCGCTGCTTGGGTCGATCGATAGCCTTCTTACGTCGTTAGTGGCAGACAATATGACGCGCACCCGTCACAATTCAAACCGAGAGCTCGTCGGACAGGGCATCGGTAATGTGGTAGCGGGCATGTTCGGAGGTATTGCGAGCGCCGGTGCAACTATGCGAACAATGATCAATATTCGAACTGGTGGCACCACGAAGATTTCTGGAATGTTTCACAGTCTATTCTTGCTGGCTATAGTTATAGTCTTGGCTCCTCTAGCAGAAAAGATCCCTCACACCGTTCTGGCAGGAATCCTTATAAAAACAGGTTGGGACATCATTGATCGCGCTTATATTCTCAAGGCTCATCGAGGCCCGCGTTGGGATCTTGCGCTTATGCTGCTGGTTTTGACGTTGACCGTCTTTGTCGATCTGATCCAAGCTGTTGGAGCTGGTGTCGTGCTCGCCTCTCTCGCCTTTGTTAAGCAGATCGCTGACGAGCAATTAAAGTCTGTACGGGACATCGCTAATGAGGATTTGTCTGTAAACTTTTCTGAGGAAGAGGCGAAGTTAATAGCTGACGCGCGCTCGCGTATCAACGTATTCGGCTTCGGTGGGCCACTAAGCTTTGGAGCGGCCGCGGATTTTAGCTATCAAATACGAGAGAAATCAAAAGGCCACAGTCAGGTAATGATCTTAGATTTTTCGCAAGTACCCTCCTTAGATCTTTCGGCAGCGCGCGCAGTAGAAACGATTACGGAAGACGGAAAAGTCTCTGGCAAACTGGTCTTTATTTCAGGAATGACTGATAAGATTCGTAAAATGTTGACGGATTTGATGGGAGAAATAGTGCCTCCGGAACACTATTTTGACTCACGTCGCGAGGCTATTTTTGCCGCAGTCGAATTTGTGGAGAGCATAAAAGCAGAAACGCCCAAAGAGGCGANTGCGAAGCCTTCGCCCATCTGATTCATTTAGTCACTTGAGAGACTCTATTCGCATGTGATCTAAATCGCATGAAACCGGAAGAGAAGAAATAAGCAATGGGTTACGCTTTTTTTCTGATTCAACTACTACCTAAGGTTTGACTCTGCTGGCTTATATTATCGAAGTTTGCTCGGCTCCCTCCGCGGAATATCAGCATCGGGACAGATATCCGATTTTCACAGTGACCCAAATGCGATAATTGCAGAATCGCTAAACTGACTGATGACCTGCAGATTGCTGATTGTTCTCAGAAAATCAATGACCAAAAGCCTGATGTCCAATAGCCAATCGCACCCCGGGTCTGGCTATTTCCGCTGGATCGAAGCAACGCTTGGATAAGCGGTCATTGACAATAAAAGCTCTCACAAGTTTGATGACTGACTTTTTATTTCTCGGGGCGGCANACGAACCTGATCATGGCTTTTGAAACACTGAAACTTTAACATTGTTATCGTGTTAACGGATTGGAGTTAACAAGACTGGCACGAAATTGAGTTTTGGCCGACCTTGTTGGAGAGAAGTCGATGCGGATAAAAACAGCTGTACAACATCAGCTCACAGCACGTCCCTGGTGGATGCAACTGCTGCTGGCATTTTGCATTTTCATGACATTTGTTTATCTGCCTTGGGATGTTCTGATAAAGCCGTTGCAAAAAGATCAGGAGGTTTGGTTTGGCGTACTTTTTACTGGCTGGTTTGCCAAGCTGGGAGGCTTGCTGCACTGGTTGGTCTATGGCGCAGCAACATATGGTTATCTGAAGATGAAAAGCTGGATGCACCCATGGTCCCTGATTTATCTTCTTCAGGTTGCATTCGGGATGTTTGTTTGGAGTCTTATTCAAGAGCGTGACGGCGTCCCGGCGGAAGGCTTTTTTGTCGCGAGCCTTTTTTTACTCCTCGCCCATTTTAGCTGGCGAGAACGAGGCAGGTTCATTGGATAAAATGGAGTCACAAATGTACGAGAGACCTATTTTTTCGGCGGTTCGGAGGGTTCCACTTGCCGTCATCACATGCCTGGCTCTTCAGTTCTGTACTCCGGTTGAGCACAGTGAGTCGAATGTGGAATTCACGACTGAGTTCCCCACCGTTTTGGAAGAAAGTTCTGCGCTGGCCTTTGAGGATGATTTGGTCTGGACGCTTAACGACAGCGGCAACAAGGCCGTCTTGTACGCCGTGTCCCTGCAAGGACAGGTAGTGGCTGAGGTGCCCATTCGCAATGCTCGTAATATCGATTGGGAGTCACTTGCGCAGGACAAGTCGCATTTTTTTGTGGCCGACACCGGGAATAATCTGAACAGCAGAGATAGTTTTAGAATCTATCGCATACCAAAGCCTCGATTGGATTCAAAAGACATCACTGCAGAGCTGATCTCGATAAGATATGCAGGATACGAGTCGGGCAACATGGCTTCCCATAATTTTGATGCCGAAGCGTTAGCGGTTCGTGGCGCTGAGCTATGGTTGTTCTCGAAAAATCGCGGTAATGGCAATTCAGATCTCTATCGATTACCTAAGTTGCCAGGAAATTATCTGATTGAGTCTACTCAATCCCTGCCGACACAATCTTTAGTAACAGCTGCAGACATTCATCCAGAGACTTCTGAACTGGTGTTAGTCAGCAGTCGACGGGAAGGTTCCGGCTTTCAATCTCTGATCTGGTTTGCTCCGACAACTGACGAAGGAGTCGATTGGGATCGGCATCAAAGTGCTGAAATATTGCCCTCAGATCAGTGGGAAGCCGTCGTGTGGCTCGATGAGACTGAAGTATTGCTCAGTCACGAGAGTAACGCCCGTGGGTTCGCGGGTCTTGGTCGGTTTAAGAAGCGCTTGGCGAACCAGGCTCGAACAGACTAGTGGTTGAAATCTAAAGTGCTGATTGTTCGGAATGATCAACTGTGCTTCCGTTTTGCCAGGCAGCCACCAGACATCCGGTCACAATCATAGAGGTGCCCAGCAATGTCGTGAGGGTAATGGCTTCAGAGAAAAAAGCCCAGCCGAGCAGTGCGGCCCAGGCAAACGCCGAATACTCAACGGGAAGCAAGGTACTTGCTGGCGCGCGGGCATACGCCCAGGACATAATTAGTAGTGAGAAGAGGCCAAGTATTGAAGCGGCAAAAAGCTGCGGGGCAATTGTTATCGATGGAACTTCCGCAAGGATCGGGGCCAGCGCACCAAAGACGAGTATGATCGTTAAGTTTTGAAAAAAACCGATTTCAACGGGTGTCGCCAACAGCGCCTGCTGCCTTTGCAGGATGAGGTTGTATGCATACAAGATTGCCGAGCAAAGAACAGCTAAAATTCCTTGCCCTAGTTCGAGACTGTAGTCTCCGTTCAGCCGACCGCCGGCAACTATCCCGGCACCAAAAAGAGCAATAACTGATGCGAAAACCGTTCGACGATCGATTTGCTCGTGCAGAATCAACGCGGACAAGAAAAGTGCGATCAAGGGCGCAATGAACGATAAACCAATTGCTTCAGCTACCGGTAAAAATTTTAAACCCCAGAAAAAGAGAAAAGCCATAAGAGACACTATAAAGCCGCGCCACACATGCAGTTTTAGAACACTTCGTGATGGCCAGGTTGATTTCTGCCAGCAATACAATCCACCTGCAAGTGCAATCGTTATCAAGCCGCGCCAGAATATGGCGTTGAAGGCGCCGATTTGCAGTGCCAGTCCCTTCATGGTTACGTCCATACCAGAATAAGTTGCGATACCGACTGCTGCAGCAGCGAACGCGGAAATTAGGGATTTAGGTTGGTGCTGCACGGATGCTTGGTGTTATTACGCGAGTCAGCTTCGAAGAATACCCCAAACTATGGCAATGAACGAGAGCCGGAGATCTAGCCTCGCTAGTTCGAGTTCGCGTCGTATTCTGCAGTCTTGGAGGCGCTTGGCCTTAGGTTGTGTCCGTTGTGAAAAGCCTGGTCCTTCCGTCCACGATTCCGAATTGGCCGATCAAAATATCGGTTACCGTTGGCTGGATCAGGTTTGTGTCGACCAAGGACACCCTGCTTTTTAACCAAGAACGCCTTTGTTCTGGCAGGGCTCGTGCTTTGGCTCAAGTCAGATAAGGTTTATGTTACGCGGATTTTGTTCAACCATTCCATTATCCTACGTATGTGGCCTGCTATAGTTATTTAAGCGACGCTGGGCATGCTTTTGAGAAACAGACTAAATTTTGATTACTGTTTCTCACGATTCCTGATCCGATTCTTTGGTAAATATGCTAGATTCTAGGGAATTGACCTAGGCCAGTTAACACACGCTTCAAGCGAGGCTGATTTTGGGACAAATAGTGCGTATTTTTTCGGTTTGCCTAGTCTGTTGTAGTTATGCATTTTCACAAACAAATATCAGTGGCGTTTGGCTTCTGAAAGGGCCGGGGACAGAAAGCGCGATTCAGCTTACGCCGTTGGGCGAACGAATTCGCTCGGAATATGATCTACTGTTGGATGACCCCAGCCTTTCTTGCACGCCGGCCAGTGCCTCAAGGGTTTGGGCTAATCCAAATTCTCGGATCAAAATTTCCGAGCAGCAGGACGCGATTGAGATCAGCTACGAATTTTTTGACTTGCGCCGCCGTATTACTGTAGGCGATAACTCTGTCTTGTTGGATTTGCCGAGCACTAGAAACCTGTCTGGTAAGCTGTTTCCGGAGATGGGCTCATCCTTCGCCTTTTATGAGGGTTCTCGATTGGTTATAGAGTCGCGCAATCATGCTCCTGGTTATATCCGGACTTCGAGAGGAATACCCCAATCGCCCAACACTATCGCGGTTGAAGAGCTTGAGGTTAAANATGGCGAGCTTCATATAACGCATACCTATAGTGACGATTCGATATTCGAAGTGCCTCTGGTGCTGGAATATTCGTTTCGCAGAATTGAGGCTGAGAACGTAGATATCTATTCTTGCACGGATGCTGATTATGATTGGTTTCTTGAGCTGAATAANNCTACGTATGACAAGAGAGACAGCGGATAAAAGACTTTGCCGTGAAAGAAAGAAATCTTCTGATGGCCGCGATTGGGTTAGGGCTGTACCTGCCCATGATTCTCGAAGCCCATCATTCCACCAATGCCAATTTTACCGAGGATATTGTCTCTGTAGAAGGAACGGTTGAGCGCGTGCGCTTCGTGAATCCCCACGCATCGCTTTTGATTAAACATGTCGATGCTGAGGGAAAGGAGGTTTTCTGGCTTATCGAGTCCGGTGCGCGAACCACGCTTGAGCGTCAGGGCGTCACATTCGAGCATCTGGAGATCGGGTCAACGGTGACAGCAACCGGACGTAAGGGACGACGTGACTTCACGATGTATCTTAGGAAGATCACCTATGAAGATGGCACGGAATTTATACCACAACCGGAACTCTTTTAGTGGCAATGCACAAGGATTGTGGGAGACCTATCAATATACGTTTAATCTCACGGTCTGAACCGCTCGTGCGGTTCCATTCTCATGTTTTAATAGCGTTGCAGTGCACTAGGCAACTGGCAGGTAACTCCAATGCGACCACTATCCTAGTAAATGTCCTGACATAAAAATATCTCCTCTGGCTGGAAGACTGCATCGATGATCGGGAATCTCTGGGTTATAAAGATGACGGTAAAACGCGCCTCGAGCTGTGATACACCAAGCTTTGCACCTATTTAGAAAAGCTCGGGCATAATCCGGATAGGTGTCAGCCGTTCCATTGTGTATCCGGACTAGAAGGGCAGGAGCCGGTACAACAATGCTGCGCTGATACCCCCGACAAAGGGACCAACCACAGGCACCCAGGCGTAACTCCAGTTGTTTGACCCTTTGCCGTCGATTGGCAGCATGGAATGCGCTATCCGTGGCCCTAGGTCTCTGGCGGGATTGATCGCGTAGCCGGTAGTTCCTCCCATGCCTAGTCCAATCCCGAGAACAAGAAGCCCGACGGGGAGGGCATCCAAAGCGCCCAGACCCACATCAGGAACGGCGATGTAAAGCACACCCAAGACCAGCACAAAGGTCGCGATGATTTCACACAGCAGATTGATCGGCGTATTTGGGATGGCAGGCGCAGTACTGAAAACTCCAAGTTTTGTCGCCGGGTCTTCGGTGGCATTGAAATGGTCCTTGAACTGCAGCCAGCAGCACACCGCCCCGAGAAATGCACCGACCATCTGAGCGGTAACATAGGCAGGCACCAATGCCCACGAAAAACCTCCTGCCGCAGCCAGCCCAATAGTCACCGCAGGATTAAGGTGAGCTCCACTGACGTCTGCAGTTATAAACACCGCTATGAATACAGCGATTCCCCAGCCCCAAGCGATCACTATCCACCCGCTCTCATGGCCTGTCGTTCCAGTTAAGGAGACATTGGCGTTAACGCTGTGTCCCACCAGGACTAGTATAAAAGTGCCGAGGATCTCCCCGAGAAATGCTTCCATAGCAGCTGCCTGTTCAGTGTGTGTGCTCGGTTTTTTTCTGCGGGTGAGCATGCCTTAAAGACGGCCCCCGCAGTTTCGAAAATTACCTTTTTAGAANCCAGGTACTATAGGCAAAAATCATTCCAGCCGCCACTTTCTGCATTTCGATAGGCATCAATGACTGTGGGTCGCAGTTGGCTTTTTAATCGGGGCCTGGAGGCTTAATTTTGAAGTGCGGGTAGTATTTAAGCTGTTCTTTGTGGCGCATGCGGATGCAAGGCTGGACAACTGCCCTTTGGGCCGCTAGGTTGAGGGAAAAATAAATCGCGTTAACCCCTCGGGTCGACGCAGAAAAAGTTCCCTCTGGGATAAACAAGCAGCACTGAGAGAGACTAAAATCCATGAAATTCGATTTCGACACTATGACCGCGATGAACAAGCATGTTGGACGCAGGGAATTGCTGAAGTTTTTAGCTGCCAGCCCGTTACTCACAAGTTATTCTGCATTCGCTCAGGAGGCCGAGGAAGTGCTGGGTGAGCGCTTGCTGGACCCATCGGAGGTCATAAACGTATTCGAGATGGAAGCGGTTGCGCGAAAGAAAATACCGCCCGCACATCTCGGTTACCTGAATACGGGCGTCGACAGTGATAATACACTGAGAGCCAATCGAGATGGGTTTACCCGATTTCAAATTAAACCCCGGCGACTTGTGGATGTGAGTGCGACTGACACTCGGGTCAACATCCTTGGCACTTCAGCGAGTTCACCGATCTTTCTCTGCCCTGTTGGCAGTCAGGGGGCTTATCATCCCGAGGCTGAACTGGGTACTGCAAGGGCGGCGGCCGCAAAAGAGCATCATATGGTCCTGTCAACTCAATCTTCGACTGCTGTGGAGGCTGTTGCCGAAGCAAAGGGCGCGCCTATTTGGCATCAGCTTTATCCGACCGACCGCTGGGAATATACGGTTGCTATGCTACAGCGCGCTGAAGCCGCTGGATGCACTGCGGTTTGTTTAACGATTGACTTGCCTGGCGGACGCAACACGGAAACCCAGTCAATACTGATGCGAGAAGATGACAGGACCTGTTCAAACTGTCACACAGGGCAAGCTAAGCCAATGTTCGATGGGCTGGATATGCGCGGCGTAGGCCTGAACAACCCAGCTTTGACTTGGGATGTAATCGGTCGCATGAAAGATGTCACCTCCATGAATGTGATTATCAAGGGAATCGAGGTTGCGCCAGATGCAGCCCTCGCGGTGCAGCATGGCGCTGATGGCATTTGGGTCTCCAACCATGGCGGGCGAGCGACAGAGACTGAGCGGGGCACGATCGAATGTTTGCCCGAAATTGTCGCAACCGTGAATGGCCGAGTACCTGTGATAGTCGACAGTGGATTTCGTCGGGGCACCGACATCTACAAAGCGCTGGCTCTTGGAGCTTCAGCGGTCGGGGTCGGTAGACCCTACTGCTGGGGTCTGGGCGCATTTGGTCAAGCCGGTGTCGAACGAGTGTTGGACCTTCTGAACCGTGAGTTGCTGATAACAATGCGGGGAAGTGGCACGCCGACCATAGCATCCATCAGCTCTGACTACGTTCATGATGCCGGCTACCGAGTTCCCCGAGGGAAACTGGGCCGCGAGCTGATTTAGTCGCAGCAGATTTTGGATTCTTGTTTTTGGAGTTACGTGTGCAAAAAGCGTTGTTAGGGCTGTTATCAGCAGTTTTCTGCTCCTTCGTCTGCGCCCAGGTGAACGATCAATGGAAAATCATTCATGCTGGTTCCCTGCTAGCTGATGCGAGAGAGGGGGCGCGAACAGAGCAGAGTATCATTGTCCGAAATAACTTTATCGTCGATGTGCGTGATGGCTATGTCGAACCCAGCGAAGTCAGCGGGGCNTCAAACGCCAAACTGATCGACTTGAGTAGCCAGTTCGTTTTGCCTGGGCTGATTGATTCCCACACCCACATATTGAGCCAGCAGGAGTCCAACTCTCGGGAAATTCGCGTAACTCGCAGCGACGAATTGAGCACGCTGATGGGTTATGAGTTCGGGATGCGCACACTCCGCGCCGGTTTCACTACGATTCGAAACGTAGGGGGCGCGAGGAACGCCATCTTTGCTCTACGTGATGCAATAAATCAGGGTATCGTAATAGGGCCACGCATCAAAGCAGCAGGTCAGGTAATCACGCCAACCGGTGGTCATGGTGATGGTGGTGGTTTCCGCGATGACATATTTCCGCATCCGCATACCGGAGTTTGTGATGGCGTGACAGAGTGCCGAAAAGCTGTCCGGACACAGGTGAAGTTCGGTGCTGATCACATTAAATACGTCGCTACTGGAGGAGTGCTAAGTCTGACAGCCACCGGTACTGAACAGCAGTTCACGAATGAAGAACAAACAGCTTTGGTTCAGGCAGCCCACGCGATGGGACGAAAGGTGGCGGCCCATGCGCACGGAAAAGCTGGCATAATGTCNGCGTTGCTGGCCGGCGTGGACTCTATTGAGCATGGCTCCTATCTCGATGAGGAAGTCGCCAATCTGTTTGTGCGAACTGGCGCTTATTTGGTTCCTACTCTGATAGCAGGTTATACGGTTGAAAGGATTGCCACTGAGCAACCGCAGTTTTTTATCCCTGCAGTCAGGCAAAAGGCTCTTGAAGTTGGCCCTATCATGCGCAATGCCTTGAGGATCGCTCATGAGCGAGGGGTAAAAATTGCCTATGGCACTGATGCAGGCGTTAATGATCACGGTACAAATGCCTATGAGGCGGTCTTGATGGCTGAAGCCGGCATGCCCGCAAGAGAAATCCTGATTGCCGCAACAATTAATGCAGCCGACCTGATGAGTCTAACTGCAGTGACGGGCACAATTGAAGCGGGAAAGGATGCGGATATCATTGCGGTTAGAGGCAATCCGCTGGAGGATATCTCGGCTTTGATGCAGCCGACGTTTGTGATGGCTCGCGGCAATGAGATCAACTTGGCGGTTCCGCCGTTGGACCTTTTCCCTTGGCCAGATCTTTGAACCTTCGCTTCATTGGAGAGTCTCCCGGAGTCTTCAAGCTGACTTTAGAGACTTGTTGTTTTCGATATACCCAGGCCGACCTGAAATATTTGCGGTAGGCGGGAAAGCGGTATTTTACTTTTTTGCAATCGATCAATGATCCCTTGAGACACTCGACCGAGAACCATAAAAAATGCGGTATTGTTGTGGTTGTTTCGTCAATTTACAGGCGAAGGCGATAACGAATACTTGGAGCAAGACTATGGAATACGACACCGTTGTGCTTGGTAGACGGAGCATTCGCGGCTATTTACCCAAGCCAGTTCCGACGGGATTGATCAAAGAAGTACTTGCGATCGCTATGAGGGCGCCGACATCACTGAATACCCAGCCGTGGAATTTTTACGTGCTGGCAGGTGAGGTTCTTGAAAGAATAAGGGCTGGTAACACTGAGAGAAATCTCGCCGGCGTCCCCGATTCTCGTGAATTCAGAAACCATGGTGCTTACGAGGGCGTGCATCGTGAGCGTCAGATTGGCATTGCCAAACAGCTGTTCCAAGCGATGAGTATCGAGCGGCACGACAAGGAAGCACGCCAGGAGTGGGTTCTGCGGGGATTTCGGCAGTTCGATGCACCCGTCTCTGTCGTAGTGACCTACGATCGATCAATACATGGTGGCGACATTGCACCATTTGATTGCGGGGGGGTGACTAACGCATTGGTCAATGCTGCCTGGTCTCGTGGTTTGGGTTGTGTAATCAATAGCCAGGGAATCATGCAATCGCCAGTTGTTCGTGAACATGCGAACATCCCGGATGACCAGATAATCATGATCTGTGTGGCCATGGGATATCCAGATGAGAAATTCCCTGCTAATGGCGTGATTTCTGAGCGAAAATCCGTTGATGAAGCTGCGGTTTTTGTCGGTTTTGACGAAGCGTAAGCGTCCAGATTCATGTATTGTCGCGGGTTGAGTTGTCAAGAGCGATAGGCTGTAGAAAAATCCAAGTAAGCTGTTTAAGCAGCTTTTTGAATCTCGCAGTGTTTTGGCCCTCTTTATTGACAATCAACCTTCTCCGTGAGGAGATTCGATGACATTAAAATCGCCACTGTTCCCGCACTGGAATTGAGCTATGACTGAATCGACTATTCTCTTGGGCGATATCGGCGGCACTAATGCCAGATTTGCTGTTGCGAGCCACACTAAGGCGAAGTACGAGTCTGAGCGGGTCTTTCAGTGCGATGATTTTGGGTCGGCTGAGTCAGCCATCCAGCAATATCTTGAGGAAATCTCTGCGCCTCCAGTCACGTCTGTCTGTCTGGCCGTAGCAGGGCCCGTAGCTGAGGGGAAAGCGAGACTGACCAACAATCGCTGGCTCTTCGATGAAGAAAGCCTGCGAGTCGCACTCGGCTGTGACAGAGTCAAACTCATTAATGACTTTCAAGCGGCGGCTTTGGGAATGGCAGAACTTGGCCCAGCCGACATGACTCAGGTTGGTGACGTTGAACTGCCAGATTTGCGTCGGACAGAATATGTCATAGCGGTCGTGGGACCCGGAACCGGCTTCGGGGCTTCTACTCTGATCAAGCGCGATGGCAGGCTTACTACCCTCAGCGGAGAGGCNGGCCATGTGGGGTTTGCTCCAGAGAACCCGTTACAGGTTGANCTGCTCGCCAGCCTGGCTGATCAGTTTGGTCGAGTGTCGGATGAGCGCCTAGTTTCCGGTTCAGGGCTGGTCAACATCTTTAATTTCCTCACGACTCGTAGACAAGCTGAAAGCGGTCCAATTGATGCGGCCACGATATTTTCGAGGGCTGATAGGGATCAAGCTGCGCAGGAGGCCGTAGCACTTTTTTTTGAGCTTTTAGGGCAGGCGGCTGGCAATTTTGTGTTGGCTACAGGGTCTTTCGATGGCCTTTTTGTCGCCGGTGGGATAGTCCAGAGATATCCAGACCTTCTGAGGAACAGTGCTTTTAGGACCGGCTTTGAAAACAAAGGGCGTCATCGTGAATTGATGCGAGCCGTTCCAACCGTGTTAGTTGATCATCCCTTGCCAGGATTGCTCGGTGTGTTCGCGGCTGCAAAGAGTTGGTACTGAGACATTTGCCGAGAAGCCGATGATTGTAATGTGCGTTCAGACGTGTAGACTCTAGCTCGTGTTCAGGTTAGTTGCCCTTTATTTGTTCCTATTTTCTCTGATGTTGCCTACTGTTTCCGGAGCGGCAACATGGGCGTTACTGGATATGAGTGAGCATGGCGAACCGGCTGTTATGATCGGCAGTGGCTATCATGCCCTAGCGTCAGACGCCAACCAACACTCCGATCGTACCGATAAAAGCGTATCTACCTCACATCAGCATGAGACCCAAGACGACAGGCACAACGATCAAGACTGCGACTCCGAGTGTTTTTCCTGCGCCAACCAGTGTTTCAGCCCAGCTCTGCTGGGGCACCTTTGCGAGCGCTCAAGTAAAAACCGGGCCTATGCCCCACTCCAATTTCATCCCCTGGCACGCTTCATAAATCAGCCTCTTCGGCCACCTATCTGCGTCTAGGTGGAGTTCGCCAAGCTTTCCAGACCAAGACCCAGACTCAATACCTGGTGCCGTAATAGCACCTCACATCCCTAGTAGGAGTGAATCCTGTCTGCGCTTTTTACCTGCGAAACTGCAGTTTGGCCAGCTTTAAGTCCTAGAGGTAAGCGAGAAGATCACTGCACAAGCCTCAAAGCGGTTTATCTCAAAATAAGAATAATCGCTGTNCGGTTCGTTCGGTCGNAAGTCGCCAGATCTTCTAATTAAAAGGTGTAGTGGGAAAGAAAAAATGAAACATNAACGACAGGGTATAAGACCTCGCATCAGAGCGATCATCTTGATTTTCTTGGGTGTAAAGCTGAGCTACCTGATGCCAACGACATCACCTGCTTGGGGACAAAGCAACGATACTTTGGACTTGCCAGTTATGCGCCGTGCGCTCGGCAGGTCTGGACTTAGAAGAAGTATTGCTCTCGATGCACCGATTGGCGCGCTACTTATGAGAAACAACACGTACCGCGTCGCAAAACTCTCTTCCGCGGCTGGCGCAGGCTTGTCGAGCAGAGAAGAATTTACTTCTTCGAGTGCAATTGGTCAGTTCAATTCTATGTTAGAAATCGGGCTAAAAAGCGACACTGCCTATTTTTTAAAGACTACGGCTAGACACGTTGACTTCGAGGTGTCCGATCTGCTTAAAGCCAGTGTCAAGCGCATCGATCTGGGCCTCATGGCAATGCGAAATAATCGCGCCGGCAATCTGCAGTATCTCGGTTTAAGCGTAGTTTCTGAAGAAAACATTGGACGGCCGGAATTCGTTGACGGGTACAGAATTGGAAATGGGGTGGGCTTAAGGCTCGAGGGCGGGGCGAAAATTACTGACGCCTGGGCGGTCTCATTCAGAACAGAGTTTCTAAATTGGCAGGGTGATAATAGTGTAAATCGGCCGAACATAACGCATCAGTCGATGGTAAATCCTGTCGACAATGGCAGGGTGATTTCCAACGTCGATATTATCAAGGCGTCCAATTCATTCGGGGGGCAAGGGCAATGGCGTACTGGAGTTCATTATCTATCAAACCAATTCGAGGCACAGAAGAACAACTTTGGCGTGCCGGTCACGGAGCCGTTCGGAGCTCATGGGAGACTGGGTTTCATCCGGACAGGCTATTTGCAAATGTGGCCCTTAGCTAAAATCCCCGGCGCGAGAGCTTATATAGAGTCAAATATTGATCACGAATTTGAAACTAACATGGACCAATTCCTCTCAGACAGAACGATTGTCTCAGCAAAGTTGGGAGTGAGCTGGGCCTTCGCCCCTTCACGGCAGCTCCTANTGGAATGGCAAAGGTTCAATGGCACTGACCGCTTAAGGTCGCGCAATGGTCTTTTAATGACGATCCTTATTGACGACCTCTAGCGTGCTTACAGTGATTTTTAACGTATGCTGAAACCTCTTGATGATTCCCGAGTAGGGCCGCTATGTCGCGTTAATAGTTAATCTCAGTGTGGAGCTGTATCATTGGCGTTGGATCAAAATGATCTGGATTGGGCAACTTAGACTTGAACGATGCTAAGAATTCCGTAAGACTGTCCTTGGTCAGGGGAAACTTATCAAGCGCCCGCAACCTTGACAGAATGCTGTGCTGCTACAAGGGTACGGAGCCAATTTAGGTCCGAAATGGAAAGAGACTCATGGGCAACTTTAGGCTGGTCTTCCCGCCAATAATACCGATCCAATTCTTAATTATTTTTTCCTACGTTTTAAGCCTTCCAACAGCCCACGCCGACGAGGCGCCGGGCTCTGGCAAGTGGCGATTGGTGAATTACTGGTCGGAGTGGTGCGCGCCNTGTCGGATTGANATTCCTATGCTNAATNCCCTCAGTCAGCAGCTGGCCTCTGAGGGGATTGCGGTCGTTGGAGTGAACTTCNATGAGGACCCNAGAGAACTGACTCTGGAAATCGCAAAGGAGCTTGAAATAAAGTTTCCAGTATTAAAAAACGATGAAGTTTCGCGGCTGGGGCTGCGTCCACCTGATGTCCTACCAACNACATATTTGCTTTCTCCTGATGGNGAGCAGGCGGCAAAACTGATCGGGATGCAGACTGACGCGGAGATCATAAAGCAACTTATCATCAATGGCGCGCTACCGGATGGAAACAAAAGATAGAAGGGTAGTGGACACCGATGAAGCTAAAATCGTCAAATAACAAACACTTTAAAAGCAAGTATTGAAGAGAAATAAAACCGGCAGGAGGTGGAAGAATCCATTTTGGAACACGTAATTTCAAAAGGTTGCGCTGTGCTAGCTAATTTTGCAGTTGGCTTCAGCAAAAGACTGTTAGCTGTTGCTGCGTTGGGCTCGTTCTCTGTCGCATATTCTGCTGAAACTGAACTGCTGTTTTCGCCTGCACCTGTGAAAAGCAGTTTATCGCGAGTCGTAAGTGATGAATCCGGCAACCTATATTTGTCATGGGTCGAGCAGAAAGAAGGCTTTGCTGGCCTGTTTTACTCGACTTTGGATGGAAAAAGCTGGAGCGAGCCGCAAATGATCAGCGAGGGTGACGACTGGTTCATCAACTGGGCTGACTTCCCAGCGCTGTCGGTTAGCGGTAAAAGTAAAGTGGCGCATTGGCTGCGCATGAGTGCCGAAGGGACTTACGATTATGATATTGACGCTCGGTTTTACGATGCTGAAACAGACTCTTGGAGTAATATCATTACCCCGCATAAGGATGGTGTTAGCGCCGAGCACGGCTTTGTAGCGATGCTGCCGGTTGGAGAGGGCAACACATTGATCTCCTGGCTTGACGGTCGCAATACCAGAACTGAAACAGGTTACGGCCAGATGACGCTGCGCGCCGGTTTATTCAACAACCGCGGTGAAACGCTCAGCGAATGGGAACTGGACTCCCGCGTTTGTGATTGCTGCCAGACAAGTGCTGCCATGTCCGCTGCCGGGCCCATCATTGTCTACCGCGATCGCTCCGCTGCAGAGATCAGGGACATTTATGTTACGCGCTACGCCGACGGAATCTGGACTTCCCCGGTCGCAATTCACGATGACGAGTGGCGGATTGCTGGCTGTCCTGTGAACGGGCCTTCTGTGGCCGCTGAAGGCAAATTTGTGGCTGTAGGCTGGTTTACGGCTAAGGGCGATTCACCGAGGGTGAAACTTGCCTTGTCCAGCGACAATGGTGAACATTTTTCGGAACCAATAATGGTGGCAGGTCCCGATACCATAGGGCGTATCGATACGGCGATTCTGGCTAGTGGGGAAGTTGCTGTCAGTTGGCTTGATACGACAGGTGANGCAACGCAGCTTAAAGTTTCACGCTTTAATCAAAGGGGGACGCTGGTTGATTCTACAGTGGTCGGTAGAACTAGCGCTTCTAGACGGAGCGGTTTTCCAATTATTGAAGCAGTCGGTGATGATTTGTTTGTTACCTGGACGGATATCAATGACGGGCCCGCGGTAAGAGTCGCCCGNATCGATTTTTCCTCACACTGATTCCTATGCCGGAGCACTTCGATTTTGCTGTGATCGGTGCCGGAATCGCTGGAGCCTCNGTTGCGGCCGAACTGGCTAAGAGCGCCAGCGTTTTGCTCATGGAAAAAGAACGCCAACCGGGTTACCACTCCACTGGGAGATCCGCCGCCTACTTTTCAGCTTCCTATGGCAGTGCTGCCGTTCGCGCTGCAACTGCGGCCAGTGAATCATTCTTTCGACTGCCCCCGAACGGGTTCTCCGAGGCGCCCTTGCTGAGCGCACGCGATACATTATTTATAGCTCGAGAAGATCAGCTGCCTCAACTAAGCGTCTTTGACGAGAAAATTTCTGGCTTAAAGAAAATAAGTAGATCTGAAGCAATCGAGCAGGTCTCGATACTTGACCCTAAAAGTATCGCTGCAGGGTTAGTGGAAACGGGAGGCGGAGATATCGACGTCGAAGCCACTTTACAGGGCTTTCTTCGCCAGTTTTCNCGACAGGGCGGTGTTTGCCGCTGTCAGCAAAAAGTGACAGCCTTAACGAGAAGATCTAGNGGGTGGGTGCTGACTACCGATGATGGGNCGGTGGGCTGTAAAACCGTGGTNAATGCTGCAGGCTCCTGGGCCGGAGAAGTAGGCAGAATGGCCGGTTTAAGTGATCTCGGCATTATGCCGAGACGCAGAACGGCTTTGTTGCTGCGTCTCCCGAATGGCAAATTCGACCCGAAATGGCCGCTGGTCGTGGATATGAATGAAGATTTTTATTTCAAACCCGAGGCAGGCTTTCTGCTGCTTTCGCCGGCTGATGAAACGCCAAGCATTGCCTGTGATGCTCAGCCGGAGGAGTGGGATTTGGCGTTAGCCGTGGATCGTTTCCAGCGAGCAACCACACTCAGCATCTCAAGAATCGAACACAAATGGGCCGGCTTGCGTTCTTTCGCAGGCGACAGGGAATTTGTGGTGGGTTACGATCCNAGGAAACAAGGCTTTTTCTGGTTAGCCGGTCAAGGGGGCTTCGGCGTTCAAAGTGCGCCGGGTCTTGCAAAGCTCAGCGCTTCAATATTACTGGATGCCCCGGAAAGGCTGCCCACGCAGTTAGCTAAGTATGTAGACGTGTTTGCGCCTGGGCGTCTCATAGAGGTTTAGACTGCTATACCCACGCAGAACTAATTAACTACGTAAAGTGCCAGTGAACCAATCAGGCGCTTTGCTCTACTTAATGCGTCATTCAATCGCAAAAACCACAAGCCCGGGTTCTCCGCTTGGCGTTGGTGTGGACTGGGCCTCTGGGCCAAGCAGCCCCTGAATGATGCCAAATAGACTCCAGGTCCATGTGCTGGGTTGTCCCTTTACGATGGCAACATACTGCTTACCGTTGACTGCATAGGTAATCGGAAATGAAGAGGGCAGGTGGTCCATAGCCGTCTCCCATAAGATTTCTCCAGAATGTGCATCAAAGGCTTTGAATGAGCCGTCCAGATTGCCTCCGAAAACCAGCCCGCCCCCAGTCGAAAGCAGCGGAGTTGAAGGGGGAGTTAGTTCTCGATGGCGCCACGCCATTTCCATCTTTTCCATGTCGATGGCCTGCAGGCGACCAAAATGTCCGTCACTGTCAGCTCNCGGNGCCGGCATCGCCTCGATACCTGTCGAGAGCAATTTGCCGTCTGACATGAGTCCGGCCATCATGCACATTTCCAGCGCGGGCAGATAGAGCATTCTCGTGTCCGGATTGTAGGCGCCCGCCTGCCAGTTGCGACCTCCAAGGAAATAAGGACACAGCAGGTGGTTGGCTTCCTTGTTGGGTATGGAATCTGGATTAATTGATTTTTCACCGGTCTCCGAGTCCACCGCTGACACGATATTTTGCAGGCCTAAGTCAATGGACTTGAGATACTCGCCAGTCTCTGCGTCGATAACATCATAAAGCGCCATTTTCCCAGCAGTAAAAACCACCTTTCTGGGTCGCCCTTGAATGTCCAATTCGTCCAGCTGCCGTTCATAGACCCAGTCAAGGTCAAGCTGATCATTGGGCATGTGTTGAAAGTGCCAGACCAGTTCACCAGTGCGTGGGCGCAGCGCCATGGTNGAATTGGTGAACAGCGCGTCGTTGGTAACTCCTTCAATCCCCACGTCTGNTAGCAATGGCNCGGTATCGTAAGTTGGCGCCGCACCGAAGTAGACTAGGCCAAGATCAGCGTCGTAGCTTCCAGAATTCCAGACTGAGCCGCCGCTGCGTGCCTGGAGTGGAAGGTTATTCCAGGTCTCGCCGCCAGGGCCGCTAGGACGCGCCACCGTGTGAAATCGCCACTTCTCCGTGCCTGTCTCCAGATCAAGTCCGACAATAAATCCACCCTCAGGAACCATCGTAGCGGTTACGCCTTGAATNAGCATGCCATCCGCAATCATTGGAGCGCCCCGCAGACCGTAGTAGCCCCTCATGGGCTCAACTGGGGTGCTGATGTTGGTTTCCCAAATCACTGAGCCCGAGCGTATGCTCAATGCCACAAGGTCGAGATCGTTGTGCGGCACAAAAACCATGTCGCCATACAANGCGATTCCCTGGCGGCGACCGTCGGACATTTCTGACTCATGTTCGTATCGCCATAACTCTGAGCCGTCTTGGGCGTCCAGAGCCAAGAGTATGTTGTTTGTATCCGCGATAAACATCACGCCATCGTGCACAAGGGGTGTCGTCATGTTGCCTCCCTCAGACAGTGGTATGCTCCAAGCTTGCCGTAACTCGGACACGTTGCCGGTATCAATGAGATCGAGCGCACTGTGACCGCTGAGGTCGTAGTGACTGCGCCACATNAGCCAGTCTTCAGCAGGGGGGTCTAGCATCATCGTCTCGTCGATGCTGTGATAATTAAGCAATAGGTCCGGCGTATCTTTTTCCTGTGCGAGCCCAATTGAGAGCACAAAACTGGCCAACAAGACGATGGCAATCACGGACGGACGTATTGTCGGGGGCATTGAATTTCTCCGGTTTGTAAATGACGCGTACAGCACGATTTCTTATCTTCTGTTTGGAGTCTACTGAAACTACGGGACTTGCTCAAACCCGATGCGCAGCACCTGATCCGGCTAAGAACAAACAAGATCTCTGCCATGTCAGGAACAATTTGGCTACAATAACGATTGTTGTTCTGCGGTTTCTGGAGGGCCTCGCCTAAGATTCTGCAAATCAGTGGCCGAAGGCGCCTTGTTCTGCTGCGAGAGGGAATGGGCAATCGGCGCGAAGTAAATTCACGACGGATGCACCGNCCGAGATGGTTTCAAAAAGCAAGCATGTTCGATTATGGCATATCTTCGCTTTGGCGGTGACTTGCTGCAGCCTGACTGGAACCCTACTTGCGCAGGAAATCCTGACCATCACTCCCGGAGAATTGAAGATCGCTGTCACGAGGGACTCTCCGACTGACCCGTATGATTCACAATTGTGGATCAGGCAATTCCTTGAGAAATTTGCGCAAGAGCAGGCCGTGCGAATTAGGTGGGTGGAAGTTCAGTTTAGCGGATCGTGGCTGCTTGCGAGTCGCAATGAGGTGGATATTGTGGCCACCAATGTTGCAAGTTTCGCCGACAGACTGAGCCAAGGAGCGAGTTTCTCATCGCCTTTTTTGTACGAGCGAAGAGCCTTGAGAATTCGCCCGGAAGACCGAACCCGCTTCAGTCAGATCGGAGATTTTGTCGGCAGCACAATCGGCGTTGTTCGCGGTATGGCGGCTGAACGCGATGTGAATCGCCGAGCCGTCCCTGGTATCAATATCCGGCGCACAGANTCTTTTTCGGAATTGTACGAACTATTTGATGCGGGGAGTCTGGATGCCATTGCGGAGGCTGAATATTACTCATTGGATGGAGAGGTGATTCCTTCGCATGGCGATGACATCATACTGATTGATCATCATGACCTGACCCCTGGAATNCGGGAAGAATCTGTGTTCGTCGTAAGTGATGCCAGTCTAAATTTGCTCGATGTACTCAATCAATTCATCGCTGATACCCGATTTCCCCTTCAGCAATAACTGGCTGGAGCAAAGAGCACTCTGAAAATTTCTTTGTTATTTCGAGAGTACCGAACGCTTGTGGTGTTGACGATGGCGCAATGCTTTGGTCACACCGCCGCTCCTATTCTGGTTCTGCTNGGCGGAATTGTTGGGGCTCAGATTGCCCCCTCTGCTGATCTGGCGACCTTGCCGATCGCGGTGCAAATTTTAGGTATAGCCAGCGCGGCGATCCCAGCATCATTGTTTATGTCGAGATTCGGCAGGAGATTGGGTTTCCTTGGGTCTACAGCACTCGCGATTGTGGCAGCCTTGCTCGCGGCTTTCGCGGTGAGCAGGCATTCTTTTTCTCTGTTTGCGCTTTCGAGCTTCAGTATTGGGGTTTACATCGCCTTCATGCAGCAGTTTCGCTTCGCGGTTGCGGAATCGGTGTCGGCTGACAAAGTACCGCGCAGTCTATCTATTTTCATGCTCGCTGGTATCGTCTCAGCGCTGTTAGGGCCGGAAGTCGGCAAGAGCTTCAGCAACGTGGAAGGCTTGCCGCTTTACGCGGGATCTTTTATTGGACTGGCGGCGCTTTTGTCGATCTCGTTTACGATCTTGTTGTTGTTTTATCAAAACACCAGAATTGAGGCGTCCACCTATTCTGAAGCGGAGCGCCCATTGCCTGAAATAATGAGGCAGCCAAAGTTAATACTAGCGATCGCTGCAGCGGCAATAGCCTACAGTGTGATGGCACTCGTTATGACCGCTACGCCGCTCAGCATGCATCAGATGGATCGTATTTCACTGGACGCAACGACTCGAGTGATTCAGAGTCATATTCTCGCCATGTATCTTCCATCATTTTTCAGTGGGTTTCTAATCACCAGATTTGGTGCTTTAAAAACGATCCTAGCAGGTTTTGTGTTGATGTTGGTCTGCATCGGCGTGGGATGGAATGAACCACAGTTCCTTCACTACCTGAGTGCGTTGATCTTTCTTGGAGTTGGCTGGAATTTTCTTTTCCTTGGAGGCACAACCCTACTCACGCAGTGCTACTGTCCAGCAGAGCGCTTCAAAGTGCAAGCAGTGAACGATTTTCTCGTGTTTGGATTGCAGGGCGTTGGCTCATTGAGTGCTGGTGTCTTGATCGCGGCCGCTGGTTGGGGCGGCGTCATGGCTTTCGGCTTGCCTGCTATTTTGCTGCTGACGCCAGCCATTGTGCTGGCGCGCAGTGCCTTGACCGCAAACACTAGACTATGATTGGCGAGAGTTCGCCGGCAAAGTAATTCCCGTGACGGCGATTAGCGAACTGCTGCTTCCAGCAAAGTCAGCGTTCCGGCGTCGACATCCAGGTGCGCATTCGCCCCGATTGGAACTACTGTCTGATCTTCAATGTGTCCTATCATGGCTCCGCGCAGCGTGGGTATGCCCAGGGGTTCACATCGCTCATGCAACACCTGCTCCATGCTCAAGGTATTGCCGTCGTAATTATCGTCTGTGAACTTGCCGAATACGATCCCTGCGACCCGCTCTAAATTCCCACTGAGCCAAAGATGTGTGAGCATTCTGTCTACGCTGTAGGGCGGTTCGGAAACATCTTCCATGAACAAAATCGCGCCATCGAAATCGGGTTCATAGGGTGTGCCAAGCAGGGTCACAAGAAGTGAAAGATTGCCGCCGATCAATCTTCCCACAGCCTGACCTGGTACTATCGATGTCAAACGATTTTTGCGCTCTACGACTCCTGGCTTTTGGTCAAATGGCGGCGGTTCGCCAATGCGGGTGGTCTGGCGGGGCTCCATTAGTATTCGGTGGAATTGGTCGTAGGTGTACCTCGAAAAGTTATCGCCTGCGATCGGGCCATGATAGGTGATCATGCCGGTTTTCAAGTGGATCGCGTTCAGAATTGCTGTGATATCGCTGTAACCCATTAGAATCTTTGGATTGCTTGCGATAGTTGAGTAATCAAGGTTCCTCAGTAGCCGTCCTGATCCGTAACCTCCTCGCACACAGAAAATTGCGTCAACTTCCTGATCCGCGAACATCCCGTTGAGGTCGTCGGCGCGCTGTTGATCGCTCCCCGCCAGATACTGTTTTCGGCGGCGTAAGTTTGGTGCGGCCTTGGCTTCGAAACCAAGGGATCTCACCAGGTCCATTGCAGCGAGGAGCTCTTCATTCTCCGGCACATTGCTAGCTGGTGTGACAAGTCCGATAGTGGCCCCAGCGAGTAATCTTTTGGGCTTATTTGCTTCAGTGCCTTGGGCAAGGCCTGACTGAGACAGCACTCCCGCGCTGATCACTGTGGCAAGGCCGCCAAGTCCCTGGATGAGCTCTCGTCGAGTAAGATTTCGCTGAGAATGTTTCATGCAGCGCTACTTTCAAACATTTACTATGGACTTAGTTATTCTCTACAACTCGAGCGGTATAGCAAGCAGTTTTAGAAAAGCATGGGAACAGTATTTAATCCCTGCCCTCTACAGCCAAGTCGCTGGATACGGCGGGTAAGAGAGTGATTCAGCTAGAACGGGCCCATCGCGTTTGACTTGAATAATTGATTTGAACAAAAAATTTACCGATGCGAGCCAAAGGAATGAACCAACGCAAGAGCCACCGTTCGCCTCGAGCGATGTTTTGCAGCTTGTTCTGGAGGACAGAACCATACTTCTTTTTTTATTTGAACTTATGCGGCGTTTTCGTTCAATCGGATTGCGATGTGCTGTGGCTGGGTAGCATGGAAAATTGGTAGCGCCGGATAGGTCAATTGCACTGGACATCGTTTTGACTGTCAATGGTCATAATTATACCGCGTGCGGAAATCATAAGTATGATGCGTCCAGTCAGATTTCTCTCTATCAAACGCTACCTTATGAAAGCGTAAAACAGGCTTCTTGCAGACCCGAAGCGAGGTTAGCGCATCGCCCACACAAAAATAATGTTTATGCTCAATCGCCAGAGCAAGCGCAGGCAATATTCTGAAGTCTCCCAGACGACCTCGACCTATTTATTTCCGCGACTCGCATTCAGACAGATTTCGAAACATAATGCAGTTGGCTAAATCGAGGTTGATACATAGAGGTTTGGAGGGTGACACAATGGCGGGACGTAGGCAGCAAGGCAGACGCAGCTTTATAAAGCAAGCCGCAGTAGTCGGTGGAGCAGCCACATTTGGCGCCGGCAGCGTTTTTGCGCAGCCTCGGAGCCCTGCTGGGGTATTTCCCGCACATAACGACCGCACAAGGGGCTGGCTTCGCTTTATCTGGGAAAAAGCGACCACTCCTGACGACTGGGGTTATCGCGAGGAGTTGGAGCTGCCATGGGGCATTCAAATTCCGCGGGGCGACATTGACTGGAATGACGATGGCATTGGTCCTCACCCTTGGTGGGACCAGTATGCTGCACCCCCGATGCTCAGCTATGGGCGATTTGATTTGGCAGACTCAAGCTTCCCAGTGCTGCTGATGGCAGACCAAACGCCGGCATGGCGTGAAGTTTATACCCGCATAATGGATGAATTGGCGAATCGTCACACTTCTTACTGGGCTGCCATAGATTGGAACACCTTCATTGGTCCAAGCCCCCAGCGGNATCAATATAATGCCTTTAACGCACTTGGCTACCAGGCTTGGCCGGAGCAAATCCGAGACAGTTATGACCGTCCCGGCTGGACAGCGAACGGAGTTGAGCCCTGGGGTTTACAGCCTGACCCGATTGGGGCAGATGGCAATCTGTTTTTTCGTGGATGGTTAAATCTCGTTTTGGCCATCTACAAGTATGTCTCTGGTGACGATAAGTGGGAGCGACCNTGGGAAATCGCCGGTTTNGAAAATGAGCATTTTGAGTGGACCCAGCCGCGAATTGTTGAGCATTTGTATCGCCAGTATACGGATCACCCTGAAGGGCCTCATTGCGAAAACACAAAGATCTGGCCGTTCTGCAATTCAGCTGCCGGACTGGGTATTTATCTCTCGGACCGCCTCGGTGTTACCAACGCTCACGGCAGGTTTGAAAATTGGGTCGAGTTTATGAGGGACAATTATCTGGGCATAAGCGCCAAGAATGAAATTGAGTGGTCCACCATTTACTACGATCCGTCAGCAAACTTCAAAGTAAACCTCCCGGGGTCTGGCGCTACTGGTGCCGGCACTGCCTTCTACCTGCTGCCCCAATCCCCTGAGATTGCCACTCAGTTATACGAAGCTGTGGTGAATGCATCTGGCTTTCGTGACCCGGCTATAGACATCAGGCCGAGCCCCCTAGTTCAGGTTATGGCGAAGGCACTAGGCGATGATGTGGTGTTCCGTCGCCTACGGGATGCCGCTGAAAAATACTCGGAACCCAGGTTTTTCGGAGAAAACACTGACCGTTTTGGCTGGTGGTCGAATCTTGACGAGCCATGGCCTCGGGGAACTTCCACCGCGCAACAGATGATGAGCGAAATTGCTGAGGGTAACTGGATTGATGCGTTTCAAGTCANACACTTGGATAAGTACTCGGCGCCAACGCTCGAGGGCGTAGATTATCCAAACCTCGGTGTGAGNACCGCTTGGAACAACACTGAAAACGGCGTCCTGCATGTGGGCACCTATGTTGGTGATCGCAATGCTGCAGGAAGAACCACAAGCCTTCGCATAACAAATCTGCCCAATGCCTCGCAATCCGTTGTGATTAAAGACGGGGTCACNATGGGTGGAGTCCAAGTGGTCGATGACAGCACGATAATTTTCGAAACCGATATTGGCGATCATGAGTATCAGATTCAGACTGGTTATTTTGGGCAGGGTGTGGCGATGACAGCACCAGTCCCAATGTCTGTCGCTGGAGCTTCGTCAGTGGCGGCAATCAAGCGCACTGCTGAAGAGAACGCGAGGGCGGCTAAATCTATGATGTTGAGCGGTGGAAGTGGTTGTCCCTGCTGCGGCGGGTCTGTCTGAACTCGATTAGTCCTCGGCCTCTGTAACCAGGGCAAGAGGAATTGAGCCTTCTGGCAANCCCTCAAGCTTAATCTCTGCGTCGAGCATGGCGGCAACACCTGCAGCGCCCGAAGGGGTTGTGCGTAGTCGATGTGAAGCCAGAAAGTCGACTGCTAGCTCGGCTTCAAGATCGCTCACGCAAACAAATTGGTTCGCCTGCTCATGGAGAATTTCGAAGGCGAGCGTTGAAGGCAACTTGCAATCTAAGCGTCCCATTGAAGAAACCTGTCCTTTTACTTCGGTTAATGTCTTTCTCCGATGACTCTCCATGAGACAGGCAGCAGCTTCGGGCTCGACAACTATGATCGTTGGCTGGCGAGGCCAGACACTACGGATATGACAAGCAATCGCTGCCGCCATGCCGCCGACGCCGGCCTGCAAAAAGACGTGGGTTGGCCAAGTGCTTTCGGCATGGAAGAATGCTCGCATCTCTTCTGCCATGACGGTATAGCCTTCCATAACCAGCGAGGGAATGCGGCTATAGCCCGGCCAGGCGCTGTCNGAGAGCAAAATTTCTCTCACATCAGANCAGTCTTCGATTGCCGCGCGCATACTTTCTTCATAGTTCGCACCCGAGCGCACCACGGTGGCGCTGAGGTCCAACAGCCTCTGCTCAAAAGCGATAGGNACGGTCTTTGAGAGGTGAATTCGACACTTGGCGTTGAAGAGCTTTGCCCCCTTAGCGACTGCCAGCCCGTGGTTACCAGCGCTCGCACAGACAAAAGTGAACTGGTGGCTCCAGGCCGAAACCTCTTCTGTAAAAATATGCTCGGGCTTGATGGGAGCNCGATTATCCTNGTTCCAACGCTCAAGCAGAATAGCTGCCATGGCATAAATGCCACCTAGTGCCTTGAATGCGCCCATCCTGAAGCGACTGGTTTCGTCTTTAATCAGGAGTTGACCACCGAAAGGTGTCTCAATTCTTTGAACTGGCGTAGCCTGATACACCGGACAATGCCGGATTATTGNTTGAGCGCGCTGAAAATCGAAAAAAATTTNCTTCTTCATCCGGTAAGTCTACTCGAGTAAGCCAAGACTGGCGATTTGAGTGCGTATATATCAAGTGGTTGGTTACAGGAATCAATTTGCGGCGTCCCTCACACCGGTCCGCTCGGGCTCCACTGTAGTCTATTATCTTCGTTAAGTGTCTATCTCCGTAATTGCNGCGACATTTCAGTAAGCAGTTTGACAGCGCTTGGCCACAGATGAATTAATAGACACAAGTCTCGATCCTTTTTGATGTTATCTTGTTCAAATATTTTGTGAANTGCCCGACTGAATTTTTTAGTAGCTTATCTTCAAGACTCGAGTGCGCTTGGGATTAAAGAAAGTCGGTGTGATATTCGTGTATTTAGATATCTGATTATGGTTGGACGCAATTGCTGACTGGATCTAGAGAGCCAGCCGAAATGGGGGAATGATTATGAGAAAATTGCGAGTTGGGTTAACTGCCGTAGTGCTCTTGCTCATAGGTACTATCTGTACACTCAGTGTTACAGGATTGGAGCCGGAATATATGGACTACACCACTGAAGCGTACAACGAGCGAGGCCGAATGACATATCCAGGTCTTTGGCTTAAGGGAGATCTCGTTTCTGAGCCCGTTGATAATTGGGATTGGGTTCGGGACGTTCGGCATCCAGTCAGAGGAAACACTATAATGCTTGAGACGAGAACCTGGTATGGACTTCCTTACTCGGTAACGATACTCCCAACACCCAGGGGGGAAAATCTATATGTCGGTGGTAGTGCAAGAGGGGATAGGCTGAGCAGAGATTTTCCCGAATACAAGCAGTGGTGGGCTAATGTTCAACGTGATCCCAGAGTGAAATTAAAAATCGATGGAAAGATATATGAGATGACTGCGGCGTTGGTGCACGATCCAGANGAGCTTCGCCAGATACTTGGCAGAGAGCCCGTTTCAATCCGAANAGCGGACGATGGTTCTGAAGACGTAGTCGCAAAGTGGTATTACTGGAGGGTAACCCAGCGAAACGTTGTAGAGTATTGATGTCGCCGTTGATGGCTCGGTTTTCTCGAGCGATTCGTCTAAAAAATTAAGCCACTTTAAACGTAAATATCTAAAGTCGACTTTGTGAGGCACCTCGCACGTTGGCAGCAGCATTTGGGTCAAGTCGCAGTGGANCCTATTGGTTGGGGGTGTCGTTGCCACTCACGGNNGTTGAGTGCTATACCAGAGCAATGAATTCGCCTGAACCTCTTCAGTCCCAATCCGACATCGCTCACTCTGAGTTTAGGTCGTATCTCGCATCCACCGGCCTNGCAGGCATCGCCATTGCGATGCAGCAATTNCTGGTCGCTTGGATTCTTATTGGTATCCTTGAACTTTCCGCTAAGGAGGTCGGATTGATCCAGGCTCTCGTGGGAATTCCCGGTATTGTTTTAATTCTGCTGGGCGGTGCCAAGGCNGATGGTATGGACCCACGCAGCCTGTTGATCAAAGTGTATACCCTTGCACCGGTTCTCCCTCTATTCCTAGTTGCGGTTCTTTATTTCTCTCAGCTTGCTATCTGGAATATTTTGCTCTGGGGGTTGGGTATGAGTTTTGTTATCTCCTACACCAGCCCGGCACAGCAGGCCCTGCTGAATCGCGTTNCCCGAGGCGAGGTGCAAAAGTCTGTCTCAGGTGCCACTGCGATCGGATTTATTGTGCAGATTATGGGGCTGGCAGTGGCCGGCNNACTGGAAGTGCTGGGACTGATTCCGGTATTGCTGATACAGNTGGTCTGCTTCTCCTGTGCAGCGCTNATGGTGGCGCGTGTAAGTTCGAATGCCCATGAGGATAAAACGGAAGAATCTACGCTTGCCCAACTAAGAAAAGGGGTAGCGACTATTTCAAAAAGCCCNGTGATCGCGCAGACGCTTTCCATTAATTTCATATCCAGCATCTTCAACGCTGGGTCNTTCATGACGGTGTTTCCGTTCATCGTGCGCAGAATTTACGAAGGAGACGCGCTTTTGTTGTCCATGATGATGGTGATTTTTTATTGTGGTGCCACGACATCCAGCCTTGCTATGATGCGTTTTATGCCTCTTAAGCGACCCGGTAGAATATTCCTACTGATGCAGCTTTNAAGAATTTTTATTCTCGGCATTATGTGGTTACAACCAGCACAATGGGTATTTGCCATTGCTGCTATTTTCTGGGGTGCCAACATGGGGATCACCCTCACTCTGGCTAGAACGATTGTCCAAGAATCTGCAACTGCAGAGTTCCGTGGCCGAGTCATGTCAGTGTTTACTCTGGGTTTGCTCGGCAGTGCCCCTATAGGGGCGATTGTTCTGGGCTCCATGATAGAGACATTCGGTACACTCAACGCTCTGTTACCTGCTATGCTGTTGTCGCTTGGTCTGTTTCTCTATGGAGTTTTCTTCAGCCGTGTCTACAACTACAGATCTCCCGTCGGATATCCTGCTGCGTAGGAAAGTGACTATCGCTTCGAAAATTTTCCAGTTATTTCCACAGAGCACGCATAATGGAGCAACCCACAATTTTCCTATCCAAACCGGTCGTTTAAAGGCTAATTTTTGATGCAATGCTTACGAATTCTTTCCATTCTGATCATAATTTGGTTTTCTGGCGTCCTGACTGGGGCTGAGTTCTACACAGTTCCTCGAACAGAATGGGGCGCACCTGATCTGCAGGGGGTCTGGAACTTTTCATCAAACACGCCCATGCAGCGACCGTTTAAATATGGCAATCGAAAGTTCCTAAGTGCGGAAGAAATTGCAGACCTTGAAGCCAGAACTGTAGCGAGGGACGAAGCGTCGGATGCAGCGATTCCTGGTACCGGGGTCGATGAGGCTTATAACGATTTTTGGATAGAAAGTGCTGGCCTCGGACTGGAAATACTGACTTCTCACATTACCTATCCGGCGAATGGCAGGCTGCCTTCTTTACAAGAAAACGTTTACCGTCCTGTCCTCGGTAAACCCCCGGCGAGGCCTGTGCGCAACGCGCTAGGCGCTGCCTTTGCAACCGACGGCCCTGAAGATCGTCCACTGTCAGACCGCTGCATTCTGGGTTTTAATGCCGGGCCGCCGGTTACCCCGAGCTTCTACAACAACAATGTGCAGATCGTTCAGAATCACGATCATGTCGTGATCTTGACAGAAATGGTGCATGACGCTCGCATAGTGTCTCTGGACGGTCGCCCGCATGCTGACGAAGCTATCGGACAGTGGACTGGTGATTCGAGGGGACACTGGGAGGGCGATACTTTGGTGGTAGAGACCCGAAATTTTAACGGTCTGACCCATTCATTTTCCGGATTGGGGAGTTCTGAAAACAAAAGTCTTGTGGAAAAATTTACGCGAGTGGCTGTCGACAGGATTGATTATGAATTTACCATCGTTGATCCTGACACCTTTACGGATAAGGTTATCGGCTTAATACCTTTCTATAAGGTCGCTGGTCAGGTCTATGAATACGCATGCCATGAAGGTAACTATGGCATGGTAAACATTTTGCGCGGTGCTCGCGTAGCTGACCTCCATCAAAAGTGATTGAAACATGGGAGGCTCGTATTCTTGGTGAAGTCGTTCAAGATTGCGGTTTTGGCAGCCCTCTCATTGCTGGCGGGCGTTTTGACCGTGCTCAGAATAACGGGTCTAGACCCCGGTCACCCTTCCTATGAGGAGTACGCCGAAGCCGGGCGCTCGGCAAGACCGGGATTGTGGTTGAGCGGGGAGCTTATTCGGGAGCCTGTTACGCATTGGGACTGGGTTAATCAATTCGATGAGCCTTTCGGGGAAAATGCCACCACGATGGAGACTCGCACTTGGTACGGAATTCCCCACTCTGTTCGAGTCTTGCTCTTACCGCGCGGAGAAAAGCTGTATCTGCAGTCGAGTGCACAGACTTTTAGACTAGACAGTGGCTTTCCCCACGGAAAGGCATGGTGGAGGCATGTGGAGCGTGACCCAAGAGTGCGCCTAAAGATCGACGGAAAGCTCTACGAAATGACGGCCGTTTTGGTTCGGGATAGAGGCGAAGCCTCCAAATTGCGCGGTGGACAGTCTCCAATTGTGAAAGAGGTCGATGCTCAGGGAAACGAGCGAATTGTCGAAGAATGGCACTACTGGCGTCTGTTTCAGAGGAATGTGCCTGAGTACGATGATGGATAACTCAGGATTTTGATGGGTCAAACGACCAGCGCTCGATCTCACAGGGTCTAGGCCGGAGAAAACAATAGGGAAGTGTAGATAAACTAGGTATGATCTTGAAGTAATCTTATAAAGAAGAAGTTCCAATAATGAAAAGACTACACCGCAGCGTCATTGTCAGACCACTTATTGCCAGCTTATTGCTTCTAGCATTGAGTTCCGCTTTCGCCCAAGATCCCGTGCGAATTGCCTTTATCGATCCTTTGTCGGGCACTTTCTCTGCCATCGGAAATAGTGGTCTAAAGCAACTGCAGTACGCGGCAGATGAGCTATTCAATTCGAAGGGTGGCATTCTCGGTGGTCGCATGATAGAGATTGTTCCGCTTGACAACAAACAGAGCCCCACTGATACGCAGATTCAGTTTAGGCGCGCGGTAAGCGAAGGGCTAAGAATAATCTTTCAAGGTAACAGTTCTGCAGTAGCCAACGCGCTTAACTCTACCATTAGTCGGCACAATCGTCGGAACCCGGGTCAGGAAATTCTTCAAATCAACTACTCTGCGGTTGATCCGATTCTCACTAACGAGCAATGCAGCTTCTGGCATTTTAGATTCGATGCGCACGCAGTTATGAAACTTAATGTTTTATCGGATTACATCGCCATGAATCCGGACATCAAGAAGATTTACATTATCGGGCAGGATTATTCCTTTGGGCAGGTAGTTTCTGACACCTCGATTGAGTTGCTCAGGGAAAAACGTCCAGACATTGAGATTGTTGGCAACGAGTTTCATCCAATCGGTCAGGTCAAGGACTTTACTCCATATGTTACGAAAATAGCTTCCTCCGATGCAGACGCGGTTATTACCGGAAATTTTGGCGCTGATATGGTTTCATTGGCGCGATCAATAATCGATAACGGTCTCGATATTCCGATTTATACCTTCTACGCTGCCTATGACGGGATTACCGCTACCCTTGGCGTGGACGGAGTTAATAAAATCTATTTAGTCCATAACGATGCGGGGAACCCCATACCTACGGAAGAGCGGTTGGCTTACACCAGAAATTTCAAACGGCTCAATCCAGACAACGATATGACGCAGTTTCGCATCACTAACGCACTGCAGATGCTTGTGCAGGCGATGGAAGCTTCCGATAGCGCAGATCCCTATGATATCGCCCTAGCCCTTGAAGACATGCGGTTCACCAACATGAGCGGTGAAGAATTATGGATGCGTGGTGAGGATCATCAGATTATTCAACCGTTGCACATCTCCGTGCATACGGATCAGAACATTGTTGTTGACGCTGACAATTCCGGTTTCGGACTTTATAGGAATTTCTCAGTGCCAGGCAACGAGACGGTAGTTGATCACAGTTGTCGTATGCGTAGGCCACGCCGTTAAGGCTTCGAAGCCAGAGCGGCGCCGTTAAATATTATGCTGGAAGTGTTTGTCTTCTCAACGCTCAACGGTCTCGTGACAGGGCTACTCTTGTTCATGCTGGCCAGCGGG
>PBHS01000026.1 GCA_002719575.1 Gammaproteobacteria bacterium | reverse complement strand
AAATCCGTAGCAGCTACCCAAAGGCGCAGAATATCAGCCCCATACTGCTGATAAATCTTTGTCGGCGCGACTGTGTTTCCGAGAGACTTCGACATTTTTCGCCCCTGTGCATCTACGAAAAATCCATGGGTCAGCACTTCTTTATATGGGGCGGAGCCGTGCATTGCGATGGCGGTCTTGAGAGAAGAATTGAACCAGCCTCGGTGTTGGTCAGAGCCCTCAAGGTAAAGGTCAGCGGGATACTGGAGATCGGAACGGCGCTGCATCACAGAGAAATGAGTGACCCCAGAATCGAACCAAACATCGAGGGTATCAGTGACTTTTTCATAATCTGCTGCCTCTGCTCCCAGAAAGCGCTCCGCATCAGCTTCGAACCAAGCATCCATCCCTTGCTCCTCAATAAGGGCTGCGGCCTCTTCAAACAGCTGTTCCGTCCGTGGATGCAAATCTTGCGTTTGTTTATGTACGAATAAAGTGATCGGGACTCCCCAAGTGCGCTGGCGTGAGATACACCAGTCCGGACTCCCTTTTAGCATCAACTCAATACGCGCTTCACCCCAGTCGGGAATCCAGTTCACCCCTTTAACTGCCGCCAACGCTGAGCCCAGTAAATCCTTTTCGTTCATGCTGATAAACCACTGCGGTGTTGCACGATAAATCAATGGCGTTTTAGTGCGCCAGCAATGCGCATAGCTATGGTGGATTGTCTCTTGTGCGACGAGTGCCCGCACTTTTTTCAGGACGCCAATAACCTTTTCGTCAACCTTGTAGACGTGATTCCCAGCAAACTGGCCCGCGCCCTGGGTAAAAACGCCATGTTCGTCGAGCAGATTGAGAGTGCCAATTCCATACTTCAGGCCTACGTAGAAATCATCGAGGCCATGGTCAGGCGCCGTGTGCACCAAGCCAGTGCCCGCATCGGTCGTAACGTGTTCACCCAACAAGAGCGGCACCTGACGATCTTCTACGAAGGGATGATTGAGAAGCTTGTGTTCAAATCGTCTGCCCCTAGCCTTCGCAATCGTCTCGTATTGCGAGACGCCATAGCGCAGCATAATGCTGTCCACCATATCAGCAGCTAGGATGAATAGTTCAACGTCACCAGCGAGCGCACACTTAACAAGGGCATAATCAAGCTCCGGATTCAGGCAAACCGCCTGATTAGAGGGTAGCGTCCATGGCGTCGTGGTCCAGATCACGACCGATATAGGTAACGACTGCGCTTCAGCCGGCTTTTCAAAGGCGCCCAGCACATCATCGGGGTCGGAGACGGCAAAGCGCACGTCGATCGCAAACGACTGCTTATCCTGATATTCCACTTCGGCTTCAGCAAGAGCAGACGCGCCTACAACACTCCAATATACTGGCTTGTAACCTTTCACCAAATGTCCGTTACTGGCAATTCGACCCAGAGCTCGAACGATATCGGCCTCAGCTTCTGGATTCATGGTCAAATAGGGATTGTTCCAATCACCCAGAACACCTAGTCGAATGAAACCCTTTTTTTGCGTTTCAACTTGTGCGGCCGCGTAATCGCGGCAGGCCGCACGAAATTCAGAGAAGCTGATTTTCTGACCTGCCTTGCCTTTTTTCTTTTCAACATTGTGTTCGATCGGCAGACCGTGGCAATCCCAACCCGGCACATAAGGCGCGTCAAAGCCACTCATTTGTCGTGATTTCACCACGAAATCTTTCAGGGCTTTGTTAATCGCATGCCCAAGATGCAGTTCTCCGTTGGCATACGGTGGGCCGTCGTGCAGGATAAATTTTGGACGGCCAGCATTTTTTTCACAGATCTTGCCGTAAAGATTNATTGCGTCCCAATTTTCCAGNATCNGTGGNTCTCGCTGCGCNAGATTCGCCTTCATCGGAAAAGACGTANNGGGCAAGTTCAGAGTAGNTTTGTAGTCTGTCATAGTTCTGTNGACCGATATTTCNTAATCAAGCATTTTAGGCAGTTGACGCGCCCATGANCTCTCTTACTTTGTCGATGTCCTTNCCCATCTGANTCTTAAGCGCGTCGAGTCCATCAAATTTGATTTCTTCCCTGATCTGATGACGGAATATCACTTCTATCGACATCCCGTAAAGATTTTCTTTAAAATCAAGCAGGTGCGCTTCAAGCAAGGCAGCTCTTTCATCGGTAACCGTTGGTTTGTAGCCTATATTCACAGCAGCAATAAAAAACCGGTCAGCCAATCTAACCTCGCAGGCAAACACCCCGTGCAAAGGGAGAGTCTGCCGCTGCAGGTCAATATTGCATGTTGGGTAACCTAGATCGCGCGCCAGCTGTCTACCTTGCTGAACCTCACCCGTAATCGAGAAGGGCCGGCCCAGCAATTGCTCAACCAATGCAAAATTGCTGTCAGCTAGCTCTTCTCGGATGTAAGAACTGCTGATCCGCAGTCCGTTGTGCTCATAAGTCGAGGCCTCCTCAACCACGAACCCCAGCTCCACACCACGCTGCTGGAGCAACGCAAAATCGCCCTGCCGCTTATGGCCAAAGCGAAAATCGTTGCCGATAATAAAAACGGCCACACCGAGCCCGGCGACCAAGATTTCGTTAATGTAGTTATCGGCACTCAAGCTGCTTATCTTTTCATCAAAATTGAGCTGGAACACAAAATCAACACCGAAGCTTTCCAACAGCTCAAGCTTTTCCCTGACCACATTCAATCGTGCGGGCGGTTTTCCAGAGGGCCCAGCGAAAAACTCCTCAGGATGAGGTTCCAACAAGATAACCAACGAGGGCAAATTTAACTCTTCAGCTTTCCGTTTTAGCTGATCAAGAATAAGCTGGTGCCCCAGATGCACTCCGTCAAACTTGCCTATGGTAGCAACACAGCTCTGATGAAACTGTGCAAACTGGTCAGGATGGTCGAAGACGATCATTCGGGGTAGACTCAAGGTAAAAAAAGCGCCGCATTATACTCTTTTCTCAAGTATCTGTGCATGCACATCGTGGCTGACAGAACCCCGTTACTCTGGTTTTGCAGTATCTGGCGATTCGCCGGAAAGTGCTCGCCACGCTTTTCGTCCAAGGATCCTGGCAAGTGCCGCCATACAGATAATAATAAGACCCTGTCCAATCATGGCGCTCACCACCGATATCGTTTCGGGACGCGTAACAAGCCGAACCAGATTGAAAAGGGTTGCCATTGCGGCAACAGCGATCATAACTGCTAGCAGTAGCTGAAGAACGGCAGTGATCTTTTTCATCAGTGTATTATAGGAGGCCAGCCGATCGAGCGCTAGGCGGTATTTTTGACCTCATGAAAGGACAAGAAGTTTTTCAGACCTTCCGCTCCAAAAAACTTGCTCAGTGTCTTGTGTTCAATATTCCTGACGTCAACAATGATGAGGCCTTCCAAAGAATTATTGAAACTGGAGTGAATGTTGAAGCAGACAAGCTTGCCATTTAGAGACAAGTAGTGACGTAGGAGTACCGGCAACACCTTACCAGGATCGCAGCGCCCGATGAGCTTACTCAACGTCTTCACGTTTGCTAACTCGGCGAGTATGTTCCCAGTCCAAACCCGATTCATGACTTTGAGCGGGTTGATTGGTTCGACTAGCTGGGAAAACTCTTTTGCTCCGAAATTAGTGAGCATCGTGTCTGCTATCAGACTTCGGGCCAGATCACTATATTCTCTCGATATGCTTACCGATCCGAAGAGAGTGTGATACCTAGGCATTTTTACCAGTACCTGACCAATCCCACGCCAAAGCAGATTCAAAGAGACCGATCGGCGCTGGTAGTCAGGATGGATAAACGATCGACCCATCTCAATCGCAGCGCCAAGCTGCTTGATGAAAGCGTCATCATATTTGTACAAGGAGCGGCTGTATAATCCTTCCACGCCATGAATGGCAACTATCTCGTCAACCAGACCGACCCGATAGGCGCCAGCAATGCGGCTTTCAGATTTGTCCCATAAAAAAAGATGTCGATAAAGCGGATCAAACTTATCGGAATCCTTTGAAAGACCAGTTCCCTCTCCTACCGCACGGAACGACTTCTCCCTGGCTATTGCGATCTGCTCCATTACTGGGCCAAGCTGCTCATATGGGGCGAAATACACCTCAAAGTCGTCGTGCTCAACGACTCGAAGGTCAATCATATTTGTAACCGCTTCCCGTAATTCATCGGAGCTTTGCGAGTAATTCACTTCCGAAATAGCATTCGCCTCGGGGAACACGGGACGGTATTTCGCTCTCTGAAGCGCGTCTGTTGCGACACGAAGGTACTCCGTCACTGCTACCGGATTTTGCACCAACCTCAACTCCTTCGAGGGAATCGCATGTCCAATAGTCAGCGGCAAAGTGAAACCTTGCTTATTCGCGAGTTGCCTTGGCAGCAGCAAAGTCCGAAGGCGCGGATGCACTAGCCCTGCTCCATAGAAATAGTTGCTATTTCTGCCTCCAACATACACGGGAGTGCAAGTACAATCGTATTTTTTCAGCAGTTGCCCGGCTAAACGATTCCATTGCCTATCCTGAACGCGGCGGTGGCTGAATTCATACGCCGACACCATCCCTGCCGGAAACAATAATATCGCGCCCTTTCTCCTAAGGTGTTTGTGAACCTGCCTAATACCACTGACATTGCCAACCTTGGCATTGTCTGACAGAACATTCACACCAATGAATATCGACGCGAGCTCTGGGATCAGGCGCAGTATCTCGTTCGTCAGAACCCGTAGGTCTGGCCGATATTTGCCTACAACTTTGGCGATCGCCATTCCCTCAAGCCCACCCAGTGGATGGTTGGCAACTACCAATACTGGTCCAGTCTTTGGNATTTCATCCAACAGCGCTTCTTCATTAATCGCNATATCGATTCCTAAAGCATTCAGCGCGTAGTCCAAGAATTCGAACGGATTTAGGTTCGGTGGNCTACCATCGTAGATCCTCGCCANGGATTTAAGACCCAGCAGGTTCTCNAGTGCTGAAGCGAGAGCTCTNGGCTTCAAAGGTAATCGACAGGGATTAGTCATCGTCTGGGTATCGTTTTACTAAGATTGATTAGCGTCGNTATGCCCAAAGCAGAACAATAAGGCATGTGACCTTTGGCCTAGTCAGCGCTCATCTTCGCCAGTCTAAACATGGTGTAGTATNGCTGCAACCGCACCTTAATGGCTTCCCGAAGGCNNGCTTNTAGATCCCGAATGCTGATCTATGCCGNGCAAGCTTCATTAANTCCGATGGTCAAAGTCTGGTCCCGCTCGAGGCGAGTGGGCATCTAGATCGNAAGCATGCAGCCTGCCATATGCATGCNAAGNATATCAACAAAGATTGGTTNAATTGCCTNTGTCCACCACTCCCTTTTCAGATCAGGCTCATTCCGAAACAAAGTGCCTCTNNANTNANAGGCGAAGAACACCATTAGAGACGGATAGCCACGAAGGATTTTCGGTCTCCGAGATCTCAACTTGGCGATAGNGANCAGGANGCGAANGCTGCCCNGTGANGAAATCAGCATCAACCGNAGCAGCAGNAATATTAATGACACAAGCAGGCTAGGATCCAAAAAAAAGACTNTCAGCGGCCAACAAGCCCNCGTGGCGAAACAACTTGAGGGGCGTGAGGGCNTCCCTTGCTTCGCGCTACNCNTANTTCATAGTCCTGCTTGTTGAGGCAATACAAGACGTCTATTTTAGCCCCATCTTACAANCAGAAACTTTGTAGCTTCGACGCGTCAAAAGTAGCANCTGGCCAATGCTTTGTTGGCACTGCTATCATANGATGATTGGGTCAGTAGCTCGTTTCAAAGAATGAGGAATCTTCAATGATAGGCAAGATATTGCTAACACTGGCCGTTACGGCCCTTGCATGCCTNNTAGTNAGACGGGNCCCCAAGGGAAAAAGCAACAAGTCAAAGCGCACTTCGGCTAAAACNATNAATGTTTTTCAAANGAAATCGTCTGGCCTCGAAATGCACGACGACATGCGACTTGCATCCTATCTATTTCTGCTTTTTATGGTCATTGTTGGCAGCTCTCTGTACTACTTCCGATGGCTNGATGATCACCANCTTGTCACCGTGAGGCTNTACAGCNCAGACCAAGCTGAACCTNCAAGCTTTGAAGTCTATAAATATCATCTCGCAGATCGCTCATTTACGACCATTGATGGGCGAGTTGTTACAGTCGCTGGCTCTGAACGAATGGANGTCATCGGGCTCNATGACTAACAAGTTTAACAGCGTAGCTCAAACCATTGGAGGCGGNTTCAAGGCTATTGATCACGNGATGNNNATTGCCCTNCNGTTAGCTGCCCGCAAAATATGCGCCGGCGTTAGCTTTAGGGATGCCCTCGAAGCTATTGCGTTCGTCACTGGACGTCAGCGCGGCGGGCGCCAAAACGAGCACGGCAATCCAAGCAAGATCTGCAATAAAAACATACAGGCGCAACTGACCGATCATCGAGCGCTAATCCTCCCGCATTCGATACAACAAAATAGTATTGCGGCTCACCGTCCCGTTATACCCTGACGCTCGATGCTTAGCTATAGCAAAAACCGCCTAACGATCATTGCAGACACATGACTCGATTCAATTCGTTATTTCCGCTGTGGGCCATCCTGCTTTCAGGAGTGGCTTTCTATTTTAACGAACCCGTTTCGTCTTTCGCATCCTGGATTATTCCACTGCTTACCGGGGTAATGTTCACGATGGGTCTAACGCTGCGNACAGCTGATTTTCAGCGCATCATCAAAGACCCTCGCCCCATTCTTATTGGCGTTTTTTTGCAATTTGTTCTGATGCCACTATTGGCTGTCTTACTCGCGAAAATGTTCGAGCTTTCCAATCAGCTAACAGCCGGGTTGGTACTGGTAGGCAGCTGCGCAGGCGGCACAGCGTCAAATGTCATCAGCTATTTGGCGCGCGCTGATTTAGCACTCTCGATCAGCATGACAGTTTGCTCAACACTTGTTGGAGTTATTGTTACTCCCTTATTGTGTAGTTTCTATCTCGCCACTTCAGTTGATGTCGACACCATGGGAATGCTCATCAGCATCGTTCAGATTGTCCTGCTTCCAGTGACGGCTGGTGCCACGCTTAATCATTTCTTCCCCAAGCTGATTAGACCCCTGGCCCCAGCATTACCATCATTTTCTATTTTGATCATCCTTGCCATAATTGCGATCGTGGTTGCACTGAACAGTGACGGTCTTTTGGAAGTTGGCGCCCTGACACTAGTCACAGTGGCCCTCCATAATCTTGGCGGCATATGTGGAGGTTTTTATTTGAGTCGATTACTGGGCCTTGACATTAGGCAAAGCCACACTATTGCTATCGAAGTCGGTATGCAGAATTCTGGCTTAGGCGTTGCACTGGCTCTAGAATTCTTCTCGGCCACTGCAGCGCTGCCTGGCGCTCTATTCAGCGTTTGGCACAACATAAGTGGCTCTTTACTCGCTTCCCACTGGAGTAAGAAACGGGAATCGCTGGACTATCTTCTCAGAGACCAGGATCAGCCCTAACCAGGATTAAACGCAAAATAGATGCCCCTTGTGAAAGAGGCAACCAAAGTGTAAGAAAAGTATCCTCTACANGAGTCCACCACTTTTAANAGAACCATTCATTGCAACCCATGCGGGTGGCGTGGCGAAGCTTAAATCTGGCGCCGACGGTCAGCAGACTTCATACCATTGCTAGCTCACTTGGCACCAAGTCACATTTCTCCCCTATGAAATGCAAAAAGTCTTTCGATCATCGNCAATGAATCCAATTCCAAGAGCCGCAGTAGGCCTTTGCCGAAGGGCATGGTACAGTTTTAACAAGGAGTGCAGTTCGCGGGTAGAGACCGCGTATTGGCTTGTGCGACACGCCTTTTGCACCAAAAAAGAGCTTGCANCGCGGTCGCTGGACTTCGAAGCAGTAATACTCAGGAGAAGAAAATGAAACTGATCACCGCAATTATAAAACCCTTTAAAGCTGACGACGTGCGTGAAGCGCTGTCGGTTCTGGGTATCAGTGGTATGACTCTGACCGAGGTGAAAGGCTTTGGTCGCCAAAAAGGACATACGGAGCTATACCGAGGGGCAGAATACGTGATCGACTTTCTGCCCAAGGCCAAACTTGAAATTGCCGTTGCCNACGACCTGGTTGAACAGGTCGTCGATGCAATCTGTAAAGCAGCGGGTACTGGAAAAATTGGGGACGGCAAAATCTTCGTTGCTGATCTCGAGCAGGTCATCCGCATTCGGACNGGAGAAACGGGCAATAATGCCCTCTGAGTCATGAGATTAATTATGAAAACTCGTAAAACCGCTTACCGCTTTCTCGGAGCGCTAGCCGCACTGATGTTGCTTCCTTCCTTGGCGCTTGCTCAGGATGATCTAAATGGCGCCAATACAGCCTGGATCCTCACCTCTACTGCGTTGGTTCTCTTCATGACCCTGCCAGGCCTCTCGCTATTCTATGGAGGCTTGGTCCGAACCAAGAACGTTCTTTCCGTTCTAATGCAGTGTTTTTCCATTGCCGTGGTGATCTCAATCCTGTGGCTCTTGGTCGGCTACAGCATCGCATTCGGCCCAGCAGAGTCCGCTTACTGGGGCGGCCTCGGCCGCGCTCTGTTTGCCGGCATCCAAATCGACTCTATGGCCGGCGATATACCCGAGACGGTCTTCGCTGCATTTCAGATGACCTTTGCGATCATCACTCCCGCGCTAATTGTTGGCGCTTTTGTTGAGCGCATCAAATTCTCTGCCATGCTCCTGTTCTGCACGCTCTGGACATTGACGGTCTACTTTCCTGTGGCCAATTGGGTCTGGGGAGGAGGGTGGCTAGCACAAATAGGCCTGATCGATTTTGCCGGCGGCACAGTGGTTCACGTCACTGCCGGCGTCGCGGCCTTGGTAACTGCAATAATTCTTGGTCCTCGAGAGGACTTTCTTTCAGCCGCTATCCGGCCCCACAACCTGACAATGAGCTTCACCGGAGCCGCCATGCTGTGGGTTGGATGGTTTGGGTTTAACGCCGGCTCTGCACTCGCAGCGGACGGCNCCGCGGGCATGGCCTTGTTTGTGACCCACATCTCGGCATCTGTCGGAGCCATGACCTGGATAATCATAGAATGGCTCAAGTATGGCAAACCCAGCGGNNTAGGAGCGATCACNGGCATGGTTGCCGGNCTGGCCACCATAACACCAGCGTCAGGCAGTGTCGGCCCCGCTGGGGCACTGCTTGTCGGTTTGAGCGGCGGCGTTATTTGCTACTACGCCACTTCTCTTCTCAAACAGAGTTTGAAGATCGATGATTCCCTCGATGTTTTTCCTGTACATGGCGTTGGCGGGGTCGTAGGCACTTTCCTCGCTGGTATTCTTGCGTCGGAAAACCTNGGAGTCTTTTCTGGCAACGGCCTGGCAGACGGAGTTTCCATTGCCTCACAGGTCGCTGTCCAGGTCACCGGGATTATCGCCACCGGCGTGTACACTGCGATACTAACCTTCGGATTACTNAGGGTTGTAGCTNCGATCACAGGCGGTCTGAGAGTCGATGAAGAGCAGGAGCAGCAGGGTCTCGATATCAGCGATCATGATGAGAAAGGCTATTCAATGTAGGGTGAATCTTACGCGACCAAAACGGCAGGCACTGCGATATTTTTCGTTTTCGCGGGAGGACTAGCATTACCCGCTTTTACGCAATGTCGTTATCGCATACACCAGCTTGTTCCCGCCTAGGTCCAGAAAATGAGTCGCCACTAGGCATGTTTTGCGACCATCATTGATGAGTTCACCGCGCAGTTTGAAGGTNGGGCCNANAACAGGCTCNAANTAGTCNATNCGCATGTTTACNGTGGCAGACCACTTNAATGCATTTTTATCATCAAACAATGTTCGGCACGTAAAAATTGAAATCATATCGACATATGTGCCTGTGAAGCCCCCGAACAGTTGNTTACGAGGGTTCAGCAAGTGTTTCGGTAAGTGCGCCTCGACTTCAACCAGCCCGCGCTCCTCAATCAGTACTTTCCACTGATATGACTCTACCAGATCACCTGCATGGTGGCCTGGCGTCAGAAAAACTGGCCGTGTGCGCTTTTCCACCATGCGACTTCTTCCCTGTTTATCCCTTTAAGATTACAGAACCCGCCAGCTGTCAGCGGGCGTCACCTCTGCTGATCCAGCAGTTGGTACATCCTTCTGACTGCTCNGGGGTCAACACCNGACCCNCTAATTTGNGGAAAATTAGAACTGTGATTTGTCATATCNATTTGTAANGCNGCCTGTTNCCAGTTGACTCCTTCCCGATAANCTCGACCNGTCTTAAGCCAAAGNTCTTTGAGGAAGGCTTGAAGTTTNCCTATNGGCTCCTTTGATTCCATAACTGGTCCGTGCCCTGGAAGCCAATAATCAAAATCAAGACTCTTGAGACCTTCCAACGCGTCTGGCCATTCATCTACATGACCATCACCCATGTATGGCAACCCAGGCAGCATCATATCTCCAGTGAAAGCGATCTTCTCCTGAGGAAGGAAAATCACCACATCACCGCCGGTATGCGCACGCCCGAAATGCAAAAGCTGAATCTCTCTGGCGCCACCGCCAACTGCCTGAAACAGGGTCATCTTGTCATTCAGGGTGATATTTGGTGGCGTCGGTTGCACCTCCGCTATTGCTGCAAGATACTCACGCTGCACCCTCAACCGGTCTTGCAGGTGATTTCGGCGATTTAGGTTGGCTTCTGCCGCAGCAAGTCGCTCGAGATTCGCCACAGTCACAGCAACTGGATCTGAAAAACTGCGGAAGGTATTCTCTTCAAGCACGTTACCCGCCTCACCATTCAGTTTTTGCCGCGTAAATTCGTGGCCAATTATTTCGATCCCCGTGGGAAACGCCTGATTACCATGAGCATGGTCAAAATGATAATGACTGTTGACCAAATAACGCACCGGTTTTTCAGTCAGTGCAGGAATAGCATCAAGCAGAGCGCGCGCCGCTGTCGGCGTCACATGAGAATCGACAACAAGCGTATCGTTTTTGCCGACCAACACCATAACGTTACTCATGGTGTAAACAGAACCGCTACCTGTGCCGAGCCAGACCCCGTCCTGTGCTTCTACAAATCGGTGAGTCGCAGTTTCGATCACCCTCGGTTGAGCACTCAGCGGCGACACAATTGCTACCATCAGAATCAGTAAATTGAATCGAGCCAGGACTGGCAGCTTTGTTCTCATAACAGGATGCCTTTTAATATGGGTCGGCTTCCATCAGGAAACCAGCCTCTTTGCGGTGATGCGAAGTTATTCCTTTCGCTCGTAGTGGCCCATTAACATACCAGTCGCTAGTATGTGGCCATCCATAGCCGTAAGTAATTCCGCCTTACCAAGGCCCGGCGCGAGATCAAGAGACTCGTTTAGCGCATACACCCGGAAATGGTAGGCATGGAGCTGGCCGTTCGCTGGCGGGCGCGGACCAAAGTAACCAGGCCGCCTGAGACCGTTTAAGCCATTGACAGCGCCTTGCAGGCCTGCCACATCGAGCTGCGCGTCATCCGGCAATCCTGCCGGCAACCCGGGTGCAGTAGCTGGAATGTTGTAAATTACCCAATGCACGAAAGGTTGTTCCATCATCCCAATCTCTACCACAATAGGATCATCACAGATCAGAGCGAGCTGCTGCGTGCCTTCCGGCAGGTTCGCCCACCTCAGGTCAACGGACACATTGTCGCCATAGGCGGAATTTACCTCTGGGACCATGCCATGATGGTCAAAAGTCGAACTGATTACCGAGATCGTCTCCGGCGCGTCCTGAGCGCTGACCTCAAGAGCCAGCGCGGCGATCAGTACGGACACCAAACTTAATAAATGTCTAATCATAATCAAGCCCCTATTTCGTTGCAGAATACAATCGGTGATGCAAGATTTATTGTCCCTAACAAGCATCCCCTTCGGCAGCTTACTTGTTAACCAACAGCTCAACCGCTTCGGCACGTTCACGAAGCAGATACTTTTGAACTTTCCCCGTAGATGTTTTATCGATCGGTCCAAAAACGACTTTCTTGGGAATCTTGAACCCAGCCATTTCTGCTCGACAATAGCTGACCAGCTCCTTCACCGAAAGATCTTCGCCCTGTTTCAACGTAACAAATGCACAGGGCACCTCACCCCATTTCTCATTGGTGCTGGCAACGACTGCGGCTTCAAGAATTTTTGGGTGTTTGAACAAAATCGATTCAATTTCTAGGGAAGAGATATTTTCGCCACCGGAAATAATGATGTCCTTCGATCGATCCTTGATTTGTACGTAACCATCAGGATGCCAAACTGCGAGATCGCCAGAATGGAACCATCCACCGGCAAAAGAGGCCTCTGTAGTGACAGGGTTTTTGAGATATCCCTTCATAACCAGATTTCCACGCATAAAAATTTCTCCCATCGTTTGCCCATCTTTTGGAACAGGCTCAAGAGTTTGGGGGTCGGCGACCACCATGTCATCTTGAAGCGGAGCTCGCACACCCTGACGCGCAAGTAATTCAGCACGGTCCTCGACACTCAACTGCTGCCACTCATCATGAGGAGAGCACACAACGCATGGGCCGTAAGTCTCGGTCAGCCCGTAAACATGGCAAACATTGAATCCCATGTTTTCCATTCCGGCGATCACTGCGGCGGGCGGCGCTGCTCCCGCCGTCATCGCGCTCACGTTGTGGGTAATCCCTTGCTTGAGGTCGTCCTTAGCGTTGACCATGGTGTTCAGTACGACAGGCGCTCCACAAAAATGCGTTACCCTGTGTGTCTTGATTGCGCTAAAGATTGAGTTATCCCGCACGTGCCTTAAGCAGACACTAGTGCCGGTAACGGCAGCGAGCGTCCAAGGAAAGCACCAGCCGTTGCAATGAAACATGGGCAAGGTCCATAGGTAGACAGGATGTCCACTCATATCCCAGCACATTGCCATAGAAATCGCGTTCAGGTAGGCACCACGATGGTGGTACACCACCCCTTTCGGGTCACCGGTAGTACCCGAGGTGTAATTCAGCGAAATCGCTTGCCATTCATCGTCGACCTTAAAACAACGATAATCGGGATCTCCAGTCGCCAATATGTCGTCATAGGTCATGGTGCCGAGCAATTCGCCACCTGAGAAATAAGGGTCATCGATATCAATCACAACAGGTTTGTTGGGCAACAGCTCCAGCGCGGCCTTGATCGTATTGCTGTACTCACGATCCGTAAACAGGACCTTGGCTTCCGCGTGCTCGAGAATAAACGCGATCGCTTTAGCGTCCAGTCTTACATTTAGGGCATTGAGCACGGCGCCAATCATCGGAACTCCAAAGTGGGCTTCAAAGGTTTCCGGGGTGTTTGCGCCCATAAACGACACTGTGTCTCCCTCACCGACACCCAACTTACTNAAAGCAGACGCGAGGAGACACGACCGAGCATAAGTCTCTGCCCAAGTGTAAGTGGTGTCGCAGTGAATGACCGATGGACGGTTGGGATAAACGCTCGAACTTCGCTCAATAAAACTCAGGGGAGTTAGGGGAGCGAAATTTGCCCGGTTCATGTCCAAGCTTTGTTTATAGATATTTTCAGCACTCATAGAATGATGATATCCCCGTTATTCTTTTGAACGAGCTGTTCGCCTACTAATTGCATTAACACGCTCAAGACTTAGCTGTCGAGCCGGCCAGTCATACAGTAGTAACTTTGATCAAGAGTTACAAAAACTAATGCAAAGTTAAAATCGACTGCTCGCTTGGTGTGTGGGAAAGAGTATCTCAATCCAAACAGCATGCACAACGTAATCGACAAGTACACAGGATTTTCAACTTGTGGCGCTTTATTCCGTTCACTCGCAACCGGAGAATACTAAGGGTGCCTATTTAGTCAGACAAACGGTGACACAGTAGCGAGATCAGGGCTAAGGCAGCACTCAGTATCTCGGCATAGAGTAGCCGCAGCGTTAGATCATCAAAAAGCCCTTCAACGAAAATCCCCCAAGACCTGACTGTCGCAAGAGCTGCGTAGCTTATCAGGAACAAGACCAGCGCAGGCTCCCGCATGCTAATAAACACCGCACCTATTAGCGAAAAAACCGCCAGCGACCCCATCATTCCGACATACATGGTTCGTAGTTCGGTNTAACCCATCGGGACGACAGGTTCAATACCGAGGTTGGCAAACCATACACTAGGCGATATCACGAAAAGAGCCGCCAGAATTCCGTATATCAAGCCGTTGATAATAAGAAAGCCCCGGGGCAAATAATTTAGCATCGACGTTTCCAAAATTTCATTTACTTGCAAGCGCAATCTTTGACTGCATCGAGTTGGTCACACCTCAGCGACGTGAAAGTGGTGCCATTGTCAGGTGCCTGCCGCCATCCACAATTAGCGTCTCACCGGTCACCACTTGTGGCCCAGTAATGAAATGCAAAATCGCATCTGCCACTGTCTCGGGTGTCGCTGTTACACCCAGTGGAGCATTTTCTCTATTGTGCGCCATGAGTTTGGAGTACCGTTCGTCACCATAGCCTTCTTTAAGCCAGTCACCCTCGATAAAACCCGGACACACGGCGTTGATCCTCAGCTTTGGACCCAATGCTCTTGCCAACGAGAGAGTCATCGTGACCATTGCACCCTTCGACGCAGCGTAGGCCACGCAACTGCCGATACCGGTTATCCCAGCGGTCGATGCAACATTGACCACAGCGCCCCCTTCCTCCTGGGCGTTCATGAGGGGGTGTACTGCCCGAGTCATTTGGTAGGCGCCAACAACGTTGACGCTGTAAATACGTTGAAAATCTTCTGCGCTGAGGCCTGATAGGTTGGCATGATCGACAAATTTAGTGGTACCCGCGTTGTTTACCAGAGCATCAACTCGACCCCACTCCTCATTTGCGGCCTGCNCTAACGCGACACAATCTTCGTCGTTCGCTACGTTGGCCTTGAAAACCAGAGTTTCTGCACCAGTCGCTGCACAATCCGAAGCGACNTCCTCGGCCCCAGCTGCATTGCTGTTGTAGTTAATCACCACACGGCACCCCTGCGAGGCTAAAAGACGCGCAGTCGCTGCTCCGACACCACTGCTTGAGCCAGTGACTATCGCAACCCGATTCGTTAGATCCTTCATACTTTTATTCGTCCTCTGATTCCAAGTTTCCAACATCTTTACGCAAAGTAGCATAAATTCGCTTTGTTCTCCGCTGAGAAACACACTCGAGTGTCGCATTGCCCCAAAAGTCGGTTAGAACAGTCGGGCAGCAAATGTTGTTTAAAAGGCTTAGAGGCGTTACAAGACGTAACAATCTTTTTGGGCTGACTGTCCTATCATTTGCCTTGTAAAGTTCGATTCAACCAAGCCACGTACTTCGCAACACTGGATCATTGCAAAGAAATGCGGAGAATGAACCGGGGCGAATTTGTCGCCGTAGCGTAAGTTACGCATGGGCTTCTGTTTTATCCGCTCATAAAACCACAAGTAAACCACTGATGGCACACTTCGGCCGGAGGCCCTCGTGAAAAAGCAGCATCTAATCTCACTCGCTATTCTGGGCGCCGTATCGGTGTGGATGGCTGTACCCNGATATGGTCCCAGTTCTGCAGAGGTGCCCAATGTCGCCGAGCGGAAAGTGCAGGTGGTAGAAACTGGGGCGTCTGCCAGCGANGACCCAAATGTAATTTCCATTCGGGCTGAGCGCATAAGCCCCGAGCGCTATATTGAACAGATTCTAGTTCGTGGTCGCACGCAGGCATATCGCCACGTTCAAGTGAGAGCTGAGATACCGGGGCGGCTAGCGAGCGATCCGATTCAGCGGGGAGCTCGAGTCAAGGCCGGCGATTTGCTCTGTGAGCTGGCCATCGATGATCGTTCAGCAAACCTCAGTGAGGCCGAAGCACAGCGTGTGCGCGCGCAATTTGAATACGAAGCTGCGTTAGACTTGCAGGCCCGCAATTTACAGTCGGATGTAGTTGTCGCACAGCTCAAAGCCGTGCTTGAGTCCGCCGAAGCTGCGGTTGCGCGAACACAACTTGCTGTCGATCGTACCCAGATCGTGGCACCATTCGACGGAGTTGTTGAAATGAGAACTGTTGAGGTTGGGGATTTATTGAATGTGGGCTCTGTGTGCGCCTCTGTTTTAGACGACAGCCCCATGCTGCTTGTAGGCCTAATCCCAGAACAGGATGTGAATCGTATACGAACAGGAGCCTCAGTCACCGGCCGGTTACTTGGTGGATCTGAGGTAACAGGCACCGTCAAATTCTTGGCTGCTTCGGCCGATCCGGTCTCCCGTAGCTATCGAGTCGAGATAGAAGTCGATAGTNCTGGCGAGCAGATTCGGGAAGGCATTACCACCGAAATCCTGGTGAAAGCCGATGAGGTCATGGCGCATCGAATTCCATCTTCAGCCCTAACCCTTGATGATAATGGCAACATCGGCGTGAAAGTTGTCGAAGTTGATGAGAAAGTGGCCTTTTACAACGTTTCGATTGTCGGTGACGATACGAATCAGCTCAACCCCGGTATCTGGGTTACCGGGCTTCAAGGCGACGTCACGCTGGTAACAGTCGGTCAAGAAATTGTGTTCCCCGGCCAAACAGTGGCCGCAAATTTTGATTGGGATCTTTAAGAAATCCCGGCCCGGAACATGCTATGAATTACATCGATACCGCGGTTGCTCGATCCAGGACAACGCTCTCAATTTTTGTTGCGGTTATGTTGACAGGCTTTGCATCCTATCTGTCGATCCCTGTAGAGCTNAATCCGGACGTAGATGTTCCGATAATNGTNACNACNATAATCCACGAGGGCATNTCTCCGGAAGATTCTGAGCGATTGTTATCAAAACCGTCTGAGCTTGAACTGAAAACACTGGACGGGATAACCCAGATTAGCTCTTTCTCCAGTGAAAACGCATCAACCATAATCACTGAGTTTGACATAGATTTCGAGTCTTCTACGGCATTGGCCGATGTGCGAGAGGCAATTAACCGAGCCAAAGCCAGATTCCCTCAAAATACTGAAGAGCCGATAATCACTGAGGTATCCGCTGCAGAACTGCCGATAGTACAGATTGCGGTTGGCGGCGATGGTGTGCCCGAAAGAACGCTTCTGCGCATTGCCGAAGAACTGCAAAGGGAAGTCGAAATCTTACCGCAGGTACTCGAAGCTTCAATGGTCGGTAACAGGGAAGAACTGTTGGAAGCCATCATTGATCCGGCCAAATTAGAAACTTATGGCATACCAAACTCGGCNATTATTCAGACTGTTACNAGTAACAANCGTCTGATTCCTGCCGGACAAGTCGATACTGGCCANGGGAGTTTTTCCGTCAAAGTGCCCGGCCTGATCGAAAACGCAAGTGATCTGTTTGATCTGCCGCTTGCATCGACTGCAGACGGTGTGCTGACTGTGTCCGATATTGCCGAGGTCAGACGAACTTTCAAAGACGCGACGCGATATTCGTTTGCCAACGGGTCTTCTTCCATATCCCTCAATGTTATGAAGCGGAATGGCGCCAACCTAGTTGAAGCGATGGCAGAAGTCGATCAGGTCGTCAATGGCATTCGCCCGTCCCTTCCTCCAGCCGTTTCTTTGAATTATATCAATAACACGGCCCCTCTGGTCATTGAACAAAACATGGGCCTGCAGGGCAATATGGCGACGGCCATGGTTCTGGTTCTGGTCGTTGTAATTGCCTCAGTGGGAATTCGCTCAGGCCTGCTTGTGACGCTGGCAGTGCCTTTTTCCTTCCTATTTGCATTCATTATCATTCGCCTGCTGGGGTTTACATACAATTTTATGGTGATTTTTGGTCTGTTGCTCGGCCTTGGTATGCTTATCGATGGCGCTATCGTCATGGTCGAGTACGCGGACCGCAAGATGGCAGAGGGAAGGGACAGTTTGGAAGCCTTTCGCCTAGCGGTGAAACGCATGTTCTGGCCCATTCTGGCGTCAACGGCCACCACGCTTGCTGCGTTTCTACCGATCATGTTCTGGCCCGGCGTTGCAGGTCAATTCATGAGCTATCTACCTATCACTGTCTTTGCCGTGCTGATTGGCTCGCTTTTCTATGCGCTGCTCTTCGCTCCGACGATCGGCGCTTTGATGGGCCGCTTCGGCCTCGCGAGCAGCAACAACAGCACCGAAATACCAAAGCTGAAGTCTAGCGATACGGAAAGCATTCGCGGTATCACTGCTGTATACGCTCGGGTATTGGACACCGCAATACGTATGCCAGTTGCAGTATTTGTTCTTAGCGTTCTTATGCTGGTCACTATCGTCACCGCATACGGTCGTTACGGCAAAGGCGTGGAATTCTTCACTGGCGTTGAGCCNAGCCAGACCCAGATTCAGGTCTTCGCTCGCGGCAACTTTTCACCGGCTGAAGTTAGAGATCTCATGTTAGATGTTGAAGCTCGCATTCGTAGCGTTGGACACATAAAAGGTATCGTGACGCAATCAGGTGCAGGTGCACAAATGGGCGGTGATCAGCAATCTGCACCCGACCTAATCGGAAGTATTTTTGTGGAAATGTCTGACCGGCGAGTGCGCCCCGAGATCGACGGCTTTGAAGTCGAGAATCGTTATCGCGAGGTGATCACGAACATGCCGGGTGTCAGGGCAGAAGTGGTTACCGTGGAAAATGGCCCACCAGTCGGCAAAGAAATTCAAATTGAGTTGTCAGGCGAAGATCTGAATCTACTTTTCACTGAAGCAACTCGTATCAGGCAATTCATGGAGACGGAACTAGGGGATCAATTGATCGATATTGACGACACGGCACCTATACCCGGTATCGAGTGGGAGTTCATTATTGATCGAGCTCAGGCAGCCATGCTGGGAGCCAACATGGCTGAAATTGGTACTGCTATCCAGTTAATGACCAATGGGATCTTTATGGGGGACTATCGTCCGGATGACAGTGAAGAAGAAGTTGACATCCGGGTCCGTTACCCTGCCAGGTACCGAGGCATCGACCAGATGGAGTCACTCCGCATAAGCACAATCAATGGGCCAGTTCCTATTAGCAGTTTTGTCTCGCGCGTGGCCAAGCCAAAAGTAAGCTCGATTCAACGCGTTGATGGTGCCCGGGTTGTCTATGTCCGAGCAAATCCTGCACCGGGCGTCGTCGCCGACAATAAACTGCAGGAAATATCAGCCTGGCTGGCCGATAACCCGCCAGTCAATGGCGTCTATTACGATTTTCGAGGCGCTAATGAAGAACAAGAGCAATCCGCTGCCTTCCTCGTGCAGGCGTTTTCGCTAGCAATGGTCCTGATGGCGATTCTTCTGGTCACACAATTCAACAGTTACTATCAGGCGCTGCTGATTCTGTCTTCAGTGTTGCTATCAACCGCTGGCGTTCTTCTCGGCCTGCTAACCACCGGCCAGACATTTTCAGTTATTTTAACTGGGATCGGGATTGTGGCCCTATCCGGAATAATTGTGAATAATAATATCGTTCTAATTGACACGTTCAACGTACTACGGCTCGAGCATCCGGACTGGGAGCTGCGAAAACTTATCGTCCAGACTGGAATACAACGACTTCGCCCTGTCTTCCTCACAACCTTTACGACTGGCTTCGGCCTATTACCGCTCGCGATGGGCGTATCTGTAGATCTTATTGGTGCGGAGATCGAGGTCGGCGGTCCAATAACCTCCCAGTGGGTTAGCCTCGCTTCTGCTATTGTTTTCGGGCTTTCTTTCGCTACGGTGCTGACTCTAATCGTAACCCCTGCGATGTTGGCGCTTCCTCAGAGGCTTCGAGACCTCATTAAACGCAAGCCGGCAGTGCCCTCCCCGCCGCGGGTTCAACTAGCTCCCTGAGAGACAAAGCAACACTCGATCTGGACATTTACCGCTGCCGCTTAAAGTAGCGCGCTTCTGACATTCATGACAGAATCACAAGTAACGTTGCAATGAAAACAGACCCATGGGACTTCTAGTCGGCTTTTTTCTCGCAAGCATTCTCTTCTCTTTCCTATGCTCTATCCTGGAAGCCGTGCTTCTGAGCATCACTCCTGCCTATGTCGGAATCCAGGAGCAGAAAGGCACCAGAATTGCCGCTGATTTAGTCAGTTTTAAGGAAGACATAGATCGCCCTTTAGCAGCCATTCTCACCCTGAATACCATCGCGCATACAGTTGGGGCAATCGGCGTTGGCTCACAGGCTGCACTTGTCTTTGGCGAGTCTATGCTTGTGATAGCGGGCATTTCAATAATAAGCCTCGAGGCCTTGATAGCAGGGTTTATGACTCTGGCGATACTGATTCTCTCAGAGGTTATTCCAAAGACCATAGGCGCCAATAATTGGGAAATCCTGACTCCATTTACTATCGCATCGCTGAAGATCATGTTAATCGGCTTGGCACCGCTGGTCTGGATAAGTCAGTACATAACCCGCCACTTAAAGAAGGATAAGGACAAGCCGGTACTCAGTCGTACCGACTTTCTTGCCATGACGAAGCTGGGCACTGAAAGCGGGATACTCGAGGAAAGCGAGCAAACAATCATTCACAACCTGTTGCGATTTTCCAAGGTGTTGGTAAAAGATGTCATGACCCCCCGGATCGTGGTCAACACCGCCGGGGANGAAATTACTGTGCGCGAATTTCAGAACGTCAACGCAAATCTTCCGCATTCGCGCATTCCGGTATACCAAGAAAAAAATGACAACATTACCGGCTACGTACTGCGTGATGACATTCTTCTGAAACTTGCCGAAACGCAGGATCAAACGCCACTCAAGGCGCTACGCAGAGAAATAATTGTTGTCCATCGGACAGTCCCGATTCCAGATCTGTTGGATACTTTTCTCATCAAAAAAGAGCATATGGCTCTAGTGGTAGACGAATTTGGCGGCATGGAAGGTATCGTCACCATGGAAGACATCATAGAAACACTGCTCGGTCTAGAGATTGTTGATGAGTCAGACAATGAGACAGACATGCAGGCACTCGCGCGAAGCAACTGGGAGCGACGGGCAAAGCGACTGGGCATCATCACCGAGACCGGTGAAGCAATATCGGGGGAAAATATTCAAGGCCTTAGTGAGTAGCGGTTAGCCTGCAGCTACATGAAGGCCTGACGGATCAATCAGTGAGTAGTCGCGAACAAGCCGTGGTCTGGAGCTCTTTGGTTATGACGAGAATGGTCAATATAATGCTCTGACATCAGGTTAGGGTAGGTCTCGGGGAATGAGATAGATTCGCGAAGTAATGGGGTGCGCATCAGACTCTGGCAGCGGAGTGAACAGGAAGCCCTCAGTTGGGGGCGCTGGTTGAGAGAGGCTTTCTGATAAATCGTATACATATTGGGCGATGCTAACTACTGGCTTTAAGGCAAGAGTTTCTGCAATCGCTTAGTTCAGCAACGTACCAAGCACAAGCGTAGTCAAGAATAGTTCCGGGCCGCGATTTCTAGATTTTTTACGATCAAATGTTTGGGTCATGACGATCTGCCTATGTCTCACACACGGTCTTGTATAGCCCTTCATTTAACAGAGTATTTCTGCAATTAATTTCATTTACATGACATTTGGGTGACATACAGAAAATATAGATTCATAGACTCAATGACTTAAAATCACCCATTCGAGTCATAAAAGACCAAAATCGTAATATTTTAAATCCCGACTAGGTGGTCATGTCAGGAAATAGGCGCCCCAGGTCAGGTGTTTTTTGGCCAATCCTCTCGGGAGCAGGGCCTTCGGTACAGAAGGTGGGGAACGTGAGTTACTAGGGAGTCAGCGATAGGTTCGGTTAGCAACCAGCAGTTCCACCAGCAGCAACATCATCACCAGCGTCAGAATCCACCACCACAATCGCTGCGGATTCTCCAATTCCTCAATCAACTGCGCGGTCTGAGCCTCTCTGGACTGCATCGGACCGGTATCGGGATTCACAACCGCATCATAGAGGGTTGATGTAGCAAAACGTGTGAAATTGCTTTCCTCGGGCGTAATATTGACTGCGTATGGCTTAGATACAGTAGCTGACGTTACGGTGAAGAGGCCTGGCGAAGTCGCGCGCAGCAAGTTGCTTGCTTCTGATCCAACAGAGCGACCTTCCGCATCCAGAACTGTAACTTCGGCACCCGAAACTAATTGCTGCAGGTCGATGCTGTCGCCGATCTCGAAGGCGACTTGGCCGACCTCTGACTGGACCAGATAGCGAAGAATTTCATGAATAAAAGGCAGAAACAGGCTCTGCAACGCCAAATTATTCCATTCAAGATCGAGGCTGGAGGCAAATAAAAAGACTTTGCCCTCACCAACGTCCCTTTCCACCAAAGCCGCCTCAGTGTTGTCAAACTGCATCAGCACATTGGCATCTTCATGGGGCGTCAGGCGCCAGCGCCCCTGAAATCTTGCAGACCAGTCGCTACCAAGAGGACGCATAATGGGATGGCGGCGATCATAGTCCGCGATAACCAGGTAGTCATTGCGACCGAGCAGCCCGACCCGCTCCAACCTTGCTGGGCTAATATCTCCTACACGCCGGTTGAACGCGCTTTCGTCGACCCTGTCCCCCGGCGCAATCAACAGGCTGCCTCCGTTAACGACATATTCATTTAATGCCGCGGCCTGGAAACTCGTGAGTTCACCAACATTGAGCAGCGCCACCACGTCGCTTTGACTCATCGCTGCCGAGCTGAGCTCAGCAGGAGCAATTGTCTCAAGAGAAAACGGAGAAGAGCCCGTACCACTCACTGCCAAGCCAAACCAATGGCCCTCATCATCAAACCAGTTGTTCGAAGCCTCGCCGTTCACCAGCAAAACATTGATCTTGGGCAGAACATCGACGGTGAAGTAGTAGGAATTGTCATCTGAGAAATCATCGCCGGCGACCCGGATTTCACCGACGTAGCCCCCCTCAGCCTCAAAATCTGCGTCAAAGGTCACCACCTGCTCGGATCGGTCAGCAAGGTCTACCGGTCTGCGGTCTACCATTTGCCCGTTCAGGCTCAGGCTGACCTCGCCGCTCTCAAGGTACTGCGTCCCGGCAGAGCGGACTCTGGCCAGAATTTGCTGTTGAGCGGAATCCTCAAGCAGCTGCTCGGGAGATCTCACATCGGTCAGCACCAGATTTTTACTGTCAGCGGAACCAACATCAATCAGATACAGAGCGACTCCGGGAGCCAGTTTCCACGACTCATCGGCACCCTGCATCCCGACTTCTTGGAAATCAGAAATCAAATAGATTGCTCGATTCTCGTAGCGCGAATCCTCCAGCATCTGGTCTGCCAGAAGCAGATTCGGATAATAGCGCGTGCTGCCAAACCCGGGCTCGTCAAAGCCTTCGATCAGCTTTCTGATCCGGTCACCATCTGTTTCAAGCTCCTGAACCACTTCCGCTGCGCCCGCAAAAACGATCAGGCCAACCTCGTCACCCCCTGACAACCGATCCACAACCGCCAAGGCCTCAGCTTTAGCCTGATCAAAATTGTCTTGCCAGCGCATACTCATCGACATATCCAGCAAAATCACTGCCGACTGAGGATCTGCATCAAGCAAGCGCGCCACAGACTGATTAAACAAAGGCCGAGCAAACGCGAACACCAGCAAGACGATAACTGCGGCGCGCAGGAGAAGCAGCGCTATCTGCTGGAGATGCTGGAACAGCACCAGTTTTTTTGAGGTTTTTTTCAAAAACCGAATGGTACTGAACATGACTTTGGGCGGCTTCTCGCGACGGATAAGATGTATCGCGACAGGAATCAGGGCTGCTAGCAAGCCAATTAAAAAAAATGGGGTGAGAAAGACCATATCCCGCTACTGACCCTAGAAACTTTTCGCGCGCTTTGACATGTAGGAAGACAGAGCCTCGTCTAACGGTTTGGCGGTATTCAGCAGACAGTAATCTACGCCACTGCTTTGACACTTCTTACGACAGTAAGAAAGAAATTCATTCAGGTTATCCAGATACGCTTGCCGGATCGCGGCGGGAGACGTGGTGTAAGACTCATCGTTTTCCATATCAATAAATTCGGTTGCTTCATTGAACGGAAAATTCAGCTCCGCATCATCAATCACCTGAAATGNNATGACGTCGTTTCCCATACCTCGAAGATTTTGCAGGNCGTTNATCACNCTCTCCTCNTCATCCAGCATATCTGTNATAAGTATCACAATACTTTTTTTATGGAGTGACGCCGCCAGGTCGGTNAGGGGTTTNACCGTATCGGTCNTCTTGCCTGACTCCACCTGCGAGAGTGCCCTCAGGATCCGCAGCAGGTGCGGCTGTCTGGTTTTAGCAGGAATATACTCTCTGATCTGATCATCAAAAGTGATAAGACCAATGGCATCTCGCTGTTTCATAATAAAATAGGACAGAGCAGACGCCAGAGTCACGCCATAGCTTAGCTTGCTCATTCCACCGGAGCTAAATGCCATTGATGCGCTGGTGTCGAGCAGAATCACGCAGCGAACATTGGTTTCGTCCTCGTATTGCTTGATGTAGACTTTCTCGCTTCTAGCATAGAGCTTCCAGTCGACGTGACGCAGATCATCGCCACGCTGATAACGTCGATAATCGTTGAATTCAACGCTGAACCCCCGATTCGGGCTCTTATGCAGACCGGACAGAAAGCCCTCAACTACGACCCGAGCGCGTAATTCGAGATTATCGAGCCCCGACAGCACATTGGGATCAAGGAAGTTAATTGACTCTGCCATGTTGCTTCCGCTCAGTTAGTGTCTGCGATTCAATTCAGATATCTGAACTGGGCTCGGGGACTGACTCCAGCAATCGTCTGATGACCTCGTCCGTCGTTATTCGCTCCGCCTCGGCGTGGAAATTCAGCAGGATTCGATGCCTGAAAACGGAAGACGCCAGGGCTCTCACATCGCTGAACGAGACGTTGTAACGACCCAGCAAGAGGGCACGGACCTTTCCCGCCAGTATCAGATTCTGCGACGCACGAATGCCTGCCCCCCAGCTAACCCAGTCCTTGACGAACTCTGGCGCAGACTCGCTTTGTGGTCGCGATGCGTGTACCAGACGTACCGCATACTTGATTACAGCTTCAGCGGCAGGTACCTGACGGGCAATACGCTGAAAATCTAGAATATCTTCACCACCAAGGGGATGGGACAGCGCGCGATTGTGATGTTGAGTTGTCTGACTTACAACAGTTACCTCATCTTCCTCCGACAGATAACCTAGCTCGATCTTGAACATGAATCGATCCAACTGGGCCTCAGGCAATGGATAGGTCCCTTCAAGCTCAATGGGATTCTGTGTAGCAAGCACAAAAAACGGCCTTGACATGGGATGCGTCACTCCGGCCGCGGTGACCTGACGTTCCTCCATGGCTTCAAGCAGCGCCGACTGAGTCTTGGGCGGCGTCCGGTTGATTTCATCAGCCAGTAAAATATTGGTGAATATCGGCCCTTTCACGAACTTGAGCCGTCGACCACCGTCAGACTCTTCCACAANCTCTGAGCCCACGACATCAGCTGGCATCAGATCCGGAGTGAACTGAATACGGCTGAAGTCGACCTGCAGAATGTCAGCGACNGTCTTGATCAGCAACGTTTTGGCAAGTCCCGGCACCCCTGTGACCAGAACATGACCACCACCAAACAAAGCGATAAGCAATTCATCAATGATGTCATCCTGGCCCACAATGACTTTTTTAATTTCAGCGACGATCTGGTCGCGACCATCCTGCATGCGTTTGACCAGAGCTAGATCATCCTGATTTTCGATCTCCAGCGCTTGTTCTTGTTCCGCCATGGTGCCGTCCTTTGTATCTGCCACTTAGTGACTGAATGCGTAGATTAAAAAGTTAATGCCGATTTTATAGGCTTCATTGGTGAACTGGGTTGGATAACCCTCATAGAAAGTGTGCTCCCAACCATCTCCAAGGTCGGTGTTGTAATTCGCAACCATCATGACTCTACCATCATCATCCAGAATCGCGTACACCTCCGGCGGATAGCTTGGATCATCAAGATTCATGAAGCCACCGAAATCCCAGGTGACCATTCTGCCCGGCACCTGCGCCACTTCATCAATATCAAAGAATGTGTGAAAGATTTCATGGGTTGTATCCAGCTTCATGATTTCGCGGTCAGGAAAAATTTTACCGATTTCCATGAACATGTCGTCAAGATGAGGCTCTCCCCAAAAATCATCCACCATCACAAAGCCGCCGCGATACATGAATTCGCGCAAGGACGCTATTTCTTCCTCAGAGAAATTCGGGCCGCTTAAGGATGAGCCTATGGGTACCCGTTTCCAGTTCATGTACAAAAATATGTGTTCGAAAAGGCGAGGATCCGTGAGCTGTATGAAAGTCCGATTACGAGGATTGGTATCCACGTTGGTATAGCGCTGCACGCCACGCAAAAAATTTTCATCTGAATCCGGATAGTCAGTGTCCCACCAGCCACCGCGTCGCCGCCAGCCATAGCCTCCGGCCCCACCATTGTGGTTGGTATATTGGCCCCGGAGCCAGGTAAATTCCGTGATGTCGGTGCCGTAGATAGAAAGATCCTCGTTACTTCCGGATAACGGCGTCACCTGAGCGCTTAGCTCAAACGAGGCGATCAGACTCACAATACTGAGAAGTGCTGCTTTCATCACCTGGCGCCGTCTCCATCGATCGAACGCAGCAGAAGACGTTGGGCGCGTTCATAACTCGGCGCCTGCTCCAGCGCGTACAACAAATTTCGTTTTGCTTCATTTGCCTGCCCGTTGTTCAGGTAGGCTTGAGCCAGATTCGTGCGAGCCTCTACCGGGTCACTGATCTCGAGCTGCATCAATACTTCATACTCGGTGACCGCCTCAGCAGTGTCATTGACCGCTTCAGCATATCGTGCCTTAAGTTCATGCACATCATTGCGATAGGGATCAACCTGAATCGCGCGATCTATATAATAAGCGGCCTGCTCAAAGTTCAAAGCCTCGAAAGCCGCTTCAGCCAAAACCATGGCAGCCCCATAGTCGTGCTGCAGATTTTCCATCAGCACTTCGAGCCAATGCAGACGGGATTGTTGATCGCCTTCGCGCTCGAAAATCTGCGCTAGTACCAATGCCGGGCTCGGGTAGCCGGTATAGCTTGGCAGCATTTCATGTGCTGTTTCCAGGTAATGCCTCGCCTCAGCAAACGCCTCCTCCTTGAAAAGAACAATGCCCAATTGTAGATGGGCCTGAAAATCTCTGCTGTTTTGCTCAATGCGGGATCGCATGTGCTGTTTGAGAGACGCGTTGTTGTAGAGCTCAGCAAGGATTGCACTGCTGTTCTCGCGAATCCCGTGGCCATGACCGTCCCCTTCATCCGGCACATCTTCTGTGTGAGCGTACACATTAATCTGTTTCACTCGCCGATCAATCCAGCCTCGGAACCCCGCGTCAAAGTCATCCATACTAAGTCCGAAAACAGTACGAAAGCGGTCTGCATCGTCCTTGATCTCACCGTACTGATAAATCAGCTCAATCAGTTTCTCGAAGCCATAGGCCTGCGTGATGTAGTCCACAACCAGATAGGACTGAAAATAGGCGAAACTAAGGTCCGCGTTGTTGCGAGCTCCCGAAAAACCACTGTTCAATTTGCTGACAGACAAAAGCTTCTGCTCCTGGGATGCTCGAATCAGATCTAAACCCTGGCGCCGACCCCAGTAAGGCCGCCCCTCTCGCTCTTCCCAGACAGAGATGCCCTCCGACAACCATCGTGGCATACGGTTTTGGGTCATCTGTAGTGTGATTACGTGCATAAATTCATGCCATACAATTTCCTGCCAGTTAGCTGTCAGGGTGTCAGGTGAAATCAAAGTGATCACCTTGCCAAAACAGATTCCAACNAGTGGACCGATGTCTGGAAGACCAACGGAGCGCACTGCAAAGTCCGCACTGTTCTCGAAGACTTCGATAAGAATCTTGCCTTCGGGCTCAAAGCCGTATTTTGCCGTGAGCGTGTCCCAACTCTCCTCGAGCAAGGGCTTCAGATAAGGCCAGAGGATAAGGGAATCCCTTTCACTCATNTGCACTTTGAAATGCTCGCTTTCAACCGTTGCATAGGTCTCNAGCGTGTCGAAGACTTTTAGCATGTTGGAAGTCATCACGTTGAACGGATCATTATCGAACCCGATCTCGAGGCTTTGTCTCCCTTCCTCCTCCTCACCGAGGCGTATCAGGTTGCTGCCCAGCAGCGTATGGCCCTGCCAGTATTCAGGATCAGCCTTAATGCTAGCGCGCGCNTAATGCACTGCCTCCTCAAACCGATAATTATTCCCAAAGCTGTCCGCGATATGTCCCAGAAATTCGGCATTGCNAGGNCTGAATGCTTCNACCCGCTGTTGATAANCGGCAAAATCGTCCATNCGCTCTTCCAGCGCCGCCGAGGCNGCCAGCACACTCAGCGTTTTCAGGGATTCAGGATTCAGTTCCAGCACTTTGTCGAAATACTCTTNAGCTTCCTGCTCGCGACCNTTCTTCATAAGAAGCTGCGCGTAGGTCTCCAGCGCCTGAACTGAATTTGGATTGATGGCCAGCGCCCGTTGCAAAGACCTTTCATCACCCACAACCTGCGCAATGCCCACGAGCGCCGGCACGTATCGGGCATTCACGTCCAATGCGTCTCGATAGCTTCGCTCAGCATCAGCTGCGTTGTATTTCTCGAGGAACAGGTCAGCCCAAAGGGTGTGGGCCTCGAGATTATTGGGGTTTGTTCTGACGGCCTCATCAAACAGACTGTTGGCATCATGAAAATTGCCTAATAACCAACTGGCCAGCGCGACCATCGCAACATCCTCAGANCTAAACACCAGTCCGGCNTTATAACGCNGAACCACTCTGTCAAGCGCCTGCCGCCACTGTCCCTGNNGCCCGGTAAATTTGAGGAGGCGGCCGAACTGAACCAGGCTTCGCACGGGGGGTTCCGCATTGCCATCGATTGCCTGCTGCAGTATTTCCAGCGCGGCGCGNGATTGNCCTGTCATGTGTTTTATTTCCGCCANCTGGGTGGTCANAAGCGGAAAATCTGCATANGCACCACCGTCAATTGCCTCAGCTACAAGATTTTCCGCTTCNAGATAATTCCCAAGCATAACAAGCGCCCTGCTGGCGCCAATCAGACCATCGATGCGGTCAACGCCATCCGCTTGTCTGAATACTTCACTGGCGGCGGCGTATGATCCGGCCAGCATCAATTCCTCGCCACGATAAAGCGNAGAATCTTCATTCGAGGAAAGCGCGTCTTGTGCCAGAACAGCAGGCGCAGTGAAAAGCGCCAAGAAAAGCGCCGAAAGCCAAACGCCAGATAATGTTTTCAAGGATTGAAAAGTGAGCATGAATTGCACCATTTAACGGTCCAAGGTGGACTGCGATTCGTTTGACTCATCTGCGGACTCTTGCACAGAGGAAGTCGGCTTAAACTCAGCGTTAAAACGGGCAGTGCTGAGCGCAAGGTTGACCAGCAGATCCTCCATCTGCTGCCAGTACTCTGCCTCAAGGTATTCCGCCTTCTTGCCCCGCAGCACGATCACGGATCGCTCTAGATCCTGAATGCGGGATTTAAGCGCAAGACCCTCGGTAGAAAGCTTTTCACCTTCTTCGATCAGAGAGTCGATATAAGCGATTTCGGCAAGGCGCCCGTCAGCGATGTCGATGGCAGGATCAAGACTGAACAGCGCATCACCATTATCATCGAGACCTGAGTGTTCGGAGGCGAGGCGATCCTGCTCTTCGTACCATAACTCAACATTGGCCTTGGCATACACAAATGCCTCAAGCATCGACACGCGCTTGTTCTTGTCCCGATCCCCATTGCGCTGATCGAGAGCCTCGATGAAGTATCCAGCGAAAACGGGGTCGTAGCGCTCTGAAGAGGAACGGGTTGATGAGATCACCACCCGACCTACACTGGACAGCGAAGAGGAGAAACCAAAACTCGCGCTGGTGGTGTTGATGACGATCATATCCTGCTGATGGAATCGGTCCAGCAATGAAGCGAACTGTACTCCCGTCAAATCCGGACCGACGATGTTGAACTTAGCCTCCTCCTCAGCACCGGATCCGTGACCGATCAGAAAGAGCGTAATCTGATCACCCGTCTTCACATGTTCTGCAAGCCGCTCCAGAGCGAATTCGATTCCTTCCCGACTGCAGGCTCCGTCGACCCGATCGCCACCCGTGAAGTCATCTTTCCCGTCGTCATAGAGCAGCGTGATCGTTTCAGAACTGTAGCCGTAATCCCGTGTAAGGATGTCATATAAAGACAGAGACCACTGACGAAAACGCGCCGCATTATCATCACCGACGGCCGGTCCGGTCATGATGACAGCATGTTTTGTGGTTGTGGGAGCGTCGAGAAAGCGCTTTTCAGATGTATCCAAGGCTGGATTCTGCGCCCTTGTGATCCCTGTTAACACCACTGCGCACAGGAAAATCAACGGTCTCGCTGTCCGGCCTTTCGCTGTGATTGCAGTCGAACTTCTCATCAAGACATACCTTTCAGTCGTCGTACCGTCCAGTCCAGACTCAACAGACTGATCAACAGAGCAAGTAGCCAAGGCTGATCCCACAGATCAAGGCTGACCTGCTCTGAGTAAGCATTGGGTGTAAATTCAACGGTGCTGGCCAGTTGATCGATATCAGCCAGATCAAAATAGGTTCCACCACTGAGGTCGGCGATCCGCTCAAGCAGGCCCGTATCCATGGCAGCGTTATTGAACTCCCGAAGAGAAGGAGTCACCACAAAAGGCACCCGCCTTTCAGATTCTCCCGAGCGCCCCTCGCCCGCTGCGCTGGCAACATCCACTAGCAGATCATAAACCCCCTCGTCCTCAACTCGGAAGCTGCCGCGATAGACACCATCCTCCTCAATATCCCATTCCATAGACCGATCCAGAAGAACATCGCGCGGTGCATTGACCTGCATCCAGAGCGTGGCGTCGTTATCAGGCTCGTAATTCATGTCCAGCACAGTGGCTGTAACGTGAACTTCATCGCCAACATTGTAGAATTCCCGATCAAATTCTATGGTGACTCGCTCCGGAGCGGAGACAGCAAGCCAGCGGAGCAACTGCCGCCAGAGTGTTTCATGAGACTGATCTGCAGCCGCCATCATCATCTGCCAACGCCAAGTACTGGCAGTCATTAGAGCGACGCTCCGACCGCTGCCGTAGCGCTGCGTTGTAAGCACGGGTAGGGCCTGATTCTGATACTGCAACAGCGGATGCTCCATCAGAACGGTTGCTCCGGGCTTGATTCGGCCGGTCACGAATACACCCTGCAACTCCGGAAGTTGCCGCCAGCGCATGCTGTTTTCTCCATCATCACCTGACAAGCGAAGCAGAGGCGAAAATTCCCCATTATTGGTGAGTCGCGGAAAGAAGGGCTCTCCCGTTAAATGACTCCCACGGCGGATACCTCCGCGCAGGTGAGATGGCAAAAAGCTTTCTTCAACCAGAGTCACCGGAAGCACATCTTCCACCGGCGTCCCGATGAATTCCTCATCAATCATGCCGCTCATCAGAAAACCACCACCACGCTCAGCGACGAATTCCTGAATCATCTGCAGTTGATCCACGTTAAAGAAGCCCGCTTCAATATCGCCGAGAATCAGAGCTTCATACTGGTAGAGCTCTTCCTTTGACCGCGGAAATCCACCACTGAGTTCGGTAGGGGTATTTATGCCTTGCCGGTAGTATTTTTCCGGTCCAGTCTGCAGATAGGTAGCAAGCCGAACAGACTCGTCATTCTCGACCGCCCTGCGGATAAATTTATATTCGTTGCGTGGATGTCCCTCGATATAAAGAATGTCGAGTGGCTCTTTCTCCGTGTTATCCACCAGAAACTGATAGACGTTGTTTTCTGCGATTATTTCATCGCTCTGCAGTTCAACTTCCAAATCGTACACGATCGCGTCGGGACGCGCCGGCGTTAATTCGATCTCGTAGCGACGCGTCACCCCGGCTGCACCAAGAGTTACTCTTTCTGATGCCACTTCCTGATCACCGTCGAGAATAGAGATCCGGACCTGCTGGCCCGTATA
>PBHS01000025.1 GCA_002719575.1 Gammaproteobacteria bacterium | reverse complement strand
ATTGGTAAAAGAGTCTCTGCTAATGTGGTTCTGAACGCACTGGTCACGACGACTTCCTCAATTTCTTGTTGCCCACTGGCTGGCGACAAAGACTGAGCATTTGCCATTTGCGGAGTATTAATTGCAACCACAATTGCAGCGGCCAAACGATTTGAATAACGCACCTTCATAGGTATTCTCCAAAGGAACTAAGGTCTGAGTGTCAAAAAAAATTAGGGACGAAATGCTACAATATAACATTCCCAAGCACAAGGCGTCGGACCGGCGATAAACTAGATTCGTGAGCAGTTTTGCTGTACCCACTGCAAAACACCAAAAATTCCTAGAGTTGAGCCAATCACACGCCCAGAAGCGGCTTGATGGACTGGCCTCTCGAACCCTCGGAGTTTCGAACATGCCTAAGAACATTGGAGGACCCCAAATGTTCAATTCGTTTGGGCCAAAAGATTTTTTGAAAGTGGAGTCAAATTTTTGGAAAGCTTCATCGTCTTAACGCAAAACACCTCACAAAGGCGAGGATCTCAGCGTGTAAAAAATGGCAGCTGGTTGATGGTTCGTTACAAGGACATAAACCACCGGGATAGAGTTTCAGCGGGTGGCATTAATAACCCGAGGATAAGTGCTTTTTCACTGTCAAAACTCGAGCGCTAGCTTTGAGCCGTAAAACAGAATCGTTGCCAGTAGTTCTATCGTGCAGATGCACCGTGTTGCCTGTCGGACATCTGTTCCAAGTGAATATGATTTCAGTGTTTTACGTGCATGCAGATTATTGATCGAAGACTACAATTGATGAAAAACCGTGGAAGGTCTGCGGAGCTTTTCCGAGTTGAATATCAAATTAGTTATCCAATCTACATACCACTGGTTAATCCTAAGAAGGCGCTTTACGTTGTTGTCCTCGAACTCCTCTCTAAAAGCCTTTCGGAACAACCTTGAGAAATACAAGGGCTCACCGAAATAAACTGGCTCATTGGAGAATATCCTTCTTAGTTCATTAAATTCATCTCTGTTATCAACCATATTCGGTAATATGACTACCGCGGGTTGCATTGCTTCAGAATTCTGTGCGCGCTGACTGTGAAACAAATGCCTCAGAGCTTCGAGATACTTGATGGTCGCACTTACATCTGCGTCACTCACAGAGGTCGGCACAAAGATAATATTGCATTTTTGCAAGAAACTGCTCCTCTCAGGCTCATTTCCCGCTGGACTATCGAAAACCAAAAAGGAATTCTGGCCTCTGTCCCGTGGCAGGGAGTCGATATGGTTCACGATGTTGCCGTTATTGGGGGAGCCCGACGCTAGGAACATACGGTCGTTGTTAATCACAGAGAACCTTTCATTCGCAAACCTCTTCAATGATTCGCTGCTTGTCGACTGAGGATCGACATCGATTAGCTCTATGTTGGCAAGAGTATCCCGCGTAGCCAGGCCCAAGCAGGTAAGGAGGGCGAGTGTGCTTTTGCCCACACCCCCTTTTGAATTTGCAAAAACTGCAGTCCTGGTTCTCGGTCTCTGATCGGATTGAGGCGTTCGCATCGTTATTGGGATACCTCGATAAAGATTCAGCATTCGAAAAGAGTAACAACTTGATACGAGACCTGTCCCTTTGCTCTGTGTCGACGATTTGCCCTTTTTCTTTATTCTGAATCGGCTTCCTCTTCCCCAAAAGCCGTATTGGGACCCATGGCTGAGGTAAATGCAGATAATCGACTCTCACCTGCGCTTACACTCGAATCTGAGCCCCAGTCTGTAGATATGTCACCGACCAGTTTCGCTCCTTCCATGGTTTCGATCGAACCATACTGAATCTTTCCTCGGATCCGACCAGATGACTTTACGGTCAATTTGCCTGTCAGCGTTAGAGTTTCCTCAACAGTGCCCTCTACATCTGCGGTTTCTCCAGAAATATCTCCCTCGACAACCCCTCCGGGCCCAACTATTAAATGTTTTACAGATACTTTGCCAACAATCTTTCCGTCTATCCGTGCCGTACCGTCTATCGCGAGCGATGCACCTTCAAGATGTGTCGCTGCCCCAACGTAGAATTCATAATCCGAGTCTTTCGCCGTCATATTTGCTCCCCTTGTTTAAGTTACAAAATTGTTAAGTTTATTGAACAAATCTATTCTTCTCGAGTGCCTTTTAATCTGATTCATCGATTTGGCCGGCTTGAGTATTGTTTTTATCCAAATCGACCATGGGGATGAGAGCCCCATTTATCACTGCTCCAGCGCAAACTGAAAGCTTGCGATACTGCACTATCCCCGTAAAGTGCGCATTTGGCCCAATTATTACATTTTGCGTAGACGTAATTGACGCTTCGACTTTGCCGAATATTTCAATTGATGGGGAGTTTATCTCGCCTACCAAGATCCCGCCATCTAGAATCTTAACAACACCGTTTTTATCTCCGCCACAGCTCACGGAGCCATTGACTGTTCCAGCTACCAAAAATTCTTTTACAAAACTGAAGTCTCCACTTAGTGAAGTTCCCTCAGCAACAAGGCTGGCGGCTAGCGCGGATTTCATTTAGAAAAGTTCCTATCTATGCTGACATATATGGTACTAAAACTGGCCCAGCGAGTGTGAGTTTCGGCAGAATTAGGTTGAATCAGTAAGTGCGAAATGCTCAGTCGTTTCGCACCAGACAGCCTGTTTCAACCAAACTGGACCGGATGCATCCTATTAACACCCCCACAATACTACACCAAGACCGCGGATGGATGAGTAATCCTGAGAATTTGCAGTATCAAAATTCTACCGATAGAACAGGAAAATTGGTCTCCAAGAAATTAATGACTAAATTAAAGTGTCATTGTGTCTCCTCCCCGACAAGTCTTAAAGCTAATTGCGTCGGGGCCGCAGTGGGCTTCACCGCAACATCAATTTTGACGCCCATTCTGTGGGATCAACCCGACAAAGATGGCCCAAAGCACCCTCCAAATCTTGTTGCTTGACCATGATCCAGCCTAAGAGTTGAAGCGTTTAACTGGCATGCGGCTAAAAGTGACTTACGACAGTGTTACGCGGACCATGTCAGTGCGCATCGGCATCATGCTGATTGCGGCTGGATTTGCTCTCATTCTTGCATGTGTAGCTGGAACGCTCCAGTTCTCAACCTTCGAAGTCGCTGGACATTCTGGGATACGCTCCCTTGCCGGCTTGTCAGTATTTGGCTGCATGATAGCCGCACTGGGTTCATTCGAATAAGAGTCAATCATTATGCTTAAGCAGGCTGATTTTTTCATTCTTCTTGCGGTGAGTATTTCCTTCGCCGTTTCAGGGTTTTTGTGGTTTTCTGGCCAAAGAGAGGAAGGGCTGTTTACCGCGATTTGGGTGCCCTCGATACTCTGCTTCGGAATCTACTTCAAGCTTGTGGTTATTGGAGCAAGGCAAAAATGACCAATCAAACTCTTTTACTGATCGCTGGATTGGTATTTGCGCTCATGATAACCGGCTTGTTCCTAACTCTTCATGCCGCTGGGTCTTGGCGAGACCCAAGCAAAGACAAAGAGAGCGCAGATTGAACACCATTCTGCTCGGGACCTGATGAAGTATTCCGTTTACGAATTAGGCGAGAAGGCCATTCTACTGTTCATCGGAATAGGTGCGTTTTGTGCCGCCGTGCTTCAGATTATCGGCACAGTACAAACCTTTAACTTCGAAATAGAGCAGCTGTTTATTCTGTTCATCTATGCAGAAGTTATCGGGATGGTGGGCGCTTACATATCCTCGTCGAGGATCCCGTTAACCCTGCCCATAATAATAGCGATTACTGCTCTATGCAGACTTATCGTGATGCAAAGCAAGGAAACTGAGCCCCTGCTTCTCCTGAGCGAGTCTGCCTCAATACTGCTTCTCTCGATCGCAGCCTACGTAATGAGCCTGAAAGGCAAAATCAGCCTTGAGAAACTCAAGGAACTGAGAGAAGGGGGTTAGGGGCATGTGGCCAGCGATCTCAGCGACTTCTGGAGGGGCGTGCTCAGTTGTAATGGTTCTGTGCAACACACCTGCTTTGCGTGCTAATAATGGGAATTATGCCATTTAGCCTCACCAGTGAGCAGAAAAAGCGAGTCGACCCGCGTTGATCGAACGTCATACGAGTGGCCAAAGACGGCGCCATAGCCCATTGCAGCAGCACAACATGTCGCTCACCTGCGCACACCCGTCGCTTCACGAACTTTTCGGGTGAGGCGTTTGGCTCGCACACGATTTGCGCGCTCGTTATGAATAGACAACAGCTATTGCTAGCAAAAATGCTTCCTAAGAGTCGGCTGCTGGGCCTCGTTTCAGCTGTTGCGCTGTTGCTCGCGCACATCACGCAGGCGACTGCAAAAAGCCCAGACAACGAATCTCTCCACGACTCAACAGTAGTATTTAATGCTGATTTTTTCAAAAAATTTCAGCCGGTGTCAGTAAACGACATGATTGATCGCATTCCAGGCGTCGGACTGGCGCTCAGCCGCAGTGGCGGAAGAGGCCGAAGAGGCCTTGGTGGCGGCGGAAACGAAATTTTAGTAAACGGCCAGCGAATTACGGGTAAATCAAACAGCAGCCGGGACCAGCTCGGGAGAATCGCAGCCGATCAGGTCGACTACATCGAAATAATACGTGGAACCTCTGAGGAAATCGACGTCAGGGGCGCTACCCAAGTAATTAATGTTGTGCTGCTAGAAACAAAGTCGCGATCGAGTCTCGCGGCAGAGATCAATGCCGACAGAGTCCAGGATGGCAATATAGCTCCTGGAGGGAGGTTCTCATACACGGGCTTATCCGGCAATTTCAACTATTTGCTGGCAGTAGAGTCTGAACCTAGATACCGCAAAACGCACACCTTCGAGTCAAGCAGGGACGCAAATGGCAATCTGCTTGAGATTCGTGAAGAGTCAATTATTCGCGATCAAAACGACCTTAAAGCTAGCGTCAATCTTGGTTACCAGTTTGAAAACAGCCTCCTCCAACTCAACGCACTCCTAGGTAGAACTAACCCTCCAACCGATTTACGGCGGAAAATCTTGGACTTCAGGCGAGCCGAAATTACGTCAAGGTATGTCAGGGAGGATAACAAATTTATCCGCGATAATTGGGAAGTAGGCGGAGATTATGAGTACGAGTTTGATTCCTCGGCAAAATATCGCGTGCTTTTCTTGATTAATGACTCAGTATCTGATTTCACTCGCAAGCGCTTCGACATTCGAGATAGCGGAGAAGACAAAGAACTATTCATACGCAGCCTAGGGCGCGACAGAGAACAAATTCTGCGGACCTCCTACACGTGGAATATCTTTTCGGAACATGCCCTAGAGTTAGGTGTAGAGGGGGCACACACGATTCGGAACAACGGGTTGCTTCTAGGAACGAAGTTCTCCCAAACNCAAGTATCNGAGATTACAGGCGGTCTNCCTGCTGTGCAGNTCGACAATGCATTCTCAGAGATTCAAGAGAGNCGTTNTGAGTACTTTGGTATACATAACTGGCAANTAAACGATCGCATGGCTCTGGAGAGNCAGCTTATATTCGAGGACTCAANAATTGAGCAGACNGGGGACATAGATAACGCGCGANGTTTCAATTTTTTGCGCCCGCGTGTCGACTANCGTTTCGACATCACTCCCACNGTTCAATTCAGGGCAACTATCGAAAAAGAAGTGTCTCAGCTCAGCTTCTCCGACTTCAGCGCATCTCAAGACAGTAGTGATGACGATCAGAACATTCAGGGCGGCAACCCTGATGTGGTTCAGGAGCAGTCATGGCGTTATGACCTTAATCTTGAATACCGCCTCCCTGAAGGGCTAGGAGTCATAAACACCCGGNTGTACTATAGGGAAGTTGAAGGCGTTATTGGCCGCATTGACGTATCTGAGTCTGANGACAATCTTCTCTCAGCGAGAGGCAACATCGGTGACGGAAGGCGTTATGGTATTAACGTTCAAGGTAGCTCAAAACTNCGTTACCTNGGCCTGCCTGACGCAATTGCTACNATGAGCATCGGTCTCGGNGACTCAGACGTTATAGACCCATTTTTGAATCGNAAACGCCGGATGNGATCCTACCCCAGCCGGTGGTCAACGCGCGCAAGCTTTCGACANGACTANCANCCTTGGANCTTTAGCTACGGGTTCAACTATAGCTGGTCTGATCAGCAGGGAGAGCAGCGCGTAAACTTCGATTTGTTCGATATCGAGAGNGAGNTAGATGAATACAACCTTTCTTTATTNCTGGAGAAGCGCACCTCGAATGGAATTACCTTCCGTTTTGATGTAAGAAACGNNAATAACCGAGAGTCCTGCAGGATTCGAACTCGATATGAAGGTCGTATTAGCAACGGAATAGTCGAAGAAATAGAGGACTACTGCCGGGCNGAAGGAATTCTTTATGCCTTAAAAATAAGGCATACCTTCTGAACTGNGTGCCGGTTATAACAGCGCAAATGNCTTGAATTTGAGNAATCCTTTCAAGCAAGGTCATTTCAGTNCTCNGGCATTTCCTGAGNAATNTCGTAGCAANGGTTAGGTTTACGNGCTGCACAGAGACAAGCATAATGAACCCCTGCGTCTCTTGGNTTCTGCATGAGACNGCCGTAGTCANAATTCTTCTTTGAAAGGAAAGCAGATTGCTGAGCACGCTTGAAAACACGTCACTAGCTATCTGGGTTGGAGAATCACTCTGGGCATATCCCTCGCTTCTTGCATGTCATATCGTCGGTCTTGCTATCGTAGTCGGGTTGTTCACGATGCGAGATTTAAAGCTGCTTGGCTTTTTTCNAGGTATAGATCACCGGGTATTTTCCGATCTCACCCCGGTTGTTGTCGCCGCATTCTGCCTCAACGCTTTGTCCGGCTTTTTGCTGTTTAGCTCTCAGGCCAGTTACCTTGCAACTAGTGTGCCTTTNCTTNCAAAACTCGCCTGTATNTCGATTGGACTAGTCTGCGCGATCAGCATTCAGGCAAGTTGCAAAAGATCAATCGCTGGTAATCCCGAAACACTCGCACCCGGCAGACTTACCCTAGTCTTCGCGTGCATATCCCTTTCGGCATGGACAGGCGCCATCATTGCTGGCCGCCTGATCGCCTACATTTTTTAGCCTAATGTGGTCCGCTCTCGCCAATCTTGCCGACGGCAGTCCGGTCAACCTATGGATTCAGGATACCTTCTGGCTCTGGCCGGTAATGGAAATCACNCATTTTCTTGGGCTGGCTCTTTTGTTTGGCGGCTTACTGGTTGTTGATCTTCGCATGGCTGGTCATCTCAAAGGAGTCACGCCGTCATCTACCCATCAGCTCCTGCCGTTGGTACTGATAGGCTTTACGCTAAACCTCATCACCGGTGTGCTCTTCTTTTTTGGTGACCCGGCTCGCTACTCGATCAACATTGGGTTCCAGATCAAAATGTTACTAATCACCATAGCCGGCCTAAATGCTCTTTTCTACCACTGGCGAGTGAGTCCGAGCATGGTTGAATGGGACGAGACAACCGAACCACCAAGACTAGTGAAGTTTGTGGCTTATGTATCACTCACCTGCTGGTTTGGCGTGTTGCTCAGTGGCCGTCTGATTCCCTACGTGGGGACCGGCTGACCAAAACCACTCAAGATCAGTCGTATTTAGAAGGATAGAAGCGCACCGAAGTGCGGGAAGCTTCTGGGTCGCAATCATAAGGCTGCAGACGGTAGTCGGGCCCCGAAGGCAGCCATCTGGTGGTATAAGAAGTTGGCTCCTGCAGAAACATCGGATCTTCTACGGTCAGCGTGAGCTTGAGTTCTTCACCTTCTCGCCAATAACGCTCGGTGACAACTTTTTGCGAAGAAGACGGAATCCCGTTGTAATCATCAAAACCGGCAATATCAAAAACGAAATGAGTCGTCGTTACAAAAAGTGAACCACCTTCGTAATGACCGACCGAAAACCCCTGCAAGCTGAAATCGATCGCCGCAGGTTCGCGCCCATCGAGCCATACGGTTCTCAACTGATCATCCTTCTCATAGCGAAACATTACCCTGTCAGGCCATTGGGTTACCTGCATGGCATATGGGTCATACTGGATAGCCGGTGAAGACGCCGGTTGGCAATCATATTTAGGCGCCATGGTTTCTTCCCAAACCTCCTGATACGCCAATGCGCGCGAATTAAGCTTGGGGAAATTGTCTTCTCCCCATGGCACATCCGCGCCGTTCACAGGACGTACACTGAATCCTCCATCCCAAATACCATTTAAGTCGGGAATGTCATCGTCTTTTTGTTGTGCACGAATCAAAGAAACATTGAAGATGCTTATAGTAAAAAGCAGTGCAACGCCGGCAAGTCTTTCATAATATCTCATGCGTAGACCCCTACTTACTATCGTTTTCGCGAACGCGACCGCCTTCTAAAACAGGCCGTCCGTCCTCGCGCGTCATGCGCACACAGCAAAGCCCGTTCGTGCCCTGTGCCCTNGAGCGATTACCCGCCACATTTACGGTCATACCCACCGCGAGTGTATCTGGTGTCCATCCGACACGCCGAAGGCTTACCGGCGCACCGAGTTCGACCTGCCACTCCACCGCATTCCCAACCTCATCGGAGACATTCAAAAAAAGAAAAGCATGGGGGTTTCGAAAAACGAACCGGGTAATCGTGCCACTTATCTCTACACGGTCCTCAGGGTCATAAAATGGTGCGCTGGCATGATGTGCAATGACCGGTGCACCGATCAAAACCATTAGTGCAAGGCCAACGGCAATCAGTAACTGGCGATTCATCAGTATTTTCTCCTGTTAGGAATACCAGCTGCGCTAGCTTACGCAAGAAACTCAATTCGTAGCCCGGCCTAAGAGTTATCGGACTCTTGTTTCTACTGGCATCTGATACACACTACGGCTTCCTCTGTGACTCTATTGCCTTTTGTCCGACTCTACATCAGACAGTCTTAATTTGTCCGCTCAGGGTCCGTCTGTTAAGTAACTGGGTATAGGGTATGACCTATCTCCACGGCAGTCAATTCGCCTTCAACCGTTTACCAATTCTACCGGCTGTCCGTGTGGCGTTCTCAAATAGGCTTCTCTCCATGCCTGCATTCTTTGCTCCAACTCACTGGCCTCTGACAGGCCCTTGTTGATCGCAAGATTTTCGAGCGCGGCTAACCAGTGCTGATAATAGCTTTCACCTATGTCTTCTTCGTCACTCTTCCTGCCACCCATTCCGTAACCGACACCATTCACACTGTTATGATGCAAGCCGCCGCGAATCGCTTGAGCGAGGGCTTCAGACCACTCTCCCCAGCTAAAAACGCCGCTTTCATGCAAGGCAATCACCAGACTAAACGCCTGAGCCTCCCAGGGAGCCTTGAACACGGGCTCACCGCTTTCGATGGGTTGGTCAGGAAATAGCGGCATCAGGAGGTCGGCTCAAGATAGGGTTCCCACAGATCAACGTAAACCGATTGGGAACAAGACTTTGAGCCCCACAAATCATGTCCCTCGAATCGGAGACAATAGAGGTGCTCGCCGGCGCGCTGTCCTTTTGCATTTTGATCTGGGTAAACATGCGTCCCATAATGGTCCACAACTACTCCGTTGGCGCCCTGAATGTAGGTCGGCACACGTGTATGGCCGGCTTGTTGGCGTCTTAGGACTCGAATCCGGTCTCCAGATCGAAAACTCGGTGGCCTCGAATCAGGCAACAGCGTCGGATTCCCTGTGCTAAGAATTTTTCGAGCATCCGCAGCATCAGGCACCCTAAAACATTCCGCGTGCTGTTCAATTTGCGCTACCAGATCTTTTTCCTTGAGTAACTTCTCTAGGCCTTCTAGCCAATTTTCATAGTAGCTGTGCTTTAGATAGTCCGTAGGATGTTGACGCTCACGGGCATGACGTGATTCATCAATATTCCACTGACCCAGCATGCCCGTAGCTAGCGTGAGCGCAAAGATTCGACGCTCCCATTCCGAATGGAAGAGCGGCTCTTCGCATTCCGGCTCAGCATTAACAGGACCAAAACCCTGTCGGCCACCCAAATCATGGCCACCGTTCATTTAACGCCCTCATTTCCGGGTCGAGCCATTTCGACTCCGATCATGCTATTGCGCGTCACCAAGCCCTGCAGCTGCGATTCGCTCAAATTCTCGGTGCCCGGGGGTCGCTCGGGCAGAACCAAGTAGCGCATCTCGGAGGTGGAGTCCCAAACCCGAATGTCTGTGTGCTCAGCTACCGAAGTGCCGAACTCGGAAAGCACTTTGCGCGGTTCACTCACTGCTCTGGCTCTGTAGGGAGCCGATTTATACCACACGGGTGGTAAGCCGAGCAGTGTCCAGGGATAACATGAGCACAAAGTGCAGACCACCAGGTTATGAATATCAGGAGTGTTCTCAACAACAGTGAGATGCTCTCCCTGTCGACCAAAGTACCCGAGCTCAGCGACCGTTGCGGTCGCGTCCTCAAACAGTGCCTGCTTGAACGACAGATCCGACCAGGCCTTGGCCACCACATGCGCTCCGTTTTTCGGGCCGACTTGATGCTCATAAGTTTCAATGATGGCATCCAAAGCATCCCGCTTCACCAGCCCTTTTTCAAGCAGGAGGCTCTCCAACGCCTTGACACGAAGCTCAAGATCGGAGGGCAGGACGGTATGATCGTGGTCATGCGACATAAGTAATATGCACCTTTGAGTCTAACGTTGCTAGCGAGACAGTCATGCTTCTGTCCCAGCCTATTCCACTCATTTAAGTAGATTGTCACACCGAAGCTAGCGACTCAAGCCATGACGGAAATTGTGTCGTTGCTTTTATCTCTTTAACAAAATCTAAATCTCTTTACGATTTAACTTAAACATGCGTTTCCCGATTCATGCCGGCTTAAAAAGTGCTCGCCACGGCATGCACGAGCATTAGGCATCCAGCATGTGCAATCGTTCCGAGAAGAGGGTGCATTCATGATAATTTCGGTACAGTGCCTCTCCTCAATGCGACGAGTCAGCCTCCTTCCAGTAACTTAGCTGCACAATCTCCTCTTGCTAACCGACCGTCTTACTCCCAACATATCGAAGCAAGTCTGCATCGCGCGACTTTTCTATTTGACTGTGACAACGAGCTGACCTATGACCCCCCAGTGATGATAACCGTTGCGCCCAACGGCGCCCGAAAACTCAGAAAAGATCAACCCGCGCTTCCCATCTCCTCATTTGAGTTAGGCACCACAGCGGCGTCATCTTTTGATGTTGGGGCAGGCATGCTTCATCTTCAAGCTCGGGACAAGAATCAGAAACATGGCCTTGATCCAGACCTGTATTGTTTAGCAACATAAGAAATCAGACTTCAAGCAGGATCGGAGTTAATCGTTCAAACAATTAATGAATCAGGAAAAAAATATCGGCCAGAAGAACAGATTAAATGCGTGAAGAGGTCTAGGCCCGAGGCAGTTTCCGTAGCCTTGAGGGAAATCTTTCCTAATGATCAATATGAGGCCACAGCCGCAAGGTTTTTTACGTGGCTACAAACAGAGAAGATTGCACCTCAATGGATACTGTATGAACAAGAAGACATTCAGCGTTTCAGAAACTACTGCGCCGGAGGCCTCATACCGGACGAAATAATCCATGGGCTCAACGAAACATTCAAATGCCAACGAGTTAGAAGGCCTCGTAAAACTGCTAAACCAAAACTGGCACTGGTCAGCGTGCGCGTTTGGAGAGGAAGAGGCCAAACGCATGGCAAGGGCCATAGAATTGAATGGGCACTGCCGCCAGGGATTTTTTGTGAGTAACTTGTATTTCGCAGACGGTCAAGAGGCCCAATCAAACACAGATCTCGTTCTATCAACTACAGAGGCTACTTGATCGTCGGGCAATTCAGTCGCGAGTTGCGGCGCAGTAAGAAATCTTTTCGGTATATTCTCTCGCTAGGGTATACCTACCGTTTTAATCAAAAATCAGACGAGCTCAACCCGGTGTTCTAGCGGCAAGCAGAATGTAAATGAAGACCCAACACCAATCGTGCTCTCTAATCCGACGGTCCCGTTGTGCTTTTCAGCGATATTTCTCACGATAGACAAGCCAAGCCCTGTTCCACCCAAACTTTGAGCGCGAGCCTTTTCTACTCTATAAAAGCGCTCGAAAATGCGTTTCTGATCCTCGTCACTAATTCCTAAACCATCATCACTTACACGCAGTCTTACCTTCTCCTCATCGCTTTCTAATGTGATGGTTATCAGTCCGCCCTCTTCTGTGTATTTGATCGCATTATCTAAAAGGTTATCGATAAGCTGACTAATATCAAAGCTGTCTACAAACAGGTATAAATCTGTATCAGGCAATTCTGTTATTATGCGAAGTTCTCTTTCTGTAGCAGAACCTTCTGCTACCCTCACAGCATTGATGACTAACTCGTTAATATTAGTTCTTAAGAATTCTTCCTTGCCGCGATTACTTTCCAGACGAGAGATTGTCATCAGGTCATCGATTAATTGGGCCAACCTCAAACTTTGAACATGCAACCTCTCCAAGAAGTGTGCAGATTTATCTTTTTCAATTCCTTTAGCCTCCAATAATGTTTCTGTAATAGCTCTTATTGCCGTGATAGGTGTTTTTAATTCGTGTGACGCATTGGCGACAAAGTCGGTCCTTACTCTCTCCAGATTTCTTAAGTGGGTTACATCGTGCAACACCAAGACTGCACCTATCGGCTCGGAGCGGTCATTGCGTAGAGATGCAGCATAAACATCAAGAGCATTAGATGAAGAGGCCCTTTGAAAATCTACATGGATATTCACTACTGAGTTATTTTGGATTGCACTATCAAGTGCGTCAGTTATATCTTGATTTCTTATAGCGTGCCAAATAGGCTGACCTACGCAATATTGAGGCTCTACTGATAAGAGCCGCGCAGCAGCATCATTGATGTGCAGTACGTTTTGCGTCAAGTCTACGTCTATAACCCCCTCAACCATGCATGTGAAAACAGTTGCTAACCTATTCCTGTCTTTAGCAACTTTATTATAGTTTTGCTCTGATCGCCTAGCGATGCGATTAAAAGATTCTGCGATCCCGCTTAANCCCACTCCACTGACTGCAGGAATTCTTGTGTCAAATTTCCCGCTTGCTATGTCCTTTGCTATCGAAGAGACTGCGTCGATTCTGTTCGCCTGATAGCCGAAAAAGATAAAACCAAGAACGAGGACAATTGTAACAATGACGATTGTATTTCGAGTCACCACAGAATTTTCACCTCTTACCATAGCGCTGATCTCAGTCAAGGGCTTTGCAACTCTGACGAAACCTATCACCCCCCCTGTTGAATTTACTGGCAATGCAAGATACCGGTATTCCTGGCCTAGAGCAGAGCTATATCGGTTGGTTGAGCCAATTCCAGTAACAAGGGCGGCCTGGATTTCTGGTCTGCGCAAATGATTATCCATTGCCAGTGGATCTTGGTGAGAGTCAGCAAGTACTCCACCAAATAAATCAATTAAAGTGATTCGCAGGGACGATATCTCTGATTGCTTTTTCACGTATAGTTTTAGACTTTCAGAGCTATCTGCAAGTGTAGCTGGCGAAATGCTGCCGGCCAGCAACTTTGCCGTTACCTGCATTGAGTCTTCGAGCTCATGGAGACTTCTAGATTCACTATTATTCAAGGAGGCAATTAGAATAAAACATGCCCCTAGCGAGGTTACTAATGCATATCCCAAAAACGCTCTCAAAAAATATCGTGACTTAAAAAACATACAAGACGCCAGGTATTAAGCTTTCTGAAAGTTTGTAGTAAATGATTAAGAAGCGGCTTCACAGCCTAATTAAACCTCACGCAGCCGATAGCCTACTCCTCTAATCGTTTCAATCATGGGTGGTTCCACATTCATTTTTTTCCTTATCGCTCGAATATGAACATCTATATTCCGATCCACGACAAACGATTCCCCTCCCATTGCGTTGGAAAGCAAATGATCTCTAGTGAATACGTGCCCAGGATTAAGTGACAGGTAGTGTAATAATCTAAATTCGGTGGCTGTAAGACTGATCTGTGAACCTGAAACAAAGACTTGGTACTTAGCCGGATCTATTAGCAACTCACGAATTTGTATTGCAGCATCATCATTGGTTACATCCACCAACCGACCTCTGCGCAGAACGGCTTTAACACGAGCTATGAGCTCTTTTGGACTGAACGGCTTTGTTAAATAATCGTCAGCACCAACTCCTAACCCAAGCACAATATCACTCTCTTCTCCTTTGGCGGTCAGCATAACAATAGATGTATCTTTGGTGTGGGGACTATTCTTAATAGATCTGCAAATCTCAATGCCATCTAAGCCTGGGAGCATCAGGTCTAGTACAACGAGATCTGGCTGAATTTTGCTTACTTGAGTGAGACCTTTAATACCATTCGAAGAAGTGTAAACTAAGAACCCTTCTCTCTTGAGGCTGAAGGTCAATGCATCGAGGATGTCCGGCTCATCTTCGATAATTACTATTTTTCTTGTAGTCAATTGATCAGATCCGTCACCAAGCGAACATACAATACGGCTTATTTAAAATAGCAAGGCCAATAATCACTCTGCGTGGCGAACGACCTTTCCGTCAACAACGAATATAACGTCTTCAGCAATGTTTGTGGCTAGATCTCCGATTCTTTCCATATTACGACTGCAAGAGAGCAGATTTATTGCGGAGCCTGCGACTGCAGGCTGCTCTGCGACCAAGCTTTTTACTATTGCATACATATCCCTGTTTATTTGGTCGACCTGATCATCCATCTCGATTATTTTACGGGCGAGTTGATCATCTAGCTTAACGAGCGAGTCTAAAGAACTTCTCACCATGGTGCGAACGAGATCTGGAAGACCTTGCATAGGCTGACTCAGGTCAGGTATGACTTCAGATTCCATAAGGTCCTTAGCTCTTTCGGCAATATTTTTTGCAATATCACCCATCCTCTCAAGATCGTTATTCACCTTTAGCACAACTACTAGGAACCTTAAATCAACTGCGACAGGCTGATGCAAGGCGAGAATCTTCAAACATTCTTCTTCAATTTGAACTTCCATCTCGTTGATTTGTTCTTCATTAGTAAGCACCTCTTCAACATATGAGCTGTCTCTATTATTTAAAGCAAGGAATGCATTGTTAATGGCTAACTCAACCATATTGCCAAGTCTAAGCATTTCTTTTTTGAGCTTATCTAAGTCTCTATGCAAATGTAGTGACATTTAACTCTCCGGATCTATCCAAAACGCCCAGTGACATATTGCTCCGTCCGCTGTACTGACGGCCGTGTGAAAATACGCTTAGTAACATTGAACTCAATCAAATCGCCCATCTCCATGAAAGCCGTATAGTCAGATATACGTGCAGCTTGTTGCATGTTATGAGTTACGATCACTATCGTGTAGCGCTGCTTTAATTCAAACATGAGATCTTCAATGTGAGCAGTTGAAATAGGATCAAGCGCGGAACACGGTTCATCCATCAATAAAACTTCTGGTTCCATCGCGAGTGCTCGGGCTATGCATAATCTCTGCTGCTGACCTCCCGAAAGGTTAAGAGCAGAATCACGGAGTCTGTCTCTTACTTCATCCCATAAGGCGGCTTGTTTTAGCGATCTTTCCACCAATTCGTCCAGAGACCCCTTATATCCATAATTAAGGGGACCCCAGGTAATGTTTTTATATATTGATTTTGGGAATGGGTTGGGTTTTTGAAAAACCATCCCAATCCTTCGCCGGACTTCTACCGGGTCTACATCGTTGCCGTACAGATCTTCATCAGCGAAGACAAGCTCCCCTTCAACTCTTGCGCCCTCGACGAAATCATTCATACGGTTCAAAGAACGGAGTAGAGTACTTTTGCCACACCCAGAAGGACCGATTATCGCTGTAATCCTGTTTCTTCGAATATTGAAAGATACATTTTTTACCGCTTGGACTTCGTGGTAATAAATGCTCACATCGCGAAGCTCTAAGACCGACTTCTTCCTCATCTTAAAATGACCACCGAACTCTCCTGCCTGTTTAAAAAGTTCGCTCATTATCTAATTCTTTTCTCTGTTTTGTTGCGAATGTAAATCGCAGTTGAATTCATCAATAGTAAAACTACCAGCAACACGATGATTCCAGCCGCCGCAAGCTCATGAAATTCTTGTTGTGGCCGGGATACCCAATTGTAAATTTGAATCGGTAGCGCCGTAAATGAATCCATAGGGCCTTCCGGCAGAAAGGCAACGAAGGTTAAAGCGCCTATCATGACAAGAGGCGCGGTCTCACCAATTGCTCGTGAAAGGGCAAGGATTACACCCGTCATAATGCCTGGAAAAGAGGCAGGTAAGACATGGGCCCAGGTCGTTTGCCATTTTGTAGATCCGAGTGAGTATGCGGCATATCTGATGCTGACAGGGACAGTCTTGATTGCTTCCCTGCTCGCTATAATTATCACTGGGAGAATTAACAGGCTCATGGTCAGAGATCCTGAAACAAGGCTTCTCTCGAGCGCGAGAAAGCGGACGAATATCGCTAAACCAAGAATCCCATAGACAATAGAAGGCACACCAGCCAAGTTCGCTATATTCACTTCGACAAGTCTCGAAATACGTCCTTGCTTCGCGAACTCTTCTAAATACAGTGCTGCTGACACGCCAATAGGAATAGATATAAGAGCAACGAGGGCTATTAACCATATCGTCCCCACAAGTGCTGATTTTATGCCAGCTCTCTCGGGGAACCGCGATGGAAAACTGTCTATAAATTGCCAATCCAACCATCGGAAACCATCTATAGACACCTGGAAAAGCAACACTGCAAGCAGCAACACACTCGACCAAGTTACCGCGCCACAGAAAATTGAAAACATCTTTGCCTTAAAATGGCGTTTCGCGAGATTGCGGTTTTCACTTTCTGAGTTAAAAGTCACAGAGCTACACCTCAGTCATAAACTTCGCGAAATCGATTTAAGATTAGCTGTGATAGGACATTTATCGCCAACGTAATACCGAATAACAATGTCGCAACAGCAAACAGCGTTTGATACGCAATTCCACCAGTTGGGGTATCGCCTAGGCTCACCTGCACAATGTAGGCGGTCATTGTTTGCACACTTTCAAACATGCTTAGTGAAATGTTTGGCGTCTGCCCCGCAGCCAGGGTAACTGCCATTGTCTCACCAATCGCCCTCGAGATAGCTAAAAGAAAGGATGCCATAACGCCAGACAGACTGGCAGGCACAACGACTCTGGTCGTCACCTCGTATGACGTTGCTCCTAACGCATAGGCTCCTTGTCTCAGAGCGGTAGGGACAGCCCTCATCGCATTGTCGCTGAGCGTAGCAACCATGGGGAGTATCATTATACCTACGACGATCGCTGCGCTTAGCGCATTGAAGACTTGAATATCTGGGAAAATAGTCCGAAGTGAGGGGGTAACGAAGGTAAGAGCGAAGTAGCCATAGACAACAGTGGGGATTCCAGCTAGGAGTTCCAAGATCGGCTTCACTATGCCTCTAACTCGATCAGACGCGTACTCGCTCAGATAAATCGCGCTAGCGAGGCCAGCAGGAATAGCTATCACCGCAGCCCCAATGGTCACTATCAAAGTACCCCAAAGTAGAGGAAGCACACCAAATGAACTCGGCTCAAATAAGGGTGTCCAGGAAGTGCCCAGGAAAAACTCAGCCGGAGAAACTACATCGAAGAATTTCAGCGTCTCGGACACTAGCAGAACGATTATGGCTGCAGTAGTAATCACAGAGACAAGAGCACACAAGGCGAGCCATGCTTTAATGCAAAACTCGCCCCAGCGGATTTTCGATGCTTTCAGGGTAGACATTTTTAACTTTGATTGATCTCCGAAGGATCTAGTCTACTCCAATTGAGTGTTTTAAGTATCGATTAAAAGCACGACTTCACAAAAGATTCTTCAGCTTGAACTAAATTAGCTGAGAGCACTCATGCTTAGNTGCTTTAGTAGGGNCGCAGTGCATCTCTAGAAGCTTGATACATCTCTTCCGGCAACTCTATGTATCCGACCTCATTCGCAATTCCTGCCGCGTTATCGATATAAAACTCAACAAATGATCTTACCTCAGGCCTCGCTAGACTATCTGTATTTAAGTACACGAAAATCGGTCTGGATAATGGCGAGTATGTGCCCTCATTGATTGATCGCGCGGTTGGCGCTACCGGGCCATTACCATCATCTATGGGAACGATTTTNAGATTTTCCTGATTCTCGATGTAGTATGCGTAACCGAAAAATCCAAGGGCGTTCTCATCACCACTAATTCCTTGAACTAGGACATTATCATCCTCACTTGCCGTGTAATCAGGCCGAGAAGCCCCTGATTCTCCATTAACAGCNTCAGTGAAATAATCAAAAGTCCCAGAATCAGTGCCCGGACCGTAGAGCCTTATGGGCAGTTGGGGCCAATTCGGCCTGATGTCGTCCCAGCTATCAACCATACTGCCTGGCTGCCAAATCATTCGAAGCTCATCAACCGTTAAATGATCTACCCAAGTATTGTTTGGATTAACAACAACAGACAGACCGTCAAAAGCGACCGGTATTTCTAGGTAGTCAATGCCATTAGCCCTTGCTTCTTCGACTTCTGAATTTTTNATCGTCCGGGAAGCATCGTTGATATCAATTTCACGAGACAGGAACTTTTTAAATCCACCCCCTGTTCCGGAAACCCCAACGGTCACCCTCACACGAGGCGCCACAGATAAGAACTCTTCCGCTATAGCTTCACTAATCGGGTAAACGGTGCTTGATCCGTCTAGACTAACAGTACCGCGAAGCTCGCCCACTGCTTCTTGTTCTGCCTCATCNTTATTTTCAGAGCAGGACCAAAGGACAACGCTAAAGGATACCAANAACAACAATTTGGAGAATATAGAAGTTTTCATATAAATCGATCCCACATCGTAATTGCGAAATTTGATTCAGTTTGGCACTACTCTATTAAGGTTTGATAAAGAACCGCATGTGAATGAGAGAAACACGCTAGCTTGGGAAATATGGCCCGCTTGTTTGCTCCGCAGGGGATGTACTCTATTGCTAGACTGCCATTTCGGGCGTAAGCAAAGTCAATATAAGACCACGNATCTTAATTTTACCTTCATAATAACTTAACAATTATTTGGGATCATTTTATCTAACGTTACACTTAAGAAACGAATCGGGGTAGCCAAAATGGATCTCACGTCCAATCACCGTCGGCATATCTACACGGGCATCGCACTCGGAATGCTCGGCATTAGCAATACTGCGCTCGCAGCTGACCAAGAATTGCTAGACATACTGTTAGCGAACGGCGCAATTACCGAAGAGCAATATGAGAACCTNATCGGACGAGATACTGTATCTAGTGAAGAAATCTTAACCAACACGAACAGTGCCTCTAAAGTAAATAGCTCATCCGCTGATTTTATTGTTCGGCAGCTTGAGGAACAGTTACCGGTCACAGCCTCTCAAGAAAGCTCGGGGTTCAGGCTTGAAGCACGGGATGGAAATTGGAGAACCGATCTACAATGGCGAGCACAAACTAGATTCACCACTCCGTATCGCTCAGATCCGAGACAGATTTCCTCGTATGACTCNGAGCAAAATAATTTTGAAGCGCGCCGGCTGAGAATGAAGATTGGGGGGCATGGGTTTCAACCTTGGCTACGGTACTATTTCGAGGTCGATCTCCAGCCATCTCGNGATTNTGACGACATCAGCTCTAGTTCCAGCGCAAGGGTTATCGACTGGAGACTGGACATCGCGAAATGGGACTGGGGCGGTGTTCGTGTTGGGCAATGGAAGGTAGATTTAAACAGAGAACGCGTGGACTCCTCCGGGCGTCAGCAATTTGTTGAAAGATCGATCGCGAATCGAGTTTTCACGATGGACCGCCAAGTTGGAATTCAACTCAGGGGTCACTTATTTCAGGATACGCCGGCCGACATGCGCTATTATGCTGGTGTTTTCAACGGCGAAGGCCGGAGTGTCAATAACGCAGACGACAACCTGATGTATATGAGTCGCCTGCAATGGAATTTCTTGGGCCGAGATCTGTCCTGGCGGCAGACCGATGTCGAGTACACAGAGAAGCCGACCGGTAGTTTCGCTATCGCTGGATTTACGAATACCGGTGCATGCACCCGCTGGTCTTCTTCGGGGTGTGGAAACTTGGATGGTTTTGCTAAACCGGCCTCCGCGGGAAAGGACCAGTACGAAACCAACCAAGCTGTGCAAGAATTTGCATTCAAATACAGAGGGTTTTCCGCGCAACAAGAATTTCACCGCAAGAAGATTGAAGATACGGCGNCGGGAACAACTTACGAGTTAACAGGCGGATATGCTCAAGCAGGATACTTTTTCGGCAACATTTTCCCTTCTGTCCCTAAGCCGCTTGAACTTGCAGTTCGTTATGCTTTTGTCGACGAACCCAATGCAATGGATTTGACGAGAGAAAACAACCGTGAAGAACTNACTATCGGTGCGAATTGGTTCTTCGCGGGACATAACAANAAGCTTACCCTAGACTTTTCTTGGCTCGACCTCGACGATTCCATGCTGTTCCAAGAGGAGTCAGACACCAGACTAAGGTTTCAATGGGATGTATCGTTCTAAAAGGTACACTTGGGACGCAAATTATCGCGACCTGTATTTTCGCTACGTTCGAAACACGTTGGAGACTCGCTATTAGGTTTGGCAATCTCATTGACCGATGCCAGCCGAATTGCCACTGATATGGTTTGACGGGCCTAATGAGCAGCTGCCGAAGTTGCGCGCNTGAAGCGGTAGCGAATAAAAGGATTGAGTAATCGGGCCAAGCCTTTTGTAAAGGTCAACGGACTGTCCAAAACTGCGAAGCACAGGCATCCCTCTTCACTGGCAGGCCGGTGCAAATCCCCCGTGGTTCGAACAACAAAATCCGATTTCTTGTAATGACCCGACTCGTCTTCAAAGCTTCCATCAAGAACCAGNGTCACTTCGTTGCCTTGATGCTTNTGCATGGGTACNTGNCTATTGGGCTTCATATACAAAAANTCGCACTGGGTCTGGTCATCCAANGCCACCGAAGCNTGNTTNATNCCCCCGGCAAGATGCTTCCAAACTAGGCCATCCGAAGCCACCTTCGCNAGTGCCCGNGGCAGAGTCACGCTGTGATCCAACATGTGTATTTCGGACACACTGCCTAACGGAGTTTGGTCGCCCTTGATCTGCGGATGCGCAACGATACTGTCAATCATCGAAGAGAAATTAATGCTTCTAGCCTTGGTATCAGGCGGACTTCTCAACCATTCTTCCGAAGCAGCCGCTTCCAGCTTGGCAGTTGCATCGCGGCATTCAGAGCACATTTCAACGTGAGCGGCGATGGCCACGTTCATTCCAGGTGACAGGGTTCCCTTAGAAAAGCCCTCAAGCTGTTCCGTTGTCGGGTGATATTTCGCGTCGATAGTCATACTTCGGTACCAACCATTTGTCTCAATTTGCCCACACCAAGTCTGAGCCGTGACTTTAAAGTTCCCAAAGGAATGTCAAGAACGGCAGCAGCCTCTTCGTGGGTGCGATCATGTATATAGATTTGCTCCACAACGGCTCTTTGGGCGTCAGGGAGTTGACCGTAAAAGCTCTGAATCTTGCTGACTTCCACTTCCATGGTGCCCTGCTCCTCATGCACAAGCTGGGAGTCGACGTCGTTTTCCTGCGGCCAAATGTCGTCGGCACTCACAGTTGAAGGCTGACGCTTCATNTTACGAAGAATGTCGAAACACCGATTTCTCGTGAGCGTAAATATCCAACTTTGCGCGGTTCCGCGATCGAGGTCGTAGAGAGGGGCTTTTTGCCANACTGTTAGCATAGCTTCCTGCACGAGATCATGNGATAGCTGCTCGTTTCGGGTGAGCTTCATGCCCATTGCGTAAATTTTGTTCGAGAACCGAGAGAAAAGTTCATTGAAAGCTGCGCGGTCTTGGTTATTACCCACCTCAATTAACAGACGCTCATCGCTGTCCGTTATGCCGCTGGTAACTCGAGCGGGGGACGAAATCGGCGCTTCTTTGAGAGGTTTGTTACTGGCTAAAGAACCCATAAGTATGCTTCCAGCGCCAGAAAGAACGTTNTTCATAACGCCGTACAACGAGTTTCAGGCGGTCATGGATCACACAGATCCGGCTGAGAATAATTGGTGATCTAAACCTTACCAGACTCCGTTTATGGATGATACACGCAAAAAAATTAAGGGTTTAGCCCCAATGACGCCGACTCCTGAATTAAAGTCTGCACAAGACCTCACTAGCGCGGACTTCCTGGCAGAACGGGTAAAAGAAGCCTATCAAAGCCTGGCCAAAGACAACCTGTCCGACATTGAGACACTTTATGCTCCGGACATTTACTTTGAAGATCCCTCGCATGCGGTACAGGGGAAGCCGGCTTTGATGGGGTATTTCGCTAAACAATTCGCTAATCTTGAAAAGTGCTCATTCAAGTATCACTCTACTATTGTGAACGACACTGACGTCTTTATGACTTGGACGATGTTCCTAAATCACCCCAAGCTACGGCGCGGAGAAACGGTGAGAGTCGAGGGCGCCAGCTACCTGCGCACGCGAAATGGCAAAGTATATTACCACCGCGATTATTTCGATTTGGGGTGTATGCTCTACGAAAATATTCCGCTCTTGGGTCGCATCATACGAAAGCTCAAAGACCGTCTTGGGCAATGAACGTCCTGATAACCGGCGCGACCTCCGGAATCGGCCTAAGATTAGCACTGGACTATTTGGAGACCGGACACACTGTTTTCTGCTGCGGACGCAAACAGTCGGCATTGGAAAAGCTAGAGACTCGATATGGCCAAAAGGCAGTGCCTCTGCAGTTCGACGTGCAGAATCGCGATGAGTGCCTGCTTGCGCTTTCTTCAGTGCCCAAACTGGACCTAGTAATCCTAAACGCTGGCACCTGCGAATACATCGACGCCAGCAANTTTGATGCTAAGAGCTTCGAAAGAGTCATCCGAATAAACCTTATTGGTAACGCCAACTGTCTTGAAGCCCTAATTCCGAAATTGGAATCGGGATCCTGCTTGTCAATGATGGGTAGCAGCTCAAGCTTCCTTCCTTTGCCAAGAGCCGAAGCGTACGGCGCATCAAAGGCTGCAATCGAGTATCTTGCGAAGACTCTTTCTATTACACTCGGCAAAAATGGAATCCATGTCAGCTATATCGCTCCCGGATTTGTCGAAACACCATTAACCGACCTCAATGATTTTCCCATGCCAATGAAGGTAGATACCGAGTTCGCATCACTGCGAATACGACAGGGACTCGAGAAGAAGCAAAGCGAAATTCACTTTCCCAAATTATTCACCGGTTTATTAAAAACGATCTCGTTTTTACCATTCAACTGGCAGCGCTTTTTACTGACTAAGATAATAATGTCCTGACATTCATGGCACCAATCGGTCAGCCCTTGCCACAGCCACCGGGCTGATCAAGAAAGAGCAATAACAATGGATAGGAAACGTATCGCAATTGTTGGTAGCGGTATCTCCGGACTCACCTGCGGCTATTTGCTGTCACGTGAGCACGACGTTACGATATTCGAGGCTAATGACTATATCGGCGGCCATACCCATACGGTACGCGTCGATTCGACACCCGGAAGTTACGCAATCGACACCGGTTTCATTGTTTGCAACGACCGCAACTATCCCAACTTCCTGTCTTTGATGGAGCAACTTGACGTCCCACTTCAGGCAACAGAGATGAGCTTCAGTGTTCGTAATGATTCGATGAATTTAGAATACAACGGTCACAACCTCAACACGCTCTTCGCTCAGAGAGGCAACTTGTGGAGACCGAAATTTATCAGCCTGGTTATCGATATTCTCAAATTTAACAAGGCTAGTAAGCTGGCAGTTGCTTCGGAAGAAGCTGCGAAAATCACATTGGACGAGTTTCTTCGAGAACAGGGCCTGGGAAGCGGGTTACGAGAGAACTATCTCCTCCCAATGGTTGCCGCTATCTGGTCCTGTAGTGTCGCCCAAGCGGGTCAATTCCCATTGGATTTTTTCCTCAGATTCTTTTTGAACCATGGCCTGCTGGACATCAGAAACCGGCCCCAATGGTTTGTGTTGAAAGGAGGATCAAATAGCTACGTGAGGCCGATGACAGCGGGTTTCGCCGATCGGATCAGGCTCAAAACCCCCGTCCATTCAGTCACTCGAAGTGAAGATTCGACAACGATCAATTCCGGAGCGGGCTCAGAACATTTTGATGAATTGGTAATGGCTTGCCATAGTAACCAAGCGTTAGCGCTACTGAGCGACGCGAATGATCTTGAACGGGAAATATTGGGCGCTATGGACTATCAGGATAACAACGTCATACTTCATAATGACGTCAGCATTATGCCAACCCGACCGCTTGCTTGGGCTAGCTGGAACTTTCTTGCAGGCGAGAGCGGCGAGCAAGATCTTCCGTTGGTAACTTATTGCATGAACATTCTTCAGGGACTGAATAGTGCTGAGCCTTTTCTGGTCTCTCTCAACGCTAAGCACAAGATCGACCCGGAGAAGGCGCTGCGCGAATTCACTTACGCCCACCCGATTTACTCAGCCGCATCCAGCGCTGCACAGGTCCGGAGGGGAGAAATCTGTGGTCACAATCGAACGCATTTCTGTGGTGCGTATTGGTACAACGGCTTCCATGAAGATGGAGTACGCAGTGCTCTTGATGTTGCCGAAAGATTTGGGCAGAGCCTGTGAGTCGCGCAGTAGCTGCCAACTTCATGGATTCGGAGGCGCTGGAAAGCGCGGTTTTTTCGGGCTTCGTACGACATCGCAGGTTCACCCCGACCCACCATGAGTTTGAGTACCCGATNCACATGTTTCTGCTGAGAGCAGATGAGTTGCCTCGACTTTTGGGTCGCCACTGGCAATTGGGGAAAGAATGGTATCGCTGGGCCAGATTCAAGCGGACTGACTATATAGGGCACGCGGGGGATTTAAGCAACAGCGTGAGAGCGAAGATTGCCGAACTTGCAGGTGAACCTCAGGAAAACGTCGAAGGTGAAGTATTTTGTCTTGTTCATCTTCGCTACTTGGGCTTTTATTTTAGTCCTCTGAACGTCTACTATCTGAAAACCCAAGGTCATTTTAGGTATCTTCTTGCCGAGGTAAGCAACACTCCGTGGCATGAGCGTCACTACTACTTGATAGATCTCGCTAACGTCGAATCGCACGCCAAACAGTTTCATGTGTCACCATTCAACCCAATGCAGCAGAACTACCACTGGAAGATCCGACCGCCGAGTTCAAGACACTGCTCTGTACATATCGGTGTACACGACCAGAAAAACCCTGAGGAGAAGGTCTTCGACGCAACTCTCAGCCTCAAACGGAGCGAAATAAACCAAAGCAATTTGAATCGCGTACTTAGAAAAACACCCAGCCAAACGCTGTATCTGGTTCTGGGTATTTACTGGGAGGCACTGCGCTTATTCATTAAACGAACCCCTCTTCATAAGCACCCTAAAAAACTCCGGTTAACTCAAAAAAAGGTACAGCATGAGCAATAAAAACCTGAGCCTAGGATTGGGCCAGCGCTTGTTGCGGGCAGAGCGGGTCCCAAGATCCGCTGAGTTGCTTCGCAACCTCTTTATAAATATTCTGAGTCATGCCAATGAAGGGCACTTTGTACTTCGCGAAAAAGGCCGAATATTGGCCGAGGTCGGCGACGACCGCGCGGCGCTCAAGGCCGAAGTCAACGTAGTCGATACCCGCGTTTATGCTCGCGCACTGCTTGGGGGTAACACGGCTGCCGGCGAAGCCTTCGTTGACGGTTGGTGGACATCGCCCGATATCACCCAAGTGACGCGCTTCTTTGCTCGGAATCTCAGCATGATGGATTACTGGGGCAACCGCTTTGGGTGGCTGCTCAAGCCATTCGCCTTGATGAGGCTGCGAAGCCGGACCAACTCTCGCAATCAGGCCAAGAAGAACATTATGGCCCACTACGATCTNGGNAACGACATGTACCAGAGTTTTCTGGACCCGCGAATGCAATACTCATCCGCNTTNTTTCTTAGTCCGAAAGACACCCTTGCCGATGCNCAGCTTAATAAGTTGACTAGAATTTGTGAGAANCTNCGGCTTTGCGAAAATGATCATCTGCTTGAGGTNGGCACNGGTTGGGGAGGGCTAGCCCTGTTCGCGGCGAAAAATTATGGTTGTAANGTNACAACGACCACCATTTCAGACGAACANCTGAATTACGCAAAANCTCAGGTGCAAGCCGCAGGACTCGAATCGAAGATCACAGTACTCGGCCAAGACTACAGGGCGTTGNAAGGGCAGTATGATAAAATCGTCTCAGTGGAAATGATCGAGGCCGTGGGCAAACGCTACCTCGCCGGTTTTTTTGAAAAATTGAACNGCTTGCTAAANCCNAATGGGCTGATGATGCTTCAGGCGATNACTATTGCTGATCAGCGATACGCCGAATACAGTCGGAGCGAAGACTTCATCCANAAGCATGTTTTTCCTGGAGGCTTNTTGCCGTCNATGAAATCAATGTCGCAGATCATGGCAGATAAAACGGACTTGGTAATCAGGGATATACTCGATATCGGACGCGNCTATGCAGTAACACTCTCCCACTGGCGCAAGCGATTCCTGGACAACAGCAATTACCTGCAGGCCAGAGGCTACGATGANAAGTTCTGCAATCTTTGGCTCTACTATCTGGGATATTGTGAGGGGGGATTCCTTGAACGTCGTATCAGTGCTGTTCAGCTACTGGCCAGTAAAGCACCTCACTTGTAGAAAGCCATCCCTGNATTAGCAAGAAGNCAACGCCGTGCCTAAGTTTCTCCTNTCGAANNCCTTCAACGTTGTTGCTTTCTATNTAACCTGGCTCACCTGCGTCGTNGGCCGTGACCAATACTGGTGGGTANTAGCNCCACCTNTACTTGGATATCTTACCNTGCTNGTAAGGGCCCAGATCTTCCGCTTTGGCAATTTCCTGTTGCTCTTTGGTATTGGCGTGAGTATTGATTGTTTGCTCACTTTGCTCGGACTATTTGATTTCCCCTCCTCTGTAGTCATAATCCCATTCTGGCTGGTGCTGCTCTGGGCAGCGTTTACAACAACGCTTTTTCTCTCGCTCGAAATAGTTGGTCGGAACAAATGGATTGCGGCAATTTGTGGCGCACTCGCNTTTCCATTTAACTATGCCGTTGGCGAACGTCTGGGCGCTGTTTCTTTTGGAACTACGGGCAANCTCACTCTCGCGACGCTCTCAGGGATTTGGGCGATCACGCTCCCCTGGATGTATAGGTTTGCAGAAAAAGAGATCAGACAAACGGATGAACAGACCTAGGCGCTACCTGTGGCTCGCCGTAGCAGTTGCACTGTGTTTTGCTGAGGCACTTTTCGCGCGCGACAACGTAATTGATGACTTGACAGAGATAGGCAATGCCAGACTAAAAGTCCTATTCTNGACGATCTACGATTGTTATCTGTACAGCGAAGATGGNGTTTATCGTGGCGTAGAGCCCAACCTCACCCTGCGNATCGATTACCGNAGGCGCATCCGCAAGGAGGACCTNGTTGCGCATACCAANATTGAGTTGCAAAAACAGGGNCTCTATCCAGAGACCACCGAACCTTGGTTAACGGCACTAGCCGGTATATGGCCNGACATAGAAAAAGGCGATCNGATCCTNCTGCAGGTTACTGAAAGCCTTGCAAGCNAATTCTTTTTCAATGGACAGCTGGTCGGTAGCATTTCAGATCCAGCATTTACAGAACGCTTCGTGGCGATCTGGCTATCCGAGAATAGCAGCTACCCCGCTCAGAGAGAGCAGCTCATCGGGAACTACAACGCGAAAACNTAGTGGAGCTCATTCTGGNCACGCGAGCTANCCCTGCTCAGCTGTTCTNACGCAGGCCCATTCCGGGCCANACCAACGATGTGCTGGGCATCGCGAGCTGAGCGCCATCAAAACGTTCCTTTGGTGTTAATAGCTTTTCGACGTCACTGACTTTTTGGGTAGAATGCGAGAAATAGCAAAAAGGAGTGTCATCGATGACTAAGCCTCAAACCCTGAAACTACTCATGTTACTCTTTACAAATATCCTGTTTCTCTCATGCAGTGAACCTGACGGACAGGCCACAGCTGCGGCACCCGGCGAGGCTAAAGCAAGTCAAGACGCTACCGACAGAGTCACAAACGGTTTTCAAGCCGCCGGGCTGGGCGCTGATGGCGGGGAGTGGCAGGCCTACGGTGGTGGCTTAGGCAGCACCAAATACACCNCTCTCGATGATATCAATCTTGACAATGTTGGGGACCTTCAAGTCATNTGGCGTCGGCCTGCGCTGGATCAANAATACCTAAACATCAATCCAAACCAACGTTACACCTCAAACTGGAACGCCGCTCCGCTGATNATAGACGGGGTAGGNTATATTACTAATGGCGTNGGTCTCGTAGAAGCATTCCATCCNGGTACAGGTGAGACAATCTGGGTTCAGGAGCCACCAGGCGGNCCTGAGGGTTTGCCAGGGGCANCAACGCGCGGCGTTGCCTATTGGAGCGANGGNNATGAAAAGCGNTTGTTCGTGCAACGTGGCACATTCTTGTATGCCTTGAATCCAGAAAACGGTAAGACATTCGATGATTTTGGAGTTGACGGCCGCGTNGACCTACAGCTNTTNCCCGTGGANTTTGAACGCTTCCGNTGGGGTGGNGTACCCATGGTTGTNCGTGANGTGGTAGTCATCGGGCAAGCGATGTCGGACNCTTTTTCAAACAAGGAGGCATTCAGAGGCGATGTTCATGCATTTAACGTANGAACCGGCGCTCTTCGATGGACNTACCACACCATNCCNCAAGAAGGAGAATTCGGCACTGATACCTGGCAAGATCGTTCGTGGTCTTATACAGGACATGCGCCTGTTTGGGCGTTGTTTAGCGCTGATGAAGAACTGGGATTGGTCTACATGCCTATCTCTTCTGCAACAAACGACATGTATGGTGGGCATCGAATTGGCGATAACCTCTTCAGTCAAAGCCTTGTTGCAGTAAACGCTGAAACCGGGGAGCGCGTATGGCATTACCAAACTGTTCATCACGGTCTGTGGGATTATGATCCGCCGGCAGCCCCAATTTTGATGGACATCNAAGTAGAAGGGCGCGAGATCAAAGCAGTGGCNCAATTGACCAAACAGGCATTTGTCTTCGTTTTCGACCGAGAAACCGGGGAGCCTGTTTGGGATATCGAGGAACGGCCTGTACCGCAGTCTGCCGTGCCCGGAGAGATGACTGCTGCAACCCAGCCCTTCCCNACCAAGCCTGCGCCTTTTGACCTGCAAGGCTCTTCCGAAGAAAACCTAATNGACTTTACGCCTGAGCTCCGCGCACAGGCACTCGAGATCACGAAAAACTATGTCACTGGNCCTTTGTTCACCCCGCCATCGATTGCGTCTGAAGGTGGCACACAAGGCACNATACAGCTGCCGGGCTCGCAGGGCGGGGCAGACGTCCAGGGAGCAGCTTTCGACCCAGAGACCGGCATGCTTTATATCCCTTCCATCACCTCGCCGTTTGTTGCCGACCTTCTGCCAGGCGACCCTGAAGTGACGAACTTGTCGTACACCAAAGGATCTAGGAGGTGGCTGGCGGGCCCGCAAGGACTGCCATTGTACAAACCTCCGTATGGGAGGATTACCGCGATCAATATGAATACAGGAGAACACNANTGGATGGTGCCCAATGGCTGGGGGCCNGTTGACAATCCGGCNATTGCGAATCTCGATTTGGGAAAGCTGGGCGTNCCNGGCCGCCCCTCTCCTTTGCTAACAAAAAGCCTCCTTTTCATAGGCGAAGGAATGACGAATCAGCGTCGAGGAGGCAGGATCCCTCCNGACATGCCCATTGAAATTGCGACCAACAGCGGGGGACCCTGGTTCCGGGCCTANGACAAAACCAGTGGCGCTGTAGTCTGGGAAATTGAGATGAATGCAGGCACTACAAATCCGCCAGTCAGCTATGTCTACGGCGAAAAACAATATCTGCTGATAGCNATAGGGGACTCCCGACATGCGCCAGAATTGGTGGCGTTTGCTTTACCNGAGTGAATCAATCAACNTCACTATTTTAAGCAATCGTAGAGAAAAGCGGGTGGCATATTTCGTAGAGTGAAGCGAAGTTTAACGGTCCTGAAGAAAGGCTTCATATCTCCNTAATTAGCGAGAGTGTACTGATACTGTAGAAACCGACCGCCGCTTCGTAGNTTTTCTCCAACACTGGCAAGNATATTGCTCACCGTATCATCATCAATCAGAGTCAGCGGTAAACTGGAGATGACGTGATCAACTTCGCCGACGTTTAATTCGTCCAAAATCCCGCGAATGGATGAGGCGCAATCGTTATATACATGGAGTCGCTTGTCTTGAATTCTGAGAAGCTGGTCAGCAAATTCATGGTTCAGCTCGAGGCAAATCAGCTGACTGTTTGGGTGCATCCGGCGCAGCANGGCGTGGGTAACGCATCCGTTGCCCGGCCCCATCTCAACAATACAGTGTGATCTTTCAAAATCNATAGGCTCTAATAGCGCTTTAATCAANGCTTGTGANCTNGGTACAATAGTGCCGGTTGTCCTTATATTTTTGATCAGCTTGATCGAATCACTTAAGTGGAACCTTGCTGCCATATTCTTAACCAATCGCCAAATTCTGAGCCAAAAAACACGTACAGAGCGACAAGAGGGATCTCGCCTACCATCAATGGCCCAATAACCTTCCTGAAAGGAAGCCTCACCATGCCAGCCACATAGCAAATCAGGTCTGTGGGTACTAAAGGAAAAAAAGACCAACCAGCGATGATAGAGAAAGAGCAGCTCCCGTGCATTTTCTTCTTAAGCAGGGTGATCATAGCAGGATATCTCTCTTCCAGCAGTCGATCATAGCCGCCAAATGCTGGAAAACTGTATATTAGGAAGGCGCCAACAGCAATACCAGCCAAGGAGATAGCGAACACGAGTATCAACGAGTCAGGGAAAGTAATGGCACCCGCTAAAACAAAAGGGGTTACGGGTATCAATAACAGCGAGCGAGTCATACACATCAATATGTATACCGTTAGTGCGCCAGTACCCAGTCCCTCCAAATATTTTTTGATAGAGTCTCTAGAAACCCAGTCCGGAAAAAACAATAAAAGCACAAGACCCAAAGCGACCAAAAGGAGCCAGATCGAATTGATGTGCCGATATATATAAGAGAACAAGATATCTTCCTGATTTTATTTAACTGAGCTCGCGGGTAGTAGCTGCAAGGTCCCAGTCAGTGGTTTAAACCAGACTTAAAAAAAGATTGCAGCGATTCGTTTACTTCACAGACTCTGCTGACAAAGAACCAGTTTGCACATGCGAATTCCAGCTAACTTTGAGCCCTTAACCGAAAGCAAAAATGACTCTATCACTGCCGTCGCTCTGTTCCAAGCAAGGCGTAGTTAAGATAAAATTATAAAAATGCTTCAGCACGAATTCATCTCCAACGCCAAGGCTCATCCAAATAAGATTGCTATTGTCGATAAGACGACGGGCAATGATTTGAGCTACGGTCGCGCATTGCAGGCCTCGCTGATACTTTCTCGCCGCTTCAGCAAAATGGAGCGAGGTCGAATCGGAATCATGCTACCAACTGGCGCGGGAGCTGCTCTCTCTGTGGTGGGCTCACTCATGGCGAGTCTCACTCCCGTAATGATCAACTACTCCACAGGCGCTNAAAAGAATTGNCGTTATGCGCAGGACNAATGCGACTTCAAAACAATCATCACNGCCAGANCACTGCTTGAACGNNTNGGTTGTGATGAGTTACCTGAAATGGTCTTNATTGAAGATATTCTCTCGANCCTCGGGGGCTTCGAAAAAGCCCTCGCGCTCGTNAAATCCAANCTGCCNNTTGGTTTCATCAAAAANCTCTGTNGCAAGAACGACCTAAAANCACCGGCCGTTATTCTGTTTACCAGCGGCAGCGAGAAAGACCCAAAAGTCGTTCAGCTAACGCAANGAAANCTGCTNTCCAACATCAATTCCTTTTCAGANATGATGAATATCCGCNGCATGGACAACGTNCTNGCGGTTNTGCCTTTTTTTCACGTCTTTGGCTTGACCATTAATCTCTGGACGCCTCTTTGCCTNGGTATGACTTCGATCGCGTATGCAAATCCGCTCGATTTCAAAATAATTGCGCGAATTATTAGGGATCACAAACCGCAGTTGCTGGTAGGGACTCCCCTATTTCTTGAGGGATATGCTAAACANTCTGCANCNGGNGATTTCGCCAGCGTTGAACTCACAGTCANTGGNGCAGATAAGTGTCCCGAGAATCTTCGAAAGCTATACCGAGAGAAGCACAACATAGAAATTTTCGAGGGATATGGTACGACTGAGACCTCACCGGTCATTTCCGTAAACCCGAGGGAAAACAATCGTCCCGGCAGCATCGGTATTCCCATACCAGGCACATTCGTGAAAATTGAAGCCATCGAAACTGGTGAGCCCTGCGAGAAAGGCAAAGTTGGCAAGATCCTTGTCAAAGGCGAGGGCGTCATGTCGGGGTATTTGAATGACATAGAAGAATCTCATCTGCGGCTCAAGTCTGGATGGTATGACACCGGGGATTTAGGCTGTATTGATGAAGAGGGATATCTTTGGCACAAGGGTCGNNTAAAGCGCTTTGTAAAAATTGGNGGAGAGATGATCTCGCTAGTCATGGTAGAGGAGGCGTTGGCAAGCGTTCTCTCTAACACCATCGAATGCTGCGCGGTAGAGTTGCCGGACGCTAAGCGCGGGTCGCGCATCGTTGGCGTGACTGACCAGGCAATCGATGAGAAGGAAGTCAACAAACGGCTTTCTGAAGAGTTGCCCAATCTGGCGTTGCCAAAAAAATACGTCGTCATAGAGGAGTTTCCCTGCATGGGCAGTGGCAAAACCGATTTCCGCACTTTAACCAAGATGGTGCGGGAGATGGAAGGAGCTTTATAATATCAGGCTTGTCTGAATCGGGGTTTACGGCTTCAGTTCGCCATCAAAAAGCACGTCGGCTTTNTAATAATTATCGATTCGTCGCGAGTGCCGTCGACGAGAAAGGCTGTTACTGCTCATGACGATGAGTCAGGCAAGCATAGGGAACAGCGTCAGCCCGTCAAGTTTCCAGCCTCAGAACCAACAAGACATGATCCTCCACTTCCAGGAAACATACTGTGCTCCGAATCTCTAAGAGAAGCTCCCGATAACTCCAACCAGACCGCCACCAATTAAATAGGCAATCGCGAGGAANCCAGGCAAAAACCCGCGTCCACGCNTAGCGGGGTCTGACAGATAGGCCTGCAGGTAGACGATCCTTGAGATCGGAAACACCAGCCCCACCGCGGCCGCCACGACAGGATTGCCGTAAATTCCATAAATGACGATAGCAGGCACAAAGANCAGCAGTTGCTCGGACGTGTTGATGTGNACGCGATANTAGCGCTCAAACNTTGGATCGCCGGTTACCGCAGGCGCAGGACAGTTGTACTTCNCTCGAGCACGTCCGACTAGAATTCCAAAAACNATGTATTCAACCAGCGAAATGAGGACAACCANCACAACGTATTCCATNCGCCTTTCTCTCNATTTTAAATNANCAANANATNNCGCAATGCCGCGGCTNGCCCTTNCAGCTAANANACCCGAACATACCNCGAANCTNAGAANCGNTNTGAGNATAAGTTGCAAAACNCCGAAGAGTCAACTANNNAAGATCTTNCAGATCCATGCTTTTCACATAGCATCCCCAAATTCTCAATCCAGCAGCCCGAGGTGTTGGTTCGGACGCCTAGGCAAAAAACGACTCAAGCAGTGCATATCAACTTGAAATCGGCTGCGGTAGTATTCGTTACAGAGATGGCGCTCTGTTGTCGTAAGCGCGTAAAGCACGATACTGAGTCAAAATTCCGCCTCGTAAGAGGCGGCTAAGCTGAAGCGGTCACCGCCGCTCGATCATGGAACCCATTATGACCAAAAAGCAAAAATCCGAATTTAATTTTGAAGAGGCACTGGAGGAACTAGAGCGCTTGGTCAGCTCAATGGAAGAGGGGGAGCTTAGCCTAGAGGAATCAATGAAAACCTTTGAAAAAGGGGTCAAACTGACTCGTGAATGCCAGGCGGCTCTGAAAAAAGCGGAACAAAAAGTTCAGATTTTACTGAATGAAAATGGCGAGACTGAAGCATTCAAAATCGAAGACGAAGACTGAGGTAAATACAATGGACCCGCCGCCCCTACTGGCTCGATTCCTTGAGCGCTGCCAACACCGCATTGAAGGGGTACTCTCCGATGAAATCGAACAATGCGACACCAGCCATTTTCTGCAAGAAGCAATGGCTTATGCTTGCCTTGATGGCGGCAAGCGGATACGACCGGTTCTCGTCTATGGCGCGAATCAGGCACTTGGTGGAAAAATGGCAGATGCTGATCAGCCTGCTGCCGCTGTGGAATTTATCCATAGCTATTCTTTAGTGCACGACGACCTGCCTGCCATGGACGATGATGATCTGCGTCGGGGCAAAGCCAGCACCCACAAGGCATTTGATGAAGCAANCGCTATACTTGCCGGTGACGCCTTGCAAAGTCTGGCGTTTACCGTGTTGGCAAAAACTTCCCTTTCAAGACCGGCAGTCACCCAACTAAAGCAGATACAGACTCTTGCAGCTGCAGTCGGCGCTAATGGCATGGCTGGTGGGCAATGCCTCGACTTTCGCGCTGCTGGCAGTCAGTCTTCCCTGCAGGCCCTCGAAGCACTGCACCGACTCAAAACGGGAGCGCTGATACGCGCGAGCGTCCTGCTCGGGGCACATTCTGTCGCTGGCGTTACTGAACGTCAGTTAGAGGACTTCCAACAGTATGCTGATTGTATTGGTTTGGCATTCCAGATTCAGGATGACATCCTCGACGTAACAGCAGACACAGCATATTTGGGCAAACCACAAGGATCAGACCAACACAATAACAAAATTACCTATGTGTCTTTATTGGGCCTGGAGCAAGCTAGAATCAGGGCATCTAAGCTTACAGAAGACGCAATATCCGCGCTTGCCCACTTTAATTCAGAGGCTGATCTGTTGCGGGAGCTCGCAATTTTTATCACCAACAGAGCGTTTTAATTGACCTTTATAGCGCGCTAGATAACGTTACTCGCCTTCAATTAAAACACGTAATTGGTTGAAAACTGCCCGCTCTCACGATCAAATAGCCATATGCTGACAGAAATACCGACAACAAGACCGGAAACGCCACTGCTGGATTCCATCGACAGCCCAACAGATCTAAAGAATCTGCCGCGCTCGAAACTTAAGGGCCTTGCACACGAACTGCGCCTTTTCCTTCTTTATTCAGTGGGCCAAACTGGTGGGCATTTTGGCGCAGGACTTGGCGTTGTGGAGCTCACTATTGCATTGCACTATGTATTCAACACACCAGATGATCGGCTAGTCTGGGATGTGGGGCACCAAGCCTATCCTCACAAGATTCTCACTGGCCGACGAGAGCGGATGCTCACCATGCGCCAGGCTGGCGGACTGGCTGCCTTTCCAAGCCGAGGCGAGAGTGAATTTGACACCTTTGGAGTAGGGCACTCCAGCACATCCATTAGCGCCGCGCTCGGCATGCTGGTTGGCAGTAAGCTTCATAACAGGGAGCAACACAATATTGCGATAATTGGTGATGGTGCGATGACTGCCGGGATGGCATTTGAAGCGCTCAACCATGCAGGTCATATCGATGAAAACCTGCTTGTCATACTCAATGATAACAACATGTCCATTTCAAAGAACGTCGGAGGCCTGTCCAGCTACTTCGCGCGCATGTGGGCAAGTAAGCCCTATAACTTCATCCGTAAGGGCAGTAAGCGGGTTTTGTCAAAAGTCCCTCCCGCTTTAAAGGCTGCGCATCGAGCCGAGGAATATTTGAAAGGCATGGTATCGCCGGGTACGCTGTTCGAAGAAATCGGTTTTAACTATATTGGCCTTATAGACGGTCACGATGTGAACCGGTTGGTTGAAATATTGGAAAATATCAAGACCCTGCGTGGGCCGAAGTTACTGCACATAATCACGCAGAAAGGCAAGGGCTATTTAGAGTCAGAAAATGACCCTTTCGGCATGCATGCAATGAGCAAAGTCGAAGCCTCTCCCGAAATCAAATTTGCCTCATCGACCGCAGAAAAGACCCTAAAAAAGATGCCTACCTACTCTCAGGTATTCGGGGACTGGTTGTGTGCCGTTGCCAGCGAAGACCCGAACCTGATCGGCATTACCCCGGCGATGGGCGAAGGATCAGGTATGCAGAAATTTGCCGAAACTTTCCCCGAGCGCTTCCACGATGTCGCAATAGCCGAGCAGCACGCGGTAACTTTTGCAGCAGGTTTGGCCTGCGAAAAATCGAAACCGGTAGTGGCCATTTATTCAACTTTTCTGCAGCGGGCTTACGATCAGTTGATTCACGACGTCGCACTTCAAAACCTTGACGTGCTGTTCGCAATAGATCGAGCAGGACTGGTGGGAGAGGACGGCCCAACTCATGCAGGCAGCTTCGACCTTAGCTACTTGCGCTGCATTCCAAACATGATCGTAATGACGCCCAGCGATGAAGACGAGACGCATAAACTGCTAACCACGGGGTATCAGCATGATGGGCCAGCCGCCGTGCGTTACCCAAGAGGAAAAGGACCAGGAAAAGAAATCCTACCGGGTCTTGAACCAGTCGACATCGGCCGTGCATTGTTGCGCCGAAAGGGTCATGGAGTGGCGATTCTGGCTTTTGGAAGCATGGTTGCAAGGGCAGCAGACGTTGCGGAAAGCCTCAACGCATCTCTGGCCGATATGCGTTTTGTGAAGCCACTGGATGGAGAGTTAATTGGGANGCTAGCGCGTAGTCACGACCTCATCGTTACAGTCGAAGAAAATGCCATCATGGGGGGTGCTGGTTCTTCAGTTAATGAATATCTGGCAGCACATAATCTCAACGTCCCCGTGCTCAATTTGGGACTGCCCGACGCTTTTCTTGAGCATGGTAAAGCGACCGAGATGCTGTCGGATGCGGGCTTGGACAGCGAGGACATTGCGCTCGCCATCCAGCGAAAAAGAAAAGCCTGCAATNTAAATTCTGAAATGGTTTAGACCCACGCTTTTCGGAATGACTGAACCAGCTAAAGTCGCGTATTTGCTTTACTTCTGAGGCGNGAATCATCGAACATAAGTTGACTTCTAGACTACTCGGTGACCGACTAGCTTTTAGGGTAGCCGATGAGCAACACTCGGCACAGTAAATCAGCACGAATCAAAGTGTGTGCTATAAGCATATGTTCTCGCATTTTTCTGCCCTCCTTGCCTGAGCAGCCAATCTGAAAACCGCTACAGCGCGTTTCAGGCTCTAACATTGGGTGTTATCGAGATGCCTGCCGAACAGACGTGGAGAGCAACTCGCGGAGAAAATTATGTCAACCTCGGCCGAGCGCAATGCGCGCCACAAGCGTGCGATGCAGCGCAAGAAAAAACACATAGATGGCAACATAGCTAAGGCGACAATAGATAAAGGAGTGCTGGTCGTCCTGACCGGTAATGGCAAAGGCAAGAGNTCCTCTGCCTTTGGAATGCTGGCCCGCAGTGTCGGTCACGGGCTTCGTTGTGGCGTTGTGCAGTTTATCAAAGGCACATGGGACTGCGGAGAGCAGAAGTTNTTTCAGCACCATCAGCTGGTGGACTTTTTTGTGATGGCGACCGGTTTTACCTGGGAGACACAGGATAGAGAAGCTGATGTTGTTGCAGCAAAGTCCACTTGGAAGCATGCAAATGCCTTGTTATCCGACCCTGAAGTCAATGTCGTGGTATTAGACGAGCTAACCTATATGCTCACATATGGGTATCTCGACAAGGAGATGGTTCTCGAGGCTATTGGGTCGCGGCCTTCCTCTCAACACGTCGTTGTGACGGGGAGGAACGCCTCATCAGAATTAATCGAGATGGCCGACACAGTAAGCGAAATTGGTGAAACTAAACACGCGTTCTATGATGGTGTGAAAGTGCAACGAGGCATAGACTATTGAAGTCATCCTTAGCGCACTGTGCGCTCACCGGCGTTCTGAGCCTTAGCCTGAGCCTGGCGCACAGTCGGCTCATTGCAGCTGAGGCCTATGACGATGAAGGCAATCTCATAAGCCTCCCATCGCCAGCTATGCGAATTATCAGCCTTGCTCCGTCGCTGACCGAAATCCTTTATGCTGCGGGTGCCGGCACAAAGATTGTTGGAGTCGTCGAATTCAGTGATTTTCCGCGAGATGCCAGAAATCTGCCAATCGTTGGTCGTCATGATTCGCTTGATTTAGAAGCTCTGCTCGCGCTGCAACCTGATCTAGTTTTAGCCTGGCAATCTGGAAACCCGCGCGCCGAAATAAACCGACTTCGAGAACTGGGGCTAAAAGTTTATGTCGCTGAACCAAGAGATTTAGGAGCAGTGGCTTCTCATCTTGATCGAGTCGGTGCGCTCGCTGGAACAAGTGATATTGCCTCCAGAGCGAGCGCGAATTACCGACGCAAACTTCGGGATCTGCGAACACGTTTTTCGCAACGTAAACCGGTAAGAACGTTCTATCAGGTCTGGAACCGCCCTCTGATCACTGTTGGAGGCAGGGAGCTAATCAATGACATGATAAGCGTCTGCGGAGGATCAAATATTTTTGGAGAGCTTTCCAGAATAGCACCAAAAGTTTCTGTAGAGTCCGTGCTTTCCCGNGACCCGCAGGTCATCATCGCCAGCGGTATGGATCAAGGACGGCCCGAATGGTTGAATGGCTGGCGTGATTGGACAAACCTGTCAGCGGTCAAAGAGGATAAGTTGTTTTTTATTCCGCCGGATCTGATGCAGCGGTATACACCGAGAGCGCTCGACGGCGCGCAGCGACTTTGCGCTCAGATCGATTCGGTGCGCAATTCGGACTAGAGGGAAAGAGTGGGCAGACGATTGTACGCTGCGCCATTATGAAAGATCAGGCTGGCACTTAGTTTCTCATCAGTCCACGTAAATTTGATACGGCTAAGGCACGCAAAGGGTATGTGGAGTGGAAAACTGCGATTTAGTGGCATTCCAAGCACCGAAGGCAAGACCACCCGCATAACACCGCCATGCGTGACCACAAGGACATGATTGGCTTCACGCAGTTCTCTAACTTGCTGCCAGGCCGCTAAGACGCGTGTCTTAAAAGACATGAAGCTTTCGCCGTTAGGGGGCACAAGTGCGGTAATATCCTGGCGGAAATCCCGAAACTGATCAGCAGCTTCCTGACGCCACTGGCTCAGGGGCATACCATCCCAATCCCCATAATCAATCTCCTGCCACTGTTCCTCAACCTGACAGGCTGTATGAGCGGCGATTGCAGCACGCTCGGCAAACTCACAACACCTCGCGAGGGGTGAGCTTATAACTATGTCCCAGCGCGGCGTTTTTGCCGTCGCCAAAAAAGAGGTATCTAGAGCGGCTGCCACACGCATCTGCTGCCATCCCAAATCGGTTAAAACCGGATTAATCCTTCCTCGAAGAATATCCCCCCCCTCTGGTTCCCCGTGGCGCATGAGATCGACAATAAGTGAACGTGATTTCAAAAAGGAATTCCCAGATTACGCTTGCTTGATATTTGTTAACGGTATTCTTCGGTAAGCCGAGCGATTATGTCATCAACCTCTAATCCAACGGCTTTGGGTGCAGTTAACTGGGCGTAATTTATAGTCATCNCACGTTTCTGGTTAGCCGCGGAGTACTGGAATTCAATAATGAAGAGCTTCTCGCGATGCACCGGTACGGTACTGATGCTATNAAGGGTATCGTCACGATGTCACTCTATTATTTATTGATCAACAGGCTAAGCAAGCAGCGTTGAGAACTTTCTAGTAGACAAGTAAATAAAAGACCCGCAAGCCCAGAGCGGCAAGTATACCTGCAATCGCATCATCCAACATGATGCCGAGACCACCGTGTAATTCTTTGTCGACCCACTTTATTGGCCACGGCTTCACGATATCTAGCAGACGAAACAACAGAAAGCCGCATAACAGCCCACTAGGGGTCAATGGAACAGCCGTCAACGTAATCCATACTCCCACAAACTCATCCCAGACGATTCCGCCATGATCGTGGCCACCGAGTTGTCTGGAGGTTGAACCGCATATCCAGGCGCCCGCTGCGAATGCGAAGATTATGACTGCGCAACGAATAGTCAGCGGGAGATCTGCCAGTGGCAAATAGAGCAGAACCCCGGCAGCAGAGCCACAGGTGCCCGGGGCTTTGGGTGCGAAACCGCTCCCAAGCCCAAAAGCGAGCCAGTGGACCGGATTTGTCCTGTCGAAACCTACTGGTCTCACTGCCTATCCACCGTGGGAAAGTGATCAAAGCCACGCCCGTGATTAGCCGACACTGCGACTCCCTCGTTGAACAGGCTGACACCGCTCCCTTGCTGAACTTCACCTATTGCAGTAACACGCAGTTCCAATGTTGATGCGACTTTCTCAATTTTATCCTTATGAGTGATCGCCGCCGTGAAACAAAGCTCATAATCATCGCCTCCAAAAAGCGCTGCTGTGACGCACTCCTCTTCGGAAGTTAGGTCCAGCACTTGTTGAGCGAAAGGCAATTTATCCAAATTGATGCGCAGACCGACACCGGAAGCGGTGGCCAGATGTCCAGCATCAGCGTGCAATCCATCAGACACATCAATTGCCGAGCTCATTAGGTTCCGAGTTAGATCGGCGAAAGCAAACCTAGGCTCGGGCCGGAAAAAACGCCCCAGCAAGTATGCTTCTTCCTCACGGGTCAAATCTCTATGAACCGCTTTGTTCCGCGCTTCCGCCAGTGTTGCCTTTTTCGCTATTGGCTCCGCTGCACTGAAACCCAAGTAGTGCAAAGCAACTTGTCCACCGCCCAGACAGTCGGTGACATACAACAAATCGCCCGGCATTGCCCCGCCGCGAGTAACGGGCCTTCCGGATGGAACCTCCCCCACAGCGGTTATGCTGACAGATAGAGGGCCACGGTTAGTATCGCCACCGACCAGCGAACATCCGAATTGCTCTGCTGCGCTGAACAATCCCGACGAGAACTTTAAGAGCCACTGCTCATCGGCAGAGGGCAAGGTTAATCCAAGAGTAAAACACACGGGCTTAGCACCCATCGCAGCAAGATCACTCAAGTTGACTCTCAGAGCGCGCTGCCCGATTTCAGCGGGATCGGCATGGGCAGGAAAATGAATGCCGCTGACGAGGACGTCCGTGCAAACGCACACTGACTGCCCGGCGAGGCCAGTCAGGACGGCAGCATCGTCACCGATGCCCAGGCTCACGGCTGAATGGAGATTCCCTGTGAATCTAGATTTGAAGAAGCGGTCAATCAGTTCGAATTCTGAGAGTGGCATGTTCTGTGAGGCCATTTGCGTTGGAAAGAAAATAAGCCGCTGGGGTCACCACTTAGGCATGCCTTTGGTATTCGGCGGTTCGAAGTGCTGGTGCGAGTTTATCGAGAACACCATTGATATACTTGTAGCTCTCTGTCGCACCAAATACCCTAGCAAGCTGAACGCACTCGTTTATGACCACACGATATGGCACGTCTCTACGGTTCGCCAGCTCGTAGGCTCCAAGATAAAGCAGGCATTTTTCAATCGGATCGAGTGCTTCCGGCTTTCGGTCCAACAGAGGATGGAGATGCCCTTTCAGAGTGTCTTCAGTTTTCGGAATGCCCTGAAAAACCTCATCAAAAAATTCCCAATCGATCTTCTCATTATTCCGATCATGGAACTCGTTGCAAATTTCCGTAGGGTCTGTCCTAGCGAGAGCCCATTGATACAAGGCTTGTAAAATAAGCTGCCGTGCCTTTCTGCGTCGAACTAGAGGGGATTTGCTAGGCACCTGATCACCGATAATTTTAAGTTTTAAGATTTTAGTTGGCGAGACAAGCTTATCATCTCAATAGCCGTCATCGCCGCTTCCGTCCCCTTATTGCCAGCCTTGGTACCTGCTCTCTCAATTGCCTGCTCAATTGTGTCTACCGTAAGCACCCCAAAGGTGACTGGTAAAGACGCAGCGAGCCCTACCTGGCTCAGCCCTTTCACACATTCTCCCGCGACGTATTCAAAATGAGGCGTTCCGCCTCGGATTATGGCGCCGAGAGCGATGATGCAATCATAACTGCTTCCATCTAGCATCATCTTTACTGCGAGGGGTAATTCATAAGCGCCCGGGACCTTCACCACCGTAATATCGCGGTCCATCACACCGTGCTTGCGTAAGGCATCCAAGGCCCCTTCCAAGAGTCGATCCACTATGAAGCTGTTGAAGCGAGCGACTGCAATCCCAAACCGCGCTGAGGCAAGATGAAAGTCCCCTTCAATAATCTTGATGCTCATACCCATTCAACCCTGTTTCCATTGTGTGATCAATTATCGCGCTATTCGGAAGCCGCTCAGTTGGTGTTATCTTTTAAATCCAACGAAGTCGACCACCTCAAGATCGAATCCTGAAATCGCGTTGAAACGCGCTGGGTGGCTCAACAGACGCATCTTGCCAACCCCAAGATCGCGCAATATCTGTGAACCTGTGCCGATCGTAAGGTCACTACCAGTGCGAGTGGACTGGGAGCCGTCAGCGCCCTCTGCAATCGCTGAGGCCAAGTTTCCGGCTAGATCTTGACCATAGTCTTCACCAGATAATAACACAGCGACGCCTTTGCCTTCCGCACTGATTGTTTTCAGTGCTGCACTAAAAGACCAACTGGTTCTCTCTGAATTGTATACCTCGCACGTGTCTCGAAGCGTATTAGGAATATGAACTCTTGTTAACGTGGGTTCATTTGCTGCCGGTTCTCCTTTCACAAAAGCGAGGTGCAGGCTCCCGCTTATTGAATCGATATACTTGTGAACTGTGAACAAACCGTAGGCAGTGGCCATCTCGTAGGTCTCTGTCCGAGTTACCGTTTGCTCGTTTGCAATACGGTAGTGAATCAGATCAACAATAGTACCGATCTTGAGATCGTGCTTCTGAGCGAATCTCTCGAGGTCGGACCGACGCGCCATGGAGCCGTCTTCGTTCATAATCTCTACTATTGCCGCCGCTGGCTGATAGCCAGCCAGTCGCGCTAGGTCGCAACCCGCCTCTGTATGGCCCGCTCGCCGAAGCACGCCTCCGGGCTGAGCCATGATCGGAAAAATGTGGCCGGGCTGCACGATGTCTTCAGGCTCGCTGTCTCGAGCCACAGCCACCTGAATGGTACGGGCACGATCAGCNGCAGAGATACCTGTCGTTACCCCAGTTGCAGCTTCGATGGAAACCGTAAAATTCGTGTTGTACGGCGTGTTGTTGTCATCCACCATCAGTGGAAGCTTGAGATGTTTGCAGCGCTCGCCGGTGAGCGTTAGGCAAATCAATCCACGCGCATTGGTTGCCATGAAATTAACATCTTCAGTTCGTACGCGCTCTGCAGCAACAATCAGATCACCTTCATTCTCACGATCCTCATCGTCCATCAGGATCACCATCTTCCCAAGGCGAATGTCGTCAATTATTTCTTCTGTAGAGTTAAGTTTCATAGTGCGGCCGTTCAATCTCGCTTGAATCCATGTTGTTCAAGCATCGATACACTTACACCTCCGCGCTTATCGCTCTGTTCATTTGAAAATAACTTTTCAAGGTAGCGGGCTACCAAATCAACTTCCAGATTAACTCGCTGACCTCGCTCATAAGTGCCGCTCACCGTCATTTCCTGTGTATGAGGAATGACATTTATGGAAAAGGTATTACCTTCAACCTGATTCACCGTCAGGCTCGTTCCATCAATACAAATCGATCCCTTGGTAGCAACATATCTCCTTAGTCCTTCCGGCATCGAAAATGTCAGCTTCCGGCTTTTGCCTTCAATTTCGAAAGATACCAGCTCGCCCACGCCGTCGACATGACCGCTAACAATATGACCGCCAAACCGATCCGTAGCTTTCATCGCTTTTTCTAGATTTACCTTTGTCCCCGGCTTAAAGTCCGCCAAAGTCGTGCAACGTCGCGTTTCGTTGGACACGTCAGCGGCAAATCCACTTCCTGTTAGCTGCACAACTGTCAGGCAACAACCACTGACTGCGATACTATCTCCTAGCTTGACATCGTCAAGGCTAAGATCCCCAGTTTCAAGTGTTAGGCGCCATTCATCCTGAATTCTTTCTAGGTTTAACACCTTGCCAATACTTTCAATTATTCCAGTAAACATATTTTATTCTCAAAGAGATGTATCTACAGCTTTTCTAATAAATCCGCGGCAGCAGGCGCAGCTTAACATCGCCCTCCAGCTGCTTCGTTTCTATAAGTTCGAACGTTGGGGTGTCTGCCATGGTTTGAATGCCATGCAAATCCAATAGGGCCTTTCCGTCACTGCCCATGAGCTTCGGCGCAACATAAACGATCAACTCATCGACTAGGTTTGCGCGCAAGAATGCGCCGCAAAGTGTGGGACCCGCTTCTATTAAAACGTCGTTGCAGTAATATTCAGATGCCAGCGATTCCAGAACAGGGAGTAGCTGGACCTGTGCATCACTACCAGCTACTTTGAGTGCGCAGCGTTCAAGCGCTGCCAGTTCGGCCGACTTGGCAGAAGCAGTGGAAAAAATAAGGACATTGCCTTCCGCTTCCAGCAATTTTGATTGAGCCGGGGTGCGTAACGTGCTGTCTAGCACTACCCGGAGAGGCGGATTTTGTAAATTCAATACGTTACATTGCCTCTGATCAGCGCTTAACCCTATTTCATCTGGACGCACTGTAAGGCTCGGGTCGTCTGAAANAACGGTACCAACACCGGTAAGCACTGCGCAGCTGCAAGCCCGAAGCAGCTGGACATCTCGGCGAGAAGTACCATCGGTGATCCATTTGCTCTCTCCGTTAAACAAGGCAGTGCGGCCATCAAGGCTCATTGCAAGCTTCATTCGCACACGCGGCCGGCCGCGCTCAACTCGAGAGAGGAACCCGGGATTGATTGCACGCGCGGCATGCTCGAAATCAACCATCATAATCACCTCTACACCGGCCTCCTCGAGTTGTGCAATGCCCTTACCAGACACTGCTGGATGAGGGTCCTGCATGGGGATCACCACCTTGGAAACACCCGCAGCGATCAGTGCTTCGCTGCAGGGCCCTGTCTTGCCATGATGAGCACACGGTTCAAGGCTCACAAAGGCGACCGCATTACGTGCCGCTGAGCCCGCCTCATCCAAGGCCATTGCTTCGGCATGGGGCGCTCCGGCAGCACTGTGCCAACCCTCCGAGATCACCTGCCCGTCTCGCATAAGTACGCAACCGACTCGAGGATTAGGACCAGCCGTCAAGACAGTTTCAGCAAGGTCAAGAGCCCTTTGCATATGGCGTGGCCAATCTTTACAGGAAGATTTCAAGTCTTTGTTATGGACGTATTCCATGGTTTCGGCCCAACGACGCTACTCGAACATCAGCTGAGCGACGGTGACAGTACGAAAGGGAACGGGAGTTTAGCAGATTTGCGCCAGTTTTTGGACTTGGACCAATCCGTCTCCGCCGGCTAACAATCAGTGATTGTCTTTGGAAAGTTTGTCTATCTCAGCTCTGAACTCCGCCAAATCTTTAAAGCTTCTGTAAACCGAGGCGAAGCGAACGTAGGCAACCTCGTCCAGATCACGAAGTTCTTTCGTAACCTGCTCACCGACCGTCCGGGAAGGAATTTCACGCTCGCCAGTTGAGCGCAGATTCGCTTTGATACGGTTAACCGCCGCTTCTACGCTTTCAATGCTAACAGGCCGCTTCTCAAGCGCCTTGCTAAAGCCTGCAAACAGCTTGTCTTCATTGAAAGGTTCTCTGATACCGTTTTGCTTGATAATGCGGGGCATTACCAGTTCCGCAGATTCGTAGGTCGTGAAACGCTCCTCACAGGTAATACATTCACGACGACGACGCACATGATTGCCTTCCGAGACTAACCTGGAATCGATCACTTTAGTATCTATAGCGCCACAAAAGGGACAGTGCATGAATTAGCTCTCATTCGATCAGTGCTGATAAACCGGAAACTTGGCACAAAGCGACAACACTTTTTCTCTGACAGCTGCGCGCACTTGCCTGTTCTCCAGGTCATCTAGCACGTCACACATCCAGGCCGTCAGTTCGGCACAATCTCTTTCGATGAAGCCCCTAGTCGTTATCGCTGGCGTACCGATTCTCAACCCGCTGGTTACGAAGGGCGGGTTTGGATCATTCGGCACGGCATTCTTATTGACCGTTATATGGGCCTCATCAAGAGCAGCATCCGCATCTTTCCCGGTAATGCCCTGGCTAATCAAACTCAACAAGAATAAATGATCGTCGGTGCCTCCAGATACTATGTCGTAGCCTCGGTCGATAAATCCCTGAGCCATTACCTGAGCATTTTTTATCACCTGCTCTTGATAAGCGCGAAAGCTCGGACTCATAGCCTCCTTGAAGCAAATTGCCTTAGCCGCAATCACATGCATAAGCGGGCCGCCCTGACTTTCGGGAAACACGGAAAAGTTAAGTTTCTTTTCAAGCTCTGGGTTCGACTTGGCAAGAATAATGCCGCCTCTAGGACCGCGAAGAGTCTTGTGCGTGGTTGAGGTAGTCACGTCGGCAATCTGCACTGGGCTGGGGTACACACCGGCAGCCACCAACCCAGAAATGTGGGCCATATCGACGACCAAATAGGCGCCGACGCTGTCGGCTATGTCCCTGAATTTTTGCCAGTCAACCACGCGCGAGTAAGCAGAAAATCCTCCCACCAATATCCTTGGCTTGTGCTCCTCAGCGAGTCGAGCGATCTGATCGTAATCGATTTCTCCTGTTTCGTTATCCAAGCCGTACTGCACAGGATTGTAGATCCGTCCCGAGAAGCTCACCGACGCGCCATGGGTCAAATGGCCGCCATCGGCGAGGCTCATACCAAGCACGGTGTCGCCTGCATTCGCAAGGGCCATGTAGACCGAGGCATTGGCTCCGGAGCCAGAATGGGGCTGCACATTGGCATAGTCGGCACCGAACAGTTCTTTCGCTCGGGCAATTGCTAGCTCCTCTACGTCGTCTACGAATTCACAGCCCCCGTAGTAGCGTTTATTCGGATAACCTTCCGCGTATTTGTTCGTCAGAACGGACCCCTGCGCTTCCATCACAAAGGGGCTTGCGTGGTTTTCCGAGGCGATAAGCTCGATGTGCTGCTCTTGTCGAGCTTTCTCAGATTCAATAGCTGCGGTTATTTCAGGGTCAAATTCTGCAAGGCTGGAACCGGTCTTAAACATCTAATCTCCTTGGTATCAGGACATATTACGACTTGGTTTGTTCTTGTCATTTTAACCGAAGGCGACGCGCAGAGCATCAAGATATTGGGAATGGGCTGTCATTTAAAGGTGCTTTTCAACTTCAATGGGAATAACTGAAAAAACATGTAGGATCAATTTCGTTCAAGATATCGCTTTCGATTCAGTCTCCAATGGCGGGAACCTCCCTTCTCACACCGTCCAAATAATCTTAAAGGGTCTTTATCAGAAAATTGGCAAGGATACTTGTTCATAGCACAGATGTTGTAAGATAACGGAGTGAGTGCTTGTTTTTAAGAGCCTTCCAATCTGAAAACGAGTGCATCGTTTTTATTTCTACCAATGTTATGAATTCATTTATAAGGTTTATCTAGATGGCTCAGTTTGTCTACACCATGAATCGAGTAAGCAAAGTCGTTCCGCCTAAACGCGAAATTCTCAAAGATATCTCACTATCGTTTTTCCCGGGAGCCAAGATCGGCGTACTCGGCCTGAACGGAGCGGGCAAGTCGACCTTACTGCGGATCATGGCAGGCGTGGACACTGAGATAAACGGGGAGGCCAGAGCGCAGCCCGGAATAAAAATTGGGTACCTGCCGCAAGAACCTGAATTAGAAGAAGCGCTGACCGTCAGGGAGAACGTCGAAAAAGGCATTCAGGGAATAATCGATCTAACAAACGAATTCAATGCAATTAGCGACAAGTTTGCTGAGCCCATGGGCGGTGACGAGATGAATGCCTTGTTGGGGCGCCAAGGTGAACTACAAAATGAAATTGATGCGGTCGATGGCTGGCAAATCGAGCGCACGCTTGACATTGCCGCGGATGCTCTACGTTTACCAGACTGGGATGCCACTGTCGGTAGCCTTTCAGGTGGAGAAAAGCGTCGGGTGGCGCTGTGCCGGTTGCTGCTCTCGAAACCCAGCATGTTGCTGCTGGATGAGCCGACCAATCACCTTGATGCGGAAAGCGTGGCCTGGCTCGAACGCTTCCTGCAGGATTACCCTGGCACTGTTGTCGCAATTACCCATGACCGTTATTTCCTGGATAATGCGGCCGGATGGATTCTAGAGTTGGACCGGGGTCATGGCATCCCTTACGAGGGCAATTATAGCGCCTGGCTTGCAGCCAAAGAAGAAAGGCTGAAAATTGAAGACAAGAGGGAGGCCGCTCGCGAGCGCACGATCAAATCAGAGCTTGAATGGGTGCGAAACAATCCCAAGGGCCGCCAGTCTAAGAGCAAAGCCCGTATTTCTCGCTTCGAAGAGCTAAATACCAAGGATTTCCAAAAGCGCAACGAAACGCAGGAACTTTACATACCCCCTGGTGCTCGCCTGGGCGACAAAGTGATTGAGGTGAGCAAGCTCTGTAAGGGCTTCGGCGATCGCATCCTAATTGAGGACCTGAGTTTCTCAGTTCCCAAGGGCAGCATTGTTGGCATTATCGGTGGGAATGGCGCAGGCAAGACGACTTTTCTTCGTATGCTGGTTGGTGCGGAACAACCAGATAGCGGCGGAATCGAGCTTGGAGATACTGTCAGTCTTGCCTATGTAGATCAGAGTCGTGACGAGCTCACAGGTGATAAAACAGTCTGGCAAGAATTGTCAGATGAGCAGGACATCATCCATATCGGGAGTTACGAAATCGCCTCTCGTGCCTATGCGAGTCGCTTTAACTTCAAAGGCGCCGATCAACAGAAATTCGTCAAAGACCTATCTGGTGGAGAGCGTAACCGACTGCATATGGCTAAGCTGCTCAGAAAAGGAGGTAATGTGCTATTGCTAGACGAGCCCACCAATGACCTCGATGTCGAGACGCTGCGGGCATTGGAGGAGGGATTGCTTGCATTTCCAGGCTGCGCAATCGTAGTGTCTCACGATCGCTGGTTTCTCGACCGTATCTGTACTCACATACTCGCTTTTGAAGGAGAAAGTCAGGTTTTATGGCATGAGGGTAACTACTCTGACTATGAAGCCGCCCACAAGAAACGCGTTGGTGACAACCAACCGACTCGAGTTCGGTATAAAAAGCTAGACGCCTAGTCAAATACCCAGCTCTCTCCGAATTTGCGCTAGGCGAGACCGACGCTCTTCGGCAGTTAGGGCTCGCTCGGTTTTTTCGGGAAGGGCCTGAGTGACCGGCAGGTGCAGATCTTCGCCTGCCATAACCCGCTTACACAACTGATCGTAGTGGTATTCAAAGCGGGGAAAGGCGACCGATTCTCTCTCATTCGCCAGAGTAAACCAGTCTGTTGCTGCTCCCGCCAAATACACGGCGGGATGACTCCATTGATATTCCCGTTTCGGCGACGACGCAGAACACGCTTCTAGATAGGCGCTGAACGGAGCAGGTAGCCCGAATAAGTCAAAACCTTCTTCACAAGCCCGAACCAGACTTGCGATTGAGGGCAGGTAGTCCTGACTACGAATCACTTTCTTAGCTGCTCTGACAATTTGTGTCGGCAGATAATTCTCAAGAGAACTTAACCAATATTTCTTTGCGATGGCCAGGCTTTCAGTGTCTGCAAACGCTTTGTGATACTGATTGTGATAGGAAAATTCGAACTCGGCGAAAATCTGATTAATCGCATCCACATGATCCAGCGCTGCCCCAGAGTCAAAGTCGGCCTCTGACTCTTCGGCCCTAACGGCCGCAGGCGGGTGCTCACGAGTCTCAGTCTGCCCAACTTCGATCAGCGATGCGCTCGAACCTTTCCCTAATTTTCTGCTGGTTCGTTCCAGCAATGGCTTGATCTTCTCCATACAATTTCTCGTCATAACCGCCTTGTTTCAGACGGCGAGCCCAATCCTGTTTAATAAACTGAAGGAACACCGTGTTCCATGAGGCCTTGACCTGTTCACTGTCTTTCCAATAAAGCACGAACTCCGGCACCTTACTGCGAGCGTAAGCCTCGTCGATCTCAGCCAGCTGCAAAATCTCAAAACAATCCGCACTTGGCTGCCATCCATCTGCAATAGGGCGCGGGGTGTCATCGAGCCCAAAAGAGGCCGTATATTTTGCCCATTGCCTGCGAATATGTTCAATAAATTTGGTATTCCAGGCGCCACGCATCACGCCTCGCTCTCTCCAGTAGAGAACAAATTCCGGAATGGCGTCCTCGATGAAGCCGCGGCTGATACCGACATTACCCAGAATCTCAAGCGCGTCTGCACTGGGCAACCATTGCGGAGACATAGTGCTTGCCAACTCGTGCGCGCTTTTGCGCGTCTGCTCGTGACGCCATTCTTTCAATACGTGCTTGTAGAACGCATTGCCCCAGGAAAATCTCGCTTGGCCCCTGTCGCGCCAGTAATGCACAAATTCAGGAATCAGGCTGCGAATAAATTCGTTTGGTATTGCATGCTGCTTTGCCAGCCGAATCCAGTTGTCATCCGGCTGCCAATCTTCCGGAATCAGCATGGCAGCATCCGATCCAGCGCCCACACGCTCAGTGATTGGCAACTCTGCTTTCACGTCCGATGACTTAGCAGTCTTCGTCGGCGAAGACTTGCCTTGCGCTATCGCATCTGCGCCGTCGTCGATAGCGATCCAGACAGAGCGCGCGTCAGGTGCGTGCTCCAGTTGAAGCACGCCGAGGTTTTGCAGGCTTTGCTGAAGTTCCTGACTTTCCGACAGACTCCAAAACGGAAACAGACAAGGAAGCTCATGGTCCTGAAGGCGAAGCCAGCGTACCCTCGAATCGCCGTTGCGCAGCTGACCCCGATGGCGGATGAGCTCGGCTAACGCCTGGAGCATCACCGCTTCGCCCAGACCTATTGTTGCAGCGAGAGTCGGAGAAATAACGAGTGGTTGCTCTGGGACTAGCTTTGACACGAAGAAATTTGATCACTTTAAAATGGGTCTTTTTTGCGTCGGTTGGGAAGACACAAATGCCCACTCCAAACTACGCGTTGTAGAGATCGTATCACAGGCGTGCGGCCGTTCCCTACAACGCGATTGAACCCGCTTACTATGGCAAGGTAAACTGCGCAATCACACAGATTCCCCACTATCTACCCACCGTGACCCCACAGCTTATACAGGAATTTCTGCTCAGAGAAGACTTGCCACTTGCCTATGGTGAGGATGCACGCAACTGGTTCCTCCCTGCCGTACAGGATCTGATCCTGCGTCAGACGAAAAACCAAAATGCCCCTCTGTTTATTGGCATCAATGGCGCTCAGGGCACAGGGAAGTCGACTTTGGCCAAACTTTTCGAGCTTTGCTGTGAAGAAGCAGGCCTCAAAGTTGCTGTTCTCTCGATCGATGACTTCTATCTCTCGAGACATGCGCGGGCACGGCTCGCTGAAACGGTGCACCCACTTTTAGCGACTCGAGGGGTACCCGGCACCCATGACCTGAAGAAACTAAAATTTTGCCTGAACCAGTTGCTTGAAAATCGCACTCGCACCTTAAAGATCCCACGCTTTGACAAAGCAACAGATAATCCAGCACCGGAAGCCGACTGGGCCCCGGCGACTCTTCCTGTCGATCTCATCATTTTAGAAGGTTGGTTTGTCGGTCTGGATCCGGAGTCCTCTGAACGTCTGCTATCACCGGTAAATCACCTGGAAACGACCGAGGACAGCGACGGATCATGGCGCAGCTTCGTTAATGACACTCTCAAAACAGATTTTGCAGAAACATTCGGCCGGTTAGATTCCCTGTTGATGCTGCGGGCGCCGTCATTCAAACAGGTGTTCGCCTGGCGCTGCCTGCAGGAAGAAAAGCTACAGCGGCAACGCGCAGCGCTCGTCAATGCAGACACAGGTGGCCTGATGAATCCTGCAGAAATTGCCCGCTTCATTCAGCACTTCGAGCGATTGACGAGACATGCACTGAACAGTTTGCCCGGCAAGGCTGAATGGGTTTTCCATCTGGATGAACAACACCGAGTCGTGGGCANAACACCAAATTAGAGTCTTGAGACGATAACCGGATGTTATTAAAGCTATTCCGCGGGTTGGGCCTCTCCCGCCTCTTTTAGATCGGCGCCCGCGTTGAATAGGGGTTCCACCCAGACGCGAAGTACTAATCCAACCAATATAACGGCCGCTAGTTGGCGCCAGATCTGATAACCTTCTCCGTGGCCAGCCATGGCGAGCTGCAAGGGCCAAGAATAAGACGCGTAAGCAGCATTAAGTGCCAGTCCCGCCGCAATAGCGGTGCCAATNACTCCGACNAGATAAGCAANCAGAGACTTCAAACCCAGCTGCTCCTTNATGACCCCCATTGTGGCCAAATTNGTGGCTGGACCGGTCAGCATAAATACTAAAGCCGCACCCGGAGAGATTCCTGCAAAAAGGAGGCTGGCTGCCACCGGAGTTGAAGCAGTTGCACAGATGTACATAGGCAAACCCACCACTACCATAATCAGCATTGCCAGCAAACCGTCACCCCACTGCAAAAAGAATGACTGAGGCACCAAAGCGGTAATCACCGCTGCCGCGACTAAGCCGATGGCTAACCATTTGGCGGTATCGGAAATCATTCGCCCGTAGCCATACTTCACCGCCAGAACCAGACGGTTCCTGAACGGCAACTGCTGCTCGTCAGCACTTGCGTTTTTACTGCTACAGCAACTACCGCAGCTGCTCTTGGCCTCGCGTACGGATTGCTCGCTGCGATCAAGCGCGTTCACCAGCATCCCCGCCACAATCGCACTGCTGAGCGCACCAATAGGCCGAGCAATCGCAAATATCGGTCCAAGAACCGCATAAGAGAAGGAAACTGAATCAACACCCGTTTCGGGAGTAGCCACCAAAAAAGACGATGTGGCTCCTTTTGACGCGCCGGCCTTGCGGATTGCTAAAGCAGTCGGAATCACCCCGCAAGAGCACAGCGGGAGTGGCGCACCGATGAACGCTCCTTTGACAATAGAGGCGATTCCCGGCTCGGCTAACTGCTTTTCCACCCAAATGCTGGGGATGACTTGCCGGATGATGCCTGCCAGCAAATATCCCATGAGCAACCATGGGGCACTTTGAAGAACCAGATCCCAGAATATTCGTAGAAGCTCCATCAGTAGATTCCCCCGCTGATTGCGGTGCCGCCGTCATCAAGCACCACCAGAATGGAGCAATGCGTCTCTATCTTTAACCCCTCGTCACGATTATCCAACGAGCAGGTCTGCACTTTATGCATCGCTTTGGCGTCCGCCATCTTTCGATTGACCTCATGCAACTTATTTTTGGTAATGTAAGCGAATTCTTGGCAGCCGTGAACCGACCTATCGCCAGCCGCTGAGCCATATCCTCCAGCAAACCGCTGATATTTCACCGTGTTTTCAAAAACCCTTCCCGATTTACATCGGCGATGCTAAAGAGGGAAAAGATGGGCCTGCGCTCAATGGCCTCCGTGAGCCCGCTTTTTCATAAAATCGTAATTTGTGCACCGCCAGGCCAACCCACTCTGCTCACTCACTAGATTCAAACCCGGAGAGATCAAAGTAACTGAACTACCAGACAAGTATAAACTTAGAGCTTACTTCAAGGTCAATTTTTTTTCATTGCCGGCTGCACTGCGAATTTTGGACTCTTTCGGCAGACCTCTATCCGATCAGAGCCCGCTCTATCCAGCCGCCTAAATCGGCAATCTGCTGCGGGCACACGGCGTGTTCCATGGGATAGACAGCGTATTCCGGCGCGAATCCAAGATCCTGAAGCGTCGACACGCTTTTTCTGCCCAGAGACTCTGGCACCACGGGATCTTCACTCCCGTGACGAATCAGTATGGGTAGTGACTGCAGCACCGGATTGATAGCAACTGTCGCAGCCGTGGCAAAGTATGTCGACAGCGCCATGATTCCGGCCAGCCGATGCGGGTAAGTCAGTGCTGCCTCGAAGCTCACCGCACCGCCCTGGGAAAAGCCCGCGACGACAATTCTTTCACTGCGCACGCCTCGCTCTATTTCCCGGTTAATAAGATCGTGAACCCAACTTGCTGACTTGCGAAGGTGGTCTACGTCCACGTGCCGGTCCACGTCAAGCTGCTTAATGTCATACCAAGCTGGCATGACAATACTTCCGTTGATCGTCACTGGAATTGAAGGTGCGTGGGGAAAGATGAACCGCACGCCAATTCCGGCTGGCAACGTAAGTTGCGGCACAATAGGCGCAAAGTCATTGCCGTCTGCGCCCAGGCCATGCAGCCAAATAATTGCGGCCTCAACCGATTCCTCGGGTGGATACTCAATTTCAACTGCAGGTAAATATGTCACGTTGCCTTCTCCTTCGACGAGCGAGCTTACCGCGAAAATTTAAGATTTAACCCTCATGCTCCAACATTTTGACTCGGTACTGCAGAGACATTTTCGCTATGATATTTTACAGGCATGACTATTCCTTTAAAGACATTTGTCTAACAAACATTGTCCCACTCACAACCAGATTGACAAGACTCTCCACTGAAATCTTTGAGCGTGTTCGGGCAGATTTGCAGAGGCTCACATAGCTGAATTACCATTCTCCATATGGGACTCTTCTCGAATCTAAGACTTGCTGCCTTCTGTCTGGCTTTCGGTTCCTTGAGCCAAGCTGCGGAAGTCGCCAACGAGAACTTACTCGGATCGTGGGAAGGTCCTCTAGTAATCGGCCGAGAGAATGTAAACCTCGCTTTCACCTTTACTCTTGAGGGCGAAAAGATTTCTGCCTCTATGACCAGCAGCGGACTGGGGATTTATGGAATGCCTGCGGATTCAGTTACAGTTGATGGACGCAGACTTTCGATCCGTATCCCAAGATTGGACCTGGAGTTCACGGGCGTGATGCGAATGGCCGAGTCCGGGAATTTGGTCCTAAGAATCGATGGCGATTGGTTTCAATACAGCGAGATGGTGCCTGTTGTTTTGCTTCCAGTAGAAAAACCAAGCTTCTGACGACCATCTACGGGTGAATCAAGGCCCGCTCGATGCGTATAATAGACTCCGTTGGCAAGACCCAAGTTATATGACAAAACTTCCACAACGAAGGTACTAAGCACTTCGGGGGCAGCGGGGCATTGTTTGGACAGAACTTCAAGCTATACCCAGCCGATTCTGATTTAAGTCCGCGCTACGGATCAACATGCCCAAGGTCTGGCTGCGAAGTAGTGATTGACGGGGCACCATCAAGAATGACCCTCAAAGGCGTTTTGCCCAGCGGACGCAAGATGCCTATACTCCCGATTAAATAGATCGGACACATGAAGGGCATAAGATGCTCGCAAGATTTCAGACCACAGCTATCGGAATAACACTGGTTAGTGCGCTGGTAAACTGCGCATTGCTGTCAAATCCGCTTGGTGCGACGACAATTTTCAGAATGGACATCGAAGAAGTTGTAAGAGGCGCTGAGCTGATATTTGAAGGGAAAGTAGTTGAACAGAACGTTAGAGAAAATGCCGCGGGCATGATCCTTACCTACGTCACTTTCAGGATCGATGAGTTAATTAAAGGCGAGTTTGAAGAACCTTTTTTGGAATTAAAATTCACCGGCGGCAGGCTAGGCGATCAAATCATGGAAGTCAGTGGCCTTCGCATGCCTAATCCCGATGAAGAGGGCATCTACTTCGTGGAATCTATCTATCGCAATTTGGTCAATCCGTTGCTGGGATGGTCCCAAGGACATTACCTTATTTACGAAATAAACGGAGAGCGCAGAGTCAGGACCGTTTCTGAAAGGCCAGTTACAGACATTTTGTCCACACAATCTGTGCCGACGGTCCTACGGAGACCTGCAGCTCTTATTGATGGGAACACTGACGCAGCGACTGGCGTTGTGGCTCCCAGCCAGTCGCTTGGTTTTGATCAAGCGTTGTCGGCTGAATCGTTCAAAACCAAGATTAGAGCCCTGATGGATGACTAACAGAAGACTCTTGGATTTCTGTCGAAGAAACGAAGCCAGACAGCATAAGGAGGGTATGGACTAACTTAAATTTTATGGCAAAAAATCGGCCCGCTTTAACAGCAGGGCCGATCTCCATTCTCTCGAACTATTCTGGCATCCGCGCGGCACGTATTTCGATCTCAACTAACCAGCCTTCAACCACCAGATCCTTGATTTCAACAAAAGAGCGCACGGGCTTGTTCGGATTGGCGTCTGTTCCAAAAAACTCGGAGTATCCCTCATTGAATCCGGCGAAATCTAGACCATCATCACCAGCAACTGCGAAAGCCCTGACCTGCACGATATCCGACATCGACCA
>PBHS01000024.1 GCA_002719575.1 Gammaproteobacteria bacterium | reverse complement strand
AGCTTGTCGCACGCGTTGAAAAAACTCCAAATTCTGGCTCTCAATTCTGTCTAATTGTCCTCGCTGACTTGCGCGCGCCAGACCAATGCGCGGATCAAGGTCGAAAACCACTGTTAAATCGGGTCTCAAACTCCCTTGCACAAGACTCTCTAGCTGACCGATTAGCTGTGAATCGCAGCCTCTTCCCGCCCCCTGATAAGCATAAGTCGCGTCCGTAAAGCGATCACACAAAACCCACTTCCCCTCAGCGAGCTTTGGCTTAATAGTGGTGTTCAGATGCTGCGCCCTCGCAGCAAAGATAAGAAGCAGCTCAGTAGTCACTTCCATTTCCTCTTCATGATGACTTAAAAGAAGATCTCTAATTTTTTCTGCCAATAATGTTCCACCTGGCTCTCTCGTTACCACATAGTCTATATTTTTCTCAGACAAGAATTCCTCAATCACCTTAATATTGGTGCTCTTACCAGCGCCTTCCACTCCTTCGACAGTAATAAAAAACCCTTCTTGTTGCATTATTATCTCCCGCTTTTGGGCGCTTTCTGAAATCGTTCAACGGCAGCGTTATGCTCTTCAAGCGACATCGAGAAATAATGGGTCCCATCTCCACGAGAAACAAAATAAAGTGAGTCTCCAGGATCTGGATTGAGACTAGCGATTATTGATGCCTCGCTCGCTAATGAGATCGGTGTAGGTGGCAAGCCATTCATTCGATACGTGTTGTAGGCTGTCGGTGTCTGTAAGTGTAAACGAGTTAAGTTACCGTCAAACTCCTGGCCCAGACCATAAATAACAGTAGGGTCGGATTGAAGTCGCATCCCCAGTTCTAGGCGCCTGACGAATACCCCCGAGATTCTCCCGCGCTCGCTTTGTGCGTTTGACTCTTTTTCGATAATCGATGCAAGCGTCAACGCTTCGTAGGAGCTCGCAAATGGCAGAGCTCCCAGCCGTTCATTCCAGTGGGACATCAGTATAAGTTCCTGGCGCTCTCTTGCTCGCTTCAACAATTCGAGATCGGTTGTGCCCCGTACATAATAATAGGTGTCAGGATGTAGCATTCCTTCAGGAATGTTGACTTCTAAACCAATAGCAGAAGCCAACTCTTCAGCGGTGTATTCAGTCAGTGTATTGACCAAACCATCTGCCGAAGACAATGCATCCATGACATCCGAAAACCTCCAGCCCTCAATAAAAGTGACGCGATATTGGCGCACCTCTCCATCAATCAACTTTTGAAGAACATCCGCCTGGCTTTCTCCCGGTTCGAATTGATATTCTCCAGCCTGCAAATGCGCTTCAACCCCACGCCATAAAGCCATAAATCGAAACAAGCTCGAAGAGACCAGAATCTGATCACTTACCAAATTGCGCGATATAGAAGCAAGCGAATCCCCGGGTTCAACCTCGAAGGCTTTACCAGAGCCTAGAGATGCTATCGGTGCGTAGAACTTATTGAGCACAGAAGCAGAAATCAAAAACGGAAAAAGAACCGCAATAAAAATCACTACTAATATTTTATTGGCCGGCTTCTGCATAAGGTGTTTAGGAAAAACGTAAGATGGTTTGGCTGGACCGTAAAGAACAAAGAGTCTACATGAGCGGGTAGAAATTTTCAGAGAAAGCTGCACGTTGGCGCAACGATATGATCGCCTTCGTGATAGCTTGTTAGATCCGCTTGAATATCAGACTGGCGTTAGTGCCGCCAAATCCAAAAGAATTCGTCAGGACCGCATTCACGGTTTGCTCTCTCGCCACATGCGGCACATAATCTAGNTCGCAGCCTTCNTCAGGCTCNTCNAAATTGATNGTTGGTGTAATGATCTGATCACGCAGNGTAAGAACCGAAACTATGGCCTCNGCGGCACCAGACGCTCCAAGTAAGTGNCCGATCATAGANTTNGTNGAGCTCACGCAAAGATNNTATGCATGCNAGCCAAACACTCGTTTGATGGCTTCACTCTCCGCAATGTCCCCAGCGATGGTCGATGTGCCATGGGCGTTGATGTAGTCAATATCGCTTTTGCTCATATCTGCGCTTCGCAAGGCATTTTGCATACAACGGGCNGCTCCTTCCCCGCCCTCGGAAGGGGCNGTCATATGATANGCATCNCCACTCATTCCAAATCCAACCAACTCAGCATAAATTTTTGCACTTCGGGCTTTTGCGTGATCCATCTCCTCAATAACCATAACTCCGGCACCATCACTTAGCGCGAAGCCATCTCGATCCTTATCCCAAGGGCGACTCGCTCGCTCAGGTTCGTCGTTTCTGATGGATAGCGCCCTCGCAGCGCAGAACCCACCCAAACCCACGGGAGACGTTGCCATCTCGGCGCCGCCAACAAGCATAATATCTGCCTGATCGTTGTTGATCATGTTGGCCGCGATTCCGATATTATGAGTGCCGGTAGTGCAAGCTGTCACCACCGCAATATTGGGGCCTTTTAGGCCGAATCTAATAGATAACGTGCCTGAGATCATATTAATGATCGATCCTGGCACGAAAAACGGAGTCACCTTACGAGGACCAGATGCCTTAATCTGCATGGCGGTTTCTTCGATGGTTGAAATACCACCAATTCCGGATCCAATAGCCACACCAAACCGCTCAGCCTCAAAATCTCCCTNTCGTAAGCCAGAGTCCTCCAAAGCCTGAATACCAGCCGCAATTCCGTAGTGCATGAATTCATCCATGCGTCGCGCTTCTTTTGCTGGGATGTATTTGTCGCGATTAAACTCTTGAAGGGCGCCGCCGAAGCGGGTTGAAAACTCTGAAACATCAAACCGGTCAATGGGCCTGATTCCGCTCTCACCAGAGCGAATAGCTGCCCATGAAGATTCAGCATCGTTGCCAACTGGGGTCAAGAGACCTATACCAGTAACTGCTACACGCTTGCCGTTCACTGAAAATGCTCCGAATATTTATCTGTCGCCAAATAAAGAAAAGCTACCCTAGAAAACTCCAGAGTAGCTTTGCACTATAAGTCAGGTGTCTGCTTAAAGGTGCTCGTTGATATAGTCAATTGCAAGCTGTACAGTCGTAATCTTCTCGGCCTCCTCGTCTGGAATTTCTGTCTCAAATTCCTCTTCTAGGGCCATAACAAGCTCAACGGTATCGAGTGAATCAGCGCCTAGGTCTTCTACAAAGGATGCAGTAGGTTTTACTTCATCCTCTTTAACGCCCAGCTGTTCGCAGACGATTTTCTTAACGCGCTCTTCGATGCTGCTCATAAGTGATAAAACTCCTAACTCTTTGTTTCTAATAGCGTTATTATTTCATTCAATTAGGGTTGTCTCAAGATATACCCCGTCGCTATCTATTCGAGGGCGCAATTCTACCGCGAAATGCCGGTAATGTAATGCCTATCTCTGAAAATTTCACTCACCGCTATTTCTCTAATAAATTCAATAGACTAAAATCTTGCGCCACTCTAATCAGGCCATAAACATTCCACCATTCACGTGCAAAGTTTCGCCGGTTATATAACTTCCTTCCTCAGAGACAAGAAACGCGACAACAGCGGCGATCTCCTCTGGTCGACCTAGTCTCCCAAGAGGAACTTGTGCTAGAAGTGCGAGTTTTTGCTCTTCCGGTAAGTCATGGGTCATGTCTGTCTCAATGAACCCCGGTGCAACGGCGTTCACAGTGATTCCACGCGAGCCNACCTCCTTTGCTAGAGATCTCGTAAAGCCTTCTATACCCGCTTTCGTTGCCGCATAGTTGGTTTGGCCGGCATTACCACTTGATCCCACAACGGAGGAAATATTGATAATGCGGCCAAAGCGAGCTTTTGTCATACCTTTTAAACAGGCCTTACAAACTCTGTACATCGAATTCAGATTGGTGTTGATGACCGTCTCCCATTCTTCCACCTTCATTCGCAAGAGTAGATTGTCTCGAGTCACCCCAGCATTATTGACGACCACGATCGGTGGACCGNTGAGAGCCACAGTCTTCTCGAATAGCGCTGCAACCGAATGAGCGTCACTGACATCTGCAACCATTCCTTGCCCACTTAAAGCAGATTCCCGCAGAAAGCCTGTAATAGCCGCAGCACCCGCTTCGGTCGTAGCTGTGCCCAAAACGAAAAATCCCATGCGTCCCAGAGCTAAGGCGGTAGCCTTACCAATGCCGCGGCTTGCGCCAGTAACTAGAGCAGTTTTTTTACCGTCAGTCATAGTGCCTCCAATCTATCTTAAGTCCTCTGGAGCTGTGGCCGAGCTCAATACCTCAGTCAAAACGCTGTTAAAGATCAGCGGATCCTCAGTGTTCACGCACCGAAGCTCAGGCGCAATTCTTTTAACTAGACCGCATAACANCTTACCTGGACCAACTTCCACCACGGTTTGCATCCCAGTCGCGTGCATAGTCCTAACACAATCTATCCATAAAACAGGCCTGTAAAGCTGCTTGACTAGATTTTCTTTGATTAAGTTCGGCTCATTCTGAATCGCACCATTCACATTCTGAACTACTGGAATGTCAGGTTTTTTGAATTTTATTCTTGCAAGGGCTTCTTTAAGCGCATCAGCTGCCGGCCTCATCAGCGGGCAATGTGAGGGAACGCTTATATTCAAGGGAATCGCGCGCTTCGCACCGGCCTCTCTAGCCAATTCCACCACACGATCAACCGCGAGGGCCTCACCCGCAATTACGGTCTGACCTGGAGAATTAAAGTTTGCTTCGGAAACAGNCCCGATCAATTCCGCATGAGCACACATTTCGGCTAGCTTGCTATTATCAAGGCCCACTATCGCGGCCATCTTTCCTTGGCCCTGTCCGACCGCAGACTGCATGAGCGACCCTCTTTTATGGACAACTAAAACCGCATCCTCAAAAGAGAGCACACCCGCCAGCACCAACGCCGAATACTCTCCTAATGAATGACCCGCCATTACCGTCGGCTGAGGGCCTCCGCGCTGGCGCCAGAGTTTGCCAATTGCCACTGAGGAAGCAAGCAAAGCTGGCTGCGTTATTTCCGTTCGGTTCAGGGAGCCATCGGGATCTAATTGGCATATTCTCCACAGATCCTTCCCTAAGATCTCCGAGGCTTGAGTGAAAGTATCCAGCATGATCGGATTTTCCGATGCAATTTCTGACAGCATGCCTTTTTTTTGAGATCCCTGGCCAGGGAATACAAATCCGATTTTTTTCATTTTCTCTCCAATGAAACTAGCTTCGGGCACCTGTCANTAGACCTTGATTTGACAACATAATGCGGGCCACACGCTTGCCGATGAGCTTCGGGATTGCATGATCAATCTCACGAATAGCTTGTTCGATAGCNTAGNAAAANCCTTCGGCTGTTGCATTNCCNTGGCTCTTCACNACGCTCCCCTGCAAACCCAATANACTGGCCCCATTGAATCGCTGTGGGTTNAGTTGAGCCGAAAGCGAAGTGCTGAGCNGGTGATGCTNNGANGCTGNNGTGGCTGCTNCCAAGCAGNTTACTAATNANATTCGCGACGCCCGCACTCGATTTGATTGTTACGTTACCAACAAATCCATCGCATACCACTACCTCTGCAGCACCATCAAACAGCTCGTTAGCCTCAACAAATCCAATATAGTTCAGGTCAGTGCATTGCTCGAGCGCTCGTGCAGCCAGAAGGACAGCAGAGCTACCTTTATATTGCTCGGAACCAATATTTAGTAACCCTACTCGGGGGTCCTTGCGGCCTAACGATTCAGCTAGCACAGTCCCCATTACGGAAAATTCAAAGAGCTGCTCGCTGTCACATTCGGGATTAGCACCAACATCGAGCAAATAGCAGGGCTCCGTTGAACTGGGAATGGTTGCCAGAATCGCCGGCTTTTTGATGCCTTCAAGTGTTTTAAGCAGGTGCCTGCCGATCATCAACATTGCCCCAGTATCGCCAGCGCTGACCATCGCACCGACTTCGCGCTGTTTGACTAGATCGACAGCGAGGTACAAGGATGAGCGTCGAGAAGCACGGAGCACGCTTTGGGGACGCTTGCCTTCAGGTATTCGCTGATCGCTGTGGATCACCCTGATTCGACTGGAGAGCCGGCCCGGCAGATCACTTGTATAAAAAGTTATAAGGTCTTGATCACCAACAAGATCTAGTTGTAAATCACTGTGTTTATGCAACGCTTGAATCGACGCAGGTACAGTGACCTCGACGCCACCGTCGCCCCCCATTGCATCAATCGCGATGCGTCTTAGGTAGGNCAATCTCAGNNNTCGCCAAGGTCGANNACTTTCTTACCTTTATAGAAGCCGTCAGCCGTNATGTGATGACGCCGGTGNCTCTCACCAGATGTTGGATCTGTNGCGAGGGNNGGACTCGNAAGCGNNTCATGCGTGCGCCGCTTATCACGCTTTGAACGGGTAACCTTGTTCTTTTGTACAGCCATGTTTATTCTCCAAATCCAAACCTTCTAAAAACTGCATCCAAATTAACGTGTTGTGTCATCTTTTTTGAGCGCTGAAAGAACTTCGAATGGGTTTCGGACTACTCCAGTTCTGCTCTCACCACTACGACGCTCCGTGACCTGCTTATATTCCAGAGATTCAATACAACGGTCATTTGGGTGATAACTCACAAGAGGCATACACAGGATCAGCTGTTCTTCAATCAATCCGGCAACAGTGATCTTTGGGCCATCAATCAGCCAGGGATCCCATCGCGCCTCAAGCGAATAAATTTGGCTCTCGCTTTCTACTAGCGCAAGCTGAATTTCATCCGAAAGCTCTAATTCGAGCGGTTCTAAACACCTCTGACAGACCACTTCAACGGACGCCGATACCGAACCTAAAATTACCCTGTTGCCGGTCTCGGTGACCAAGAACTGGAGCTTCCCACTCACTTCACCACTGCAATTGGCCAGACATTCTGAAAAGCGTGGCAGGCGGTCAAGAGAGATCCTTCCTTCAATTACCACCCCCAGATCGAAAACTTTTCGGATGTCAACATAAATCGGCAGCGAGCAGGTTAGCGCTTGCGCTGGTGAAGCTGAATTAACAAAATCTTCAGCGTCTGACATAGGCGCGCCATAATAGGGCGAGAAGCTGGGTCTGTCAAAGGCAATAATCGTATAAATTAGCCTATAGAAGAATGCTTTATGAATCTGAGATCGATGAATTTTTCCGTAAGTTAGATACCTGCGCCGCAAAACTTTTTCCCCACGGCGCGCTGACTTTTAAAGACTTGTCGGTATGTGGAAGCCTAAATCGAATCTCTGCCGCGTGCAGGCACAGGTATTTAGCAGAAACATCCGGCCCGTCTTTTACGCTTTCACCTTGAGTATTTGCACCGTATTTGGGGTCACCAAGAATCGGATAACCAGCATGCTGGCAGTGAACGCGTATTTGGTGTGTTCTTCCGGTAATAGGATAGGCCTCNANGAGAGTCGTCGACTTAAANCTCTCAATTATTTTGAAGTGGGTAGATGATGGCTTCCCGTCTGGATCGACTCGGACAAGTCGCTCACCAGACCCAGCCAAAACTCTTTTTAAGGCAACCTTAACTTCAGTGACAGCATTCGGCCACTGCCCGNTAACAAGCAAGTGATAGCGTTTCTCAACACATTTNCCCTTAAATTGGCCCTGAATATATCGCTGGGATTGCGCATTCTTACACACGATCAGAACCCCCGAGGTGTCGCGGTCTAGCCTATGGGCCAGCTCTGCATCTCTCCAACGAGGCTTGATTTGTCTGACCGCCTCTATTAGCCCGAGGCTGATGCCAGTCCCGAGATGAACTGGGAGTCCAGCGGGCTTATTTAAGACCAGTATGTCATCATCTTCATGAAGAATTGACCGCTCAATTACCGTGATCAGTCCGGCTGAAGGTTGCGGCAATTTATGCGAGTCCAGCAAAAAAAGGGGGGGAACTCGCACCATATCACCANGCCCTAATCGTGTCTCCGGTTTCGCTCGCTTTTTATTCACACGAACTTCCCCGCGCCTGATGATGCGATAGATTCGAGTGCGCGGTATTCCTTTTAGTTCACGGATCAGAAAGTTATCCAGCCGTTGATCATAGGATTTTTCAGTAACCTGAACAATTTGGGCTTTACTTTTTTTCGTCAAGATCAGACTCCATTCAATATCCGCTGAGTATCTGATATTTTCTGATCTCACAGCAAACTCCGGATGCCCAGATGGTGTACAATAAGCGCGTCTTTAAAGGTCTTGNGTATCCCACGACATGCAATCTCTGAAACATTATCTAAGTACTTTANTCGGCGAAGCAATGGCCGAAGCAACTGAGTCTGAATCCTGCAACGCCAATGTCATTACAACCTCAAAATCGGATTTTGGAGACTACCAAGCTAACGGCATAATGAGCGAAGCCAAAAGGCGGAGAATGAACCCGCGCGACTTAGCAAACAAGGTAATCACATCACTCAACCGAAGCCTCCCCAGCCTGATTGACAGACTTGAAGTCGGAGGACCNGGTTTTATCAATATCTTTCTGTCTGACACTGAAATTAAGAACCGAGCCAACGAAGCATTGCAGAATCCCGCTCTCCTCATACCGGAATCGGATGACCCGATCAAAGTTGCTGTAGATTATTCCTCACCGAATCTCGCTAAAGAAATGCACGTCGGGCATTTACGCGGAACCATTATCGGAGATGCAATCGTTCGCGTCCTTGAACGTCGTGGTCATACTGTCGTGAGGCAGAACCATGTNGGCGACTGGGGTACCCAGTTTGGTATGCTAATCACTTATATGAGGGAATCAATAGGTACAGGCAATGATTTGCCGAATACTCTATCCGACCTCGAAGATTTTTATCGTAAGGCTAAAAATCGTTTTGATGACGACCCCGCCTTTGCCGAGAGCGCTAGACTTAGCGTCGTAAAATTACAGAGTGGTGATACTGATTGTTTGAACGCATGGAAATTATTCATTGAAGAATCCCTTAGGCATTGTGAAGCGGTTTATAGGAAACTGAATGTAACTCTTACTCGCGACGACCTAGACGCTGAAAGTCGATACAACGATGATCTCAGCCTCGTGGTCAAAGACCTCGAAGATTCCGGTTTGCTAGCCGAATCAGAAGGCGCCAAGTGTGTTTTTTTACCGAAATTTTCTGGAAAAAATGGCGAGCCTTTACCGTTAATCGTGCAGAAATCAGATGGTGGATATCTTTATTCAACAACGGATCTGGCCGCAATTAGATNGCGTCGCAAGCTCAACGTCCAGCGAGCGCTTTACGTAGTAGACGCTCGCCAAACCCTGCATTTTCAACAGGTTTTTGCTGTTGCTCGTGCTGCAGACTTCGCCGGGACGGACTTGGTACTCGAGCACATTTCTTATGGGACTATGATGGACAAAGACGGCCGTCCCTTCAAGACCCGCTCTGGCGACACGGTAAGGCTGACGGAGCTACTTGATGAAGCGAAACAGAGAGCCTACCAGCTTGTCACTGAGAAAAACCCGAAGCTTGATCATGTCCAGCGACAGAAAGTGGCCGAAAGGATTGGAATAGGCGCAGTCAAATACGCTGATCTGTCAAAAAACCGGACAAGCGATTACGTATTCGATTGGGGCGCAATGCTTTCGTTTGAAGGCAACACCGCGCCCTATCTCCTTTATGCCTATGCAAGNATCAAAAGCATTCTCAGGAAAGCCCCAGAGTACAAAAACGATGAGATCCAAAGCCTCACCGAACCTGAAGAGCGCGGGCTTTGTCTTAAAATTCTGCAGTTAGCCGAAGTCATAGAAGCCGTTGATAGGGACTGCATGCCCAACCAGCTGTGTAACTACCTGTTTGAGCTCTCTGGGATATTCATGAAGTTCTATGAGAACTGTCCCATTCTCAAAACCGAGAAATCGAAAATGAAGACCCGCCTCGCCCTTTGCATCATTACCGCTGAGACCCTAGAGCAAGGTTTAGAATTGCTTGGGATAACACCACTGGAGCAGATGTAAGTATCTGTTTAACTTGGCTATTAATTGGTATCAGAACAAACGCGACGGTTTGCGGATGTTTTCCAAAACCAAGCCACGCTCCTTAAAGCCAAGCCTAAAGATCAGTTGGTGTTTACCATCCTCTTGCTAGCGTTTAATGCGCACCCTTCACTCGATCTGCATGAGGACCTTGTTTAACCTTGCCGAGAAATTCCCTGGCTCCTTCAATTGACCACCTTCGGCAAGACAAGCCTGACCAAATACGATCTCAACGAAATCCTCGAAGCGATCTTCATCCTGTTCATTGTTGAGTTTCTCTATTAAGCCATGATTTGGGTTAATTTCAAAATTTGGTTTTGACTCAGGAACTGCCTGCCCAGAAGCTTCCATAATTTTTCGCATTTGCGCTCCCATATCTTCTTCGCCGATAGCGAGACAAGCCGCGGAGTCAATCAGGCGGTGAGTCACTCTNACTTCGTTCACCCGGTCGTCTAGTACTTTCTTTATCCTCTCGACTAAGCCTTCCATGGCTTTTTCTGATTCCTCTTGCAGTTTTTTCTCTTCAACGNCCTCGAGCTCCCCGAGATCTAANTCGCCCCTTGTAATATCCTGGAACTGCTTTCCACTGAATTCGCGAAGATNCCCCATTAGCCACTCATCAATACGGTCATACATTAGGATGACCTCGATTCCTTTCTTTTTAAAGATTTCTAGGTGAGGACTGGTTCTTGCGGAATTAAGCGAGTCTGAAACAAGATAGTAGATCTTATTCTGCCCATCACTCATCCGACTGATATAGTCTTCTAGCCCNTGATCCTGAGATACNCCGTCACTTTGCGTAGTTGAGAATTGCAACAATTCAGCAACTTTCTCCCGATTGGCAAAATCCTCGCCAGGTCCTTCTTTGAGTACTTGACCGAATTGATCCCAAAATGATTGNTACTTCTCAGCCTCTTTCTTACGCAACTTATTAAGCATATCGAGACAACGCTTGGTCANGGCGCTTCGCATCGAATCAACGGCAGGGTCTTTCTGCAAAATCTCACGTGATACGTTGAGTGAGATATCATTAGAATCCACNACGCCTTTAATAAACCGCAGATATAGGGGCAAAAACTGCTCCGCATCGTCCATGATAAACACACGCTGAACGTACAGCTTTAATCCTCGCGCAGAATCTCGATTCCAGAGATCAAAAGGCGCCCTGCTCGGGACATAAAGCAGGCTTGTNTATTCTAGCTTGCCTTCAACCTTNTTGTGGCTCCATTTCAGTGGGTCTTCAAAGTCNTGACAGACCAGCTTATAAAACTCTATGTACTCTTTTTCTTTTACTTTTGANTTTGATCTTGTCCAGAGCGCTTTTGCATCATTTACCGNTTCGTATTCGGGCGACTGCGGTTNGGAATCATCGCTGTCNCGTTCAGAGGCACTCGCTGTTTCTTTCANCATCANCACCGGAAGAGACAGATGATCCGCGTACCGCTTCACAATNCTTCTCAAACGGAAAGATTCCGCGAACTCAGNTTCATCTTCTTTTAGAAGAAGCGTCACGGTTGTTCCTCGGTCAGCTTTCTTNATAGTTTCGATTGTGTANTCAGACTCGCCGTTTGATCGCCAGTATGTAGCTGAGTTTGCTGGCTCTCCTGCTCGACGTGTTCGCACNTCAACTGTTTCTGCCACTATAAAAGCGGAGTAAAATCCAACTCCNAATTGACCAATAAGCTGCGAGTCCTTTCTCTGATCACCAGTCAGTGACTCTAANAATTGTGCNGTGCCTGATTTGGCGATGGTACCGAGGTTTGAGATGACTTCTTGGCGAGACATNCCGATACCGTTATCTGCAATCGTTATNGTCTTGCTTTCTTTGTCGAAATCAATTTTTACGCTTAATTCAGNATCCTTCTTCAGTAGGGCATCATTAGAAAGTGCTTCAAATCTCAGCTTATCTGCAGCATCCGATGCGTTTGATATCAATTCGCGTAGAAAGATCTCTTTGTTTGAGTAAAGAGAATGGATCATAAGATGAAGCAATTGCTTAGCTTCTGTTTCAAAGCCGAGAGTTTCTGCCTTGCGCTTCTTGGTCATATCTTGTCTCTCATTGTTTTTTTCACTAAAAAAAACCCGGTTTCATCAAAACCGGGTTTATGGGGGCATATTCCGCAATATCAAGTTAAGAGTTCTAATTCAGCAACGAGGGGTATGGCTCATAAAAATCTATAGCCTCCTGCTTTCTCCGCTCAATAATGTTAAAGCGCTGCTCGGTACTCTCGATGAACGTCAGGTACTGATTCGCCGACTCACGATCATCTTCATCACCGGCGTCCGCGGCCTGTCTCGCAGCTGACCTCGCACCCTCGAAGTCATCTAATTCTAGCAGCGCTCGCGCCAAGAATATCAAGGTGTCTGAACGGTTACTTAGGTTACCTTTGTCTATTGCAGATCGGAAAGCATCAGCGGAATCGTTGTAATTGGCCATGACAAAGTGTATGTACCCTACGCTATCCCAGGCATCGCCACTGTCTGATATTTCGGCTAGTTCTAAGGCGTTTGGTAAAGCATTAGCGTAGTCACTGGCGATCAAGTACATCTGTGAGGCGATCTTCAGATTATCTTCGTTCGCTTCAATAATACTCTCTCGCAAACCCTCTTCTATGATTTTCGATCCTGTCAGAGGGATATCCATACCAGCGAGGGACTGCCCCAGATTTAGATAGCGCGCCTCATCATCGATAACCCCATGCAAATACGCAAGATTCAGCGATTGTACTCGGCGCTCTTCCATATCCAGGCTTGCATAAACGGCATTGAGATTCAGCCAGTCTGTGGCATCGTTATACTTAACAATCATGGTTTTTGTNAGATCCAGCGCACTATCAAAGTCTTCAAGGACAAAATAGATCCCATTGAGATAGGCATAGTCATCTCGCCCCAGCTCATCGCCTTCTGTCAATGACAAATTCATGTAATCTAGCCAGAAAGGAAGTGCCTCCGCGTATTGCTCCTGCTGATAGAAAGCATAAGAAAGCCCCTTAAAAACGACTACATCTTCAACCGCTGAGATTTGGCGCCAAGCCTGATAGTTCTCGATAGACTTCGCCCAGTTTTCTTCGGCAGCGTAAAGCTGACCCAAAGACCGAAGCGTTCTCAAACGCACGTCGGCTCTCAATTCTTCAATTGTCAGTGTTTCTTCAAAAATACCAATAGCTCCGAGATAGTCTTCAATTCCCAAATAGTAATTGGTGTAAAAACTAAGCAGGGTGGATTTCTCGAAGTCGTTCATCCGGTCGTAACGTCTTTCGCGGAGATCGTCGAGCTGTATCTTTGCTTCTGCAAAATCAGGTTCATCCTCAGGATCTTCGGGCGACATGAGCTCTTGGATCTCGGTTATTGCGCGCATTACCTGCTGGCTCAACGTTCCCGAAGTTCGTGCTTCTGGCGGGGCCCTCTGCTCATCCTCCCCAGCAAGCACCGAATTCGAGAAACCGAAAGCAATGAAGGCGCTGGAGAGGAAAATTGGTAACGTAATTTTATTGAGCTTTTCCATCCTACCTCATTCCTCAAGCTGATATCTGAATAGATATTGCACGCCGGGTACTTCTACACCCTGTCCATCTACCACCCTAGGCTGAAACTTGAAGCGCGTAGCGGCCCGCATTGACGAGCGATCAAAAATATTCGCGGGTTCTGCATCCACGACCGTGATGGTGTCCTCAACGACATTGCCCATCCCGTCCACTGTGAATGACACAAGACACCAGCCCTCAATGCCGCGCTGTGCCGCTCTAGTAGGATACTGCGGCGCAATTGCGACAAGTGGCAAATAATCTCCATCAGTTGCAGAAATAGAGGCATTATCAAGTGACAGATTAGTGTCGATGTCAACCGAAGCTCTTTCGATATTTAGAGAAGGACCTGAATCAAGGCTAATCTGTTTCTCTGGGGTATCCGGCGTGTCCTGAACTACCTCTTCAATTAATTCTGGCTTATCGATTTCTTCGATAACCTCCAATTCAATATCAGGCATCGTTGCGTCGACGATCTTAACGACGTTAACTCTTTGATCAAAACGCTCGCCGGTCGCGATAAGAGCTTGCATGAAATAGAACAAGCTAAGGGTGATCCCGGTGGCCATCGCCATTGAAACTAACCATCTAACATAGATCATGTTAAGCCTCCGCGGAAATACTTACATCTTCGATATTTGCCTCACGGGCCGCCTCGAGTATCAGCATAACTTGTTCGTTATTGGCATTTTCATCTGCCTGAATGATAACCGACGAGTTAGGAGCGTCAGCTAGCCTCAATTCAAATCGAGATCGTATAAACCGGGGGTCTATCTGATCACCATCGATCCAAATGTCACCCGCCGGCCCGACGGCGATAAGAATCATATCCCCGGAGGTATCGTCAGCAGTTGATGCTTCGGGCCTACTAACTTCGATACCCGCTTCAGTGACAAATACAGACGTGACGATAAAAAAGATCAGGAGAATGAAAACCACATCGAGCATAGGTGTGAGATCTATCTCACCAGCTTCTTCCTGATCTTTCCTCTTCATTAAGCCTGATTTCATAATTTTTTCTCGCGCCCGTTTAAAGGGATACTACTGATTAATTGGAAGATGGTCTTCCAGAAATTCCAGGTCNCTGTCTATTGTAGATTTAAGATAGTTAAAGGCGAAAATACCAGAGATGGCACCCACCATTCCCGCCATGGTAGGTATAGTAGCTTTAGACACGCCTCCGGCCATGGACTTAGCATCTCCGCCCCCACTAAAGGACATGACAAAGAAAACCTCAATCATGCCCGTAACAGTTCCGATCAATCCCAATAACGGACATATGGTGACCAGTACCTCGATAATTGGAAGAGTGTTTCGAACGTCAAGAGAGATCTTGGAGACCATCATATTGCGTATCTGATGGGCGCTCCAAGAAGATTTGTCAGCTCGCGCATTCCACTCAGCTAACGTATTTTTGACATTCGTTTTATGGGTCGTATTGATATACCAAACGCGCTCAAAAACCAGTGACCACTTTATNAGGAGCAAGCCCATGATTATCGTCAGCACGGGCCCGCCTCTGTTCATAAACGCCTCAATTGCATCTAGTATATCCAGTATTGCCAGGTACATAGGGTGTCCTCTNCTCGACTCGGATATTAGGAGTTGCCTGCTGCACGCTCGGCTTTCTGCGCGATCATGCCCGTAGCCTGTTCCTCGAGGATATGGATGATGTTGTCGCTGCGGCTCTTAACCACTGTGTGCATAAAAATTGTGGGGATNGCCACCACGATTCCTAACACAGTTGTCATGAGAGCCTGCGAGATACCGCCAGCCATAATCGTAGGATCACCAGCGCCGTAAACAGTGATTTGTTGGAACACCTGAATCATGCCGGTCACCGTTCCTAATAACCCCCCCAGCGGAGCGATCGTTGCGATCATCTTGATCAGCGTAAGTAAGCTCTCCAAGGAAGGCGTTTCCTTCAAAATCGCCTCACCGAGTTTCAACTCTAGGGTTTCTGTATCGGCGTTCGGATTAGACTCAGCAACCATCAACACGCGGCCTAACGGGTTATTCTTTGACGCCTTGTCGCTTTTCAACTGTGAGCGGACGTTAACAGACACGAGGGTCAACATCAGAAGCCGAAAGAACCCCAAAATTATGCCTATTACACCCACACCGATAATTATGAATCCTATCACGCCGGCGTTTGCCTCAACCTGCTCTGAGGCACTTGGAAAGTTAACGAGATTGGCCATCACTTGTCCGCCAACTCCACCGGTTGGATCAATACCGGCTCTTGTAAAGCCGCTGGTGGATGCTGTGAGGGCATTTCCAGCACTTAATACTTCCGAGTCAGGCTGACGAGGAAGCACCTGTAGATGACCGACCTCGCCCTGATAGCTCAAATACTCGCCGTCAGAAATTGCGTTAAAAGAGCCTATGCGAGTGACTGATCGAGTCGACGTCTCGCCGCTTGGCAAAGCGACTTCCCCGTTGTATGTCACGACACGACCTGACTCTGTTACTTCTTGATGCATGAAGTACCAGAACCGCTCCATTTCAGAGATGTTGAGCTGCTCGATTGAGCTTCCGGCACGCTCAATTATAACTTCAAGCTCGGAAGTTCTGCCGGGATACTGTGCGCTAATCAACGAGTCTTGAAAATTGCTCAGGAAATCTCCAGCTACGCCTTGCAGAGTGCCAAACAATTCGTTGAGGTCGCCTCGGCGATTTCGGAGAACCTCGCGTTTATCAGCTATGATCACCTCATTCGCCTCAAACTGATCGCTCAGCTGGACTTGCANCGATTCTTGATCGGTTATCCTGCCCTCAGTANTCTCTAGAATTTCAGTCTGACGAGCGGCGTTCTGCTCGAATTCTTGAAGCCGCTGCTGATATTCTTCCGACTCAGCCACACGATCATTTTCAACCGCGTTCAAAAGGTCGCTCAAAGAGCCTTGTGCATAGACCGCAGAAGAACCCACTACNATAAAAACGGAAGCGGCAGTCAGGCCTGTAATTTTTTTAAAGACGTTCATTACTGAGCCTCCGGTGCAGATACTGGTAAGAAAAGAATACCTGGGGCGTCTAAGTTCGAAACCACTCTGGTGGCTTGCTGAACCTCTTGACGGTAGTCGCTGGCGGGCAACTCCACCCACTGGCGCGCGTTGTTGTCCCATGCGCCGGTAACTTGGCGATCTGTAGTTTGATACATCAGCGATACGCGGCCAATACGCACTACATTCACGTCACGCTCGACCCCGCCTATCTCAATTGTGTCGGGATAAGTTTCGTTAGTACGCCCAAAAGCAGCCTCGGTCTGATACATCACAAGAACCTGCCTGAACTTCTCAGCGATGGACACATCTGGGTTGTCTATAGCATCTCGTGCAAATTGCAGCCGAGCCATGCGCTCATCCATTCGAAACGGATAGTCGAGAGAAATAAACTGATCCAGCGCAGATAGCATTTTTTCCATTAGCAGGGGAATTTCTCGGGTCACTTCCTCCACACTAGCGATAGATTCATCCAGTGTAACAATTTGCTCCTCCTGAGCAGCAATCTGGCGACGATAACCCGCGTTCAGCACGAGCAGTGATTCAAGATTATCATTAGCTCTTTTAAATTCCTCAAACGTGGAGCTCGCCTCGTTTGCGAGACGAGTAATCTCTTCCTGAGCTACTGCTGACTCAGCGTACTTATCACCGATGACGTCCATGGCCTGATCAAGGAGACTGCTGTCGACAAGGATGTCCTGAGCTTGCGAAACCCCAAAGAGGCTCGAAGCGAGTATTACCAGACTGGGCATACTAAATCGGTTAGTGTGACGGTTTTTCATGTGCCATCCTATTATTATGTATAAATTTAGCGGTGTGTCGAAGCAGGAATACGGGTAGATACTGTATGGGAACGTATCTGTTTAGACACGGGAATTTTTACTTTTTATTTGTACCTTCGGAGTGTAACGGCCAGGGACCTGCCTGATTGTTCTCGACTCTGAAGATGACAGACCTCCTTAAAACGTCCATCTGAAGAAACTGTTTTTCTTAACCTATCAAGTAAGTTAAGAGAATCGGTAGCTCACTAATGGCCCAATCAAATTAAGCTCTCGAAGGGCCCCGAGTGTGCCGGATCGTCACCACAACCCAGNAGTCTGCACCCGGTATCGAAGAAAGACTATCACACTAGGTTGCGAATTTAGAACCTTTTGCCAAATAAAATTATCGAGCAAAAATCTGATAAGGAATTGCCGAATTGAGAACCAAATTGAGCTAAATCAAGATGACGACCAGCCGGTAATCTGATTCAGCCCGTCGCCGATATCCGCAAGGCTGCGCACGGTTTTGACACCGGCATCGTCCAGCGCAGCGAATTTCTCATCGGCGGTGCCTTTACCCCCCGAAATGATTGCTCCGGCATGCCCCATACGCTTGCCAGGAGGAGCGGTAACACCAGCAATATACGCCACTACTGGCTTGCTGACGTGTTGCTTTATGTAAGCTGCGGTTTCTTCCTCTGCTGTACCGCCAATTTCTCCGATCATCACGATCGCTTCCGTCGCCGGATCAGCTTCAAACATAGAAATAATATCTATAAAATTCGAACCGGGTATCGGGTCACCGCCAATGCCAACGCAGGATGACTGCCCAAAGCCGCAATCTGTAGTCTGCTTGACCGCTTCATAGGTCAAAGTACCTGAACGAGAGACAATACCGACTTTTCCGGGAAGATGAATATGGCCGGGCATGATGCCAATTTTGCACTCCCCTGGNGTTATTATGCCAGGGCAATTAGGGCCGATAAGTCGCACACCCGATCGGTCACATTTTTCCTTAGCAACTAGCATATCGAGAGTGGGTATCCCTTCCGTTATGCACACAATAAGCTGTATACCCGCATCAGCCGCTTCTAGTATCGAATCTTTGCAAAAGGGAGCGGGGACGTAAATAACAGAGGCGTCTGCTTTGGTCTCATTGAATGCCTCTTGAACTGTATTAAAGACTGGAAGACCTAAGTGCATCTGCCCCCCCTTTCCGGGCGTCACACCTCCGACCAGTTTCGTGCCATACGCGATCGCTTGTTCCGAGTGGAACGTACCCTGAGAGCCAGTAAAACCCTGGCAAACTACTTTCGTATCTCCGTTGACCAAGATGCTCATGAAGAATCTCCTGATGCTGCGACAACGGCCTTCTCAGCTGCGTCCGACAAAGAGTCCGCCGCAATAATATTTAGACTACTGCCGGCCAAAACCTCCCGGCCGATTTCTGCATTGTTGCCCTCGAGGCGAACAACTACTGGAACTTTGACACCAACTTCCTTTACAGCCCCGATCACCCCTTCGGCAATCAGATCACACCGCACAATCCCGCCAAAAATGTTAACCAGCACAGCTGCCACGTTCTGATCAGAGAGAATAATCTTAAAAGCTTCTGAAACCCTTTCACGAGTCGCCCCACCACCGACATCCAGGAAATTAGCAGGCCTCCCACCATGCAACTGCACAATATCCATCGTACCCATAGCGAGACCCGCCCCATTCACCATGCAGCCGATATTTCCATCCAGCGCCACATAATTAAGCTCCCATTTGGCAGCATGAGCTTCGCGCTCATCCTCTTGGGATTGATCATGCATGGCTTGTAACTTTGGATGACGATAGAGCGCGTTGCTATCAATATTTATTTTGCCGTCCAGACAATGCAGATTTCCTTCGGAGGTTATCACCAATGGGTTGATTTCAAGTAGAGCAAGATCAAGATCGTGAAACAACGCGGCCAGACCCATGAAAAGATCTATAAACTGCTTGATCTGTTCGCCCTGCAGGCCTAGTCGGAATGCGAGATCTCGCCCCTGATAAGCCTGTGCGCCTGTGAGTGGATCAATCGCTGCCTTAAGTATTTTATCAGGTGTCTCTTGCGCAACTTTTTCTATTTCAACGCCGCCTTCAGTCGATGCCATAAAGACTACTCGCCTCGTAGCACGATCAAGGACAGCCCCGAGATACAGCTCGTGTTTAATATCCGTGCATGATTCAACGAGAATCTTTCTCACCGGCTGCCCGTTGGCATCCGTCTGATATGTCACCAAACTCTTACCAATCCAATGCTCTGCGAAGGCAGCTGCCTCCTCTCCAGAGTTAACCAGCCTGACACCGCCGGCCTTCCCACGGCCACCAGCATGCACCTGAGCTTTCACGACCCACCTATCCCCACCAATGTCTGCAACTGCGGCTGCAGCTTGCTCTGGGGAGTCAACCGCTTGACCTTTTGATACGGGAAGGCCGTACTCAGCGAAAAGAGCTTTAGCTTGATATTCGTGTAGGTTCATCGAAACTCCGTACTTGAAACTGCTTAGTTTTAGGCGCGGCGCCTTCGATTTCCAATGTGTATTGCATGACCAAGGGAAGCAAGCGCTGCCTCATGAACTGCTTCTGATAGCGTCGGGTGAGAAAACATCGTCAGGCCAAGATCCTCGGCACTAGCACTGAACTCCATCGCTATTACAACCTGCTGCATCAGGTCAGCCGCACTGGGCCCAACAATATGGCATCCAAGTATTCTATCAGTTGCCGCATCCGCAATTATTTTAACCATTCCTTCCGAGTCATTGGCGGCTAACGCACGCCCGCTGGCTGCAAAGGGGAAGACACCAACGTTGTAGTCAACACCATCAATCTTCAGCTCTTCTTCATTTTTCCCCACCCATGCAATTTCAGGATGTGTGTAAATAACAGAAGGAACCAAATCATAATTAACCTGGGCTTTTTTACCGGCAAGACGCTCAGCCACCATAATCCCTTCTTCCATGCCTTTGTGGGCAAGCATAGGGCCCCTCACCACATCTCCACATGCGTAAACTGAGGGTACGGACGTTGCGCATTGATCATCGACTCGAATGAAACCGCGCGCGTCCATTTCAATGCCAAGCGACGGATCTAAAAGATCTTGAGTATAAGGCTTTCTCCCAACGGCGACGATCAACTTTTCGAAAGTCGCCTTTTGCTCACCACCGCCGTCTTGATACTCAACCGTCACCGTTTTTTTGCCTTTTCCCGCGCTCAACTTACTGCCTGTAACCCGTGCGCCAAGCTTAATCTGCAGCCCTTGCTTCGCGAAAATCTTGGCAGCCTCCTTAGCTATTTGACGGTCNACTGCCGGCAGAAACTCTTCCATCGCCTCNAGGACTACNACATCAGCNCCGAGGCGCGCCCAAACGCTCCCGAGTTCTAGCCCAATAACCCCAGCNCCAATCACTCCGAGTCTTTTAGGCACTTCNTTAAACTCGAGAGCGCCAGTACTGTCAACTATGGTGTTTTGNTCTACGGGAGTTGGTGGAATCTCAATAGGGACTGATCCTGCCGCTATAATTATGTGCTTCGCTTTGAGTTCTTGCTGTTTCCCTTCGTGGTCCGTAACAATGACTGTCTCAGGCGCAGTCACTTTGCCTATACCGCTCANCCCTTCAACCTTGTTACCAGACAGCAACCCAGCAACCCCGGTGGTGAGCTGCGCTACCACTCGATCTTTCCGCTCAATCATCGCTGGCACATCGATGCTTACTTCGGGAACCTTGATTCCATGGGTCTTGAATTCATCGATTGCTTCGACATACTTGTGCGAGGTATCCAGNAGCGCTTTGGAGGGAATACACCCGACGTTAAGACAGGTNCCTCCGTAAACGGTTTTATTCTCCTTGTTTTGCCACTTTTCAATACACGCTGTCTTGAAACCTAGTTGCCCACATCTAATAGCTGCATGATAACCTGCAGGNCCAGAGCCAATGACAACAACATCGTATTCTTTAGTCATAATTCTTCCNGCTACCCTGCAAATCAGATTTCCAAAATGAGTCTAGTTGGATCTTCGAGCAAATCTTTTATGGTTACCAGAAATTGTACCGCTTCTTTTCCATCAATCATGCGATGATCATANGACAAGGCAACNTACATCATCGNACGGACNTTNACCTCTCCGTTCACCGCCATTGGTCGATCTTGAATCTTATGCATTCCTAAAATTGCGGTTTGAGGAGGATTAAGTATCGGAGTGGACAACAAAGACCCAAACACTCCGCCATTAGAAATTGTAAAAGTGCCNCCTGTCATTTCTTCAATCGCCAGCTTTCCATCTCTTGCTTTTTCTCCGTAACTACGGATCTCTTTTTCAATCTCTGCTAAGCCCATGTTGTCTGCGTTTCTCAGTACGGGAACTACAAGGCCGCGGGGNGAAGAGACAGCAACACCAATATCTTGATAGCCGTGATAGACAATATCATTTCCGTCTATAGAGGCATTGACCGCAGGAAAGCGCTTCAATGACTCTATGGAGGCCCTGACAAAAAACGACATAAAACCAAGGCGAACCCCGTCATGAGTTCTTTCAAATTCGTCTTTATAGCGAGCCCGAATATCTACAATCGGCTGCATATCTACTTCATTGAAAGTGGTTAACATAGCGGTGGTTTGAGTCGCTGTTAGCAGTCGCTCAGCAACTTTTGCCCTGAGCCGGCTCATCGGGACACGCTCTTCGATCCGGCCATCTGAATTAATTGGGACTGTTTGCGTAGAAACTTGTCCACTGCTTTTAGGATCGACGGCTACCCCTTCGGAAATATGGTGTAGGACATCCTCCTTCGTAATGCGGCCGTCTTTACCAGTNCCAGAGATATTNCTTACCTCCAGATTATTTTCATCGATCANTNTTCGTGCTGCCGGGCTNAGCGAAGTGCTCGCACTATTTTNTACTGCACTCGTGACATCATTCGGNCCATCCTCAACCTCAGAGGTTGCGNCCTTGCGGCTTGCGTCCTCACCACCAGCCATNATTTTTGCGATGGCTTCATTGCTAGTGATTGTATCACCAGACACTTTAAGAATTTCCGNCAAGACACCATCGTCAGGCGCAACGACCTCNATAACCACCTTATCGGTCTCAATATCGACAAGNAGGTCATCCCGTGAAACTTTTTCGCCAACATTTTTGTACCAAGTTGCGATCGTGCCATCCGGCACCGATTCTGGAAGCTGCGGAGCTTTTATCTCGGTTTTCATGATAGATCCTAACTGANAGGCAACTGGGCCTTTTCTTATTACATTGCACGCCAGAGCTTTAGCTCAGGGCTTCATTAATAAACTTCTCTCGTTGACTGAGATGAAGTGCTGGATACCCTGCCGCAGCTGCGGCAGAAGCNTCACGTCCCGCATAATCCANGCTTATCCCAGGAAATANATGATGAATCGCTCGCCTTAGGTGGTGTTGACTTGAATACCATGCGCCCTGGTTCATCGGTTCCTCTTGACACCAGGTAATNGACTTTACGTTNTGATATCCGGAAAGACAGCNATGATATTCTTCGTTCGGAAATGGGTAGAGTTGTTCCAGTCTGATTATCGCAATATCACTTTGCCCGCGCTTCCGCCGCTCGCTTCTCAAGTCGTAGTAAACCTTACCACTACAAAGGATCAGTTTTCTGACGCTGGCTTTGTCGATATCATCAGTCTCATCTATCACAACTTGAAAGCTTCCCTCAGCGAGCTCCTCCAAGGTGCAGACAGCTTCCTTATGNCGAAGTAAACTTTTTGGAGACATAACAACGAGCGGTTTNCGCAGCGGACATAANACTTGCTTCCGCAGCATGTGGAAAACTTGGGCAGCCGTAGTTGGAAGGCAGACCTGAATGTTATGCTCTGCTGACAGCTGCAGAAACCTCTCAAGCCGCGCCGAGCTGTGTTCTGGTCCTTGCCCCTCGTACCCATGTGGTAGCAAAAGTGTTAAACCACACAGTCTGTTCCATTTCTGCTCACCGCTCGTNATAAACTGATCNATCACAACCTGAGCAGAATTCGCAAAATCNCCAAACTGTGCTTCCCAAATGATTAGCGCATTCGGCGTGGTTGTAGAGTAGCCNTATTCAAACGCTAGGACTGCTTCTTCGGACAGTAAAGAATCATAGATAGAGAAATTGCTCTGNCCTTTCGCGATCTCTTTAAGTGGAACGTAAGTATCCCCATTTTTGTGATCATGAATGACTGCATGCCTNTGCGAGAACGTGCCTCGACCCACATCTTGGCCCGTGATTCTNACTTTATTCCCTGAGGTCAGGATGCTCGCGTAAGCAAGGGTTTCAGCAAAACCCCAATCTACGCTCGTTTCTCCGGCAGCCATGGCTGAACGATCTTGGTAAACCTTTTGTACTTGCCTTTGGAGCGAGAGGCCGGCAGGGAGCTCAACCAGTTTCTTCGCCAATGCNCTCAATTGTGCNAAGGGTATCGAGGTGTTGTAATGCGGGCTCCAGTCGTGTCCAATGTANGGGCTCCAATCGACAAAAAGCTCAATCGACGGCTCCTTAACAAGACTCTTCACAACATGCTGCCCGGTATCGAGCTCTTTTCGGAAATTCGCACTTAACGAATTTGCTTCGCCTTCGGATATAATTCCCTGCTCTATCAGCNCCGCTGCATANANCGCACGAGTNGACTGGTGCTGCTTGATGACTGANTACATNATAGGCTGNGTGCTTGACGGCTCATCTGTCTCGTTGTGCCCCCGCCTTCGGTAACATACTAAATCTATAACTACATCTTTTTTGAACGCATACCTAAAATCGAGCGCCAACTGCGTCACAAATAATACCGCCTCTGGATCATCCGCATTGACGTGAAATATCGGGGCCTGAACCATTTTCGCGACATCTGTCGAATACTCCGTCGAACGAGCATCGTCCTGCCGANTNGTAGTAAAACCAACCTGATTATTGACAATGATATGTACCGTACCGCCAGTGGAATAAGCGCGTGTGTTTGACATCTGGAAGGTTTCCATGACCACACCCTGTCCTGCGAACGCTGCATCTCCATGACATATCACGGGAACCACCAGGTCTCTGGAGTAATCATTTCTTCTGGACTGGCGCGCTCTTACTGAACCTTCTACTACGGGCGCGACAATTTCCAAATGCGAAGGATTAAACGCCATCGCCANGTGAAGCTCGCCGCCTGCCGTCATAATGTTGGATGAAAAACCCTGATGGTATTTCACATCCCCGGAGCTTTGATAAACTGCTCGGCCCTCAAATTCATCGAACAAGTCTGCTGGATTTTTTCCGAGGATATTCACCAGCACATTCAAGCGACCACGATGAGCCATTCCCAGCACGATTTCTTTAGCACCGTACTTTCCTGACCGCTGAACCAATTCATCAAGNGCAGGGATAAGACTTTCGCCTCCCTCCAATCCGAAGCGTTTAGTACCCGGGTATTTGGAATCAAGATGCTTTTCTAGGCCCTCTGCCGCAGTTAAGCGCTCAAGTAGGTGGCGCTTAACGTCGTTCTCAAAAGTCGGGTACCCATCGTTACTCTCGATTCTCTGTTGAATCCACTGCTTTTCCGCAAGATTGACGATATGCATGAATTCGTAGCCAACCGACCCACAATANATCCGCTCAAGCGTATCTACCATCTCCCTCAGGGTTGTCTTCTTTTTACTGACGAACAGTGAGCCGGTCTGAAAAACGGTGGAAAAATCGATAGGCGAAAGATCATGAAATTCCAACTCNAGATCTGGCACTCTTTCTCTATGCATAATGCCAAGGGGGTCTAATCTTGCCTTTTGATGCCCTCTGACTCGATAAGAACTGATTAGCTGAAGAACATGGACTTGTTTACTTTCATGATCGGAATTTACNACAGCCTCATTACTGAGAACCGGCGCATAACGACTGACTTTGCTAAGCGATNTGAAATCNCGCCGGATNCTGGCATGAGAAACATCAGGTTCGGTTTTTTCAATAACNGTTGTGGAAAGAGAATCAAAAAATGNGCACCATTTCTCGGGCACAGTACTTGGATCTAACAAGTATTTTTCATACAGGCCTTCGACGTATTCTGCGTTGGCGCCAGACAGGTGGCCNGTGCTCCACATTAATTCCATGATGTTCTCGTGCATCAATGTTGTCCTAAACCGAGCAATAACCGGCGCTAGCCGATGCGNAATGCATCAAGCACGTCATTCGNGCATTNAATTACCCTGAGAAATCAGCATACTTCTAATATGCCCAATAGCTCGTGTGGGATTTAGTCCTTTGGGGCAAACCGTCACACAGTTCATGATTCCTCTGCAACGAAAAACGCTAAACGGGTCACCCAAGTCAGAGAGACGTTCATCTTTGGCCGTGTCTCGACTGTCTGCAAGGAAGCGATATGCCTGCAAAAGTCCAGCAGGCCCTATAAATTTGTCCGGATTCCACCAAAATGACGGGCAACTCGTGCTGCAGCATGCACATAAAATACATTCGTATAAACCATCTAACTTTGCTCTATCTTCTGGGGACTGCAACCGCTCTGTAGCAGGCGCAGGGGCATCGTTGATAAGGAACGGCTGGACCTTTTCAAACTGCTGATAAAAAATAGCCATATCGACTACCAGATCGCGAATTACAGGAAGGCCAGGCAGTGGACGAAGCACCAGCTTGTTCGCGGGGCCACTAACTGCTGACAACGGCGTGATGCAAGCCAAGCCGTTAGTGCCATTTATATTCATTCCGTCTGAGCCACAAACACCCTCTCGGCAAGAACGGCGATATGCAACAGAGGCGTCCTGCTCCTTCACTAACGCGAGCACATCAAGAACCATTAAATCCCGACCTTCTGGCAGGCCCACTTCATACTCTTGCATGCTGGGTTTAGTATCAACTTCAGGGTTATATCGATAGATGCTCACTAACACGGTTTCAACAACTCTCTTATTAATTCAAACAGCGATTAAGTTTATGTTTAAAGCAATTGGTTAATAAGTTCGCACTTTTGGTTCAAAAGTATCTACGGTGCGCGGTGTAAAATTCACATTTCGCTTACCAATTCGCTTATCACGAGGGAAATACATGGAATGGCATAACCAGTTTTCATCATCCCGCTCGCGATAGTCATCTCTAGCATGAGCACCCCGACTTTCAGTCCTCCCTTCAGCAGCGATCGCGGTGGCCTCTGCAACTTCAAAGAGGTTCTGCAGCTCAAGCGCTTCAATACGCGCGGTATTGAAGGTTGAGCTTTTATCTGGCAAGAAAAGGTTGCCCAGGCGCTCTCTCAAAATTTCCAACTTCTTCACTCCTTCCTTCATAAAGTCGCCGCTACGAAAGACCCCAAAGTGGTTTTGCATAACTTGTTGCAATTCCGCTCTTAGCGCTGGGATGCTTTCACCGGAAGCAGATTCGTTAAGCTTAACAAGACGAAGGGAAGCTTTTTCAATATCTGTTTGTGCCACTTGGCGCTGCTCAATACCTTGCGACAGCATCTCTTCAATGTGTTTACCTGCAGCTCTACCAAAGACAACCAGATCGAGAAGGCTATTCCCGCCTAANCGGTTGGCTCCGTGAACAGATACACAAGCGACCTCTCCAACAGCAAAAAGTCCAGGGATAATTTCATCATCCCCNTCGTCNTTCTGCGAGAGCGCCTGACCGTGAACATTCGTCGGAACGCCACCCATCATNTAATGGCAGGTAGGCACAACTGGTATTGGCTCTTTGACTGGATCCACGTGCGCAAAGGTTCGAGAGAGTTCAAGAATGCCCGGTAATTTTGCATTCAGAACTTCCTCACCCAAGTGATCAAGTTTGAGCTTCACGTGNTCTCCATTCTCACCACAGCCTCGCCCATCTAAAATTTCCAGCACCATTGACCGAGCCACTACGTCTCGCCCTGCAAGATCCTTCGCGTTAGGCGCATAGCGCTCCATGAAACGCTCGCCATCTTTGTTAATCAGGTATCCCCCCTCCCCACGGCAACCTTCGGAGACCAAAGGACCTGCACCGTAAATTCCTGTTGGATGAAACTGCCACATTTCCATGTCCTGCATCGGGTAGCCTGCGCGCATCGCCATACCGACTCCGTCGCCGGTATTAATGAGGGCATTGGTTGTTGAAGCATAAATACGCCCTGCTCCACCAGTCGCAAAGACCGTTGCCTTGGACTGAATAAACACCGTCTCGCCATCTTCGATACATATCGCTATGACGCCAACTACAGCCCCATCCTGATTCTTGACGAGGTCAACGGCATACCACTCATTAAAAAAGACAGTGTTGTTTTTCACATTGCTCTGGTAAAGCGTGTGCAGAAGAGCGTGACCTGTTCGATCTGCTGCAGCGCAGGTGCGCGCAGCTTGCCCTCCTTTGCCAAAATCCTTAGATTGCCCGCCAAACGGGCGCTGATAAATCCGACCATTCTCAGTACGCGAGAACGGCAGACCCATATGCTCGAGCTCAAAGACGGTTTGTGGGCCCTCGCTGCACATATACTCAATAGCGTCTTGGTCACCGATATAGTCTGACCCTTTCACAGTGTCATACATGTGCCAGCGCCAGTCGTCTCCCGGGTCAGCACTGGCTATCGCGCACGTGATACCGCCCTGAGCAGAAACGGTGTGCGAACGAGTTGGAAACACCTTGGAAATGACAGCCGTTTTATAACCAGACTGTGAAAGCTGCAGTGCGGCACGCATGCCTGCACCCCCACCTCCAACTATTACTGCATCGAACGACATCCTTCGATAATCTGACATTCAACTACCCCAAAATATCTGAACACCCCAGAGCAGATAAACCGCTATGAGTAGAACGCAAAATGCCTGGTAAACCCGCCTTACCAATGGGCCTCTGTTTCCCAATTGCCTCCCGGTAAGGTAATCGGTACCTACCGTCCACATGCCTACCCAGGCATGGCCGCAAAGAGCCACTAATGAAATTAGGCTGAACAGGCGCACGGGGACTTTTCCAAAAAAATTCCGCCAGCTATCATAATCCATCTCAGGCGTTGTTATCAGTGTGGCAAGCATGAAGACAGTGTAGGCCGCTAGAATTACTGCACTGAAGCGCTGTATGATCCAGTCAGACAGACCAGATCGGCTCAAACTTGGAGCATTAATTACCATATCATGCCCCAAGCCAAAACTACGGCAATTGCTGTCAACAAAAGCGTAACTTGCGCGCCGCGCAGGGCTCCTTCACGACTTTCGCCCATTCCCCAGTCCATCAGCAGGTGTTTAACACCGGCGATAAGGTGATAAAGCAAACCCGACAGAATCAACCACAAAATCAGTTTTATTGGCCCCGTGGCCATCAACTCGATTACCCGATCGAATCCGGCTCTGGACTCAAGCGAAAGCTGCAAAAGATACAGCATAACGCCGATTCCGAAAAACAGCGCAACACCGGAAATCCGGTGCAAAATAGATGTGATTGCGGGCAGCGGAAACCTGACTGTAGTCAGATCTAAATTGACTGGGCGCGTGTCTTTCACTTGCTTTTTATACCGTGGCGTAAAAGTTTTTTTGCCGTCAAAGTTTTCGCCCGAGAGGATGAGAGCCGACCGCCAGAAATACTTTTACAAATTAACTACTTGAATAACACGGAAGTATATTCGCTACCCCTAGGCAATACAATAAAACCAATCATCAGACCCACAATTATGACAATGGTTTGTCAGACTGAGCTAAAAACGTCAATAACTTGACGATAATAAAGGCGATTTCACTGAAATTGCTACACTTTTAGTGGCAATTGGCCAATCTAGCCGCAAGGAATGAAACCAAACACCGACGACTTACTACTAACCGACGACTTACTACTAGTTGAGCAGAATAAAAGAGTTGCGGAACAAGACTAGGAAACCCACGCTTCCAAAGATCGGCATAAAAGTTTCCCACTCAGATTTGACAACCGTGGCGCATACTCCCTATCCTTCAACGCCCAATTACCGCCTTAACATACGTAAGTTACCGCATTAACTGANTTTTATAAAGCCATGTTTTTGTTAGTTTAAAAATTATTTCAAAATCGGAAAGCAATGTTTAGTAGGAGCAAGGAATGACCGAAAAAAAGGCCCAGCTTAAAATCAACGGGATAACTGATGGTATTGCACTTCCCGTTTATGCAGGCAGTACTGGACCTGATGTCGTTGATGTCAGAGGTCTGGTTAGTCAAGGCGTTTTCACATACGATCCCGGGTTTGTTTCGACTGCCTCTTGTGAGTCAAAAATTACCTACATTGACGGTGATGCCGGCGTTCTTCTCCATCGCGGGTATCCAATCGAGCAACTGGCGCAGAAGTCAAACTTTCTGGAGACCTGCTATTTGCTGCTGCACGGCGAGCTTCCAGACCAAGAAGAACACGATCATTTCGTTAACTCCATTCGCTATCACACTATGGTAGACGAAGCGATACACCAGTTCTTTCTCGGGTTTCCCCGCACCGCACACCCCATGGCTATGTTGTGCGGTGTTGTAGGCGCACTTTCNGCTTTCTACCACGATGACCTGGACAACGACAACCCAAAACATAGAATCAAAGCCGCTCACCGTGTGATAGCCAAGATGCCTACCTTGGCGGCCATGTGCTACAAGCANGGNATTGGNCAGCCTTTNATGTACCCGCAAAATAANATGGGGTTTGCNGAGAACTTNCTTCACATGATGTTCGGTACACCGTGCGAGCCACCCAAAGTAAGCCCGGTGCTAGCCAAAGCAGTCGACACACTCTTCCTGTTACATGCNGATCACGAACAAAACGCGTCTACTTCAACCGTAAGACTCGCCGGATCCACAGGTGCCAACCCATACGCCTGCATNGCTTCTGGCATTGCCGCGCTTTGGGGGCCCGCTCATGGCGGCGCTAATGAAGCAGTACTGGATATGCTCAATCAAATTGGTGACGAATCTAGGATAGAAGAATTTATCGCCCGAGCTAAAGACAAGGAAGACCCCTTCAGACTCATGGGGTTCGGACATCGCGTCTATAAAAACTATGACCCCAGAGCCACTGTTATTCGCGGAATCTGTGATGAAGTTCTCGAAGAATTGGGCAGCGAAAATGACCCTCTTCTTAGGATAGCGAAAAAACTGGAAAAGATTGCACTCGAGGATGATTATTTCATCGAGCGCAAATTGTTTCCGAATGTGGATTTTTACTCGGGCATCATTTTAAAAGCTATTGGAATTCCTACTAGTCTATTTACTGTGATGTTTGCCACCGGTCGAACACCAGGCTGGATTGCTCATTGGCACGAAATGCTGAGTGAAAACTATCGTATTGGACGCCCAAGACAGCTTTATCAGGGGTACACAAAAAGAGACTACCCTCGACCCTAACAGCAACTGAGCGGATCCTGAGTGTAGACTTCGCAGTTTTTTTATCTGTCGCGATTTGGACAGTGGTTTTCGTTCACAGAGCGGCTTTTCGTTCAAGGCCGCCGCATTGTTTAACCCAATGTCAATCTGCATAAAAACTTGGAATAACGAGTGTGATGCAGAAGATAATTGAAGATACACTCTCAAGTGCAAGGATCTTATGGTGGAGCCTACCGGGATCGAACCGGTGACCTCAACACTGCCAGTGTTGCGCTCTCCCAGCTGAGCTAAGGCCCCAACACGGCGCTTTTGCGCGAGACGCGCATTCTAAGCACAGCCCGCCGCGCTGTCAACGAAAGCGCGTGAGTGTCTTCTAGCTGTACCTTAAAGAGCGCGGAACTCTTTCTCCAGCGTTTTGGCCAGTTTTTTAGATATCCCTCCGAGCACCTCGACACCGTGCCGAATCCGCGCCCGAGATATGTCTAGTCCGAGAATAGAGAGACTGTCCAGGACTGAAGTGGAGACGGCACTGCCACTGATGCTGACAAACAGGGGAAACAGGAAATCGCGAACCTTCAAATTCATCTGCTCCGAAAGATCCAGCAAGGACTTCTCGATCAGATCCCGATTCCAAGTATCGAGATGTTCCAGTCGCCATAAACTAAACTGAAGTATCCTGATATTTTGCTCCGCGCTCAGTTTATTGTGCTTAAACTGCGCGGCATCGACAGGCACAATCCCATCCAAAAATTGGCTCGCCAGCCCGATCACATCACTGAATTTCTCCACGCGTGGTTTAATCAGAGGAGCTACTCGGCCTAACCTGTCATCGCTGTTCGCCCATTGCAGATAACGCAAAGCGAATTGCTCATCGCTAAGATTTTCGCGCAAATATCTGCCATTGAGCCAGTCAAGTTTCTCCGCATCAAAAGTCGGCCCCCCAAGCGAGACTCGCTTGATGTCGAATGCGCTCGCCATTTCAGACAATGCGAATTTCTCTTCGCCATTTGGCATAGACCACCCCATGAGGCCTAAGTAATTTACAATTGCTTCAGGCAAATAGCCCATGTCACGATAAAAATTAATACTGGTTGGATTCTTTCGCTTGCTGAGCTTGCTTTTGTCTGGATTCCTCAGAAGCGGCATGTGACAAAATTCTGGGGCATCCCAATCGAAATATTGATAGAGCAGAATATGTTTGGGCACAGAGTTAATCCATTCTTCGCCTCGGATAACGTGAGTGATCGCCATAAGGTGATCATCCACTACATTGGCAAAATGATAAGTTGGTAGTCCATCAGATTTCATTAGCACCTGCATGTCCACCTGCGCCCAGTTTATTGTAACCTCCCCTCTCAATAGATCGGTAAAGTGACACTCGCCCTGTTTTGGGACAACCATGCGAATGACGTAAGGCTGGCCGCTCTGCATTTTTCTTTTTCGCTCGGCTTGACTCAGAGACAAGCAGTGTCCGTCATATCCCGGCGTCTGTCTTGCAGCCATTTGGGCCTTGCGCAACTCGTCAAGTCTTTGAGTTGAGCAGAAGCACGGAAAAGCAAGTCCCTTATCCAAAAGGAAATTTGCATGTTGGCGATAGAGTTCCACTCTTTCGCTCTGACGGTAAGGCCCATTGTCACCTCCGACACCCAAACCCTCGTCCCAGGTTAGGCCAAGCCAATTGAGCGCATCGAGGATCCCCCTTTCAGATTTGAGCGTGCTTCGCTGCTGATCGGTATCCTCGATACGCAATAGAAATTTACCACCATGTTGATGCGCAAAACATCGATTAAAGAGCGCGATATAAGCGGTCCCCACATGCGGATCACCAGTGGGAGAAGGAGCGATACGGGTTTTAATAGTTGACATAAAAAATAAAAACTTGATGAACTATTTGTGGTTTGTATTGGCCATAAAAGAATCGGATTATACTTCATTGACGCCCAAAGCCTAGGACACTGCCGCAACTCTTGACTAATCTGGCACCATCGGGTATCAACCGTCCCCTTAAATTTTAAAGGTCAAAGCCCCTTGCATAGACACAAATTTTGCGTTGCTCCGATGATGGACTGGACAGATCGTCATGATCGGGTGTTTCTTCGGCAATTCAGCAGACAGGCCTTACTGTATACCGAGATGGTAACCAGCGGCGCCTTGAAGCATGGTGATGCGAGCTATCTGCTTCAACACGATTCTTGCGAGCATCCTGTGGCGCTTCAGCTCGGGGGCAGCGATCCAGCTGAACTCGCTGAAGCGGCCCAGCTTGGCCAGAATGCCGGCTTCGATGAGATCAACCTTAACGTCGGATGCCCCAGCGATCGCGTCCAATCTGGTGCTTTTGGTGCCTGTCTGATGGCCAAGCCTGAACTTGTCGCCCGCTGTGTCTCCAGCATGCAGGCAGAGGTAGACTGTCCCGTTACGGTAAAGTCCCGTATTGGGATAGACAATCGGGAGTCACTCTCTGATTTGCTTCAGTTTGTGGAGGCGGTAGCCGAAGCCGGCTGTAAGGTGTTTATTATTCATGCCAGGATCGCCGTATTGTCAGGATTAAGCCCAAAAGAAAATCGCGAGATTCCTCCACTGCGTTATGAAAGGGTGTTCGCCGTCAAGGAGGCCTTTCCTGAACTCACAATTATCATCAATGGCGGCATCACCAGCCTTGCGCAAGCGCAACATCTCATGAAAAAGGTTGACGGCGTAATGCTCGGTCGCGAAGCCTATCAGAATCCTTTCATTCTGCATCGAGTCGACTCCCTGTTCTATAATGAAGAAACTCAGCTGCGAGAGAGAAGGGATTACCTTATTGACTATTTGCCCTATATTAAGCAAGAGCTTGCCAAAGGGACACCACTGAAACACATGAGCCGGCATCTTTTAGGACTCTTCAGAGGACAGCCCGGGGGGAAACAGTTTCGAAGGCATTTAAGTGAGAATAGCCACTCAGCGAACGCTGGTTTAGATGTCATAAAAGAGGCGTTGGGTTTTGTAGACTGACGCCTTACCATGTCAGTTTACAGCACTCCTAGGAGTTATACATGCTGAATTCAATTAAAGCGTTTTTCGACGAGAAGTTGGCTAACCCCACAGCAGAAGAATTGATGCCCGCGTCAAAAACGCAGATCGCTTGCGCTGCTCTTTTTATTGAGGTCATGAAAGCCGATCACGAGCTTGACGAAAGAGAAAAAAGCGAGCTCGTCGCCCTTCTGAGGGACAGCCTGCAAGTTAGGGAAGAAGATATACAAGATTTAATGCAATTAGGGCAAGAGGAGGCGGATCGGGCAACATCCTTGTATGGTTTCACTCGCCTTATAAACGATGAGTATAGCTACCCTCAAAAGCTCCAATTGGTGCAAGGTATGTGGCGCATAGCTTTTTCAGACAAAAAAATCGATATGTATGAGGATCATTTGATACGGAAAATATCTGACTTGATCTATGTGTCTCACACAGACTTTATAAAAGCTAAAATCATCGCCAGAGAGAGCTAGTATTAGCGAATGAAGTCGACCTTAAACGCTATGCAAAATCCATATCGTTTCGCATGCGTCTTATTCAATAATAAATATGTGCCTTTTAGGCCCGAGATAAAGTCTGCTTTATGGGCCCCATCTACTTCGCCACAAAAAAGCCCCATCTATCATGCGAGTCTAACCAGCTAAGTGCTGACTGATTTAAATAATTTTTCAAGGCGCTTCTCGGAAACGGTCATTTTTGTCCGTAAAGATTGTGCAAAGCTTGACACTCGATATTCTTCGATCATCCAGCGTAACAAATCAACATCGGACTTTTTCACCAAGTGCTTCTGGCTGCATAACGATTTATATCTCTGCCAGTAAGACCCTATTTTTACTGTCAATTCTTGATCCCTAGGCCCAAGATGAGGGGCGGACTCCAACCTTTTGAGGATTGCCTGAATGTAACGTGGATACTGTTCTAACCATTCCCACGAAGTCTCAGCGATAAAACCTCTACGCAGAAGCTCTCCCAACTGCGCTTCGATATCTGCTACCGCATAGTGGTTTTTATTTGGCCAAAGTCGATTTAGCCTCTTCTGGACTGACAGGCGGCCATCCAAAATATGCTGGAGCAATGATTCTAAGCGAGAAACCCATTCAACCAATTCGCTGCGACTGCTGTTGTATTGGGCGGTAAAGGCTGCGTGAGATCGGATCGTTTCTTTACTCTGCAGAAAAGCTTTCGAATAGCAAGCTGTGAGAGAATCTGGCACCAGCTTTGACATTTCAGATGATAATTTCAGAACGTTTTTCTGCTGAAAACCTTCGAGCTGCTTTTTGACCGTTTTCTTTAATTGTGGATTTTTTATCATGTAGAGTCGAATGAGACCCTCTCGATGCGATTCAATAGCCTGGTCTGCTTCCGCGAACAATCGAACGCCAACGCTGGTTTGTTCGTCTATTAAAGCGGGATACCTAACCAAGACCAGTTTATCTCCCAATCTGATAGATTCCGGGACATCTCCGCATTCCCAATCATGCATTCCAGTGCATTCCAACTCATGACCATAAAGAGCACCGGAATTGACCACAGGTGAATTAG
>PBHS01000023.1 GCA_002719575.1 Gammaproteobacteria bacterium | reverse complement strand
GGCTTGTAATGTGCTCTGTTGTTGCATGTCCTTTAGTACGGTACGAGGGAGGGGCTGGACTTGCGGGTCAGCTCTACCAGCCGGGATTCGCTAACCTTTAAACCACCCGGTAATAGGTTGTAATTCAGTCGCTTACACGCCGCTAGCACAGCGCATTTTCTCAGGCAGGATAATCCGCGCCGTGGACAACAGATGAAAATCGTGTTTAGTTACGTTTCTCAACTATAACGATATCTGTGATTGGCTCTATCCACGTTTATATCATCACCAGTGTTACAGTTGTCCTTCGAATTGCGCAACCGATCGATGCGCGGAACCTTGGTTCGACCATAGCTCTTCGACTCGATCCCTTCTATGCTGATAAGACCCCGTGCGTGAGGTGTTGGGTGTTATTACAGCGTGAGGTTTCAATACGATTGTCAAAAATTCTCGCCGGTATTGATCTAGCTTGGGTGAGCACGCGCAATCCCACTGCGATAGCAGTGGGCTTTAAGAGTGGACGCACGCTGACCCTGGAAAAACTGCTGACTGACCTTTATGGTGTGGAGGAGATCGTGTCTGGCCTGTCGGCAATCAAGCACCTACATGGTGTGACGATTGATGGGCCTACGGTGATAACCAATGCGACGGGCCGGCGCCCCTGCGAAAATCAGCTTACGCGGGTATATGGCGGACGCAAGGCCGGCTGTCATGCGACCAACCTATCGCGTTATCCTGATTCCGATGGGGTGGCGCTCGGCAGCTGGCTTCAGTCAAAAGGCTTTAATCATCTCGGCGACAGGGTGGGGCGCTGGCAGCTTGAATGTTATCCGCATCCGGCGCTGATCGAAATTTTCCGACTTGAAGAGCGTCATCTGTACAAGAAGGGAGATGTCAGTCAGAAGCGCTTCGGACAAATTCATTTAGCAAAGATGCTTATGAGCCTGAAAGCATCAGAAATACTTGCCTTGCAGATACCTGAACAATTTAGGTTCCACTTCAGCCGGACCCGAATTCTCGGACTGAGGGGGCGTGCGTTGAAGCACAACGAAGATGTTCTTGACGCCATTGTGTGCATGTACATTGCCGGGCTTTACCAATCGGGCTGTCGCAACAAAGTTTTTGGCGATGTCAGTGAGGGATATATCTACGTTCCACAAGTAACCTGCACACAAGGTAAAGGCGTTTGATGACAAGTCGGTGTACGTTGCGCGATGGCGCCATTGTCAAATTTCGTGTTGACTAACCGGCATCTTTGCCTGCCTTCTCAAGCGACCACCCTTGGGTCGAACGTCGCTCATTTTGGATCTGTCCGCTATTTATTCACTCGGGCCAATTCTGTCGAATTAGTTTGAAATTCAGACGTCCGGCGCAGATACGGGGCGGACGCCTCAATCTTTTTCACGAAGCACTACATAATCGTTTAGTTGGTGTCGAGATGCCTGCCGTGAAACTTTCACGGTCAAAAACCCCGCTGATCTCGCTGACTTTCAATGTCGAGACATTGAAATTAGGCAGCCGGAAATTCGAAATGTTCGAAGGTCTTTCTCAAACCCAGTTTGTTGATTTTGCCGGTCGCAGTGTGGGGCAGCTCGTCTATAAATTCCACTGCGTCCGGTATTGCCATCTTGTGCAGTTTGTCTTTCAGGAAATCAAGTACTTCCTGGCTGCTCAGAGATTTCCCTTCTTGTACTACGCATATAAGCAAGGGGCGTTCCGTCCATTTTGGATGGTAACGACCAATTACGGCAGCCTCTGCAATATCTTCGTGATTCACGGCCGCATTCTCAATCTCGATCGAGCTGATCCATTCCCCGCCGGACTTGATCACATCCTTGGTCCTGTCGGTNATTTTCAGGAATCCGTCCGGACTGATGCTAGCAACATCACCCGTATCGAACCAACCGTTTTCATCGACGGGACATCCCTCTTCGCCTGGTACGTCAGACAGCCCATAGTAGCCTTTGGCCACCCAAGGGCCTCTAACTTTCAGAGCACCCGATGCTTCACCATCCCAGGGAAGTTCTAGGCCACCGTCATTGAAAATGCACATCTCAATGCCGAAAACACCGCGACCTTGCAGTAGCTGCATTTCTGTAAGCTCTTCTTCGCTGTAGTTTTCCATGCCCTTTTTCAGGCTGAAAATCGTGCCAAGCGGACTGGTTTCAGTCATCCCCCAGCCTTGCACAACAGAACAGTCATGCTCACTTCGGAAGCGTTCGACAATGATTCGTGGACATGCCGCACCACCAACACTGACCCTCTTGAGGCTTGGTACTGTCAGATTGTTGCTCTTGAGGTAGTCCAGCAGAGAGAGCCAAATCGTNGGAACGCCAGAGCTNAAGGACACNTGCTCGCTNTTCATCAAGTCGGTCAGTGCTCCCCCATCGGCCATTTTGGGTCCAGGCAGGACAAGCTTCATGCCAACTATCAATGCCGCGTAAGGNGCTCCCCAGGCGTTTACGTGAAACATTGGCACGACTGGAAGGGTCGTTTCCATATTNGAAGCGGNAGTNACATCAGGCAACGAACCGGCAAGAGCATGGAGCAGTGTTGAGCGATGGCTGTAGACGACCCCCTTNGGATTGCCGGTTGTTCCCGATGTATAACACATTCCGCTTGCTGTATTTTCATCAAACTCGGGCCAGTCAAAATCTTCTGATTGCTCGGACAGCAATTCTTCATAGCACAGGACATTGGTAAAAGTGGACTCAGGCATGTGGGCTGAATCAGTCATCACTACAATGGCTTCAACCTTGCTCAGTTGCTCCTTCAATGCTTCTAGGAGNGGCATCACCAACACGTCTGCGAAGAGAATTTTGTCTTCCGCATGATTAATTATGTAAGCCACCTGCTCAGGAAATAGCTTTGGGTTTATCGTGTGGCATACCATCCCGCTTCCTGAAATTGCGTAATAAAGTTCCATATGGCGATAATCGTTCCAAGCGAGCGTGCCAATCCGGTCGCCAAATCTTGCGCCCAGCGAGGAAAGCAGTCTGGCCAGCTGCCGGCAGCGTCTCGCGAAGGTCTGATAGTTCTGCCGATGGCGGGGATTGTCGACCGTGACCGAGACCATCTCAACATTAGGAAAATTTTTTTCCGCGTGGGTTAGGATTGATGAAATCATTAGCTGGGACTGCATCATCAGAGCTTGCATANTAAATCCTTGTCGTGTCCTTGCTTTGTTNTTGAAATGGCCNTGCTGCGGCCCCGGCCGTTGCTGATGTGGTTGCCACAAACGACTTGACTGTTAGCTTATACGGACCAACACTCGGTTACAAATTGCACCGGGCTAGGTGAATGTTTTACGCGGAATGACCAAATTTATCTTTGTGCTCGCCCCTAAATCACATTAGTCTGCAAGCTTAAAAGCCGAGCGTCAAAAGGCGCACCTAAGAAAGCAAAAATTGACTGTCCGACAGGTATTCTCTGATCGTGGTGTCGCGTCATGTGACCAGAGGGGACTTTTCAGTTAAAACAGCGAAAGTTAGAAGGTGTTCTATGAACAAACGAGCATTTATTAAAAACATGGGCGTGATTAGTGCCGCTATGTCGGCTGGCTTCATTCGTCTGCAGCAGGCTGTGGCAGCGGTGGAACATGTGCCAGTTGCGGCTTTGGCAGCTGATGAAGAATTCTGGCGTAAAGTACGCGATGACTACCGAATCAAGCCAGACTATATCAATCTTGAAAATGGATATTACTGCTTTCTTCCAGAGCAGACCTTAGAGGACCTCATCGATCACATTCGCACGGTCAACTACGAGGGTTCCTACTACATGAGGACCATGCAATTTGAAAACAAGCGTAAGGTGGCTAACGCGGCGGCAGCTATTGTTGGGTGTAATGCAGATGAAGTAGCGATTACGCGCAACACCACTGAATCACTGGATTTGGTGATCGGCGGGATCGATTGGCAGGCAGGCGACGAAGCGGTAATGGCAGAGCAGGACTATGGCGCTATGCTTAATCATTTCGAGTTGATGGCACGCCGCTTCGGCATTGTCAATAAGCGGGTCTCNGTGCCTAATCACCCGCACGATGATAATGAGTTGGTTGAACTCTACGAATCAGCAATTACCGACAAGACCCGCTTGCTCATGATTTCTCACATGATCAATATCACCGGCCAAGTGCTGCCAGTGCGCAAAATCGTCGATATGGCTCATGCACGGGGAGTCGAAGTGATGGTGGACGGCGCGCACGCCTATTCTCATGTGCCTTTCCAGATGTCTGATCTGGGTTGCGACTATTACGGAACCAGTCTGCACAAGTGGCTAAGCGCACCACTTGGGTCCGGTNTGCTGTATGTTCAAAAGGAAAAGATTGATCAGATCTGGCCCCTTTTCGCCGAGCGCGATCTCGAGCCGAATGACATGCGCAGGCTGAATCACATTGGGACGCATCCGGTGCATACCGATTTGGCTATTTTGAATGCTATAGAGTATCAGAACACGCTCGGCCTCGAGCGCAAAGCAGCTCGACTCCGGTATTTGCAACATTACTGGACCAGACAGCTCGTAAGCGTGCCTGGAGTTGTAATCAATACTCCGGTTGACATGATTCGGCATGGTGGAATCGGAAATGTGGGCGTTGAATCCATGGGTCCTGCTGAGTTGGCGGANCGACTGATGGCAGAGCATCGCATATATACTGCGGCAATCGATCGGCCCGGTGTAAAGGGAGTTCGAGTCACGCCGAATTTGTACACCAGCTTGAGCGATCTTGATGCCTTGGTGAAAGCTGTAAAATTGCTTAGCAGTTAGCTATGGCGAGGCGTATGTTATTCGCTTTTGTAAGCCTTGTAATTTTTGTGTTCAAGCAAAAACAACATGTGTGAACCCGATTTCTCTTGCTCGCCGAGCACGATGATGGCGAACCGTCGGCCCGGCTCAGGCATGCTATTTCTAGCGGCCGAATTTTCCAGTATCGGTTGACTTGGTATCTGGTTTTAATGGATCATCATGAACGCACCGAGTTAGTCCATATTGCGGGGTGCTATACAAATACCAGCTAAAACGGAGGAATTTTAAACCCGATTTGGCGCAGCTGGATCGGGTTTTTTGCTTTGGTTTTTCGAAAAGTATCCGTAACGGAGACTCACAGGCATGATCTTGAATGGCTTGCTGATTTCATTGAAAGATGTCGACGACCGTCTGACGTAAAGCTTGATCAATACACGCTACTTAATGCACGGGACCTTATTCCAAGAGAGGGGATGATGAAGAAAGATACGATTGCCATTCACGGCGGTTATGAGACTGATGCCACAACCAAGTCGGTTGCTGTTCCTATTTTTCAGACAGTTGCCTATGAGTTCGATGATGCTCAGCACGGCGCCGATCTGTTCAATCTTGAGGTCCCNGGAAACATCTANACGCGGATNATGAATCCGACCAACGATGTGCTTGAACAGCGTCTCGCGGCAATGGAGGGAGGAATTGCCGCACTGGCCGTTGGCTCCGGCATGGCAGCGATCAACTATGCCATACTGACTATCGCCAAGGCGGGAGANAACATCGTCTCTACTCCGCAGCTCTATGGTGGAACCTACACACTTTTCGCGCATATGTTGCCGAGCCAAGGGATCGAGGTCCGATTTGCTGAGGATGATTCTCCAGAGGCAGTTGAAAAGCTGATTGACGATAAGACTAAGGCCGTCTACTGCGAGACTATCGGTAATCCGGCTGGGAATATTGCTGATCTTGAGCCTATTTGTCATGCGGCTCATAAGCACGGNGTGGTTGTCATTGCAGATAATACCGTGGCCACACCAGCTATNTGTAACCCTATTGAATTNGGCGTAGATATNGTAGTCCATTCACTCACCAAGTANATCGGGGGGCATGGNACTTCCATTGGAGGCGTCATTGTGGANTCGGGCAAATTTCCCTGGACAAAGCATTCGGAAAGGTATCCGGAACTGAATGATCCCGAGCCTTCCTATCACGGCGTGGTGTACACGGAAGCGCTTGGTGAGGCGGCTTTTATCGGGAGGGCACGCACCGTGCCATTGCGCAATACCGGTTCAGCCCTGTCTCCGATCAACGCGTTCCTGCTCTTGCAAGGACTTGAAACGCTTGGCATTCGTATGGAGCGGCATTGCGACAACGCCCTTGCTGTGGCCAGGTTTCTTAAAGGTCATTCTAAGGTCGATTGGGTGAATTTTGGGGGTCTTGAATCAGACCATTATTATGACTTGGCGAATAAGTACTGCGGCGGAACCCCATCCTCACTGCTAACGTTTGGCATTCAAGGGGGCTTCGACGCCGGCGTTAAATTCTATGACGCGCTCGCGATGATAAAACGGCTGGTGAACATCGGTGACGCGAAGACCTTGGCTTGCCATCCTGCGTCTACGACGCACCGGCAGCTTACTGAACAAGAGCAGATACAGGCCGGCGTAAGACCTGAAACATTGCGAATCTGCGTCGGCATTGAGCACATTGACGACATCCTTGCAGACCTAGAGCAGGCGCTTGCTTCGGCCTGATTACTGGCTCACTGCCGCGCGCTGCCGACGACCTGCGATTCAGGTTGGCCGCAGTCGGGTCTGTAAGTGCAACTCAACTTCTGCAATGCCGAAGGACATTCCCCGAGTGCATTCGGAGTGATTCGGACTCCGCTCTTGTTGCGGCGAATTCTCACTTTCGCTGACAAACACTGTAACGATCCAGCGCGCAATTTTTAATTATACTCTNTAGGGAGTTAAGTTTCGTTGTTTGTGAAGCCCTTTGTCACCAATTGGAGACGGGCTGACAGAATAAGCAAATGTGTCGCTGTCGACCAAGATGCTTTTTCTACGGCGATAAGAAGATAAAATAATGAGCGCAGAGTCAAGGCAGATATCAAAAATCGCCTCGTCAGCATCTCGGAGGGGGAATGTGATGAAAAGCCAAAGTTCAATCTCAATTGTTTCAGTAGCACTTTTGAGTTTCCAAGCGGCCCCGCTGCTGGCTCAGTTGCCGGAACANCTGCGAGATTTTCCCTTAGCCACTCGAGGAGCGTCGGGTGAATCCGTCGCACCATTTTTCAACGGCTGGATTAGAAACGATGATGACTCGGTTACGCTGATATTCGGATTCGCCAATCAGAATCGCGAAGGCGTCACAGATGTGCCCATTGGCCCGAACAATCGCCTCGAGCCCGTCAAATATGATGGGGTTCAGGCTACTCATTTCCCGGCTTACCGGCGTCCGGGATTCGTTGGTATTCAGGAGCGTGGTGCCTTTGCTGTTGTGTTACCTGCGGACGAAGCAGAAACCGAAGTCACCTGGACTCTGACTTCTGGAGGTCAGACTTGGACAGTCCCTGGCCGGACGACATCTACCGCCTATGAAATGAGTAATGGCGAGCGCGCACAGGGCTCTCTTAAGCCTGCGATTCGCTTCAGCCTTGACGGAGAGGAATCAACCAGTGTTTCGGGGATAAAANCTGCGCCGATCAAAACCACCGTGGGTGAACCAGTTACCCTCACCGCCTATGTTCAGGACCGTGGCAACCGAGAAGCCTATCCTGAAAACAAAATCATGCTCTACCAGGTCGGGACTGAATGGATTCTGCATCAGGGTCCTGAAGGTGCCGTGCCTGATTTCTCTGATCCTCGGATAAGCGGTAGGGATCGAGCGCGTAAAGAGGGTGAAAGCGCTTCGGGCGACTGGGAGGAAGTAGCCACTGAGGCAACTTTTTCTGAGCCTGGCGACTACGTGATTCGCTTGCGGGCAGACAATTTTCTGGCGGCTGATAGCAAGTTCGACAATGTGTGCTGCTGGTCGAATGCCTACGTGCCGGTCACTGTGGCCCCTTGAAAGAAACCAAGCACCTAGATAGCGCCCCGCTTGCTTTTTCAGAAGGAGGACGGTCGCCCACTGAGCGATTTCGCTTGCTNGCATCAACCGGATTCTNGCGAACTTTCAAGCGGTCTGTTGCAGGACACCGTTTTTCTCGTGAGAAACTGNCCTTGTTGGTAATTACTGAGTGCATGGTCTGCAGTAATCTACAGTCTAGACAGGGTGCTTGGAGACAGACCGAAACGCTTTTGGTCTCANTAGAAGAGTAGTCTGACACTGACTCTCGATGCATCGGCCGGCAGTATTGAAGCAATAACCCGCACTCACGTGGTGAGGCGGGTTGTTACAGCAGATTGACCTATCGTCGGTCGCGATATGTGCTAACCGGAGGCAGCTGTGCGCCCGATAAATCTGTTGGGATACTGGTTTCTGCTCGGACTACATGAGTCAAAGTACCGATACCTTCGATGCTGGCCTGAATGGTTTCTCCATCCTGCAGAAATCCTGATCCGGTCGCCCGCTGAACACGGCCAGCGCCGGTCCCGCCCGAAGTCCCGCTCTGCATCACGTCCCCAGGAAATACTGTGATAAGGGACGAAGCATATTCGATAAGCTCCGGGATATTGTGAATCATATCGCCAGCCTGAGCTTCCTGAACCGTAACTCCATCGACAACGGTTATCTGGTGCAAGCGCTCCATTGGATCGCCGTAAAATTCCTTCGGCACTATCCAGGGACCNTGCGGCGCGAAGGTGTCGTGNCCCTTGCCTACGAACCAGTCGGAACGCACACCGTAACCACCCGGCGGGCGACCTCCCCGATCAGATACATCCATGGCGACCATATAACCAAAAACGTGATCGTACGCTCGGTTCGCCGAGATGTACTTACCAGCCTTTCCGAAAACGATGGCCATTTCCACTTCATATTCGATTTCGTCTCGGCCGTAGGGCATGATTATATCTTCACCATCTCCAACGATTGCGCCGCGGGTTGGCTTGAGGAAAAGGTAGGGAACGCCTCTATTTTCCTGTCGCTCACGCGTACGTTGTGCCAACTGCTCTGCAGAGCAGCCTTCACACGCATGCGTGTAAAAGTTTACGGCAGCATTCATTACTTTGCTGGGGTACTGAATGGGCGCCATGATATCGACATTTGTGACCGGATGGATGTAGCTGGGCTGTCTTCCGGACTCCAGGAGGCCTTCTTCGTTAAGCCAGTTCACTACTTCGTAGATACGATACTTAAGCCCGTATTCATATTGTTCGATCAGGCCGAGCATATCAGCAGGCATGAGCATGCTGGCATATTGAGGCAGTAACTCCATAGCCCGGTTTGCGGCGTTCAGCTCAACAATCAGCTGGTCATCGCGCATCACGAGACCTACAGTAGGCACATCATCTATCGCGAAGGTACCGACCTTAAAAGGCTCGACTGATTCTGCATCTTGGGCGTAAACGCCGCTTGCACTGGTGAAAAAAACGAAAGCTGCGCTGAGTGTCAGGGAGACCAGGTTTCTTCTTATCATGATTCACTCCCGTGCCGAAGCACTAAAATGATGAAACGTCCACCAACCAAGCGTATAGTTTCGGTCAGCAGTTATCAAAAGGTATCTCTCCCTCGCGGTCATGTCTAGGATAAAACCGGAGAAGAACACGCTAAACTGTAGCAAACTGTAGCAAATCCGCGATTTCAGTTTGTCTGGCTTGGCAGAATTCAACACATGTTGGTGCATACCGCTCCTTGAAGTTGCCCACCAACTTTTTTTTACATTCCAGCTTGCTGTGGAGTTAAACCTGTTCACGGTGGTGGACAATTGAATACTGAGCGACTGGGGCAGATCACCTTCAGGGGGTGGATGTTCGCCGCTTGGTACGCGGTTGCCATAAAGAACCTTGGTAAAAGGATCGTGTGTGAGATATGTGCTGAGTCAGGACGGCTTTTCAGTGCGGTATGCATTACCGATGATGCCTGCCGCACGCTCAAAATCCCGCCTGAGAGCTGAACTGAACGCCCTTCGTACAATAAAGGCGAATAGCCGACTGGTTGCGCGGTAAGTGACCGCGACGCTGAGCTGGGTTTGCATATCGTTCAGTTCTTCAAGCTCATAACGACTCACCGAATATCGTAACGGCGCTTTGATAGTTGAGTGCTGCATATCGGTGTAGTACGCGAACTCTCTTGGCTTGTCGATGATTAGAAAGCGCTGTACCAAGATGTCTCCGTTTCGCATCGTGGTTGTTCTAAGAGTGCCAATACTCAGTTTATCTGAGATGCCTGAGCTTGAGTGATCAAACTGAAGTGCGCTGGCGTCGGCCACATATTCATGAAGTCGTGTGGTCAGAAAGGTGAAGACATAGTCTGTGGGCGCATCGATCACGACCGTTGTTGAGCTGTCTGGCTCGGTCTGTGTCCGTTCCAATTCTTGGATGATCAAACTTTCCGGAACCGTTTGAGACCACGCAGTTGACGCCAGCATGACAGGCAAGAATAGGCGGAAAAACCCGGTAAAAATCAAGGTTTTCATGCATACTGTGTATGTCAATCCTGTGCGGTTAGATTGAGCGGTCAACTTCATCTCGTTTGGGCATTGAACTCTGAGCTCCAGACTGTGTCGCAGAAATCGCAGCCGCCCGACAAGCGAACTCTGCCGCTTCCAATAAGTCAGCGCCCTCCACAAGAGCTGCTGCTAGAGCTCCGTTGAAGCAATCGCCGGCNGCGGTCGTGTCCCGGGCCANTACTTTCGGGGCAGCGACTCGCGNGCAAACACCATTGGCTTGCACCAAAGCNCCCNCCTCTCCNAGCGTCAAAATAACATCTTTNCAGCCAAGTTTCTGGAGTTCATTCGCCGCTTTNCGAGCNTCNTTGNCATNAGTTANTGGNAGGCCTGTNAACGCCGCAGCTTCTGTGGCGTTTGGCGTAATCAGTGAGATATTTTCGTAAAGAAAAGTGGATAGCTTCTGTGTTGGTGCTGGATCCAGAATCACTCTGCAATTGTTCGCGCGGCAAAGCTTGACAGCATAGTGCACTGAGTCCAAAGGTATCTCGAGCTGTAAGAGCACTGTAGAGTTTTGGAGTGCAGTATGAAAAGCCTGATTAATTATTTCTTTGCACGTGTAATTATTAGCGCCAGGTGCCACGGTAATCTGGTTAAGTCCGGCACGGTCAACGCTTATCAGTGCAATGCCGGTGGACGCTGCTTCGACGCGCGCGACATGCGCGCAATCAATGTTCTCGGCCCTTAGTCCGGCCACAGCCTGCATGCCGAAATCATCGCTGCCAACACAACCTACCATCGAAACGTTCGCACCCAGTCGAGCCGCTGCTACAGCCTGATTTGCACCCTTTCCTCCCGGATTGATGTAGAAAGCGTCGCCGAGAACAGTCTCGCCGGGGCCCGGAAGTCTGCCGGCCTTTACCACAAGGTCAGTGTTTATACTTCCAATTACCAAGATCTGTGAAGTGGCTTCCATATTTATGTGCCTGTCCGGACCGGTTCTGAGTCCGTGCGATGTTCGTTAATCGTGTTCAGACATAGATAGAGAACTGCTTGTCCCTCTGCGTCAATACACGTGGTGCTGCTGGTCACATTGGTCCGATGCGAGAATACAGACTCTCGAGTGTGGTTCCCGAGCATCGTTCGGCCATCTGCAATGACTGAGGTGTCTATACTCAGCGGCTGCTCGGTTGCTGCAAGACTTCCGTNTTAGCAAAATAGCATATGCTTCGCTCTAAATACCCTAATCAGTTAAGTNACTGAAAAAAGGGCAAAGTCGGAGCGCGTCCGCGATGAAGTTATCTTTCGTCTTTCCAAATTAGTGTAAAAAAGCATTTGCGTCAAAGCGTTACAAACAATTACAAATCCCGCGAAAATTGGAAGCTGCAAGCGATTGATATGTAGGTGAGTTTTATCGAATTCTCAGTAGTTTTGGCTTGCTTGGCGTCAGGAGATTGCTTATGCTCTGNTGTCCCTGCGTCGATGCCAAGAATAGGCCACTCTTGCAGAAAATTGGAATCTGAAGGCGTATCAGAGGGAGCGAGCGATGATCGCCGACCCGGTACCGGGTCGTAATGACGATTGAAGCGCGCAATACCCTGTTTGGGTGAACAATCAGAGACTTACTACGAGAGACTCCAAAAATGAGAACACCAAGAAGATTGATTTCTTCAATTGTTAGCGCCGGATCCTTGGCCCTGGCAACAGCAGCATCAGGTCAATCAGGGACCTCGGTATACGAGGGCGATTGGCCGGAATATCATGGTGATCATTTCGCCCAGCGCTANTCGCCATTGGATCAGATCAATGCAGATAATGTTAACGAGCTCGAGATTGCTTGGGAATTCTCGACCCAGAGTTTCGGGCCGTCGACAGACTTCAACAACCCTTCCACACCAATTGAAATCAACGGTGTACTGTATGCCAACATAGGCAGTACAAGAAATGTNGTGTCACTTGATGCAACGACCGGCCAAGTGCTTTGGCTGTGGCGNCCGCGGGAAGGAGAGCGTTTCGATGAAGCTCCGCGCAAGGGCGCCGGCCGCGGGGTTGCCTACTGGACNGATGGAAACAANAAGCGAGTGATCGATGTGACTCCTGGATACTCCCTGGTGTCACTTGATGCGGAAACTGGTGTGCCGGATTCTGACTTTGGTAAAAACGGAATTGTGGATCTTTTTGTTGGTCTGCGAAACGCGGATGACCCNAGGTTTCCTTTNCCTGATATTGGGCTTTCTGCTGCTCCNTTTGTCATGAATGACGTCATTGTNGTGGGTGCTGCCCATCGNGTCGGNATGCGTCCGCGGTCGAAGGCTAANGTGAAGGGAGACATTCGTGGCTTTGACGTGCGCACCGGCGAGCTCCTNTGGACNTTCCGAACCATTCCAGAGCGAGGTGATTATGGTTATGAATCCTGGCTTGACGATGGAATTGAATTTACCGGCAATACTGGGGTCTGGGCTCCGATCTCAGGCGATCCTGAACTAGGCCATGTTTATCTTCCGATTGAATCAGCGACAGGGGATCGATTTGGGGGAGATCGCCCCGGAGACAACCTGTTTTCTGATTCAATTGTTGCTCTTGACATCAAGACTGGCGAGAGACAATGGCATTATCAGCTTACTCATCATGATATCTGGGATTGGGACATTCCCGCTGCCCCGGTGATCTCGGACTTACCCAACGGCCAAAAAGTGCTGATGTCCGTTACCAAGCAGTCATGGATCTACACCTTTGACCGGGCTACAGGCGATCCAATATGGCCTATTGAAGAGCGGCCGGTTCCAGCTGGAGACGTTCCGGGTGAATGGTACTCGACCACACAGCCGTTTCCGACCAACCCGCCACCATTCGACCGCCAGGGTTTCACCGCAGACGATCTTATTGACTGGACACCGGAAATTCGCGCACTGGCCTTGGAGGCGACAGACGGTTTTCGATTGGCGCCAAGTGTCTACTCGCCTCCATCGCTCGCTGATGCAGAAGACGGCACGCGCGGGACCCTGAGCCTGCCATCTGCAACTGGCGGAGCCAATTGGGAAGGTGCCGCCATTGACCCGGAAACAGGCATAATTTATGTGCCTTCTCGCACTGCGCTGGCCGTCATGTCATTGGGAAAAGATGAGAAATCGGATCTCGATCTCAGTGCAGCATTCGGCGTCCGTGTCCCCCGAGTTCAGGGTCTAGAAATCGTGAAGCCGCCCTACGGGCGTATCACGGCTATTGATATGAATACTGGCGAGCATAAATGGATGATTGCCAATGCCGATACGCCTGATCGTATAAAGAACCACAAGTTGCTCGAAGGCATTGAAGTCGAACGCACCGGCATCCCCACTAGGTCCGGAGTGTTGGTCACCAAGTCGCTCCTGTTCGTTGGTGAAGGAACCGGGGGGCCGGGCGCGAGCCCGATTTTTCGTGCCGTCGACAAAGTGACAGGTGACATACTCGCGGAGATTGAATTACCAAACAATCAGTCTGGCCTCCCCTTTACCTATGAACACGACGGCAAACAGTACCTAGCGATGTTTGTCAGTGGCGGCGGACAGGCAGCGCAGCTTGTTGCCTACGCCTTGCCTAAATCTTGACAAGGAGCACTATTAACCATGCGAACTTTCATGCAAAGAGCTTCCCTCGGCGTCGCACTAATTAGCTTAGGCGTGGCATCCGAGGCGGCAGAGTGGGTACTGGAGACCGGATCCCAAGTCACATTTGAATATACCTACGGAACGGATCCTTACGAAGGTCGCTTTACCAATGTGCAGGCCAACTTCGATATTGATCCCGCACGGCCAACTAGCTGTAAATTCGATGTCACAATAAACATCGAAGATATAGATGTCGACTCACCCGAGGTTCTCGACTATTTGCTCGACTATGAGTTGTTCGACGTAGATACTTGGCCAACTGCGACTTTCTCTGCAAAAAGCTGCCGTTTGACCGGCGTTAATACATTCGAATCCGACGGCACACTGACAATCCGAGATCAGACCAATCCGATAACATTTCCTTTTGAATTGAATGTGGAAACCTGCGATGGTCAGGTTTGCTTTCATATGACCAGTGAAGTGGATATTTTGAGACTTGAATTTGGCGTTGGTCAGGGATACTGGGCTAATACTGCCGAGGTGCCAAATGAGGTCAAAGTCAAAGTCGACGTCTACGCTCTCATGAAATAAGCGGGACCTAACTATAGAAAAGGAATCCAAATGCTAAAGCTTCTTCGCCTAACGCCGTGCCGGATCGTTCTGGTCTCACTTTGCGTATTGTTTTTTGCCGCCTGCAGTCGGCTTGTCACTCCTGACCAGACTACCGAAATAACAGAAGTCCGAGGCGGTCAATACACTCTTGATCCAAATCACGCAGCATTGATGTTCAAGCTCAACCATCTTGGGTTTTCTACTTTCCTTGGGAGGTTTACAGAGTTTGACGCTTCGTTGGATTTTGATCCCGAAGACATCGAAAACGCCAATCTTGAGATGGTCATTGAGATGGCGTCCATTAATGTCAATCTCGATGAGTTTGAGGAAGAGCTGCGCGGTGACAATTTCCTCGATGTGGCGCAATATCCACAAGCCGTTTACCGCACTACTTCGTTTGTCGAGGAGGTTGATGACGACACCTTTGTGTTTGCGGGCGATCTTAGCCTTCACGGTGTCACTGCGCCGGTTAACATTACGGTAAACTTCAACGGCGGCGGACGTAATTTTCTTACCCGGAGCTACACCGTAGGATTCTCTGGCAGTGCGACTTTTAATCGGTCCGACTTCGGCGTTGATCGGTTCGCTTCCTTCGGTGTTGGTGACGAAATAGAGCTTGAGGTGCACGTCGAATTCATGGAGTCCGGCGGAGAGAGCTGAGCGAACGCTTCGTAACAATGAGGCTACCCGGCTCCGCGGGTTCACGTAAAAGTCCAGGCCAGTACGCGGGTGCTTCCAGATTATTCGTTCTGCCACTACCCATGGTGTTTTCGAGTACGAAGCGCATGGACTCGTCGTGTCTCCATGACTCAACTATCGATAATTACAGTGCGACATCTATCAAACGCGATTACTTCGCTGTCTGGGCTTCAATAAAGTTCCGCGTGTCAATCAGCAGTTCTAATCTGGAGGGCTCATTGACATACATCATGTGCCCACCTTGATAGTAGGTATACTGCATTTGGTTCGCCAGAATGTCATGACGGTTCAACGTGTACTCTGCATCAAAAAATGGTGTCGCCATGTCATACAAGCCTGACGCGACCATGACTTTGAGGGCCGGGTTGATACGCAGCGCCTTGGACAGGTCGTGAGCAGTGTTCACGTAAGCAGGCTCCCAAGATGAGCCATCTGGCACTCTGCGCCAGCGCCAGTTTTTATTGAGATCTGGATCCGCTGGTGACAAATACTGTCGATTCCAGTTGACCCCAAGATCGTTGCGTATGTAGGTCATGAGAGATGCCTTATACGCACTCGAAATTGCGTCGCCGGCGGCGTCCCTTGAAGCCTGTGCTGCTAGATCATCAACCTCGTCTTCGATGTAACGTGAATCGAGTCGGCCGACCGTAACACCTTGGTCGCGAAGTAATTCCTTGGTGAAACGATTGCCTTGTATCCTCAGATTCGCCTGGTCTATGTAGCGAGAGCTCAATCCGGTAAAGTAAGAAAGTCGGTCGCGGACAGCCAGATACTCATCCTGCGCAATTGTATTTCCTTTAAAGAGCGCGGGCAGATAGGCATTGATAGCAAATTCGCGGGCCTGTTGTAGAAATAGCTCCTGACTCTCTGGTACTGGTTGCACTCGGCCATGATATAGGGCGGTAGCTGCCATCGTTGGTAAGTAAGTAACGAACGAGACGAGGTTGTCTCGAACGTAAGGCGAAGAACCCTGGTAGTCCAGAGCTTGNGAGATGAAAACGATACCATTAAGACTNACTGAAAGATCTTCTTCCATAATGCGTGCTACTGCCGCTGCTCNGGTTGTGCCGAAGCTTTCGCCTAGCAGAAACTTCGGGGAATTCCAGCGTCCATGCTCAGTAATCCAGGTGGTAATAAAATTTGCCATGGANTCCGCATCTTNATCTAGGCCCCAGAAATCCNTNCCTTCATAATCGCCAAGNGCTCGGGAGAATCCTGTTCCTACNGGGTCNATAAANACAAGATCGGTCGAATCGAGAATNGTCTCGGGTGCCTCCTCGATAGNGTANGGAGGCAGCCCNGCGTGCTTGGCATCTGTCGGCACAACTATCCGTTTTGGGCCATAACTCCCCATGTGAAGCCACGTTGATGCTGAACCGGGCCCGCCGTTCCAGATAAAAGTTACGGGACGGATTTCATCTCCGGCCAAATTGTTTTTAGTGTAGGCAAAAGTAAATAGGGTCGCTTTGGGCTCGCCCTGCAAGTTTCTGATATAGGTTTCGCCGGCGGTTGCGGTGTAGTCAACGCGTTGCCCATTGAAGCGGGCGCTGTGGTTGCTGATAAATCTGGTGGGCTCTGGAATTTCGATGGCGTGGTCCACGGCGGCTTCATCAGCGGCATGGAGTAACGAGCTAAACATCATGCCCAGGACAAAGAAAAAGATGAGTTCTATTTTCATGTGCTTGAAGCCTCCAAATAATTAGTCACGTTTGGACACAGCACGGCGAATGGCTTCGGCTGTGTATTGCGCTCGGAATTGGATCATTTTCTGGCCGAGCTGTATGGTTTCGATCAATGGAGTTATGGCTACGCCGTTTATGGAGGCGAGTCCGGCTTCAATTCGTTGCTGATAGCGAACCTGTTCGGGGTCTGTTACCGTCATCATCGCTGTCACCCAAATATCATCGTGGAAGCCGTCATCTGAGGTTTGCGCAACACCGAGCTCTCGCTCCGTAAACTGTTCAGTCTCTAACCACCCGGGGTCATAAAATTCTCTGACGAAATGTATCCTTGTCGCGCCTCCGTGCCATCTGTGGCTTAGCGTATTGGCGACGTTGGCCATCCCNAGCTGATTGCCTCCGCTGTCTCCAATCATCACGATGTCCAAAAATCCTGCTTGTCGGAGACTGCTGGCAATGTCAGTTAGCAGGGCCTCGTACGTNTCGGCGCTNAGACCGATAGAACCGGGGAATCGCATAGCGCCAGAAGGGGGGTCAATATCGCCCTCGGGGACGAATTTCACGACCGGTGCGCACAGCGCATTGCCGAGAGCTTCTGCAATAGCGGGGCAGGAGGCCTCTAGGATNAGATTGTGCTTGCCTATGGACAAATAGGGTCCATTTTCTTCGATGCCGCCAGTAGGTACNATAANAGTNNTTGTTCCCGATGCGATAGCATCACGTATCTCCATTGATGTAAGTTCCTCTAGCCAATATGAATNTCCGGCAGAGATTGGACGCTTGGTGNTGAGCCATGTAGCGAGTTCCGTGTCTTGACCTAAGGCGTCCAAGCTGANGAGNGCGGCGCCTGCGATAAGCGTGTGGAGAGCTTTACGATACATGTGATAANTTTTCACNGGTATNCCTNTTCGAATCAAGATTTGTCGAGATTAGCTTGTGCTCGCTACGGATGATCNTCATCCTACCTCAAAAAATTTGTGACCGCCTGCGCGAGGCGCTTACCAGTCACCAGTTGCAAGTAGTTNCAATGTACTGCTCAATGAGGTATTTTTCAGCCTTAAATATTTTAAAGGGGTTGCTCGCTAAAATCAGTCTTTTANNGANCAGGCCCTGNCTTTACATCGCAGCACGTCTGCGTTGACGCNTGTTCGCGATCAGCCAGACGATGAGTTCTAGACTTGACCTTCAACATTCGAAACACCGTCCTTGCCTTTCCTGTTGTGCTCTTGATCAGCGCGACGATAATGATGTCGAGCGCACCTACGATGGAATCCGAAATGGCAGAACCTTCTGAGGTACTCGCTTCGAGCGAGCTAGTGGCGCGCGGCGAGTATCTNGTTACGGCAGGCAACTGCGCGAGCTGCCACACTACTCAGGACGGCGAGTTCATGAGCGGTGGACTGCCGTTTGAAACACCGTTCGGCACGATCTATTCAACCAACATNACGCCAGATCCTCTTACCGGCATTGGCAGTTGGACTNAGATTGATTTTTTAAACTCTCTACGCCACGGCGTGCGCCCAAACGGTGATCATCTTTATCCGGCCTTTCCGTATAATGCCTACACNAAAGCCNGCGATGGCGATATTNTGGCAATGTTCGCTTATTTGAAATCGATTAAGCCNGTAAACAAAAAACCAANGCAAAATGATTTGGCTTTCCCGTTTANCTTCCGTCCACTCATGGCATTATGGAAACTGCTTTATTTTCAGCCAGGAGTGTTTGAGGCGAGGGACGGCAGATCTGACGAGTGGAACAGGGGCGCTTATCTGGTGGAAGCGCTCGCGCATTGCAGCGCCTGCCACACACCCCGCAATATTGTCGGCGCAGAACGGGCGGATGCTCATATGGGTGGNGGAGAATTTCTTGATCTGGTCAGCNCAGAGCGCTATCGACCTTGGTCAGCCCCAAACCTGACTGCGACAGACCGCGGCCTGTCGTTATGGTCAGAGCAGGATCTGGTGGACTACTTAAAAACGGCACGAAATGACATCCTCGAATCGTTTGGGCCGATGAATGAAGTCATCATCAACAGCACTCGTTATCTTGAAGCGNAAGACGTCAAGGCAATGGTAACTTATCTGAAGAGCCTGACAGCNGTTCCGGAGCAGGGGGCCGTNGCACCGAATCCNGAAGTAATGGGAAGAGGAAGAACTATCTATAATTTGCATTGTGGTACCTGCCACCTTCCTACCGGCGGCGGGGATCCCGAAATGGCGCCGCGTCTGGATCGTGGTAGTTTGGTGGTGCAGGATGAGAATCCTGCGTCNATGATTAATGCGATCCTTTACGGNCCGCATCTGCCTAGCCCGCCTTTGCAGCCAAAGTGGCGTGAGCCAATGCAGCAATTCCAGTATCTGCTTGANGATGAAGAAGTTGCGTCAGCAGCTACTTTTATTCGTCACTCCTGGGGNAATGCATCAGGNCTAGTCACCGCAGAACANGTGGCGAGGCAGCGTTAGCGCGTCTAGGGGCAGCATTCNAGAAATAAGGCTTGACCAGCCCAGTTATACGGGTAATTTAAGAAGTCAAAACATTCCCTCAGGAGTGGTAATNTGCTTGAAGGCGGATAGTGNAGGTGACAGGCCTATGANAAACCCTTGGAATGACTGTTTTGCCACCGCAGGATTGATAAGCTGGAAAGGNGTAATACTTGCGATGACGCTCNGTGCTTTTTCTGGCTGCAGCGATNCAAAAGGTTCCGTAACAGNAGAGCAGTCGAGNGTTGGTTCCCCNCTGCGGACCCGTTTGCTGACGGCTGATCAATACACAACCTCGATCGCGCAGGTTTTTGGTGAAGATATTGCCAGCAGTGTGCTCCCACCGATTCCGCCGATGGCACGGACAGACGGTTTGCTCGCCTCAGGTACAGCGTTTGTCGGAGTCACCTCGGACCAGGTCTCGCAGATTCAGCAGACTGCTGCGTCAATCGCAGCTCAGGTAGTTGATCAGGATCATCGCGATTTTTTGATTCGTTGCACGCCTGAAGCAACAGAAGCGGCTGATTCCAACTGTGCTGCACTCTTTCTGAAAGAATCCGGCCGGCTGCTATTTCGTCGTCCGCTAAGCGACAGCCGGCTCGCGAATCTCGTGCAAATCGCGGATTACGCTGCGGAGCAGACCGGTGATTTTTATGATGGCCTGTCACTAGCTCTGGAAGCGATGCTGATTAGTCCAGACTTCATTTTTATCGCCGATCGCGCTGAGATTGCTCCTGATAAGCCCAATCAACGGCGCCTTGACGCCTTTTCTCTTGCTTCTAGATTGAGTTTCTTGCTGTGGAATGCCCCTCCTGACGAAATCCTCCTGCAGGAAGCGGAAGCGGGCGCTCTCCATACTCAGGAAGGCCTAGCCAATGCAGTTGATCGGATGCTGGGCAGCGCCCGTCTTGAATCTGGTGTCAGAGCTTTCTTTGATGATNTGATGGCCTTCGACGAATTTAACAGCCTCGCCAAAGACCCGATTGTATACCCAATGGTCACGGGNACCACGCTGGAGCATGCNCGTGAGCAAACTCTGCGCACGATCGTTGATCATNTAGTTNAACAAGAGGCCGANTACAGGGACCTTTTNACAACGCGAAAAACGTTCATGTCTATGCAGCTCGCCGCAGTTTACGATACCCCCGCTGGTGAGGGCTGGCTGCCCTTCGAGTTCGACGAAGACGGTCCCCGGCTTGGGTTACTGACCCATGTCAGTTTTTTGGCAGCGAACTCTCACTCGGTAAGGAGTTCCCCAACCCTCCGAGGCAAGGCGCTGCGCGAAACCTTCTTGTGTCAGCGAGTGCCTGATCCTCCTCCAGACGTCGACTTTTCTTCTTTGGAGGATGCCGAGGACGCCGCAACGGCGAAGGAACGCTTGGCGGTTCATAACACCAATCCTTCCTGTGCTGGCTGTCACCTGATTACTGACCCGATGGGCCTTTCACTTGAGAACTTTGATGGCGCAGGTCGCTTTCGTGAAACTGAAAATGGCGCCGCCCTGGACATAGCCGGCGAACTGGATGGAATCTTCTATGACGACATTGCAGGGCTCGCTCAAGCTACCCGCAATCATCCCAAATTGTCCGCCTGCCTGATAAATCGGTTGTATGCATATGGAACGGGTGGACCAGTTTCTCTCAGGGACGACAGGGATACGCTTGCAGGGTTTGAAGACCGATTTGTGGAAAATGAGTATAAATTACCAGCATTGTTGCGGGATATTGTGCTGTCCGATGCGTTTTCGCGCGTGAGATCTGCAAAAACTGAGGTTAAAATGCGAGATTCCATGCGAATTAAAGCGCCTGCCGAGAGAGCTGAATTAGCGAACGCTCTCGCACAAATGGAGGAAAAGTGATGAAAAAGCTTGCGCATAGACTCAGCAGACGTCGGTTTTTGAGGGGTACCCTGAAGGGCGGGGCAGTCTCCATTGGCCTGCCCCTTTTAAATGTTTTCTTAAACGATAATGGGACGGCCTACGCTGATGGCATGCCGATACCTCTGCGCTTTGGCACATGGTCTTGGGGCCTTGGCATGAGCGAGTCGATTTTTGTGCCGAAGAAGACCGGAGCGAATTTCGATCTGCCGGAAGAAATTGCTGCATTGGCTAAAGTCCAAGAACACCTGAACTTATATACCAATTTCCATGTGTTTCAAGATGATGCGCCAAATCTTTGTCATCACTCCGGCTGGGTTGTACTGCGTTCTGGCATTGCGCCGACGGCTCGTGCAAATCTGCCTGGTGAGACCATAGATGTATCGATCGCACGGCAGATTGGCAACGCGACTCGCTTCAAAAGCTTGAGCGCGACCGCCACTGGTGATGTGCGTGATAGCTTCAGCTATGAAGGCGGTAACTCAGTCAACACGCCTGAGTGGTCTCCGTTGCGATTTTACCAGCGTCTTTTCGGGGACGGCTTTCAGGATCCAAATGCATCAAAATTTACCCCTGACCCCAAAGTACTGGTGCGCCAGAGCGCTCTTAGTGCTGTTCAGGAAGAAGCCCGCAAACTGGAGAAATCTTTAGGTGCAGAAGATCGAGCGCGTCTTGATCAGTATTTTACAGGGTTACGTGACCTTGAGCGGCGATTCGATTTGCAACTCACGAAACCCGACCCTCTTGAGGCCTGCGTGGTACTGGAAGAGCCGATGGACCTGCCCACGGGGCTGGAGGCGGATCTTGTGTCAAAGAGACATCGCATGATGACTGACCTTATGATCATGGCGGTGGCCTGTGATCAGACCCGCGTTTTTAATATGTTTTATGCTTCTGCGTTTTCAGCAACGACACAGCCTGGATATGATAAACCGCATCACACAGCGACGCATGAAGAAGCAGTGGACCCGGAATTGGGTTATCAACCCTATACGTCCTGGTTTACACGTCGCGCTATTGAGGAATGGGCCTACTACGTTCAGGCGTTGGCCGATTTCAAGGAGGGTGACGGCTCTTTGTTGGACAACTCATTTGTTTATGCCACGACTGATCAGTCTTTCGCCAAGCTACACGCGATTGATGGCATTCCCATGTTTTCCGCAGGCACCGCTGGCGGTCGCGTCAAGACGGGTCTTCACATCGATGGCGCGGGGTCACCCGGTTGCCGACTTGGGTTCACCGCCCAGAAGCTGATGGGGCTGAACATTGATACGTGGGGAGACAAAAGCAACACCACCTCCAGCGAAATTGGCGATATTCTGGTCTCTTAACAATTCACGGATTTGGAACAGTGAGCAGTCTTCGCAAAGTGGCTTTGAGCCTGTCTGCCTTTACCTTCATTGCTAGCGGGTTGGTTGCTGTGGCCGCTGAGCAAAAATCCTTCGCCGAAGCCTTTCGAGATGTTCCCATGCCAGAGGGATTCAGGGTGGAGGCCAGCCAGGAAGGCCCCGTGTTTGCCAACGCATTCGGCATGACTCTGTATAAGTGGCCGCAGCACAAGTTACGGAATGGATACAGCGGAGAGTCGCCCGGGTCTCCTGCCTGTTATGACGTCGTCCTAACAGTTTCGGCCGGCTTAATGAGTCCTTATCCTCCAGGTATCGGCTTGCCGGAATTGGGTGAGCGCAAGAGCTGCGTGGATCTGTGGAAGCCTGTTACACCGGCGGAGGGTGCACAAGACATTGGAGACTGGACAATCGTAGAGCGTCGGGATGGCTCTTTGCAGTGGGCCTACGATGAGCAGCCGTTATATACCTCGGTGAAAGACCAACAGCCAGGAGATGTGCTTGGTGGAACTCGCCGACGCTTCGGCGGTGACTCGCCGGCTAAACGGGTACCTGTCGGCCCGCCGTCGCTTCACCCCCCGGGCTTCACTGTCCGAAGCTCCTTTAACGGTCGGATATTGGGGACAGAGCGCGGTGAATCGATCTACAGTTATGAAGGAGATACCGCTGAAAGCACTAGCTGTCGCTCAACCTGTCTGGCAAGGTGGAAACCAGTACTAGCGCCTGATTTGGCAAGAGCACGAGGCGAATGGTCGCTGCTGGAGCGTTATCCCGGCGAGCGCCAGTGGGTATTTAGAGGTAAGCCACTTTACACCTATATCTTGGATTCTGGGACCTGGTCGCAGCAAGGCAGTGACGAACCCGGCTGGAATAATGTGTTTACGCAGGTCGCTGATANNTACCCCTCAGGCTTTNAGCCACAGCACTCTTTGGTCGGCGAAGTGCTCGCCAATAAAGAAGGCAAAACCATTTATGTCTATCACTGCGGTGAAGATTCNCAGGACCAGTTGGGTTGCGATCATCCNACCGAAACGCAGATTTACCGACTGGCAATGTGTGGNGCAGGNGACCCTGAGCGGTGCCTCGAATATTGGCCTTANGTTCTGGCCGGTGAAAACGAGCAAGCGAACAATCGCACTTGGTCCATAATNTGGATCGATCGGTACACTGGTCGTTTCGCCGATCCGCANGAGGAAGGCGCTCTTCGCGTCTGGGCCTATCGTGATCGACCCGTTTATACCTTCGCTGGAGATAAATCACCNGGCGATGTTCACGGTGCTGGCACGGGTGAATGGAGGGGCCAGCGGAANGGCTTGAAGGCGATCATGCTGCGGGACGATTTTTTTCAAGGAACGTTGTGATGGCATNTTTTGGAGTCTGTAGAGCAACATCCGGAGCTCTGTTGCTGGGNAGTTTTTTAGCTGCTTTCNTTGTGCANGCCGANCAGTCAAGAATAAGAAACCGAACCCTCAGTTATGTGATGACNGANTTATTCTGGTCGGTGTATCAGACNGAGGATGCGCGANCTGAATGCCCTANGGGTTTCAATGATGGGCCNCGAGAGCAATTTGAAAANCTTTTTCCTAACTACGAATNNCTTGGTGTTGAAGAGACGCAACTTGCGCAGGAAATACAGACATGGCATCCAAATACAGAGCCTGATGGTTTCGAATTTNTTGAAGTAGAGGGTGACTTATCTTGGGGNTTGAATCTTGATGGCAAAGTGAGCGCTAACGATTTTACGCATCCCGATGGCACACTTGGCATAGACAACGAAGTCTATCGGGCAGTAGGTTGCATCATCGGATTTCGTGGACCCGATGGTGTGGAACATATATTCCAGAATAAAGCGATACTCGACGAAGTCTTTAACCGTATGATGATTGAGCTTAAAGAGGTTGATAGCCTAATAAATGATGAGTTTGTGGTTATAAATATGTATCGCGGAAAAGACCGTTTGTTGACTGATGCCACCGGCCAGAAAGTCATGGCAGGCGGAACGCAGCGCGTTGATTATAGGTGGGGTGAAAGCCTAATAAGACAGTTTACCGGGCAAATTGTTGACGGTGTTCTTTTTACCGAGCCGATAGCGGAAATGNTCATGCCTTGGCAAAANCTCAGCGTGCCGTCGGTTCATGTCTTTAAGGATGCTCGCTTCCAGCTCAATCTGAGTTCGGATGAAGCAAGTGGTATTCTTGCTGGNTANGCNGATGTAGATACGTGGTACTATCAGTTGATCCGCAACGATTCGACCCACCATCTTAGTAACGGCCAAATCTCTGCGATATCCCTCTACAAGGCGCTTANACGTCTCGCAGATTCTCATCCAGATCCTGTGACCGGGGACAATACNGCCATTTCCACTGCGCTGGATGTCAGAATGGCACAAGTTTATATCGTACATCCAGACAGTAAGACGTCAGATTAAACGCTNGGTNGACTGGCTGGCTAGCAGACGGCCCAGTTGGTCTGCAAAATGCTTTTTGTCGGCATTGTTGAAGGGTGCTGGTCCGCCCGTGTGCTCACCGGCGCTGCGCATAGTGTTCAGGAAGTCNCGCATGCTCAATCGAGCGCCGATGTTATTTTTGGAAAACAATTCACCGCGCGGGCTAAGAGCAAGTGCTTGCTTTTCAATCACTTGAGCCGCCAGAGGAATGTCGCTGGTGATGACAAGATCTCCGGGACCGGTGCGACGCACGATTTCATCGTCTGCAACATCAAACCCCCCTGGTACCTGAACGGTGCTGATGAGGTTTGATGGCGGTTTGTGCAGGGGNTGGTTAGCGATCAGGGTAACAGGGATTTGCGTGCGCTCCGCGGCCCGAAAAAGGATCTCTTTAATGACACTCGGACAGGCATCAGCGTCGACCCAGATCTTCATGATTAGTCTAAAATAGCCTACAGGCTGATGCGGCTCCTAGCAGCAGCGTATTCAGATTCTAAGCGAGCCACCAGTGCGCTGGTAGGCAGCACTTCTTTGATTGCGTTTATTCCCTGTCCGGATCCCCANATGTCTTTCCAGGCTTTCTGCTTGGCACTTCCGCCGGAGCCAAAATTCATGTTTGAAGGGTCACTCTGGGGCAAATCATCAGGATTTAGACCCGCCGCTTCTATAGAGGGCCTAAGATAATTGCCGTGCACACCGGTGAACAGATTAGTGTAGACAATGTCATTCGCTGCATTGTCAACGATTCCCTGTTTATATCCCTCTACCGCATTGGCTTCTTCGGTAGCGATAAAAGCCGACCCAAGATAGGCAAGATCTGCGCCCATTGCCTCTGCCGCGAGAACGCCATCACCCGTTCCGATAGCGCCGGAGAGCAGCATTGGCCCATCGAACCATTCTCTAACCTCTTGAATAAAAGCCATAGGTGACAGAGTGCCCGCGTGTCCGCCAGCTCCTGCGGCAACACAGATCAGACCGTCGGCGCCTTTTTCGATCGCTTTTTTGGCGAACCGGTTGTTGATGACGTCATGCAGACAGATGCCCCCGTAAGAGTGGATTGCATCGAATACTTCAGGTCTGGCGCCTAAAGATGTTATTACCACAGGTACTTCGTGTTTAATGCACATTTCTACATCGTGCATTAGGCGATCGTTAGAGTTGTGAACGATTTGATTGACTGCGAAAGGCGCAGACGGACTNTCGGGGTTGGCGGCATCATGCTCCGCCAACTCTTCCTTGATTCGAGTGAGCCACTTGTCCAGCTCCTCCGAAGGCCGGGCATTCAGGGCAGGAAACGAGCCTACTACCCCAGCCTTGCACTGGGCAATTACCAGTTCAGGATTGGAAATGATAAACAGTGGGGCACCGACTACTGGCACTGACAGTCGGCCCTGCATGCANTCTGGAATTGCCATAGGGACGTTTCCTGTGAGTTTAGTGAAGCCTCTTTTGTATTAAGCGTAACGGTTTTCCACGAAATAACAAGCAGGATCTGATGTCCGGGCGGGTTTGGGCGCGCGGATGCGCACTGTGATGAGCCTTGCCAATACCGTCTCCGTTTTGGAAAAACGCACGCCGCTGTAGGCAAGCACAAAATTTTTCGCTAATTTTGGNTGTCAGCGTAGTCTTTAAATCAGGTTTATGCGGGATCNTGTTTCCCGTTATGAGGAATAATGATGCAACCAGTTTGTCTTGTTATCGGTGCCGGCGCTGGTATTGGTGGTCATGTCGCTAAGCGTTTCGCCCNAGGTGGGTACCATGCAGCTTTGTGTCGNCGCACGGGACAAGAAGGGTTGGATCAGCTGACTGCTGAAATCCNGGCCGAGGGAGGCTCCGCCAGTGGTTACTTACTGAACGCGGTTGAACCAGAAACACTGGAGGGTCAGGTCCGGCTCGCTGAGGAGGAGCTGGGCCCGATCGAAGTACTTGTATATAACTTGGGCGCTCAAATCGGCGACCGGCGTCTCGAGGATACGCCCGAAAAGGTTTTCGAGTTGGGATGGCGCATGGGTGTTCTGGGCGTGTTTCGAGTGGCGCAAACGCTCTGTCCCTTGATGAGTCAGCGCGGAAAAGGAACGCTGCTGGTCACTTCCTCAACTGCAGCCGTNCGGGGAAATGCCGGCCAACATTCTCATGCAGCAGCCATGGGAGGGCGGAGAATGCTCTGTCAATCTCTNAATGCTCAGTATGGCCCTNAGAATATCCATGTGTGTCATATCGTGATAGACGGTCCTGTTGATGCGCCTGACACGCTTGGCAAGATGATGGGTGAAAAGGCATTTCAAAAGATGCGCGAGACCAAAGGCGCCCAAGACGGCCTATTAAATCCTAGNGAAGTTGCTGAAACGTACTGGCATCTGGCTCAGCAACATCGCTCTTCGTGGACACATGAATTGGATCTCCGACCTTTTTCTTGCCTGCCTTGGTGGAATCATTAGTTGGGAACCGACGNTCTCACAAAAGCTNAGTACTGATAAATGACCCAAACACAGTTATCAATCAAACGATTTCATTATGGTTNTGNTGAGGNATGATNGGCCATCGAGACTTATTTTCTAGACCTAATTGAGGCTAACCAGGGTAGCGCNGTCCTGCTCATCCCGATCTTGGCATTCGCGGAAGCCTGTTTCGGTATCGGTCTNTTTNTCTCTGGCGCTTTTCTCGTGATTGTGTCTTCGATCTTGTATTTTACTGAGGTTTCGTCGCTTCCGCTCATCTGTGGTCTGGCCATGCTGGGGGCCACCGCAGGAGATCACGTCGGTTTTTATGTCGGTTATTTTTTGGGCCCCCGCTTGGCTCAAACAAGGTTCGCAGAGCGGCACCATGCCGCTATTGTTAGAGCCAATGCGATGATTGCTCGATACGGAGCATTCACTATTTTTATAGGCCGGTTTGTGCCGGCTATCCGCAGCCTGCTGCCTGCAATGATTGGTATCACTGGTTTTAGTCGTCGTGTGTACTCCCTACTGGATGCTTTGGCATGCTGCTTATGGGCAACAGCGCTTGGTGCCATTGTTTATTCCATCGGGGGCTCGTTTCAGGTGTGAGTCTTGAGCTTAAGCCATTCCTGTGAAAACTGGTCAGAGGGTCTCTATCAGTGTTCGAGAATTCGACTTAAGATGCCCGGATAGGCTGTCGCTAGTATTGCTTTTCTCACTGCTTCACTGTTAAGTGAAAAATCAGACTGGTTACTTGCCGATTTTACGTGGTCGATTTTAAGCTATCCAAGCACGTCGTTCGCTGCGAAAATAAGCGAGTATTAGCGCGAGCGTCGTCATGGACTCGCTCGTCCTTAGTCGATATTCTTTAAACAATATCTTAAGACGGGGTGGCCGCTAGCTGCGGGCAAGCTGCCAGAAGAGTGTCAATCCAGGGCGATCTAGAAATGAAAAAGAAATCTACCCAGCCTGCCTTGCTAAAATCTAAAACCCGGCGAGGCTTTGTCAAACGAGTCGGAGCCGCGGCGGCATTTACGATTGTGCCGAGAGCGGTCCTCGGGGGGGCGAATTACATCGCCCCTAGCGACCGTTTGAATATTGCAGCTGTTGGTGCAGGCGGGAAGGGCAGCTCGGATATTCAGAATGTGGCACATGAAAATATCTATGCGGTTTGTGATATCGATGATCGCCGGCTATCTGATACGTTGCAGCAGGAATTCGCAGTCCCGTTCAGAGATAAAACAAAAACGTATCGGGATTATCGCGAGATGCTCGACAGTGAACCTGAAATTGACGCGGTCCTTATCAGTACGCCTGACCATATGCATGCGCCCATCGCAATGCATGCGATCAGTCTGGGTAAACATGTTTATGTTCAAAAGCCGCTTTGCCATACCGTCAACGAGTGCCGCGTGCTTGCAAAGGCCGCTGAGGCGAACAATGTCGTAACTCAAATGGGCAATCAGGGCCATGCGGGTGAAGGTGCCCGCCTTATCAATGAATGGGTGGCTTCCGGAGCGCTCGGGGAGATTAAGGAGCTACACTGCTGGACCAACCGGCCAGTCTGGCCTCAGGGGATTGGCCGGCCTGAAGGCGAGACACCCATCCCCGATTCACTTGGTTGGGACCTATGGCTTGGAGCCGCATCCCACCGGCCCTATGTCGCGGGAGTTTATCATCCTTTCAACTGGCGCGGTTGGTTTGATTTTGGCACAGGGGTCGTGGGCGACATGGGAGCCCACATCATTGACCACCCATACTGGGCGCTAAATTTGGGGCTACCCAGCAGGATTTCGGCCAGCTCTTCTCGCTTTGGTCGCGGCATGGAGACTTTTCCAATTGCCTCCAAAATTCATTTCGAATTTGCTGCCAATGAAGCGCGCCCAAAGGTCAAGATGACTTGGTATGACGGAGGCCTGATGCCTGAGCGGCCACCGGGATTGGAAAACGGTAGACAGATGGGTGATAGCGATGGGGGTGTGCTGATCGTTGGCGAGCGCAACACTCTGATGCATGGAGTTTACGGCCGTAACCCCCAGTTGATTCCCTTATCGGTTCACAATTCAGTTCAGGCGCCAGCCAGAAGCCTGCCACGGTCTACAGGCATTTACCAGGAATGGATCGATGCGATCAAAGACCGCAGCAAGTTCACGACCTCCGGGTTTGAATACTCCGGACGACTGACTGAGACCATGCTGCTCGGTAATGTTGCAACCATAAGGGCTAGTGAGCACAAGGTGCTTGAATATGACGCCCACAGCATGCGTTTTACAAACGACGAGGAAGCAAATCGCTATCTGGATAAATCATATCGCCCAGGATTCGGCATAGGTTGATTATCTTAGTGTTCGCCCAAGTTGGGGGTGTAGAAGGATGAAAAAACGTGTTCTGGCATTGTGTTCGCTCTTGGCATCAAGCGGTGTGAGCTCCCAAAGCGTTTTGCCAGGTGAATGGATCCAATTGTTCAATGGCCAGGATCTTGAAGGCTGGACACCGAAATTTACCGGTTTTCCACTAGGAGTCAACTATCTGAACACCTTTCGCGTGGAGGACGGGCTGTTCAAAGTTTCCTACGATAATTGGAGTCATTTCAGCAACGAATTTGGGCACATCTTTTATCAACAGCCATTTTCGCACTACTTGCTGCGGGTCGAGTATCGATTTACCGGAGAGCAAGTCACAAACGGGCCAGGTTGGGCGTTTCGGAACAATGGAATTATGTTCCACAGTCAATCTCCGGAGTCTATGGCCTTGGATCAGGAGTTTCCGACTTCAATTGAAGCGCAGATGCTAGGAGGCAATGGCAGGGACAAACGGCCAACTGCTAATGTATGCTCACCGGGCACCCATTATGTAATAGATGGTGAACTGATTACTGTGCACTGTACGGATTCTGCCTCGGAGACCTACCACGGTGATCAGTGGGTGGTTATGGAATTAGAGGTTAGGGGTAGTCAATTCGTCCGACATCTTGTAAACGGAGATACTGTCTTTGAATATTCCCAAGTACAGTTGGATCCGAGTGACCCGGCTGCGCAGCGGCTGATCAGGGATGGTGCTTCAGTGTTAGTCGACAGTGGATACATCTCTGTGCAGGCGGAAAGCCATCCACTTGAGATCAGAACGCTTGAGCTAATGCCCCTTGACCAGTAAGTTTCTCAATCGACAAGGGTGTCTCTTAAAGCATCCTTAGTTCCATTCGAGTTTCTCAGACAACGCCTTCAGAAATAAGATCTGCGGCATAATGCGCGGCTCTCGCGCTGAACGCCATGTAGGTGAGAGATGGATTCTGACAGGCAGACGAGGTCATGAATGCTCCGTCAGTAATGAATAGATTTGGTATATCGTGAGCCTGGGCCCAGCCATTCAGAACCGAGGTCTCTGGGTCCCGACCCATGCGAGCGGTGCCCATTTCATGAATCCTATTGCCAGGTTTAGAGAGGTTTGCATTACTTGTCGTGATGTTGATACATCCGGCTGCCTCCATCATAGCTTGCGCGTCTTTGACTGCTTCTTGTTGCATGATGCGTTCGTTCTCGCCATAGGACACGTTGAAGACAGGAACCGGATTGCCCCATCGATCTTTGCGCGACGCATGCAGTGATACGCGGTTTTCTGGATTTGGTAGCTGCTCTCCAAAGGCTAATACATTAAACCGCCAGGGTCCTGGTCGTTTATGGGCCTCCTTGAAGTTCTTGCCAATGCCGGCAATCTGGCCGCCCGAGTTGCCTAGCGGACGCGCGCCGCCCTGGAAGCCAAAGCCGCGCTTAAATGGCCTGTCGTTTTCGGTAATGTTGGCGTAGCGCGGAATATAGATACCGCCGCTGGGCCTTCTGCCAAAAACGGTCTTGTCTTCAAATCCCGTCATGATTCCGGCAACTCCGGCACTGCTGACGTGGTCCATCAGATTTCGTCCGACTTGATCAGAGCGGTTGGCTAGCCCAGTCGGAAAGCTTTCCGACTTTGATTGCAGCAGGATCATTGCTGACGCGATCGCCGATGCGTTTAGGAAAACAACCCGTGAAGTGTAGGTTCGTGCTTCGTTGGTTTCTGCGTCGACAACCCGAACGCCGCTAACCCTTTTCTTCGTATTATCGTAGTCCAATCCCTGTACTATGGCGTTATGGACCATGGTCAGGTTGCCGGAGCGCTTTGCAGCCGGCAAAGTAGCATTCAAAGACGAAAAATAAGCCTTAAACGTGCATCCGTGGTGGCAGCGATTACGAGCCTGACAATTGCTTCGGCCCAATGAACGTTGTTCTTCGGTGGCGTTTGTCAGATGGGCAATTCGCGCCGGAATAACGCTCCTGCCATCAAATGCTTTTTCGACTTTCTGCTTGAAGGATTTTTCTGCATCGGTCAACTCAAAGGCTGGCTGAAACACGCTGTCCGGCAGCTGGTCAAGGCCTTCTGCACTGCCAGATACGCCAACGAAAGTCTCTACCTTCTCATACCACGGAACAATATCTTCATAGCGAACCGGCCAGTCTACGCCAACGCCTTCTTCAAGATTTGCGGTGAAGTCCTGAGGTCCCAAGCGATACGTCTGCCGGCTCCACATAATGGATCGGCCAGCGGTGTGGTAGCCCCTTAACCAGTCATAGCTGGTGCCTTCGGTTTCTTCGTAGGGGTGCTCATCATCTTTCACCCAGAAATGTTTAGTCGACTCCTTGATCGCGTAGGCAACGCCGCCATATTGCTTGTAATAGTGCTTTTTGATCTCATCCTGTGCAACGTTATCCAAGTGATCGCTTTCCCATGGTGCCAGTAGATCGGTGTAATCCCGCTCCGGCACTATCTCCGGGCCTCGCTCCAACACCAGCACTTTCAGGCCACGATCACACAGCTCTTTGGCTGACATGCCGCCGCTCATACCTGAGCCTACTACGATTGCATCAAACTCTGCTTCTGCCATGTCGATTCTCCCTAGTCGCCCGCCGTAATCTCGACGCTGGGGTCCCAAACGCCGGGCACAGCGACCCACATCAACTCCTCAGTCGCGCCTACTTCGGACGCGAAATAAGATTGAGTAATATAGCCTTTTAAGGAACGATATCCACTCAAACTGTTGTCGCCTTCAAAAGCTTCTCTGTCCAAAGCATCAAGAGCCGCAATAGCCTCAGTTTCACTGGCGGTCAGGAAATCTCCGCTCTTAGCATCCAATCGTATCGAAATAAGCTTTAGCGCCTCACGGTGATAATTTTGCGTCTCAGCACTTGCCCAGTCATTCATCAGGCCATCAAGATACCCGGGCACGTTAGCTTCCAGCGCACCGGGAGTCTCGGTGCGTGGAATAATGAGTTCGCTGATGCGGCTTACAAGAGCCATTTCTTCCGAAGAGTAGAACTGCCCTCCTTTACCGGCGGCTGTAGCGACAACACTCGGGGCATCACCACAGGCGCTCAATGCCGAAGCGCCACCGACAGAGATTATGAGTCCTTGTACAAATTCACGTCTCGTTGTCATTGCGTTATCTCCAGAAGCACCCTTAGGTGAGAACTGCAAATTGCGTATGCTGTAAATACTGCTCGCAGTAGATGTGAAGCCACCGCTTTCCGACGAAATGGCGATCGCGCAGTTGCTCGAATTGGGACATCGAGGAGCTCCGTTCCTAAACCCGCAGATTATCGTAAATCTGTGCTGCTCAAAACCCTATATAGTGAGCCTCAGGATTCCAGACTCAACCATACCCCACCGTTTTCCGAGGACGCAACGGCTTTCTCAACGAACTGTACTCCTTTGACCCCTTCTGTTACCGAAGGGACTGATAGGCCCAAATCGTTGATGGATTTTCCCTTCTTAAAGGCCTCGATTTGGTCAGCAAAGTCTCGATACAAGTTGGCGAATGCCTCGAGGAATCCTTCAGGATGCCCACCGGGTGTGCGTGAAGCCGAATTGGCGGCAGAGCCCGCAGCAACGCCGCCGCGGGTTAAAAACTGGGCAGTGGCACCGAGGCGGCAAAACTTGAGCTGATTGGGTTGCTCCTGAAACCACTCGAGGCTTGCTTGATCGCCATAGACGCGGACACGCAATCCATTTTCATGTCCTACCGCAACCTGACTCGCCCATATAGACCCCCTGGCGCCATTGGCAAAGCGCAGCATGATTTGCGCGTTGTCGTCCAGTAACCTACCGGCAACAAAGGCGTTGAGCTCTGCCAACAAGCTTTTAACCTCCAGCCCGGTGATGAATTCGGCGAGATGGAAGGCGTGTGTTCCGATATCTCCGAGTGATCCGCCGGGTCCTGCCTGGGCAGGGTCCATTCTCCAAGCCGCCTGCTTTTGTCCAGTAGATTCCAGATCAGTGCTCAGCCATTCCTGAGGATATTCGACCTGAACTACGCGCAGAGTTCCTAAATCGCCATTCCGGATCATTTCTCTCGCCTGCCTTACCATGGGATAGCCAGAATAATTATAAGTCACTGCAAACAACAGTCCGGTTTCATCAACCAGGCGCTTTAGGTCCAGGGCATCATCCAATGAAGAGGTAAGCGGTTTGTCACAAATCACATGAATGCCTGCCTTAAGGAAACACTTTGCCGGAGCGTGATGCAGATTATTGGGCGTCACGATGGCAACCACATCGATGCCGTCTGCCCTCGCGCACTCTGCTCCGGCCATCTCTGAGAAATTCGCATAAGCCCGGTCTGACTTAATTCCCAGCGCTTCTGCAGATTGTCTTGCCCGATCCGCATCACTGTTAAACGCACCTGCGACTAGCTCGTACCTATCATCTAATCTGGCGGCAATTCGGTGTACCTCGCCGATGAAGGCACCGGTTCCACCACCCACCATGCCAAGTCTAATTTTCATGAAAGTCCTAAGATATTTCGATTGCTTTGATCATCAGTGCCGGCATCGGCAAAGTCATCGAATGCTTTGTCGGTGACGCGAAGGATGTGATCCCGGATAAAGATCGCTCCTTCACGGGCGCCATCTTCGGGGTGTTTAAGACAGCACTCCCACTCGAGTACAGCCCAGCCGTCAAAGTCGTTCGCGGCCAGCTTGGAGAAGATCCCGTTAAAGTCTACCTGTCCATCGCCAAGCGAGCGGAATCTGCCGGCGCGATTAATCCAGGATTGATAGCCGCCATAGACCCCCTGCTTGGCAGTCGGATGAAACTCTGCGTCCTTGATATGCGCGAGCTTGATACGCTCTTTATAGATATCCATAAACCCGAGATAGTCGAGTTGTTGCAGAATCAGATGGCTCGGGTCGAACAGGATGTTGCAGCGCGGATGGTTATTCAAGCGTTCGAGAAACATTTCAAACGTGACGCCGTCATGCAGATCCTCTCCAGGGTGGATTTCGAAGCCTATATCTACGCCAGCTTCATCGAAAGCATCAAGGATGGGAAGCCACCGTTTGGCCAGTTCGTCAAAAGCGGTCTCCACGAGGCCTGCTGGCCGCTGCGGCCAAGGGTAAAGATATGGCCAAGCAAGGGCCCCCGAAAAGCTTGCATGAGCTGTCAGCCCCAGATTTTTCGATGCCTTTGCCGCCAGCATGAGCTGGTTAACAGCCCAGGTTTGTCTTGCAGCGGGATTCCCCTGCACTTCCGGGGCGGCGAATCCATCAAACATCCTATCGTACGCGGGATGCACTGCAACTAGCTGGCCTTGCAGATGCGTCGATAACTCTGTGATTTTAATGTTGCTCGCTGCTAGCATGCCATTGAGGTCATCACAATATCCGGTGCTTTCGGCAGCAGTCTGAAGATCGAACAGTCTGGATTCCCAGCTTGGGATCTGAATGCCTTTGAAACCGTGATCTGCTGCCCAAATGGCCATGCCTTCTAGGCAATTGAAAGGTGCTTCATCTTCAACAAACTGAGCGAGAAAAATCGCGGGTCCTTTTATGGTCTTCATAATGTAAAGATTCTCAGATAACGTCAGTGACCTGTCTAATGCCAGCATAAACCTCTGTGGTTTGCAATCGACCTGGTGTTCGACTAATTTCGTGCGTAAGAGGCAAGAGTTATGCACTTGGCTAGGGAAAAATAATTATTTGGAGACCACGTACTGTGGATACTACTACAAGCCGCCTGAGCCTGATGATGTTCCTTCAGTACGCTGTTTGGGGCGTCTGGCTGCCGGTGCTCGCGACTTACTTGCAGTCGCCCGTGGCTGAGGGAGGCATGGGCTTTACGTCCGGCCAGGTCGGCCTGATTATTGGCGTAGCTGGTTCGGTTGGTGCGGTGAGTGCGCCGTTCATCGCTGGGCAGTTCGCTGATCGCTATTTTGCGACGGAAAAGTTTCTGGCGGCGCTTCTCGTGTTAGGCGGAATTGTTAAGATAAGTCTCTCCTACCAAGATACTTTCTTAGCATGGTTGGTTCTGGCTACGGTGTACAGTGTACTGTATATGCCGACACTTTCTCTGACCAATTCGATGGCCTTTGCGCACCTCGATAATTCAGAGCGTGACTTTCCTCGTGTTCGAGTTTGGGGAACGATTGGCTGGATTGCTGCAAGTTGGTTGTTTCCGATGACCTGGCTTCAGAGCAACCTAGAATTTCAAATACTGCCACCATTCTTCGTCGGGAGCGAGGTGCCTGATGTCACTGCAAGACTGGCAGACACACTAAAGGTATCAGGCGTGGTCGCATTTTTGTACGCTGGATTTTGTTTTCTCTTACCTCATACACCGCCGAAGAATGACGGGGTAGACAAACTGGCCTTTAAAAAGGCGTTCAGTTTGCTGACCCGCAAGTCGTTCGCTGTGCTGGTGGCCGCAAGTTTACCTGTGGCAGTGATTCACCAAATCTACTTCATGCAGACTGGTCCTTTTTTTGAGAATCAACTGGGTATGCTGGTCACCTACATTGCGCCAGCCATGACAGTTGGTCAATTCGCAGAGATCCTTTTCTTGGCGTCGTTGGGCACTTTATTGATGCGCTTGGGTTTCAAGTGGACTATCACGCTCGGGGCTCTGGCCTACTTTGCCCGCTATGCCATCTGGGGAATGATCAGTCTGCAGGATTCTGCCGGGCCTTCTGTGGACGCAGCAGGGCAATTTATCTGGACTGCGCCGCTGATAGTAGGAGTGTTTAGCCAAATTCTGCACGGCCTGTGTTACGCCTGTTTTTTTGCCTCAGCCTTCATGTATGTTGACAGAGTCGCCGACGAAGATATCCGCAATTCAGCGCAGACGGTGTTCGGTATCATAATTCTGGGAGTTGGACCGATGATTGCTGGCCCGGTATTAGGCATCCTTGGCAATGTCTTCGGTGAAGAGGGGGTGGTCACAAATTTCGCTGGTATGTGGTTTACGCTAGCCGCGATTGCGCTGTTCACGGCAGCGCTTGTTGCTTTTGCATTTCGGGACGAAACATCAGAGCGGTCGTCAGGGTAACGCTCCGGACTGGGGTTGCTGCTATGGGCGATTCCACATTTGTGGCAAGACCGCAGGCTTAAAATCTTTTCGAGCGTTCAGCAAGTTTGTTCTCAATTGCTGAACGACATCGGGGTATTCGCGCGCGAAGCTGTAAGTCTCACCGGGATCATTCTGAAGATCAAATAACAGGCCATCTGGCCCGTAGTAGGTCGAATGTTCAAAACTATTGAGCGTTGCGCGATAGCGCGTCTCGATCACCAGCTTCCATTGGCCACTGCGCACCCCGACAATTCTGTCACGATCGAAAAGGAACAGTGCCTCATGGGGTGATTTATTGCTCCCTGTAAGCAACGGGAAAATATTTTTTCCATCAATTTTTCGATCATCCGGAAGTTGACCGCCGGCTAGCGAAACTAAAGTTGGATAAAGGTCGATATTCATGACGGGTTCGCTGCTAACGGTGCCAGCTGGGATCTTGCCAGGCCACTGCGCAAGGAACGGGACGCGTTGCCCGCCTTCCCAAGACGAGCCTTTTCGATTTCGAAAAATGCCGGAGCTGCCCTCAAACCAGGGTCCATTGTCAGAGGTGAAAATAACCAGCGTATTCTCGCTAAGACCGTACTTATCAAGGGCGGATAGGATTTCGCCTGTACTCCAGTCTATGGTTTCCACTACATCCCCGTAGAGCCCCGCGTTTGAGCGGCCGTCGAAACGAGGAGAGACGAATAAGGGGACATGTGGGAAAGAGTGAGGAAGGTAGAGGAAAAACGGACTATTCTTGTTTTCTGCAATGAATTTAACGGCCTCCTGTGTGTAGCGTTCAGTCAGAGTTGTCTGATCGACGGGGTTTTCGATCATTTTTTTGCCTCGATAAAGCTCCAGTGGAGCCATGTCATTGCTGTGAAGTACACCAAAGAACTCATCGAAACCCTGTTCCACCGGCGACCACTCCAAGCGACTTCCCAGGTGCCATTTGCCGAGCAGTGCGCTGCGATAGCCCAAAGGTTTCAGGGCTTCAGCGATGGTTATTTCTTCAAACTCGAGATGGATTTCATTGGTGGGACGCGCTACATCGGTAACAAGACCGAGTCTGATCGGGTAGCGCCCTGTAAGCAGACCACCGCGGGCAGCGGTGCAGACGTTGGCACTGGAATAGAAACTGTCCAATCGCACTCCGTTAATTGCTAGGCGATCAAGATTTGGAGTCTGGATTAGCGTGGAGCCGTAGACGCCGAGGTCACCGTAGCCGAGGTCATCCGCCATAATGACAATAAAATTGGGGGGATTCCCCTGAGCTTCGGCTGCGTAAATATGGAGGCTCAGACAGAGTGCGAATATAAGTCGAGACAGAGTCATAAAGTTCTCCAGTGTATAGTGTTATTGAAGCGGAATACTAACTGAGACAATCTGTGTTGATGCATCGCAAGTTTTTCGTTGCAATGCTGATGTTAACTAATGTTAGCAAAATTAAGGTCCGCGGCAGCAAGACCTTGCTTCAGAATGCCTTGTATTTCACTATACATGCCATGGCGCAAAGAATCTCTGGTCTTAGTTTTCGCAGCAGGATTTTCCTGTTCATGGCCGTGTGTCTTATTTCTGATGTTGCCTTCCCCGAGGAGTTGCTGGTTGCCGTCGCGTCTAACTTTTCTGGACCTATGTCGGAATTAGCCGAACGATTTGAAGCGCTAACCGGACACGAGATTAAAGTAGCTTACGGTTCCTCAGGCAGATTGTTTACTCAGATCAGCACCGGTGCGCCCTTTCAGATTTTCCTTTCGGCTGATCAAGGTAAACCAGCACGGCTGGTGGAATTGGGCTTGGCTGATCCCGCCTCAAGATTCACTTATGCCATCGGTGAACTGGTGCTTTGGAGTGCGGTCAGAGATCGCAAGGTTGCCGATTCGAACGCGCTCCTGAATTCGGGTGTGATAAGGATCGCTATTGCAAACCCCAGGCACGCGCCTTACGGCGTCGCGGCTGTTGAGGTTCTTGATAAACTGGATCTATCAGCAACTCTGTCTGGAAAAATCGTTCGGGGTGAGAATGTTGCCCAAGCCTTCCAATTTGTGGAATCGGGGAATGCACAACTTGGATTCGTGGCGAGATCTCAAGTATTGAGTCTGGCCGAATCACGCAGTGGTTCGACTTGGGTGATTCCCGGCCATTTCTACCAGTCTATCAGGCAGGACGCAGTTTTGCTTAATCAGGCAACCGACTGTCCAGCTTGCTCTGAGTTTTTAAACTTCCTGCGCGAGGAGGCTCAGCGCGCCCTAATATCCGCATACGGATATCGAGTCGAGTAGTCGTTATTTGCTTAGCTTGCTGCACTACCAAGATAGCGCTGAAAGGTTTGTTCAACGAAGTCATCCAACCCTGGTGCGAACATAACGGCGAGAACAGTCAGTAGTACTGCGATGACGCAAACTCTGTAGAATAATCTCATAACCCTTCACTCTGCTGTTTGGCATCTGAGACGATGGCTCATTTGGCTTTGGCTTCGAACACCCAAACATCGCCGCGCTCGATAACCGATCGCGTCAGAGGAGATGGGCGCGAGGGATACTTCGCGGTTATGGCGGCTGCGATGCCAACAAGTTCCTCTCCATTCTTGATCCGTTCCAACTTTCTCGGATAGCGAATGCCTTCAATTCGGAAGATGGCTTTGCCGTCTCGCTCAGCCCGGAGCGGCCATCGCTTCCATAGCTTGCCGACGGTTGAACGCATGTATCCAGACCAGATGTATAGCTTCCCTTCGTGCTCTACAGTCCATATCCGGCGAGAGGTGGCCGACTCCTCCAGCTGCATTTCGATAGTTGGAATGGCATTCACGAACTGCCAGTCTGGTTCGGCGCCCTGGTAAAGTTCGCCGCCAGTTAGGGCGCCGCCTGCAAACACTCGGTTGGGACCATCTGCGAATCGCTGCTTGATCGCGGCCGTTCCAACAGCGCTTATCGGAATCATGGCCAGGCAGAACAGTATGGTAATCATGCGATAAAAAATTTTCATTCGATGCTGGTCTACTCAATTGAAAGTTTGGCAAGCTCTATATTCTTCACCGTAACATGCCTCGATCCCGCGGGTCAGCATAGAGTTTTCGGCACCTCGGAGCCGGAGCAGTCGAACTGTAGCAAGGTCGGCGAATCAAGNAGGCTGTGCTTTTTTATCAAGGGAGCTTGNAGCTGCAAGTGGGCNAAGATNTGACGGTTGTTATACGGCTCTGGTTCAAACANACCGTGATCATTGACCTGGCCNGGCAAAANCTTNAGTCTGACCGAGCTTCTAACATTACCGCCGATNAGCAAAATTCGCTGCTTTTNTTCTTCAATTCCGACGACGATGTCACAGTGAGTGCGNGCGCCNATACCTAGTTGTCCTCTTCGCTCGGATATACTGTGATANGNNGGGCGACTACCTCGACANAGNAGATCGCCNGGCAGGATNGNTTGCTCGCCCGGGTTGAAGGCCCGATATGCAGACTTGGACTCAGNCTTCTCGCNGGCAAGGATCGCTTGATCGATGTAGCTATGATGTGCAANCGCCCGNTGGAAGCGGTTTGTGTCGCCCAGTCCGCTTTCACACATCACCCAGGAAATGAATGCCGCTGACCACGGGGTTGTCCAGTGGCTGCCTGGNCCATTCAATTCCCAGGACTGATTCTGCNTTTNTAGTATCCAAGCGCTGGCTGGGGTCGATGACCAGTAGCCGGCAATAGTTGTTGCCACNCGCTNAGCCTCATCAGGTGCNATNNNGGTTCGACGCCAGGGCNGCGCCTTGAAGTCTGGGTTAGAGGCTCGGCTGTCGACCAGGTTAAGAACGCTCATNCCGAAGAAGGCCCATTCNTGTGCTGCGATATTGACGATCCGGGCGCGCAAGTCAGGGGCGGTATGCGTGTAACAGCCACGATGCTGATAGACCAGATTGCCGGGCTCTCCTGTGACTCTTGAAGANGGCGCTTGAACATCGAGAACGGACNNGGGAAGGCGCCCGACTTGCTCNGCNTGAATGCCCGGGTACATTATTGCAATAATGACGCTGCAAAGGATTACTGCCGGAGTTGAAATCGTATGTGACGTCCCATTCAAGGTAGTGCGCCCTGGAAGGTCGATTCGATGGTTTTGATGAACACTAACGTTTTTAGTCTACTACAGATCAGCCCCGCGAATGCGAATTANGGACTGNGAATCGGCAAGAAATTACTNGCTCAAGTGCCGNTATTTTCAGNNGGGTTATGGCGATTATTGCCATATTTCCCTATCATGCAATTNCAAAGCGCTTAGCGTCCCGGACAAAAAAAATAAACAGGAGACTTGAATGGCTAGTATTAGAAATATCAGTATGGCTTTCGGTGTTGTGGTGATACTTGTACTTTTCGGCTGGATTTTCACGGCTCCNTATCTAAGTAATCAGGGACTAGGCCGAACACCTGGCCTGATTCTAGGGGGNACNNTGACTGAAGCGCCTGAAGACTTCACTATCCATAACGNNCTTCAAGGGCCNTTGAAATTCAAACTGGAAGGCTTCCCTTCGCTGGTCAACTACCTTTCCTGGGTTGCCCTNGAGGACGGGATTATTACGGCAACTCGTCCTGATGGGGGCTANTGGGGTGAGCGTGTAAAAGCCGGNGGCNACAAAGGCTGGCTCCGCCTGGGGGATANCACCTACAAAATGCAGGCAGAGCATATTACNGGCGCGCAGCATCTGGACATGATGGGACAGTGGGCTGCGAAGTCCGGCAGAACCCTTGATGAGGCGCTGTATGAAGGTTCAGAACCNCTACGTGAGTGGGAAGTCTTTTTTTGGACGCCTGAACAGCAATAGNATTCNTTTCNTGAAAAAACGCAGCTNGNCGGGCCGCTNCNTCTTCGAGTNTGGAATATCGCTCNTTAGTNCCAGTTTTGATCGAGTTTAGGGCNCANTAGTTNATGTACTGTTTNTNCNNCGCCNGAGAGCNCCGTGACTAATGCTNAAATCTGANCCTCCACTNGATGGGTTGCTGGTGATTGCTCTTGAACATGCAATCGCNGGTCCTCTGTGTACGCGGCAATTGGCTGAGCTNGGTGCNCGNGTNATNAAAATTGAACGAAGAGAGCATGGAGACTTTGCTCGTCACTACGATGCCCGAGTNCGTGGCTTAAGCTCTCATTTCGTTTGGACTAATCGTTCAAAANAGAGCTTGACACTTGATTTGAAGCATCCTGCGGCNNCCGGTATCCTCACTCGGCTCTTAAGTCAGGCGGATGTCCTGGTGCANAACCTGGCGCCTTCGGCTGCATCGCGGATTGGTCTGAGCTATGAAACGCTTGCAATTGATTACCCAGAGCTGATTGTCTGCAACATCTCCGGCTATGGTGATGCNGGGCCTTATGCCAGTAAAAAAGCTTATGATTTGCTGGTGCAGGCAGAAGCCGGTTTTCTTTCGGTTACAGGGCTGCCTGAGGAACCCGCCAAGAGCGGCATTTCCATTGCAGATATAGCTGCAGGCACACAGGCGCATGCTACAATTTTGGCAGCTTTGTTGCAGCGCCACCGAACCGGCTCGGGGTGCCGTATTGACATCTCCATGCTGGAAGCAATGGTAGAGTGGATGGGGTTTCCGCTTTACTACGCCTACGATGGACAGCAGGCGCCCCCNCGCAGTGGTACTGATCACGCCAGCATTTACCCCTATGGCGTATTCAGTTCAGGTGATAACAAGCTGCTCATGATAGGTATACAGAATGACAGAGAGTGGGCCGCTTTTTGTGAAGTGGTGCTTGGTGAGAAAGCGCTTGCNAAGGATCCGCGCTTTGTCTCAAATACCCTGCGTTCCGAAAATCGTGAAGCGTTAGAAAGACTTATNCAGCAGCTCTTCGACGCCAAAACTGNAGACGAAATCAGTGCTAGTCTGAAAGCAGCCTCGATCGCTTACGCCAGCGCGAATGACATGGCCTCAGTTTGGGACCACCCTCAACTGCACGCACTGCGTCGCTTCGTCGAGGTCGAGACGCCAGTCGGGCCGGTAACTGCTTTGCAACCACCCGGCTGCAGCAGTGCTTACGATTCTAAACTNTCAGCGGTGCCTGCCTTGGGTCAGCACACGGACATTGTTCTTAAAGNTCTCGGCTACAGNGGGGCAGAAATCGCAGAATTTAGAAGCACAAACGCAATCTGAGTTTAAGTCAAGACAACAGGCTNAGGTTTGACNGGAGGCTGCCATGTTGAAGTTNATAACCCCAATTTTGTTATTGCTTTCTTCGAGTCATNGCAGCGCGCAAGATTTCAGGCTGCCGCGAACGGAGTGGGGTGTGCCCGATNTGCGCGCTGTATGGAAGCATTCGTCCATAATTCCATTTGAGAGACCCAAGTCGCTCGGGGAAAAGCGCGCCTACAGCGAAGAAGAAGCTCTGGCCCTGGAGCGNTTGGAGCAGGAGCGNTTTGATGCGGATAATGAGCCGCTCGACCCAGATCGACCGGCACCCGAGGTTGCAGATTCACTCCCGCCGATTGGCAACTATGATTTGTTCTGGCGTGATGATGCACAGTTCATACCGACTATCTTCGGGGAATTTAGGACTTCGGCAATCATCGATCCCCCTAACGGAAGACTTCCTCCTGTCCATCCGGGTGTGGAGCGTCCGAGTTTCGCTTCAAGGCGGGATGATCAGGAGACCAGNGGACGCAACAGTGATGGACCAGAGGGTCGAAGTTTGGGCGAGCGTTGTCTNGTNGCTTTTGGCAATCTTTCCGGTCCCGTTATGAGCCCAATTATTTACAATAGTCATTTAGAAATTCTNCAGTCACCCGGCTATGTCGTGATTGTTGCTGAAATGGTACATGACGCTCGAATAATCCCGATTACTGATGAGCGCAATCCGGCAGCCAAGATTCACAGGAAGTGGATGGGAGATGCCATTGGGCGTTGGGAGGAAGATACTTTGGTTGTAGAAACTAAGTATTTCAATACTTGGCATCGCTTGCGCGGATATGGAGTAGAGGACCTTACAGTTACCGAACGATTTAGCCGCACAAGCGATATGAAGCTGATTTACGGTTTCACGGTGAATGATCCGAGCACATTCACCTCTGAATTCAGCGGTGAGTTCCCGCTCTCTCGTATGATGGAGCCTCTTTATGAATATGCCTGCCATGAAGGGAACTATGGCATGGTTGGAATTCTTGCTGGTGCTCGCACGCTTGAGGTTCAGGGAGAGGACTAGCCGATCGTCTGAGCATCCCGAACGTCCTGGACCTCGACATGCCCGTCCGTGACTTGCCACTTGATGTTAAAGTCGTAAAGGGTCATCCCGTATTGTTTGCGATCATCGCCGCGCTGGCGCCATGCTGGTCTGGGGTCCTGCTTTAGAACTGAAACGATGAATGCTTTCAGATTCGGATAATCTGACTGGTATTGTGCTAGCGCTTCAAGTGCGAAATCAGTGAAGTAGATATCCCATCGTGCTCCGGGCTTTTCGGTTGCGAAGCCCGAGTGCGAATGAGGGATAGCGTCTGCGTAGCCGATGTAAGGCTTGATATCCAGGATGGGTGTCGTGTCTACCAGATCAATGCCGCCAACCTTCAGGGATAGCTGAGAAACAGTTTGCTGGCGTCCAAGGTTTCTGACGACAGAAAGCCCGATCGGATTGGGACGAAATGGGGAACGGCTCGCGAACACGCCAAGCTTTTTTTTTTCCGCCAAGCCGAGGTGGCTGCACTAGCGGGGACCAGCCACTTTCACTGGTCTGGTGAAAATGCCAGAGCAGCCAAAGATGCGAGAACTGCTCGAGACCTCGCATACATTCTATATCGTCATAGCCTTCCGAGAATACAATATCGGCTTCTGCTTCCGATACCAGATTCGGTTGTCTGGGTATCGCAAACTTTTGCCGATAGGGGCTTCTAATGACCCCTATTGCTTGGTAGGAAATNTCCATCCGCAGTTTAGNTTCGCATGGCGTCGTAAACCATGGCTACAGCNGTGTCATTGGTGAACGGGGTATTGTCGGGGCCTCCCCATTTTTGCACCATGTAAATCAGATAAAAGTCATTTTCCTTATCGACAAGAAACAGGGTGCCGCCAATCCCGCGCCAGCCGAAGTTATATGGCCCATTCGGATCCTCAGTGGTGGGCTGTAGATGAAATCCCAGTCCCCAGTCACCGTCGTCTCCATAGAAAAAATATTGCCGAGAGACCTCAGGCCCGANAGTACCCTCGCGCATTAGCTCTAGGCTCGATGNCGAAAGGATGCGNGNGCCATCCAGAGCCCCATCACTTAGCAGCATAAGNGCGAAGCGCGCATAATCCTCTGTNGTGGAGTTTAAACCGTGACCGCCGGCGAGCATTGCGCGGGCTTTTGTATTGTCAGTCATCGGGCCAAAGATTGGTTCGGCAATTCGCGATGCATCTTTTTCGTCAATCCAGAAACTGGTGTCATCCATTCTGAGTGGCTCGAAGATTCGTTCATCAAGGATCTCGTCTAGCGATTGCCCGGTGGCTATTTCCAGCACGGCTCCGAGTACATCGGTTGAATGCCCATAGTGCCAGGAAGTCCCGGGTTCGAATAGNACCGGTAATCGACCGATACGAGTTGCGAGTTCTTGTGCGTTGATGGANTTGAAAGTGTCCATGAATTCAGTGTCAACCGAGTCTGGGTCAGGNCGTGTNAGCAAATCTGGGAAGCTGTCCNGATATAGGGGGCCGAGTGGNGTNTTCATGGCGAAGGGCTGCTGCACGATGCCCGATTGATGGGTTAGAAGATGTCGGATCGTCATGGTNTTGNTGGCCGGGCGAACTTCNCCGGACNTTTGATCTATNANCCTNAGGTTTTGAAAGCTGGGTANGTAATCNCTCACNGGNTCATCAAGACNCATCTGTCCCGATTCAATTAGACTCATTGCAGCGACGCTGATTACGGGCTTTGTCATTGAGTAGATACGAAAAATGGTATCGATGGTCATTGGATTGAAAGAATCCTTCGTCTGCGTGCCAACTGATTCGAGTAAACCAATGCCACCGGTGTTGCCAACCAATAAAAGTGCGCCTGCGATATGCCCAACATCGACGGAACGCTGCATTGCGCGCTTGATCTCCGAGATCTCGGATGAATCTAGACCGAATTGACTTGGAGAGATAGGATTAAACTGCCGCGCCTTATCGAACGCTGGTAGAGTATTATTGCTGTTTGTTGTGCATGAGAGAATGATCGCAGTCGCGAAAGATAGAAAAACAATACGAAACATTTTGGGATACTCCGATTAAAAAGTGCGCTGCTGGAATTCAGTCTTTTTGGTTTATTTGCATCTCTGCCTTGAAGCGCTTGAAATTCTTGACGTATACCTCGGCGCTTGTCNCCAGCCTTGCTCGTTGCTCTTCNCTGAGCATTCTGATGACCTTTGCTGGCGAGCCCATGACCAGTGAGCCATCCGGAATCTNCCTGCCCTCGGTAATCAGACTATTCGCGCCTACTAGACAGTGCGNGCCTATTTTTGCGCCGTTCAGAATGACCGAGTTTATGCCGATAAGGGAATTGTCACCGACGCTGCAGCCGTGCAGCACAACTTTGTGCCCCACAGTAACGTTCTTGCCTATTACTAGGGGGATGCCCGGATCCGTGTGGAGCACTGCGCCATCCTGAATATTGGAGTTCTTACCGACGGTAATAAGAGCGTTGTCGCCACGGATNACAGCGTTAAACCAGACGCTNGCGTTGTGCTCAAGTCGAACATTGCCTACGACAGTTGCGTTGTCTGCAACGAAATAGTCTTGACCCGTGATTTCCACTGAGTCGTTTCCCAGNCTAAAGATCATCGAGCGGCACTCCTCTGAGTGAACGAAAAACCTTTGTCAATCTTACCGCCGAAACCATCGCAGGTCTTGTATATCCGTGTTGATGCATTACTACCAAATCTGCGTTTCGCGTATCAAAACACAAAATAAACAGATGTGTCGCTTGTTTCACTGTTGTAGACTGCGTCTAGTGCCAATAAAACGAAATAATCAGGCAGGTGTCCTATGTCGCAATCTCGTACTTTTTTATCTTCAATCTCGGCTTGTGTAGTGCTTGCCACATTTGGTGTCGCTTTCTCTGATGACACGGATTTTATCACCGGCGAAGGGTTACCGAACCCTAATCCGGTGGTTGTCCCAAATTGGGGAGAGCTTCCAGCGGGCCGGAACTGGGGATCCACAGCCGGGATTGATATTGATCCGACTGACGGGCATGTCTGGGCCTATGAGCGTTGCGGTGCTTCAAGCTTCGGAGGCGGGGTACCAGTAAACTGTGATACCAATCCAGTCGACCCCATATTCAAGTTCAATCGACATACGGGTGAGGTGATCGCCAACTTTGGCGGAGGCTTGATGCAGACGCCACATGGGATTCATGCCGCTGCCGATGGGACAGTCTGGGTGACCGACTTTGCCGCCAACGCTGACGGCACCAAAGGTCATCAGGTTCACCAGTTTAGTGCTGATGGTGAGTTACTGATNAGTCTTGGCAAACCCGGGCAAACAGGAAATAGNTCGGAAGTGTTCAATCAGCCAAACGATGTGATCGTTGGGCCTGACGGGAGTATCTACGTGTCAGACGGGCACAATGGTCAGAGCATGATTAGCAATCGGGCGATGGAAGAAGGGCGCGCGGCAGGNAANACTGCTCGTATCATGAAATTTGCGCCTGACGGTACCTTCATCAAACAGTGGGGCGATATCGGTGTGCGGCATGGTGAATTTCGCACGCCTCATGCTTTNGAGTTCGACGCCTACGGCAGGCTTTGGGTCGCTGATCGGGGCAANCATCGCTTGGAAATTTTTGATCAGGAAGGGAACTATCTGGAGTCTCGCTATGCATNCGGTCGCATAAGTGGTTTGTTTATCACGGACGATGGGATGGTGTATGCCATTGACTCAGAATCCAGCCCAACNAATCATGTCGGGTGGCGCAATGGTGTGCGTGTTGGGCCTGTTGACGAGGACGTGATAGTTGGCTTCATCCAGCCGTTTGATCGCCCAGACAGGGTAGGTCANGGCACAGCTGGAGAGGGCGTCGCGGTAGACGCAGACGGCAACGTATATGCGGCTGAGGGGCCCAACTCGCTTAGTTGGGCGGGCGGGGCTTTCACTAAGTACGAAAAACGCTGAGCCCCGTGATTTCAAATTAAAAAGCCCGGGTTGTGGACAGATCTCTTTTGACGGTCTGATAAGCAGGTGTCCTTGTCTTTGGGAATCCCTGAGATGCTTCGGGCGCTGANCAGGTTGCTAGGCTATTTCCATTAAAACTTCACCCGGAGTGACTCGGTCACCCTTTACGACGTTGACCGACATCACATTGCCAGCAATGTTGCTGTTAATTTCTGACTCCATTTTCATCGCCTCCGTGACAATGACTGCCTGACCCGCCACAACTGCATCGCCCGTTTTCACGAGCACATCGACGACATTGCCNGGCATAGCCGCTGTCACATGGCCNGGCTCGGTGGCNTGCTTGCGGTTGCCGTTTGCATCTTCGACATACTCATTTAGAGGCTCAAAAATTACCTCTTCTGGCATACCATCCAGTGANACGTAAAGTTTGCGACGGCCTCCTCCGGAATCCCCAACTCCAGTAATTGCTATCTCATAGCTTTCGCCNTGGACATCTACCTTGAATTCGGTGGCAGTCGAGCCTGCTGCGCTATTGCCTGGATCGGCCGTTAGCAGCGTTTCGGGTTTTAATGTCCCGGCTCTTCGCCCCTTCAGGAATTCCTTACCAAGGTCTGGAAACATGGCGAAGGTCAAGATGTCCTCATCAGTTTTCGCAAGCTCGCCGATCCTGGTCCGCAGTTTGTCAAGCTCCGGCGCGATGTTGTCCGCGGGTCGCTCCTCAAAAACCNGTCCATTACCGATGGCTTTCTTTCTAATCGCTTCGTTGACTTGCGCGGGAGGCTGACCGTATCCGCCTTGCAGGTANCGCTTAACTTCATTGGTGATGGTTTTATAACGNTCGCCAGCCAGTACGTTGTAGACTGCCTGAGTGCCGACGATCTGTGATGTTGGTGTCACGAGAGGAGGAAAGCCAAGATCCTCCCTCACCTTGGGTATTTCCTCAAACACCTCTTTGACTCGTTCCAGAGCATTCTGGTCCTTAAGTTGGTTCGCTAGGTTGGACATCATTCCGCCGGGAACCTGATTAATCTGAACAGAAATATCCTCGCGGGTGAATTCGCTCTCAAATTGGTGGTATTTGNCACGCACCTCGCGGAANTAGNCGCTGATTTCAGTCAGTTTCTCAAGCGGNAGCCCAGTGTCGTATTCGCTGNCCTGCAATGCCGCCACCTGAAATTCGGTGGCCGGGTGCGATGTTCCACCTGCGAATGACGAAATCGCGGTATCAATGCGATCGGCGCCGGCCTCGATGGCTTTGAGTTGACACATGGGCGCTAATCCAGAAGTCGCATGAGAGTGAATTGCAAGTGGCAGCGCCACGCTTTTTTTGATCGCGCTGACCAGATCAAAAGTGGCGAACGGCGTTAACAATCCAGCCATATCCTTTATAGCAATCGAATCTGCACCCATCGATTCCAGATGCTTTGCTTGTTCAACAAACAGCTTACTTGTGTGGACTGGGCTGGTCGTAAAGCAAATGGTGCCTTCCGCGTGCTTCCCGCAGCGTTTTACGGCTTTCATAGCGGTTTCAATGTTGCGAAGATCGTTTAGTGCGTCGAAGATGCGAAAAACGTCAATGCCGTTTTCCGCAGACTTTTCGACGAAAGCGTCAACCACATCGTCNGCGTAGTGGCGATATCCCAGCAGGTTCTGACCACGAAGCAGCATTTGCAGTCGAGTATTGGGCAGGGCATCGCGTAATTGCCTCAACCTGATCCACGGATCTTCCTTTAGAAACCTGATGCAGGCGTCAAATGTAGCACCGCCCCAAACTTCGAGTGACCAGAATCCGACGGCATCCAGTTGCGCGCAGATGGGCAGCATGTCCTCAGTGCGCATTCTGGTTGCTATTAAGGATTGATGCGCGTCCCTCAGGATCACTTCGGTTACTTCAATGGGCCGTGCTCTGCTCATGTATGATCTTGCCTCAGTTAGAAATGCCTGCATATGCTGCGATCGCGGCAGCAAGTGCTAACGCAACGTCATTTGGGTGCTTTTTGTCTGAGTATTGGGCTAGCTCTGGATGGTTAGCGACGAAGCTGGTGTTGAACTCTCTGTCGCGAAAGCGAGGCTGTTTNAGAATTTGCTGGTAGTAATTGGCTGTGGTCTTGATNCCGTGCAAGCGCATGTCATCNATAGCGCGTTGTGCGCGGACCAGCAGGCTTTCCCAATCCAAAGCCCAAACTATCAGCTTNAGACACATCGAATCGTAAAAAGGTGGGATTTCATAGCCAGTGTAGATCGCCGTATCAACTCTCACCCCNGGCCCTCCCGGGGCATAGTAGTGGGTAATGCGACCAAAACTGGGTAAAAAGTCGTTCTTGGGATCCTCCGCGTTGATCCGCAGCTGCATCGCANAGCCACGAAAGCTGACCTCTTCCTGCGAGAACGGCAGTTCCGCACCTGTGGCTATACGGAATTGCTCCTGAACAATGTCTATCCCAGTGATCTGCTCAGTGATCGTATGTTCGACTTGAATACGCGTGTTCATTTCCATGAAATAGATATCTTCATCCACAAGCAGGAATTCAACGGTACCCGCACTTTCATATCCCACTGCGCGTGCTGCTTCCACTGCTAGCTGNCCCAGTTTATGNCGGAGTTCATNTGCAATCTGCGGACTGGGCGCAATTTCAATCAGCTTCTGGTTTCGCCGCTGTATCGAGCAATCGCGTTCATACAGATGAACGACGTTTCCGTGTTTGTCGGCCAATACCTGAACNTCAATGTGTTTAGGGTTGACAATGCACTTCTCCATGAATACTTCTGCTGACCCAAATGCCTTGCTGGCTTCCGAGATCACCCTGGGGAGTTGTTTTTTGAGTTCTTCTTCGTCATCGCATCGTCGGATGCCTCTGCCACCACCNCCCGAGGTGGCCTTAACCATAACTGGATAGCCAATGCGGNTTGCTTCTGCAAGAGCTTCCTNCATATTTCGCAGATTACCAGGTGANCCNGGCGTAACCGGAACACCAGCCTCGGTCATNGCGAGACGGGCCTGAGTCTTGTTTCCCATCTGGCTGATAACCTCAGCGCTTGGCCCGACAAATGTAATCTTTTTNGCCGCACAGAGTCTGGCCAATTCAGGGTTTTCGGAGAGAAATCCGTAGCCGGGGTGGATGGCATCGCAGCCGGTTTCGATGGCGAGATTTACGATTCGAGTAGGATCAAGATAGCCCGCTAAGGGATCGCTNCCAAGGGAATAGGCCTCATTGGCTCTTTTGACAAATAATCCGTAGCGATCTGGTTCGGTGTAGACCGCGACCGATCGTATATTCGCTTCAGCGCAGGCGCGTACGATCCGCAGTGCGATCTCGCCGCGATTGGCTATCAGGACCTTCTTGAGTGCTAGAGACATAAAAGGCTGACCAGGTGATTTGCACGCCGTAATGGATTGTTCAGACATTCATTCTATTCCGGCATTATGAAATGATCTTGGTTAAATCCTTAATACCCAGATATTAATTACGCCGTGCTNAATGATAAGACATTTGTGATGTGTTGTAATATCGCGGCGGCGAAAGATGGGTTTGTTTATTTTTATGACTTATCATTTTCATGCAGGNTGCGGTCGGAAAATGCNNAGCCGACACATCTTTCCGNGCTACTCTGGNGAGGTTTAATCTGCACACCTTNTTTTTCGAGCCGTGTTATCTGTAATATTGCGCNTTAGCATGCGAAGGTAGTTAGGCCNTTCTCACTGGCNTTNCCAATAATGTCTCTGCTGGATCCTCAGTCAATATACTGGTTCGCTGTTTGATCAACGTGCCTCGNTTGTTCGAGTTTGCATTCTGGTATTAATGAANAGAACTTTCATGATCGTGNGCAAGAAGGATCGGCATTTTTTCCTCAACTGGATTGACNTCTCAACAAGTCACAGCAGCATTGCTGAGTCTACCAAGGCGCAGTCTTTGCGTAATGCGATAACGCAACTTGCCGCCCAATACGTGCGACGAGGAAGGAATGTCTGGAAAGAACATCTGCCTCACCCAAATAAGATGTCTGCCAAGATCAACACCTGAGCCTCCTGTCAGGTCGAGTTGTTACTCGTTNAGGCTGGTGCCTAATCAACAAAGCGCGNGTACAAACNGATTTGGTATCAGGCACAGCAAGTCTGCCGAAAAACGAGTATTATCTTGTGTTAATTTCNGCGATTTAAGGAGTGACCGAATCATGTCGATTACGCGACAAGCAACTTTGTTGCTGTTCTTTTTAATGTGCGCAGGTGCACTGCATGCACAAGGCATTCAGCAGACCAAAGGGTCGTTTCAGGACAAGTTTCGTCAGCTGGACGAAGTTTTACCCACAGCAAATGTTTATCGCAACGCTGCTGGGGCACCCGGCCATGAGTACTGGCAGCAGGAGGTCGACTACACCATTGATGCTGTTTTAGATGAGGAGANTCAGCGACTGTCGGCAACGGAAATGATTACTTACCAGAACAACTCTCCTGACACGTTGACTTACCTGTGGTTCCAGCTCGACCAGAACCGTTTTCGATCAGATTCGATAGCAGAATTGAGCGGCACCTTTAACGGCTCAAGCCCCGATGCTGACAGCAATGATCCGGCGCGTATCAGCCTNGCTCAGCTTCGGGCTTTGCAGTATCAATCAGATTCAGATTTGGGTCACCGAATCAATGCAGTTTCAGACAGTCGGGAAAATGCGCTGGCTCATACCGTTGTCGGCACTCTCATGCGTGTGGATCTTTTGGAGCCCCTGCGGCCGGGTGATGATATAGAATTGCGCATCGATTTTGAGTACTACATCGTTAATGGTGACGTGTTATCACCTCGGGGCGGATATGAGCACTTCCCGGATGATGAACGTGACGGTGGAAACTATATCTTTGCTCTCTCTCAGTGGTTTCCTCGCTTGGTCGCCTATACAGATTATGAGGGGTGGACCAANAAGGAGTTTCTTGGCTCTGGTGAATTTACGCTGGAATTTGGAGACTACGCAGTTTCCATGACCGTGCCAGCCGATCATATTGTATCGGCAACGGGAGAGTTACAGAATCCAGGCGAAGTCCTGACCCGAGACCAGCGTAACCGGCTGGAGGAGGCGGAGAGCGCTGCTCGGCCTGTTTACGTTGTGACTCCGGANGAGGCGCTGGAAAATGAGCGCGAAGGAAGCGCACAAACTGCGACTTGGCNTTTCACCGCCGAAAACGTCCGGGATTTCGCGTGGGCTTCTTCACGAAAGTTTATATGGGACGCAAAAGGGCATCAACAGCCCGGTGCCAACCAGGAGACNGTCATGGCNATGTCCTTTTATCCCAAAGAAGGGGGAACGCTGTGGTCAGACTATTCCACTGAAGTTGTGATCCACACACTGGAGGTATACAGCCGCTTTTCCTTTGATTACCCGTACCCAACAGCGCAATCAGTAAATGTTGGTTTTGTCGGAGGCATGGAGTACCCGATGATCACTTTCAACGGGCCTCGGACTGAACTGCAGGAAGACGGCTCTCGCACCTATTCCCTTGCGGAGAAGAGGTTTATGATCGGAGTAGTAATCCATGAGATTGGACANTTCTACTTTCCAATGATCGTCAACTCGGACGAGAGGCAGTGGACCTGGATGGACGAGGGGCTCAANAGCTATCTGGATTCCGTCGCCGGACGCGAGTGGGATGCGGAGATCCCCTGGGGAGTAGAGCCAAGATATATCGCTGACTACATGGAATCGCAGAATCAGGTTCCGGTTATGACGCAATCCGACAGTGTGCTCCGTCTCGGCCCCAATGCGTACTCTAAACCTGCTACTGCCATCAACATTTTGAGAGAAACGATTATGGGGCGCGAACTCTTTGATTTTGCGTTCAAAGAATACTCTCGACTCTGGGCATTCAAACGGCCGACCCCTGCAGACTTTTTCCGAACTATGGAAGAGGCGTCGGGCATCGATCTNGACTGGTTNTGGCGCGGCTGGTTTTATACTACCGACCACGTGGACATNGCTTTGGACCGCGTTTACCAGATGCGCATGGATACCGAGAATCCTGACATTGACTTTGCCCGTCGGCGAGAATTCGAGAAATCATTGCCGCCAAGTGTTTACGTGGAACANAATCGCCAAGAAGGTCGACTGACTTGGGTTGAGCAGAATCTCGACGTCAGGGATTTCTACGACGACAACGACCAGTTCACNGTCACCAATGTTGAACGCAATCGATACAGCAGTTTTCTGGAAGGNCTGGAATCCTGGGAACGCGGGGTTTTGGAGCGAGCGATTGCTGAAGATCTAAACTATTATATTCTTGAGTTTTCCAACCATGGTGGCTTGGTTATGCCCATCCTTCTGCAGTTCGAGTATGTGGACGGCAGCAGTGAAGAGNTGAGAATTCCTGCTGAAATCTGGCGGCGCTCGCCGGCAGCGGTAAAAAANCTTGTTGTGACTGATTCAGAAATTGCCAATATTGTCATTGACCCGAGGCAAGAGACGGCAGATGTCAATATTGAGAACAACTACTATCCACGCCGTATTATTCCGTCAAGAATAGAGTCTTTCAAGCGGGAGCGNAGTGGTAGCTTGGTTGCCCGGGATATCATGCAGGACATCAAGACTGAGCTGTCCTCAGAGGAAGACGATGAAGACAGCAATTACGAAGAACTGGAACAGTAGCGCAATTGGTGCAGCGCTTTTGAGGACGGTGCTAGGCGCAATCTCGAGGGNGAGCGGCATTCTGCTTTGCCTGCTGTTGCTTGCGCGCAGCGAAGCGCATCAACAAAAAAATGCCGTGACGCAGATATTGTTCAACGAAAACACCGGTAACATTGAAGTGGTACACCGGTTCTTCGTGCACGATGCCGAGCATGCCGCGGGGTTGATTTTCGGCGAGCGGCAGATGCTCGCGGAATCNAGTGAATCGCGGGAGATGTTNAGCAGCTATGTGATAAATCGTTTCTCTATTGAAGTATTCTTTAGTNAGGGCGAGTCCGAAGTGCTCGGGTTATCCTATGTTGGTGAAGAGATAGACGGGCAATTCATTTGGGTTTATCAGGAAATCCCCGTGCTTGATGGCATCACTGCAATGACGATCGTGAACCTCGCGCTCCGAGATGTTTGGTCGGATCAGTCAAATCTGGTCAATATCGAGAGAGATGGGAGAGTCTATAGCCTGACATTCGANGGTGCGGCGGAAATGCTTACTGTGGAGTTGGGTGCTTGATCTGGGTTCTTTTTTCCTTCGGTTTTGGGCACGGCTTTGCCGACAATGCTGAAAAAAAACCATTCTACTGTTNGCGGGTGCGGCTGTGATTGTCTTTCGATATTTGTCCAAACAGATACTGCAGACTGCAGGGGTTGTCACATCTGTCCTGCTCTTTGTGGTTTTGACCGGGCGATTTGTTCAGTATCTGGCTGAGGCAGTTGCTGGAGAGAAAGCTCCCGACATTCTGCTTCTGCTAATGCTGTATCGTATCCCAGAATTTCTGCTCGTTCTTCTGCCTTTGGCGTTCTTTCTTGCCATGATTCTTGTCTTTGGGCGCATGTATGGTGATAACGAAATGGTGGCGCTCATGAGTGCGGGATATAGTCAAACTCGCCTGTTGATGAACGTCATGGGGATTGCCGCNTTGATCACCGTGATAATGGCTGTGTTGGCCCTTTATCTCGCCCCTTTGGGGATGCGAAAAAGCGAACAAATTAGTTTGTCTCAAGAAGAGCTGACAGAAATTGATTTGATCGTTGCTGGCCAGTTTCAAACCTTTGNCGGCGGAGAGCGNGTGACCTACACAGAGAGGATTTTGNATACTAGCGAAGGCGTTCGTGAGTTGGCTAATGTTTTTGTTGCCCTGACACCATCAGGGCAGGNNTCAGGAGAGCCGCCAAGAATCATTCTGGCCGACAGTGCTCGGCCAGAAATTGAAGAAGCAAACGGCNCTCGCTTTATGCGGCTTGAAAATGTGTTCCAGTATGACGGGACGCCGGGTTTCGGTGATTTTCGAGTTGGCCAGTTCGACGCTCAGGCTATTCTGCTGCCCCCTACTCCTGATTTTGATGAAGTTCTGGAGGAGTCCACCCTGAGTACCGGATCGCTGNTTTACTCTGATGATGTTGCACATCAGGCGGAGCTGCAATGGCGAATTTCTGTTCTGCTGTTGATCCCGATGATTACTTTGATCGCTGTGCCCATNAGTCGTGTTAGCCCCCGCCAAGGGCGCTTCACCAGGCTGTTCCCGGCTCTGCTCGTCTATCTCGCCTATTTTATAGCCTTGGAATTCTGCCGCGATCTAATGGCCGNCGGAGACATCAGCCCGATGGTTGGACTCTGGTGGGTCCATCTCNTGTTCTTTGTCGCAGGAATTCTTCTCTTGCGAGCGGGCCCAGAAGGTTTCAAGCTGAGGCTGCGCCAGACCGTATGAAACTTTTGGATCGACATATTGGTCAGACGGTGTTGCTCGCAATGATCGTTGTACTTGGTATCGTGGTGGCATTAGATCTGATTTTTTCTCTTGTTGATGAACTGGGAGAGGCCGGCGTGGACTATCATTCGGGCAATGCTGCACTGTTCGTTTTATTGACAGCGCCTACTGGAGTTTATGAATTGCTGCCTTACGCGGCTCTTGGTGGTGCCCTGATAGGCCTGGGTATTCTCGCGTCCAACAACGAGNTGGTTGTTATGCAGTCAGCTGGCGTCCACAAATGGCGGATCGTGGGAGCTGTTCTTAAGCCGACGTTNATAGTCATGCTGCTNNGTCTNGTTATCGGAGAGTTTGTCGCACCGCCACTTGAGGAGATTGCCAACTCTAACAAAGCCATCCAGCTCAGCGGNGAGGGTTCGATCAATTCCGAGGCAGGAACTTGGCACAAAATCNACAATGACTATATCCACATCAACGCNATTGCCCCGGGGGGTGAGCAGCTGTTTGGAGTGAGCAGATATCGCATTAACGAAAAACGTGAATTAGGGTCGGCCAGTTTCGCGGAATCTGGCCGATACATCCCCACTGCTGACGGGGGCTATTGGCGTTTGCTGAATGTCAGGCAAAGCCGCTTCGCAGATAGACAGGTCATGACCAGCCAGTACCCACAGGAGGATTGGCAGGCTGACTTGTCTCCAGAGTTGCTCAGTGTGTTGCTGGTAGAGCCAGAGAAACAATCGCTCTCGGGCTTATACCGNTTCGCCCGATTTTTTCGATCAGATGGACTGGAAAGCGGCGTTTACTTTCTCGCGTTCTGGAAGAAATTGCTGCAGCCTTTGTCAACCNTNGCGCTCGTTGTTCTTGCGATTTCTTTTGTNTTTGGGCCTCTGCGGGAAGCCACCATGGGGTTCCGCATTTTCGTTGCTATCGGTACCGGGCTGGCGTTCACACTGGTACAGCGTATGCTNGAGCCGGTAAGCCTAATCTATGGCGTAAGTCCATTGATGGCAGTACTCACACCAGTGGCTTTATGCGCACTGGNCGGGGTGTTTCTTATGCGACGGGTTGCCTGAGCGCTNAGCTTNATTGGTTTTATTTCGCCGCTGGAATTCTTATGTCTGACGCCAAACCTATTTANATCTCATACGCAGGCCCTTCGCTGTTGGAAACGCCATTACTGAACAAAGGGTCGGCGTTTTCACAGAAAGAACGTCGCACGTTCAATTTGATTGGCCTTTTGCCTCCNGTCTACGAGACCATCGAGGAGCAGGTTGAACGTTGTTATCAGCAATACTGTAGTTTTGACGAACCGATAAATAAGCATATTTACCTGCGGGCAGTTCAGGACAACAACGAGACGCTTTTCTATCGCCTTGTGTCTGAGCATTTGGAAGAGATGCTACCTATCATCTATACCCCTACAGTCGGTGANGCCTGTGAGCATTTTTCTGATATCTATCGCAGCGCGCGCGGCATCTTTGTTTCTTATGATGATCGTGAACTGCTTGATGAAATTCTGCGAAGCGTGACNAAAGATAAAGTCAAAGTAGTGGTTGTGACCGATGGGGANCGAGTGCTTGGATTGGGTGACCANGGGGTTGGCGGCATGGGTATTGCTATCGGNAAGCTGTCGCTTTACACAGCCTGTGGTGGCATCTCTCCGGCTTATACGTTGCCAGTTGCCTTGGATGTGGGCACNAATAATCCGCAGGCCTTAGCGGATCCAATGTACATGGGCCGGCGATCACCAAGGATCAGTGCTTCAGAATACCACGCATTTGTTGATGGCTTTATTGATGCGNTGCAGGCCCGTTGGCCGGGGGTTTTGATCCAGTTCGAGGATTTTGCCCAGCCAATTGCGATGCCTNTACTGCAGAGGCATCGTGATCGAGTGTGCTGTTTTAATGACGACATCCAGGGAACTGCCGCGATTACGCTGGGTTCACTGCTGGCAGCCTGCAGAAAAAAAGGTGAGCAGTTGTGTGACCAGCGGTTTGTTATTGNGGGAGCCGGATCCGCTGGCTGCGGTATCGCCGAACTCATNATATCGGCAATGGTTGAGCAGGGTCTCGAAGACGACGCCGCCCGTCGTCAGGTTTTTATGGTAGACAAGAAGGGCTTACTGGTGGAGGGCGTTGAAAACCTGATGGGTTTCCAGAAGCGCCTGGTTCAAAGTCAGAGCGCAATTGCAGCGTGGTCGATGGCCAAACNGGGTCCCAATCCCGCTTTATATGACGTTATGATCAATACCGAAGCGTCNGTGCTAATCGGTACCTCGGGCGTTTCGGGCCTGTTCACGGAAGCTGTGATCAAGGCCATGCATCGAGCCTGCTCNACCCCAATTATATTCCCTCTTAGTAATCCCTCGAAACTGGTGGAAGCGCATCCTGAACAAGTGTTGGAGTGGACAGAAGGTCAGGCAATAGTTGCAACTGGAAGCCCCTTTGGCAGGGTCATTTATGAGGGCCGTAGCTTCGAGATTTCCCAGTGCAATAACAGTTACATTTTCCCCGGGGTTGGCTTGGGTGTGATTTCTGCAATGGCATCGAGGGTAACGAATACGATGCTAATGGTCGCCAGCAAAAAGCTGGCGGAGCTGTCGCCGTGTGGTGGCGCCCCTGAAGACGGTATATTGCCACCGCTCTCTTCATTGACAGAAATTAGCAAAGAGATCGCATTGGCCGTTGCCCGAGTAGCTCAGGATNAGGGTTGTGCGCTTCGCACCAGTGAGTCAGAAATCAGAGGCGACATCGAGCGAAATTTTTGGAAGCCGGAGTACCGCGAGTATCGTCGTGTAGCCACGCGAGCAAGTTAGCTCTGCTTCGCAGAAGCTCCGGAGACGTNGTGCTGGAGTTCGACTAAGCCGACCACATGGTCTTCGGTCACTAACCCGGAATATACGTTTTTGTGGCAAGTTTTGAAGGTTAAGAGCTGTTCGTGGACGCCGGAATCTCCTGACAAGTCGGCGGCCATGTCGTGNCANNNCCCATTGAGACCGATCCGGTCATGGTANTATCTGCGGATATTTATGGCCCTGAGGCCGGATGCACCAGCGGCGCAAGTACAGATCATCGACGCGCTGTCCCAACCCGATCAAATAGCCTTTAGATTTCCCTGATTTCGATCTTTCTAAAACGCATTTCTCCGCGGGCCCACTGTAAAGCAATTGGGCCGCTCGCGAGCTTATCGTCTCGCACATCAACTGTACGCTCGTTATTTAACTCCACAATGAGATGGTCACCGTCCATGACGATTCTGTAGATGTTCCAACGGTCTCCAGCTTTGGGTAAGGGTTCAGAAACTGGCGCCACATGAACGATGGCTCCCGTGCTGTACGTTGCGTCAGGGCGCTGATCGAAAATGTTGGCCTCATAGCAATCGCGGTCCGTAATCAGTTCGGGATTCTGGCAGCGAAGATAAATTCCGCTGTTGGCGTCAGGTGATGCCCAAAATTCGANGCGNANTTCAAAATTTCTGTAGCTTTGCTTGCTGACCAGCCANGATGCNCTGCTTCCATGTGTCGCACGGATAGAGGCCATCTCGGCAGTCCAGTTCGCATCCCCGAGTGGAAAGAAGTTTTCTATCCCATCAGTTCCATCTATCAGGGTAATCCATTCGCTCTGGGCGGTCGCATGCGCTGCGGCCAAACTGATCACGACAAACAAGGCCATGCCAGAAAGCTGACGNATCAGCAAAGTAGAATCTACAAGNTTCATGATGNCTCCTATGGTTGAANAAATATCTAAACTTTTGGAAAAGAATATCGCCATATTATGATCGGATTCAATGCCCGGACGCTTGATCGAATTATTTTACGAGCGCAGAAAATGAGGGAGATAAGCATGCNAAGAAGGGGTACAATCTTGGCAANGGTACAAACAAATAAGGCAGCTTTATCTGCCTGTCANAAGGGGGGNTTTGTTATGATCAACGGCACTAAGCTGTTTCTAGGAACGGCATTTCTGGGGTTTTCACTTAGCCACTCAATCTCAGGCTCGGCTCAGGGAGAAGTGCGCCCTGAGTTGACTGGNACCTGGACCAATGCATCCCGAACGAGTCTATCCCGGCCACGGGGCGTGCAAGGCCTTGTGGTCTCTGCTGAGAAGGCTGCCCAGCTAGTGTCAGGCATGGGTCTGGCGGGTATCTCGGCAGAAAATATTGAAAATGGGCCGGCTGTTGACCCTAACACAGGCGCGCCGCCGGCGGGTGCGCAGGACTTTGGCCTGCGAGGCTACAATTTGTTTTGGACTGATCCGGGCTCTACCTTGGCGTATGTAAAGGGAGAATTCAGAACCTCGTACATTATTGATCCTCCCAATGGGCGCATTCCTCGTATCGAGCAGCCCAAGCCGGATTGGGATGNTCGGAACTACGGTGCCCGCTATCTGACTGGCGTCGGAGTTGATGATGGTCCGGAGGCATTTCCACTAGCTGAAAGATGCCTTTTGGGATTTGGCAATACGGCTGGTCCGGGTATGATGGGAACTCTTTACAACAGCACTTATGAAATAGTGCAGTCAGATGATTATGTGATGATCGCAGTCGAGATGGCCCATGATGCCCGCATTATTCCGGTTTATGGTTCAGCTGAAGAGGCTCGCGCAAATCGACGCCCTGCAGTGCTAAAGCAGTGGCTAGGAGATTCAGTTGGCTGGTATGAGGATGGCGAACTGCTGGTGGAGACCGTCAATATAAATCCGAAACAAATGGCTGAGAGTTCCGTNCCTATTACCGCGCAAGGCCGCATCGTNGAGAGNTTCGNGCGATTCTCGGATACNGAGATCGTCTATCAGTTTACCGTCGAGGACGATAACCTCTATCTGCAGCCTTGGACAGCGGAGTTAAGCTTTCATGAAATGGGAGCTGAGATGTATGAATATGCATGCCATGAGGGCAATCACGCGATGCCCGGCATGCTTGCTGGTGCTCGTCGCTTAGAGTTAGAGGAAGAGATCGGTTCTTACGACTAGCAGCCAATAATAGAAGTTTGTCTCAGAGCCCAACTGGCTTGTGGTCGGTTGGGCTCTTTCGTTTCAGACACAGGTTTGTTGGTCTGAAATGATTTTTTATTTGCTTCGCTTGGTTAGCCAGGCCAATTTTCGGGAGATTTTAATGAAGCGATACATCCTGCTGACCATTTCTGCATTTTTCGGTGCTTTTGCGAGCGCAGATAATCACCTCGAAACCTTTATTAATACCGATGTCTTTGAACTTGAAGTTGCGACAGATCCGCAGATTTCGCCCGATGGGCGCATGATTGCCTACGTAAGAAGCTCGAACGACATCATGACTGATCGTACCCGCGCCAATATCTGGCTCGTCAGTTCTGACGGGGCGGACCACCGTCCTATATTATCGGGTACTGATTCTTATTCCAGCCCGCGCTGGTCACATGACGGAACGCGTCTGGCTTACGTGTCGAGTGCAGAGGGAAGAGGCCCGCAAATCTATGTTCGTTGGATGGATACCGGACAGACTGCTTTATTGAGTAATTTGCAGAGTGCGCCGATGGGGATTTCTTGGTCTCCAGACGACTCTCATATTGCGTTTTCAGCGCTGGTTGCTGCCGCAGAAGATAAGCTTGTAACTGAGCCAGCTAGACCAGATGGAGCTGATTGGGCGCCGAGTGTCAAAGTTATCAAAGAATTGAATTATCGAGCTGACGGACGCGGTTACCTCGAGGCTGGTAACTTCCAGATTTTTACATTGCCAGCCGAAGGTGGTACGCCACGGCAAATTTCCCAAGGCGAGTTTAATCATGGAGGCAAATTGGACTGGACGCCCGACGGCAGTGAAATCATTTTCTCAGGCAATCTTAATGAAGACTGGCGAGAGCGTGAGCGAAATAGTGATTTGTGGTCGATGAATGCCATCACAGGAGAAATGCGTCAGTTAACTCACAGAAATGGGCCGGATTACGCGCCTACACTCTCTCCAGATGGCGGTCGCATAGCCTATTTGGGCTATGCGGATCAGTTGATGGGCTATCATAATTCTCAGGTCAATGTTTTCGATCTGAACAGTGGAATTATCACTCAGCTAACAGAGGGCTTGGACAGGTCGATTGATTCAGTCGAATGGGCAGGCAGTTCTAGCCACCTGCTGATCTCTTTTGATGATTTCGGTAAGCGCATAATCGCCTCATTGGATATGGAAGGGAATCTACTCCCGCTCGTTTCTGATGTCGGCGGTGTCGGCATATCGCGGCCTTATACGAGTGGGAATTTTTCTGTAGCAACCGATGGTGCTTACGCCTACACAGCGGGCAGACCAGACCGTCCGGCGGACGTGGCAGCGGGACGTGGTGGGAGCGCCGTGCGGCTTACTGACCTTAATGCCGACCTCCTTAATCATAAGACTCTTGGTAAGGTGAGAGGAATTAGCTGGCCTTCGTCGGTTGGCGATCATGATATTTCGGGTTGGTTGGTGGCTCCGCCGGGGTTTGATGAAGCTAAGGAGTATCCGCTGCTACTGGAAATTCATGGAGGACCATTTACCGCATATGGGCCTCATTTCTCTGCCGAAGTACAGCTTTACGCAGCAGCTGGATATGTCGTCCTTTATGTCAATCCTAGAGGGTCTACAAGCTACGGTTATGAATTTGCCAATGAGATTCATCACAATTATCCCAGTCAAGACTACGACGATCTGATGTCTGGAGTCGATGCGGTAATAGATATGGGTTTCATCGATGAAGAGCAGCTTTTTGTTACAGGTGGGTCGGGTGGTGGTGTACTAACCGCATGGATTGTTGGCAACACGGACCGCTTTTCTGCAGCGGCGATTGCTAAGCCAGTTATTAACTGGATAAGCCACGCGTTGTACAGTGATATTCCAGAGGGCGTGACCCGTTACTGGTTCGAACAGCTGCCTTGGGAGGATTTTGAAGCCTATTGGGCTCGATCACCATTGTCGCTTGTGGGGAATGTCACCACACCCACTCTTTTGCTTACCGGAGAAGCAGACTACCGCACGCCGATTGCTGAGTCCGAGCAATATTTTCAGGCGTTAAAGCTGGAGCAGGTTGATACCGCAATGGTGCGGGTGCCTGAGGCATCGCATGGAATAGCCAGCCGACCTTCTCATCAAATTGCAAAGGTAGACAACATTCTTGCATGGTTTGCACGTTATAGAAATGCTCCAGGAGAGTGAGTCTGAGCGCGCATATTGTCCGTCCGGACTGAGATGAAGTGTTAGCTGGCTGTGTTTTCATAACTGGTGTTGTAAGGTCCGGTCCCTTGCGAACCTTTGTTTAAGAAGAGGTCCTGCTCAAATTGACATCTTGCGAATCTATCGAGGTTGATTGGGGCGCACTTAAAATTTTCAGGAGGTCAGCGTTATTTTAAAAGGGGTGATATGTTGATATTGAGTGTAAAAATATTGTCCCATTCTATATATGATGCTATACGACGATCTTGTTCACCTTTCCTGGAGAGAACATGCCCCTTAGCGAAGCCGACTGGGCGGCGATAAGGCTCAGCCTCCAGCTGGCAACTGTCACTACGGGAATCTTGCTGCTTCTTGGTACGCCGCTGGCTTGGTGGCTTGCGCGGACAGGGTCTTGGCTGAAAGGACCGGTTGCGGCAATCGTTGCTATACCTCTGGTTCTGCCGCCAACGGTTCTAGGATTCTATTTGCTCATGGCCATGGGTCCAAACGGACCGATTGGCCAGCTGACCGAATCGCTTGGACTTGGGACTCTTCCCTTCACATTTTGGGGGTTGGTGGTGGGCTCGGTATGCTACTCCATGCCTTTTGTCGTGCAGCCGCTTCAGAATGCGTTTGCTTCGATCGGACAACGTCCGTTGGAGATGGCCGCTACCCTTCGAGCGAATGCCTGGGATAGATTTCTGAATGTTGTCCTACCCATGGCGGCTCCTGGGTTCGTATCTGCCAGTGTTTTGGGTTTCGCTCATACACTGGGGGAATTTGGCGTGGTGCTGATGATTGGGGGCAATATCCCAAGCGAAACCCGTGTGGTTTCAGTACAGATCTATGATCATGTCGAAGCGCTGGACTACGATAAAGCTCATTGGCTGGCGGGCAGCATGATGTTGTTATCGTTCCTTATTTTGCTCCTGCTCTTCTTGAGCTCTGGAAAGTCGGCCGCGGGCGGTCTGCAACTCCGTAGATGAGTGACGCGTTTACAATGAATTCACCTTCCGGTCTTGATCAGCCGATAGAGGCCAATTTTTGTGTGAAGTTGTCGGCATCCCCAAGTTCGGCAGAAGTATCGAGTTTTGAGGTTGTAATAAAAGAACAGCTAGCCGCCCGTGGGGTTACCGCCATTTTTGGCCCATCCGGTTGCGGCAAAACCACTCTTCTGCGGGCAATGGCGGGCCTTCAACCTATTCATAGCGGCTTTCTTCGAGTAAAGGGAGTCACCTGGCACGATCATGAAACCAATCTGCCTGCTCATAAACGACCAGTTGGATTTATATTTCAGGAAGCAAGTCTATTTGAGCATTTGACTGTGGCTGGTAATCTTAATTTTGCGAGTAAGCGTGCGCTTGAAAGTGTCCGACCTGAACAATTTCAAGAGATCATAGAGCTCTTGGATATTGTCCAATTGCTTTCGCAGAAACCTGCTCAGCTGTCTGGAGGAGAACGTCAGCGCGTGGCAATAGCTAGGGCATTATTGATCAGGCCGCAGCTGTTATTGATGGACGAGCCCTTGGCTGCTGTAGATCAGACGCGCAAATGGGAAATTCTTCCATTTCTAGATCGACTTAGGACGGAGTTGAATCTTCCCATTATCTACGTCACTCATGCGCTAGATGAAGTCACGCGGCTGGCGGATGACTTGTTGATCATGGAAAACGGCCTGATTGAGGCCAGCGGTTCAGTTGATGAAGTTCTGACTCGGCTTGATGTTCCAAGGATGCTCGGTGAGGAGGCTGGAGCCATTGTTGAAGGGATCGTCACTGAGCGCGATACGCAGTGGCATCTGGTGAGGATGGATTTTAACGGCGGCCATTTATGGCTTAGAGACAGCGGTGAAGTCCTCGGCCAGTCCGCTCGTATCAGAATCTTGGCTCGTGACATAAGTCTGTCTCTCGTTGACGAGCAGGCGAGTAGTATCTTAAACAGGTTGTCGGCAACGGTGATAGCCATGGCGGACGATACTGATCAGGCCATGGTTATGGTGCGGCTTGCGGTGGGGAAAACCGTGTTACTGGCCCGAATATCGAAAAGATCAGCTTCACAGCTCAAGCTTCACCAGAATCAAATGCTTTGGATTCAGATAAAGTCGGTGGCTATTCTTAATTGACTATCGTTATGAGTCAGGCTTTAAGCCCGAATTAAGACGATCAAAGATGCGTTGAAAAGAGCGCAGACTGGCTTGCCAACCGCTAGCATAAGGTCACCAACGCTTGGGTTGGTAAGCATTTTGGTAATGGTCTGGCTATCATCCAAATCTAGAGTGACCTCAATGTTTACGCTGACTCGCGTGATCTGGGTGACCACCTCTTTCAGCAGATTCCGGGCGCTTGTTCTTGTCGCGGGATCCTCACGAAGCAGAAACTATGAAGAGTTAATCAGCGCAAGAGGTTCGCAGCTGGACTTAAGCTTCATGCGCTCGGCGCTGATTATAGTGCTCAGAAGGGCAACCTGGGTTTGAAAAAACGACCAATGTTTATCCCGCTGAACAAACAGATCTGCTTTCAGGGTGGAACGCTTGGGGAAGTAGGGGAGTACTCATGGAGCCAAAGTTATTAACAAGCGCTTAACGATTAGCGCAAGCCGAACCATGGTCTAAGTCTTGTACCAACACTGCTGCCAGCAAAAGCGGCCGCAAACCACAGCCACCCGTGTAGGCTCGTAGAAGAAATACCACCAAAATAGGCGCCGATATTGCAGCCATAGGCAATCCGGGCGCCATAGCCAAGGAGAAGTCCCCCTAATACCGAGGCCAGAAGGGACCGTGCTGGAATGTAAATAGACTGCGAAATATTATTTGCGAGGCTAGCAGCTGCTAGTGCCCCCAGCATAATGCCGAAGTTCATCATTGAAGATATATCGTGAAACACGCTAGCATTTAATGCTGCGTTCAGATCGGGGCGAGCCCAGTACGCCCAGTGCGAGATATTAACACCAGTAGCGCTGAGTATCTTCGCACCCCACAGAGCAAAGCTGGCAGTTACACCCCAGGGTCGGCCCGCGAGCACCAGAGTCGCGATGTTTACCGCGGCCAGCGCGAGCGCTCCAGCCAATAGTGGCCATGGGCCTCGTAGTAAAGAGGGAGAGGTGACGCTTGTGGTTGCAATCACATCATCGTGCTTGCGCTTCTCATATGCCACCGCAGTCAGATAGACTAAGACAAATAGAAGCAGACTGAGCAAGATCCCGCCAGTGACACCGAACTTATCGGACAAGGCTATTGGATTAAAGCCAGGTGCGCCCTGCCAGTTCTGCCAATGAAAGGTACCGATTACCGAACCGATGACAAACCAAACTAGGGTGACCAGCATGCGCAAATTACCCCCGCCGGCAGTTGAGAGCGTCCCAGAGGCACACCCTCCTCCCAGCTGCATACCTATGCCGAAGATAAAGGCGCCACATACCACGCCAAGATTTATCGGAGCGATACTGCCGCGAATAGGAATGCCAAATAACTCATCCTGTGCGATTAAAGGGGTAAAGATCATGACTGTAGTGCCCAGCATGATCATTTGCGCCCGCAGACCAGCACTGCGACCCGTAAGTGCAATCTCCCGCCACGCTGCTGTGAAGCCGAACGCGGCGTGATAGAGAATAACACCAGCCATCACTCCTACAAGAAATAGGCTTGCCTGTCGCCAGCCTAAATTATTGAATAAGTAGGCAGACAGAAGCAGAATTGCGCTGGCGCTCAAGATCAGGCCAGTGCGATTTCGTTGGCGATCATAGCTTCTCGAAGTTGTTATTCTAAATGGCATTTATTATCCATTGTGATCGCTGATTAGGTTTGATTCTGTATTTAGCATCGGCGCGTATAATCCAGAGGGTATAAAAAAACGCACAATTGGGCTGTTTCGTTTTCGGACAGCAGGATACACTACTGAAATATTCTAACCCACTTTCGTTCCTGGTGAAGATCGTTTGTCTACTGTGCCAGTGTTGCTTTGTGCAGGCTGTCTTAGCCAAAGAACCATCAGCTATTGATCTGACGAATGTGCTGTGGGGGCCGCCCGGTGGTGGAAATCGCTTTCCTATTGGAGTACGAACTGCGAGCCAAGGTTCCGATCCTGACACAGGCGGGAACACTCACTACGCGATCTTTCCAGCAGGCTCGCATTTTAATTAGCACTGGCACACTCATAATGAGTTCGCTGTGGTAGTGGCTGGCGATCTGACCTTTCAGTTGGGAGACCAACCCCACGCCCTTTCCGTCGGAAGCTATGTGGTCATACACGGAGAGTTAACTCACTCCTCGACAGAGCCCAAGGCGCAACGGATGCTGTACTACTGGTGCGTCGAGCAGGTCCAGCTGACCTTCGTTTTGTTGAGTAACTCATTGTGAGCGGATTCTTTCCGGCGAATGAGATCAAAATATGTTGCTAACAAGCAAAGGTTGACTGTGATTGGATGGTCTTGTCGCATCGATAATTGGTAGACTTCGGAAAAAGCGGCTTTTATGCTCTTACTGTCGCTTATTATTAGGGTGAAATGGAATCCGTACCAAACAAGCTCCTGCGCAACGAGCAAAGGATATAGATCATGGCAATAAGAAATAAATCTCTTGAAAGAATCCTTAAACGCAGACTCGCCTTTGCGGTAGGTGTCATGTTGTGTGCTGGCCTAGCTACCACCGCCAGCGCTCAGACGAGTGCTTTGGCTGAAGAATTTCCAGAGGTGGCCAGGCTTTATAACGCGTTCGATGTTACTCAGGCTGCGTTTTTGGATGCGATGGCCGAAATCAACGCCAATCCTGAAACCATGCAGGCGCGGATCGAAGTCCAGATGCAGCTTGACATGGCGAAGGACATGAATGGTCATGCTCACATGGGTCATGGCAGCAGTGATATGCCGATGAATATGGGCAGCCCATATGGCGAACTGGAAATCCAGGCTCGAATCGCGTTGGCCAGAATGCTGCGTCAGAACCACTCGGATGCAGCCGCAAAGAACGCTTTCTCAGCATCGGCGTCTCTGCCTGAAAATGTATGGCGGGTGCTTTCCTGGGGTCGCAAGTTCGAGAGGGGTATTGCGAATATTTTTGCTGACGACACAACTTCACGAACCCAAAAGCGGACAGCGGTAGAAGTGGCGATTGAAACCTATCTGACCGAAGATGCCCGGCATGCCGTGGCTACCGTACCCAAGCACGCTGACCTGTATCTGGCGCATGAGCATGCCGACGGTGCAAAAACTGCTTTCCCACGGCTGAGTTCTCTGATGTGGACCAACCAGTGGCTGCAGCTTGCTTCGCTGGAAGCTATCGTGGTAGGTCAGCTGGACAGCCAGTTTGCTGGGAAAGTGCCGGTCACGCTGGAGCGTTATTGGGCGAAGATCGGTTCAGACACAGGCATGACTGTGTATCCAGCACCTGTTGATATGCCGAGCGCGCCAGCTATTGCGCCAGCCTTCTATTCTGAAGCGCCGAAGGCCGCGATGATTATTGACAATTTGAACCGGCTGAAGGCCGCTGTCGCAGACATCATTGCGTATCCTAACCTTGAGAACCGTGATGAACTACTTGAGGCAGTGGCAGACGAATTTACAAAGGACGATGTTAATATTTCCGATGAGATGGAGTATTTGCTCTCCGCCCTCAGAGGCGGGATTTTTAATCAGGGCGGCCCTGCTCTTGGGGACCTTGGGCGTTCTGAGCGCAATCGTTCAAGGGATGCCATGGACATGGTTCACACCATGATAATGTCGGGCCCGCAGTAGGCATTGGCCGGGCGATAAAAAAAGCGAGCGGATGACTCGCTTTTTTTCAGCCAGAGGCTGCTCAAATCGACAATCGATTGAGTCCGAATATTTGCTCGAAAAGCGCTCCTAAGCACTTTCAAACTGAATCATTGCTGCTTCGGACTATTCCTAATGTTGGATCAGCTGGATCTTTGCCCAATATCGACTGAAATTATAAAAGGTTTCACGCACCTAAGCTGTGTCTGCAGCTGCGAACGCGACTACATTGTCTTCTATGCGCTTGGTTCACTGATTATGAAGCCGCAGCGAGCCGAATTTGCACTGGCGCTTCAAGACGCTCGTAATAGCGTCTAATTAGGACTTCTGCGTCGCTGCTGCCACTTGCTAACTTACCAATGCGATCGCCGCTGAGAAGCAACAAGACCTGCTCCTAGTCTGCAAAGATGCTACAGAATGGGGAAGGCCACAGAAAACTAAGCAGATTCCGGCGATTCATGACACTGAGGCAATCGGGCTGATGGAATGAAAAGGGCTCTATAGCCTTCACTGTCGGACTTTTGTGTCAGCGGCGTGGGTCACTAATTGTGGCGGCGACAAAGGGATTGGCGGGATTCCGTCTAGTCGTCGCTGCCCACTAGAGAACGCTGCTCTCGCTCTAGTCGTTCAGCCAGCAGTGAACGATAGCCCTCCTCGTCAAGATGCGTGATGGCCAGCCAGGCGTGTGTCATTTCATCGCCAGTTCGGCTACCGCCATAAACCCATTGATCTGGATCAGGGTTATTCGGGTTGTTGGCGGTATTGTCGTACCATTGTTTCAGCACCAACACAGCGCCTGCGGGCAGCAGTGGCGCGACATCGGGCTCGTATATATGGCTGTGATGCCATGTCGCACTCCAGTTTGAGACCTGACTGACCTCTTCTGTGCGGCCGGTCTCCGGGTAGAAGATCTCCAATGATGCCGCGTTCATCCTTAAATGCCCATGTGGCTGGAAACTATCCAGTCGGATGGGATGGTCGAAACTGTGGAAGCCCTGAGTCATCTGATAACCATGAGGCGGGATAATCAGATCTTCCTGTGGCTCAATCTGGTACAGGGCAAGGTCTTGCTTGTAGACATCCTTAGTAGTCTCATAACCATCCTCATGGAACCACAAGCCGATCTCGACAACATTGTCTTTGACAATGGTGCCAGGAGCCGTCGCGCCCACACCGCCCGGAAACATGTGAATGTTCCACTGTATCATCGCGCCTTCAGGTAAGGTTCTGCAGACGCCTTCTGGAACCATCTCGCCCCATTTGCCCATGGCATATTCCGTGAGCATGCCATATCGCTCTAGTTCACCATCTTCGTCTTCCATCCAGACACTCGAATTAGCATGGTGAACGACTGCGGACGCATCACCCCGAGGCTTCACTTGAACCGCTTTAATGCAGCGTGAGGCTGTCATGCCAGGGTCTACGAACTCTCTGCTCCAGAGGTCATTGCCGTTCGCAGGAATGTCGTAGGAGCTGGAAGCCACGATCAAATCTGGCTGTCCGAGCTCGGCAGCAAAGTTCCATTCGCTAGGGTCCTTGACTTGTACTGGTGGTGGCGCCTTCTCGGGATCGCCCATCGGAGCACCGGCTTCTACCCAAGCCACGATCGCATCGATTTCACGCTGCTTAAGCCGCCAGTCGCCAAGCAGATCCTGAATGCCGATATGTCGATCGTAAGCATAGGGGGGCATTTCTCGATTAGCGACCCGGTAGGCAATCAGCGGTGCCCAAGGTCGCACCTGTTCGTAGTTCTCGAAGGCCATCGGGCCAATCCCACCTTTCTGGTGGCAGACCACGCAATTCTCGTTGATGATTCGGCCAATCTGGCCATTATAGGCCAGCTCGTGGCCTGACTGGGCAGCTACCTTCGTAGTTCCCGCCAACAGGGCAAAAGTGGCAATTGCTGACCAGACTCTGGCGTTCATCATATTTCTCTCCCTTTTGACCAGACCGTGTTGGGTTGGAAACCAAATCCACGGCTTTTTTGTTATAGATAGAGTCTACTCCTTAAAACCCTAGTAAAAAACCGGCATTTTGGTCGAGTTTGTTGCGGTCTTCATTTCCTTCTCCGCTAGGGATAACGGATCCCTGATCTGAGGCTTAAGAAGTGTTTTTCAGGGACTCGGCGCGAGTTTCCAGCCAGTGTTAGCGCATGGCATGTGTTTTTTGCGCGTGAAAAAAAGGCCGATCGGAAGTCGATCGGCCTTTTAGCCGTGAAACATCTTTCAAGCGTGTTGTTTTAGTCGTCGCTGCCAGCAAGAGAGCGCTGCTCGGCATCCCGCCGCTCGGCAAGAAGCTGTTCATAGCCCTCCTCATCGAGGTGGGTCACGGCAATCCAAGCGTGAGACATTTCGTCTCCAGTGCGGCTTCCGCCATACACCCACTGATCAGGATCAGGATTGTTGGGGTTATCGGCGGTGTTGTCATACCACTGCTTAATTACCAGGACCTCGCCCGGTGCGAGGAGTGGTGCCACGTCCGGGTCGTAGATGTGGCTGTGGTGCCATGTGGCGCTCCAGTTGGAGATTTGGCTAATAGACGTCGTTCGCCCGGTCTTCGGATCGAACTTTTCTAGCGATGCTGCATTCATGCGCAAATGGCCATGTGGCTGAAAGCTGTCGATGCGAACCGGATGGTCGAACGAGTGAAAGCCTTGTGTCATCGCATACCCGTTTGGAGGCACGATGAGGTGACCATTTTCGTAACCCTCACGCAGCGGGTATAGGCGCAGGTCTTGGTTGTACACGTCGTTAGTTTTTTCAAAATCTTCTTCGTGGAACCACAAGCCGATTTCAACGACGTTGTCCNTGATCATGCCACCTTCAGCAGTGGCGCCAACGCCACCGGGGAACATGTGAATGTCCCAGCGAACCAGAGAGTTTGCTGGCATGGTTCGGCAGACACCTTCCGGCATCAATTCGCCCCACTTGCCCATGGCATATTCGGTAAGTTGTCCGTATTGCTGCAGCTCGCCGTCTTCGTCGTAAACGTAAACGTCAGAGTTGGCGTGATGAACCACCGCTTTTGCGTCGCCTCGAGGCTTAACTTGGACCGCTTTAATGCAGCGGCTCTCGGTGAGTTGAGGATCGACGAATTCCTTACTCCACAGATCGTTTCCTTGTGCCGGAATATCGTACGCCTGAGAGGGGATAATCATGTGCGGCTNGCCAAACATGGGNTCAAAAGTCCATCCGTTGGCATCTGGCAGATCGGCAGCCGGAGGAACGATGTCATTGTCGCCCATGGGTGCGCCTTGCTGTACCCATGCTACAATCGTATCAATCTCTTCCTGCTCCAGCCTCCAGTCTCCCTCAAGATCCTGTATACCAATGTGCTGGTCGTACGCATACGGAGGCATCTCTCGAGACTCTACTCTGAAAGAAATTAATGGTGCCCATGGCCGCACCTGATCATAGTTTTCAAGCTGCATCGGTCCGACACCGCCCTCACGGTGGCAGACAACGCAGTTTTCATTGATAATCTTGGCTACATCGCTGTTGTAGGTGATCTCTTGATCTTTTGCTTGTGCACTCAAGCTTATGGCAAGAGTAATAAGTCCGCCTAGCAGGGTGGTGTTTTTTCGCATCCTTCTCATGCTCGACTCCTAAATTGGGCGTTTTTTGTTCTCTCTCNGTAAAATACTAATCGTGAGTGCTGAAAAAGTCCATTTTTTCAGTGTATTTCAGAAGGCAATATGCAACAAATTGAAACATGCCACAGGGCATGGNGTTTGTGCGCTNCAGGGGCTTATCGAGTGCTGGAGCGCCAAAAATACCAGTGAATTAGCAGATCGGGCACTGTCATGTCACCAAAGAAAAGGCCGGCGTTTTGTCGGCCGCTCTAATGTAGACACTTACCTAGCGGACCGTGATTCGCTGATAGACGTTAGTCCAGCAACATTGATCGCCATTCGAGCTGTCGGGTGCCTCGTGAATATCAACTTTGGTGCTTATGATGTAGTCGCCTGGCGATGAGAACATGGCGTACACGCGGGCTACGCCGGCAGGACCAGGGATTTCGAGTTCGTTCGCTTTCGGTGCCCGCCAAAATTTGTAGCGCCGGTCGCTTTCGCTGTAAGGATTCTCAGCTGCTGGAGTGGACTCATGAGGCATGAATTCCACGTCACCCGGGCCTTGATATTTCATGAATGCCACGCCCATGGGTAAAGGTTCCCCGAAACGTGGGTCAGTTGTGTCNCGTTCAGCTGGGTCGGAAGCGTTAATANNTAACTCNACACGNTCTCCCACGCTCACNGGACCACCGCNGTAATCTCCGATATGNGCGTAAAGNCCTGGCATTTGGCGACCATCTTCGCCCAACCCAACTCGTGGTTGCAAAGCTCCCTGCGGTCGAGGGCGAATGAAGTCCAATTCATATGCTGATGCCCCATAGCGCCCAGGAACTTTGAGTTCTTCGTTGCTTCCGGTTTTGAGATACCACCACACATCAGTTTCACGTTCGTCATTAGGCACGGTGACAATGAAAGCGCCAGTGGAGCGACCAGGTGGAAAGTGCGTGGGCTGAATGCCGTCCCACTTTGCAGGCTCGATGCGATTGGCTTCTCCGAGCGGGATATCCACTCCCTCATCATTCCGATTGATGATGCCAAAAGAGAAGCTTGTGGTTCCGTTTTGATTATCTATCCAGCCCTCTAGCACTGGTATGATTGGCAGTCCATCAGGTGGCGTCAGGCTAAGGAAGCGTCCATTGTCAGCCGACTGTGCCGACACTGAAATTGCTGTTGAAGCAAGCAGAGTCGATGCAGCAGTGGCTAGGAAGTTTTTCATAGATAGCATGGATGTTCTCTCCATTAAGTAAGTACAGCTAATTTCAGTGATTGAACGGTTGCTCGTTCTCACGTGCTAGCGGCAGACGCTAGGCAAAATGGATGCACGCGCATTTATTGAATTAGTTTAAGTTGCGCACGGTCAATCAGGACAGCTAGGATAGCGGCCAATTGCATTGGCGTCCAGATTTAACGAGCTGTAAACAAAGCCTTTATGTTGCTGTTTTTTTACAAAATGTCGCGCATCACAAACCGAATATTCAAGAGACAGGCCAGACAGTGCCCCTTGAGAATTTTGTCAATCGTTTGCTTTGGTATGTTCAGTGGAGCCCTTCAAGCGGCCCTTGACCGAGTTGGTGACTTTGCGCTGCTCGACGATCGCGGTGCGTTTCATCAGTTAAGCCGTTACCAACATCGAACAGCGCTTGTCATGATGGCTTATGACAGCAGCTGCGCTGAGATGAAGAGCATGGTGGAAAGCTTTGAGGCATTAGGTACGTCTTATAAAGCCCAAGGTATCGATTTCGTNTTGTTNGACGCGANNGATCTCANNCGGGATGTGGCCCGCACGTTACAGTTGNCATTGCCACTGCTGNAAGATGATGGGCAGCTNGTCTCGGATACTCTTGATATNAGACGAGCCGGAGATGTGCTGGTGCTCAATCCTCAACGGCTTTCAATTTACTACCGAGGCGACATCAGTGAGACCCTTTTAGAGACGTTGAGCGCTGTGGTGGACGGCACTCAAGATGACACAACTTCCGTTCAAACAGCTGGTTGCACAATTGACTTTCCAGTCCGAAGTCAGCACCGTCAAGTACCTCCAGACTATGAATCAGAAGTAGCGCCTATAGTTATCAAAAATTGTCTAGATTGCCACGTTCAAGGTGGAGTTGGTCCTTTTGCGATGGACTCCTACATCATGCTATTNGGATGGTCNCCAATGATTCGCGAAGTACTGCTTAACAAGCGCATGCCGCCTATGCAGGTTGACCCTTATGTTGGACACAGTTCAAGTGCCAGAGGCGTGTCGAAGCAGGATTTGCANACGCTGATTCATTGGATTGACGCTGGGGCTCCGCGAGGGGATGGAGAGACTGACCCGCTGGAACGGCACACGCCAACTGCCAGCGAATGGGNGCTNGGAGAGCCCGACTANATTGTNCNGGGNCCGGAGCATTCAATTCCTTCTACCGGCGTTCTTGATTACTACTACAATGATATCGAGCTGCCTTTTGCCGAAGACAAATGGGTTAAAGCAGTGCAGTACCGTGCTGGTGATCCATCAGTGCTTCATCACTTGATGACGTTTGTGTCCGAACCCGGAGAGGATTTTTGGGGAGCAGAGCGCGTGAGCACCTCAGTCAGCCGCCGCTTCGTCGCCGGCTACATCCCCGGAAAGAATAACGTTTATGAGTTCCCCGAGGGGGTTGGCACGTTTATCCCCGCAGGAAACCGCCTGTCAATGCAGTTCCACTACGTCACTAATGGTCATTCTACCGTGGATACGACTCAACTGGGTTTGTATTTTAGTGATCAGCCTTTGGTTACAGAGCAACGAGTGCAAGCGATCGGTACGCGATTTGTGCTTCCNCCCAANACTCCCGAACTGGCCCTGCAAGCCAGCCANTTGCTTGAAGAGAATATCGTGATAACCGGGGTGCGTGCGCGAATGAATTATCGCGGCAAAAAAATGCGCTTTGTGGTTGAAGCGCCGAGCGGCGTCAGCCAGCAACTGTTGAGTGTGCCGGCCTTCAACTATGGCTGGCAGCCCCATTATCTGTTGGACATACCGGTATTTGCTAATGCTGGTTCGACGCTGCGTGTAATAGGGGCTTTGGACAATTCAGAGTCTAACCCAACCAATCCTGATCCAGATCTTGAGATTAGGTTTGGATTCAACAGTTGGGAGGAAATGTTCACAGGATATTTTACTTATTACCAAAGCTTCGACTGATATTGGAAAAATTTCCGGGATCGCTCTGACTTGAACTTTGAGGGCGCCGTTCGGGCNCAGGGCCAGCTGCACAAAGCCCATTTACTTGTGCTGAGGCCTAGCGTGTTCCTTTAATTTTGTAAATCTGATTTTGACTGCCAGTNACCCTTGNCACGGAGAAACTCGTTTGCCGNGNANNTGTCTCNCGTGATTCGCTNACAGNCTNTGGCTGGTCTNGTGACGCCAGCTAAATGTGCGTACACGGGAGGAAGTGTTTGCTATCGTTCAATATTATTCTCCGTAAANGACACCACTTCACNCAACCGTTATATGGGGCGNAGAGTGTCCGATTACNAAACTGGGTTCAGAATATGTGGCACCGATGACTAAGCAAACTTTCTATGGATGGAAAATTGTCTGGGCAATCCTGGTGCAACTCACTTTCGTTAGTGGGCTGAGCTTTTATAATCACGCCATATATTTAAATTCGCTCGCGGCTCAGCCAAACTTTGACGTGCAGTCGGCTTCTATCGCCGTTTCTATCTTTTTTCTAAGTGGCGGTTTCTCCGGGCTTTATGTGGCTAAGCTNGTTCAGGAATATGATCCTAGAATAAGTATTACGCTTGGCGCCTCTTTGGCATCNTTGTCTCTTTGCGCGCTTCCTTTTGTNGTCAACCTGGCTCAGCTTTTTTCAGTGTACGTGGTTTTCGGTGCAGGGTTTGCGGGTTCGGCTCTTATCCCNGCGACGACGCTTGTGACCCGATGGTTTCAGCGTCGCCGTGCGGTAGCTTTATCAGTGGCTTCGACTGGTTTGTCGCTGGGCGGAGTCGTATTGACCCCGTTCAGCGCATTCATGGTCGACACTCTGGGTTTCAGGNTAGCCATGCCGCTGCTAGCCTTGCTATTCGTAATGGGTGTCATTCCAGTTGCACTGATGTGGCTNCGTCCTGATCCGGAATCTATGGGGTTGTTGCCTGACGGGGATTCGCCTGCTCAAAGTCAGAATAACTCTGAACGGAAATTCTCTACTAATGCCGTTAAATCGGCAGCGANTGGTCTTACATTCAAACAGGCTTTTAGGAAGAGGTTTTTTTGGGGTACAGGTCTGGCCTATTTATTTGTAATGCTCGCTCAAGTAGGAGGCATAGCCCATCAATATGGCCTCGCGCGGGAGCAACTTGATGANGCGCAGACAGCGCTTGTAGTGGCTATCCTACCCGTAGCAAGCATCNTGGGTCGNCTGATTGGTGGCTGGATCGCGGAGCGNAGCTCAATCAAGATATTCGCTGTTTGTATGATGCTGTTGCAGGCAGGTTCGCTTTCGCTTCTGGCCGGTGGATTCAGCCTTGTGACTCTTTGCGCGGGCTTGTTTCTATTCGGGATNTCCGTTGGTAATTTGCTCATGCTTCAGCCCTTGATTCTAGCTGAGGCGTTCGGCGCACGAGAATACGCAAAGATCTTCTCTGTCAGTAACCTCATGTCCTCCATGGGGACTGCCATTGGTCCGGCCTTGCTTGGTTTCGTCTATGTTGCTAGTGATAACCGCTATATGACTTCTTATCTCGTTGCCTCAGCGGCTGGCTGTGTCGGCTTGATGCTGTTCTTGTGCGGNGGCAAGTTGGTGCGAACNGACTGATTCNCTGGCCCANCTGTCCGATGCCTAACTGTAGTGTCGGAAGTTGTTAGTCGACTCACGTGATGTAAGTATTATCAAACGANTCAGTGCAGACTTGCTTCTGTNAACCGCTCTCGCGCTGGTAGGCCTTATCAGAATTGGCATCACGCGNACCGTATGCGGTTAAACCCTGATCAGCTTCGCCTGCGNTGGCTTTCGCATACTCACCTGTCAGCAGTNNAAGCGCCGGTTCGTGATGGTTCCNAAAGGTACGCAGCGATTGACNTCATCGCTCGTTTCATGATGGGACCTTCACTGATTATTTTGGCGGTGCCTGCTTTCAATTCNTACGCNAGTCGTAGTCGGCTGATCTCAAGCANTATTTCACCTTCGCTGTCGGCAAAGAATAGTTTGTCNATACTCTCGATTTTTGAAGCGAGCGCNCAACGTAGCCGTTCGCCNGAGGAGCCCCTGAATTCTATCCAAGAATCGAGCGGCAGCCTTCCGATTTTNACGACAGTNGGATCGGTTCTTTTNAGCGGCGGAATGTCTTTCCGACCGCGGGTCGAAAGTCTCACTCTGCTGGTAAACAATTTNTTATNCTTCGAGCGCTCTGGTCTTATGCCAGCTTCAGCTTGAAAAAAGGTGAATTCNTGTATTTGCTTAAGTTGCCGNATGACCTTGATGANCTTGGTTTTTGAGGCGCCCCCNACGCTCATAAATTTGCTGAGATTCTGAAGCAGTCTTGGATTGACCCGCNTGAACCTTTTTAGATCCCCGAACTGTTTTGCNGGTTGCATGGTCCANAGTAGGACATCGAGCGTGGAGATAGCTGATTTCCAGGACCGGCCCTCCAGTCCTTCGCTGGTGACCAATTTAAACAAGAAATTATGAATGTAGGTTTTCAGCAATGTCCGAACAAATGGATCGAGCTNACGTTTGCGAATGCGCTCGCGTATTTTCTGGCGCACGTAGGCATCAACATCNTCAGGGTGCTCNGCAAGAATTCTTAAATTGCGCACNCGGCTTTCCAGACCATAGTTTGTCCCGAAAGCGCGGCATCTTGCTTGTCTAAGTTCGCTGAGCAAGGTTTCGATATATTCGTCGTCTGGTTCGGNTTCGTCGAGTAACATCTTCAGGATGCGNTTTGTTGTTTCGTAGACAGCATTACCGTCAAGGCTCGATGGCTGTGTCCAGCCAACTCCAGCCTGCACTATCTCGTCGATTAATTTTCTTGCAGGGTTATCTTGGTNATCAAAAAAAGACGTATCTCGAAGCGCGATCTTCATGATTGGGACTCGTNTTNGGCCAACCANTTCTTTCAAGACTGCAAGNAGGGCTTCGTCTCTCTCAATGATGTCAAACAAAACTACTATCAAATTGATCACATCAGCCGATNGCGCTGGCAACGGACCNAGTNCGCCNNTGTTCTGNGCTTGCGTGAGGGACTTATTGATTGCTTGCGCAANTTCAGTGACGTTGGTTGCNGCAGANGTGNATCTGCTGTTGGTGGAGTTCTGTTGGTTGAACTGAACATTATCAAGCAAGTTTAGCAACCAAGCTTGTTGCGTTCGCTCTGCGTCTGTTGCCAATTCTGCGGTTGGTGCGATTTCCACATTTTTTGTGGCATGCTGGGCTAGTGCGTGAGNCTGGCCGCTGGCGCTGTGAAGGAGTTGCTGAAGGTGCTNTAGCCGGTCGGTTCGGGCGGGCTCCGATTTATTANGTCCGGGCGATTGAAAGGAGTCTTGAGCTAAATGCGATTCCGCTTCTCTTTCAATCTTTGGTCTCTCTTCGACCTGCTGCGATGTTGTCCCGTCGTGGCTGGCACCTTTTTCTTTAAGAGGTTTAGCCGGGTTCTGCGCGGACGTCTGTAGTTCGGGCAGCACGCCTAGACTTGCGAGCATCGCGTTAGTTCTAGCAACAATCGTCTCCAACTCGCCAAATACAGACCTGTTGAACTCTTCAAAAATTGTACGCAGATCTTGGGCTTCGAGCTCCAAAGGCTTTACAGCTTCATTGAAGCAATCCCCGATCTGCTCAGGATCAAAAGGATTATTGGTCTCATCGACACGAATGCCGGGCAACAGTGATTCCAATCTTTCCACCAAACTTTGCATCCCGGCAATTTTGGCCTCGCGACGCTGTTTGACCATTCCTTCCATGGCTACTATGGCTTCCAGATGATGGTGGTCAATCTGGCTGATGCTGGCTAACTCTTCGGTTTCAGAATTTGCCTGTTCTGTCAGCGGGATACCGATTTCATCAAAGTAGTCATTAAGATGTTTCATGAAGCGTTCCCCAATGCCATAAGCCTCCTTAATGATGTCAGGAGTCCGCGCTGCAGTTGGCCGGGAAGCTGTAGCTTCGAGTTCTGAGCGAGCATTGGTAAGGGCCTGCATAACGAGCTTGGTCAATGCCTTGGCCGCTTCAACTTTGACGGAATGAAGGGGATTTTTCATGGCGACCTAGTTTTTTTACATCTGTCGACCTGTAGTCGAGCTGTCTTTGTAAGAGACGCTTTCCCGCGACTTACCTTGGGCCTGTGCAACTGATTCCTGCAGTTTGTGAAATGACTCATGGGACCGCTGAAGTGACTGTATAAAAGAGCACAATGCTGCCTTAGGAAGTATAGTTGCACGTTAAAATAAAGCAAAATTGCGGCTGACAACAATTGCTTATAGCACGAGCCAAACACTACATATGAAAGGGCGTCCAAGTATTTCTGACCGCTCAGCGCGGACAATTCTCAGGTCACCTTTGCTCTGACAGAGAAGCGTTCGTGCCAGAATAGCTTTTCCGAAATAATTTGCGTAAGACTGGAAGCTCCTTTGGCAACTTCGGCGAAAGACAGAAACAGAGGCGAAAACCCAAGTCTGATGAGGTTCGGAGAGCGAAAATCAACTATCACTCCTGCCTCAATGAGAGCTTGGCTTATCGGAAAAGCCTGGCTGTGGGAAAAGCTCAGCTGAGCTCCCCGCAGGTGCGGGCTTCGCGGTGAAACCAGGGTGAGCTCCGAACTCGTCGAGTCTTTTTCAAGTATGGACAGGAACATTTCGCTCAACGCCAGTGACTTTTCTCGGAGTTGGGCGGCATTGATGCCCTCAAAGCACGAGAGCGCGGCATCCAGCGCAGACATTGACAAGATACTTGGCGTGCCGGTTTGTAGTTGGTTGATGCCTTCGTCGGGCTGGTAGTGCGGCTCGAATTCAAAGGGCTGTCTGTGGCCCATCCACCCTTGCAGCGGTTGTTGAAGCCCCGTCTGATGCCGTGAAGCAACGTAGAGAAATGCAGGGGCTCCCGGACCGCCGTTGAGGAATTTATAGCCGCAGCCAACAGCAAAATCAACCTGACAGGCGTCCAGTGCCAGTTCCATCGCGCCTGCGCTATGAGATAAATCCCAAACTACCTGCGTGTTGTTTTTATGAGCCAGATCAGTCACCCGCTGCATATCATGCACTGCGCCTGTTCGGAAATTGACGTGGGATAGCATTAAAACGTCTGGCGACTTTGTTACAGCTTGTTCCAAATCCCTTGAAGGGACCAGTTGGAGCTCTGCGCTGACGCCGCGTTCCCGCAAGAGTTTTATCAATCCTTCGGCGATATACAAATCAGAGGGGAAAATATCCTGCTGGCTGAGAATTACAGCGTGCTCGCGCCTTCGATTTGCAAGCGCAGCTGCTAATAACTTGAATAAATTTATCGAAACAGAATCGCAACACAGCACTTGTCCAGGTGCTGCGCCGATTAGCGGGGCAATCTTTTCACCAACTGCCAGTGGCAGGTCAATCCATCGGTGTCTGTTCCAGCTAGAGATCAGATCATTCCCCCATTGTGACTCGATTACTTCCCGCACACGAAGTTTTGCCGCTGTACTCAGCGGACCAAGTGAGTTTCCGTTCAGATAAATCTTGCCTGTAGGCAGCTCAAAATGTTGGCGCTTTGCCGCAAGCGGGTCCGCGGTATCGAAATTGATGATTTCCTCTTCGGTCATCTAGCTAGCTGAGATTTGAGCGTTTCCAGAAACAGGCGGAAAGCTCTTGTGCCGGGATGAATCCAGTCAAAATGTCCGGCGCTTGCCAAGACAGAGAGGGGCAGCAGGTCTTGTTTAAAATGATTGAGCGGCACAATCTCGTCATTATCGCCGTGCAGCAGCAAGCTGGCTGGGTTCAATGCGTGCTTCGCCGGATTCGCTTGGGCATATTTCCCGGGCGCATCTTCCGCAGAAACACCCAGAAAAGCAGGTCCAGCAATCTGACAGCTATTGGTCCCTCGGCTGTAGCTCTCGATGTCTACGATAGCCGCGAGGCCAATAACCGCTTTTGCTTGGGTCAAGTCTCTACTAGCCATTAAGGCTAGGTGGCCGCCTGCGGAGTGGCCGGCTACTGCAATCTGTGATGTGTCAATCGCATACGGGGACAGGAGGTCAAGCCGGGAAAGCGCGAGTTCAATGTCTTCAAGGGTGCCGGGCCACCCACCTCCGGGATCGCCGGTTCGGCGATATTCGAGTGACCAGACTGCGAATCCTGCCTGATTCAGAGCGGTAGCGAGAGGACGTGAATGGTTTACGTCGAAACTGTTCAACCAGCAACCTCCATGTATGAGTATCACCAATGGCGCATTTGAGTCAGTTTTTGGAGTCCATAATAGGCCATATTGCGAAGCGCTGTCTCCATAGGCAATAGTTGCGTCGGGTTCTTCGCTCGGCAATGCCAGCACCTGATCAAAAGTGACATTGTTTTCCACGGGCAAAAAGCTCTGTGCAACCACGGCTTGGCCAGTGAACGCCATCGCGATACACAAATAGAGTTTGAGTATCCAATGACTAGAGTTATCAATCATGGCGAAGCGTGTTATTGATCAACCGAATAATTCCGTCCAGCTTTCAGGTACACGAGTTACCCTGCCAGCTGCGTTGGTCCAGATGTGGCGAGTTAGTCCAGTTGCCACAATAGTACCGGTTTGCGGGTTGATGACGTCGTATAGAAAGGTGACCCTGCGGCTTCTATTTTCCCCGATGCGGGTGCGAATACGGACTCGTTCGCCGTATCGCATGCTTCCAATGTAGCGCAGCTTAGCTTCAGTCACAGGAAGTCTATAGCCGCTGGCCTCAACCAGCGCGTAGTCACTTCCCAAGTCTCTCATATATTGGCTTCGTCCTTCTTCAAAGTAGATTAGGTAGTTGGCATGGTGAACCACGCCCATGGCGTCGGTTTCTGCGTAGCGGACGGAAAACTCGGTTTCTCGTGCATTTTCAAGTTGGTCTTTCCACATAATAAATGAAGCAACTTACCAGAATTTCTGATCCAGAGTTTAGTATACCGTAAACTGTTTGCTACCATCAGCAATTGACTTGTTGCAGCTGTGTGCCATGTTTCAGGCTTTTGAGCAGAGGGTATCTTCTAGTTCTCCTTCTGGGCGCAGATTACCGTCTGCTCACGTCTGTGTATCGAATTAAGCAACCGAAAATATGTTAAACTTTCCAGAGCCTCCAAAGAGCTATAGCTCGGTTTTTCTCGAAGAAACAGATAAGCCCCTGCCCGGGAAAATCGATCCGCGAACGCGTTACGCTTTTTTCAGCACCATCGCGAAAGGGGGCAAGTCGCTGATTAAATCCTGCAAGGACCTGCATCTTTCGCGCTTTGTTTGTTACAAAACGCTCAAGCCTGAGTTTGCATCCGATGAAATTGAACAAAGGCGACTGATCCGGGAAGCCAGGGTGACTTCAATGCTTCAGCATCCCAATACCGTTCCCACTTACGAGCTCGGTCGTGATGGTCGTGGGAATCCCTATTTCACAATGAAGCTTGTTCACGGCTACACCTTAAGAGAGATTTTGAATTTCCGAGAACGGTATGATCTGCATCAATTGGTAGAGCTGGTGATTCAGGTTGGGCATGCTTTGCAATATGCTCACATACATGGAGTTGCTCACCGAGACATCAAACCTGAGAATATTTTGGCTGGGCCGTATGGAGAGGTTTTACTTCTCGATTGGGGTCTGGCCAAAGTCTGGCACCCCGATGGAAGTGTTTCAGGCGCCGACATTACTGCCAAGCAAAGGAACACTGTCGATTTAGCCGAGGGCGACGGCAACATAGATGTTGCTATTGAAGATATTTCGCTTACTGGACACGGCAAGGCGCAGGGTACCGTGCACTACATGTCTCCGGAGCAGTTGAAACAGGACCCTTCAATTGATCATCGGACAGACATCTTCAGTATTGGTGCAGTGCTTTATGAAATTCTCTGCGGCGAAAAGCCGGCCAAGGGAGCAAAGTTGCATGAAGTAGTGGAATCAGTGCTGCATGAGCGGCCACCAGAAGCGACGGCCGTGGCTCAACACAAAGTGCCAGCACTACTCAGTGATGTTGCCCGAAAATGTTTGAACAAGCACCCGGAGGCCAGGTTTCAGAGTATGGAAGAATTGATTATGCTGCTCCAGCAGGACTGGATGTCTGAATTGTCCAGGGTATAGCCTTTCCCAACGCTAGATTCACTCGTAATAATTGCCACTAAGTAATGTCAAGGAGCTTACATGAAAGTATCATTTATCGGACTTGGGGTGATGGGATACCCTATGGCTGGCCATGTGAAAAGCGCTGGCCTTGAGGTCTGTGTCTTTAACCGTAATTCTGTTCGAGCCGAAAATTGGTGTTCGGAGTTTGGGGGAGACATGGCGTCTACACCAGCAGAAGCTGCAAAAAATGCTGATGTAGTGCTGGTCTGCGTGGGCAATGACGATGATGTCAGAGCGGTGGCTTTGGGTGACGATGGCGCTCTGTCNGCGATGAAGCCTGGGGCGATTTTGGTGGATCACACAACGGCTTCTGCCGATTTAGCTAGGGAATTAGAGGCGGCTGCTCAGCAACAGGACAAACAGTTCCTTGATGCTCCAGTCTCTGGGGGCCAAACGGGTGCTGAAAACGGAGCGCTCACCGTTATGGTTGGCGGCAGAGAGTCTACTTATAACTCTGCGAAGCCGATCATTGCCTGCTATTCACGATTCAGCAAATTGCTGGGTCCTGCTGGCCATGGGCAGTTAGCAAAGATGGTCAATCAGATTTGCATTGCCGGCGTGGTTCAGGGATTGGCTGAAGGCTTGAGTTTCGCGATGAAGGCGGGCCTTGAGGCGGAGCCACTGGTGGAGACAATTTCCAAAGGCGCAGCAGGCTCCTGGCAGATGGAAAATCGTTATCAGACGATGCTTAAGGATCAGTATGAATTTGGTTTTGCAGTAGACTGGATGCGCAAAGACTTGGGAATAGCGTTGGTTGAGGCTGAGAAGAACGGGGCAGAATTGCCCGTTACCGCTTTGGTGGATTCGTTCTACGAAGAGGTCCAGGCTGCTGGAGGTGGGCGTTGGGACACTTCCAGCTTGCTAACTCGATACACGCGGCACTAGATAAGCGCCGCGGATCTAAAATGCGCTCGATCAAGCAGCCCCAGGTGCGGTGAGCTCCTGCTCACACTATTGATTATTGTCGAGCAAAGCTCTACTTTAGCGCTTTTAGAACGACAGGCATCGGAAGGCTCAGTATGATAATAAATAAGTGGATCTTGACCAACGCAATTGCAGTTCTTTGCAGTACCGCGTTTTGGCAAGGCGTCGACGCGCAAACTGACTACGAGGTCCCCCGAACGGAATGGGGTCATCCCGATCTTCAGGGTGTATGGAATTTCAGCTCAAACACTCCCATGCAGCGACCCTCTCGCTATGGCACTCAGGAATTTCTGACGGCAGAGCAGGTTGAGGAGGCGGTTGAGCGGCAGGCTCGTGCAGCAGCCGCGGCCGAAGCCGCTGCCGCGCAGCTTGTGATCGATCCTGATGCGCCCCCAGTCACCGATAATCCTGGTGGATATAACGATTTCTGGATTGAAGTGGCAGGTATTGGTGACACTGTTAGGACCTCGCACATTGTTTATCCGGAGAACGGGCGGGTGCCTACTTCTGTTGAAGGCGCGCCAAGGGCTTTTGGCGGCCTCGGTCCAGATATCCCGGGCTCTCGTCCGGTGCGATACGTTGTGGGTGGGATTGCGAAGAACGGGCCGGAGGATAGAGGCCTGTCCGAACGTTGCATCGTAGGATTCAACTCTGGACCACCCTTTGTGCCGAGCCTTTATAATAACAATATGCAGATTGTGCAGAACCGCGANACTGCAGTGATATTTACTGAAATGATTCACGATGCGCGNATTGTGCCTCTTATGGACATGCCTTCTCTTGATCAAGACATTCGACTTTGGTCCGGCGATTCCCGCGGTTGGTGGGAACAGGATTCCCTNGTTGTACAAACTCGGAATTTCAATGGGTACNGGCAGACTTTTAACAGNACCGGAGCCAACTATGACATGGTGTTGACCGAGCGATTTACCCGAACGGCCTATGACACCGTTGACTACGCGTTTACGATTGACGATCCGGCCACTTTTACTGATAAGATCAGTGCGGTTATTCCGATGACTAAAGTAGCTGGGCAGATTTATGAATACGCCTGCCATGAAGGAAATTACGGGATGGAGAATATCCTTCGGGGGGAACGCATGGCAGAACAGCGAGCTGGAAAAGACGACAGCTAGTTTGCATGCTATCAAGAGGAAAGGTTTAGTAATGAGACATCGTACCTATAAAACAATGGGCTTCCTGGTATTGACCTTTGTTACAATGAATGCCAGCGCTCAATTGGATGAGTTCCCGAGAACGCCCTCTGGAAAGCCTGACTTAAGCGGTATCTGGCAGGCAATGACCAAAGCTCACTATGATATTGAACCTCACGCTGCCGCTTACGGCCCTCATCCGGGCCAGATGGGTGCGCTCTCCGCTNTTCCTGGAAGCCAGGGTATCGTGGTCGGAGGTCGAATTCCCTATACCGAGACTGCGCGGCGTCAGCGAGATGAGAATGGNATNAATGCNATCGANAAAGATCCACTAACTAAATGCTANATGCCGGGTGTTCCTCGAGCTAATTACTTGCCATTTCCGTTTCAGATTGTTCAGTCGACGGATGTGATTCTGATAGCTTACGANTTCGCGGAATCCAATCGGATACTTTATGTGGATCAGCCTGAGATTCAATCACANGTNGACGCNTGGATGGGCCATTCAAATGCCGAATGGCAAGAGGATACACTTGTGGTGAGAGTGACGGGACAGATCCCTGATACCTGGTTTGACCGGGCGGGTAATCATCACAGCTGGGAGATGGTCGTTGAAGAGCGCTGGACGCCGATTGGTCCTAACCACCTTCAGTATGAAGCTACCATGACAGACCCTAACACCTTCACGCAGCCCTGGAAGGTAAGCTTTCCGCTTTANCGCCATGTTGGAGAAAACTACCAGCTTCTTGAGTTTAAGTGCGCCGAGTTNGCCGAGGAATATCTTTACGGTGAATGGCGAAAAGAGGGCACCCCAATTGGTAACCCAACGCAGTAGCAGAACCCGCTTGGGAAACCCGGNTTCCNTGGCCTNGGTCCTTTTGGCAGCAGTGTCAGTANCTGGTCACCACNTAGNGGTTGCTTAATTCAAAACCTGCCGCGNGCTTATTCGACCCTTAGAGAAAACTCGCAATCTCGTTTAAAGATTTACGGCCAATAGCGGGAACTTCTGTGCTCTCTGCNGGGAATCCGGTAACGAGAATCATANATGGTTTTTCTGTTGAAGGTCTGCCGACNAGTCGGTTCAGGAANTTCATGGGCGCGGGCGTATGGGTCAAGGTCGCCAGACCNGCGGTATGTAGNGCTGTGATCAAGATACCTGTTGCAATCCCAACNGATTCATTNACGTANTAGTTCTTCAGTNTGCTGTTGTTTTTGCNNNTGCTTGATTTCTCTCCGAAGATGACGATNAGNTAAGGNGCAATCTCAAGGAAGGGNTTGTTTGCNTCAGTTCCCAGAGGAGCAAGCGCGTCCAGCCAGTCCTGCGGTGCTTTTGAGGCGTAGAANTCNCTTTCTTCCTCTTCCGCTCTCAAGCGNATTTNTCGNTTGAGGTCCGGGCNGCGAACCACAGAAAAATGCCAGGGTTGTCGATTTGCACCGCTTGGTGCGGAACCTGCGGCGCGCAGGCAATTCGCTATCACCTCGAGTGGAACCGGTTCAGGTGAAAACTCGCGCACAGTCCTGCGTGTGCGCACGGCTTCATAAAAATCGTTGGCAGTTTGCAACATTTGCTCTGCAGATTTGGGTTGGAAAGCCAGCGGTTCTGTGGCGGCCTTTTTTTTTGTCATTTGGAGTTTTTATTTCTGTATATTGGAGTGTTCTTGTCCGGCTTGTCCGCAAACTAGCACTGCCAAGACTGATTTGGCAATGCTGAATTTGATCAAGCTGGATCACTGACTTACACTAGTGTTTCAGGTGTTTCGAGAATTGGTTTCTACTCATATCCGACTGAAAAAGTTGAGTCAAATATGCGCACGATCTTTATTTCTACGCGGGTCCTTCGAAAGATCNCGGTCAGCTCGCTAGCTTNTCTNNTNNTTNTTTGTTTCTTTNTNATNCACCCGTCCTTCGGAGCAGGAGGTCGAACTCCNGTNTATGCAAAAAACGGCATGGTNAGTAGTGCGTCTATGCTGGCATCGGANGTGGGNGCCAAGACGCTTCAGGAAGGCGGTAATGCANTTGATGCGGCTATCGCGACTGCATTTGCGTTGGCCGTGACTTGGCCTTCAGCTGGTAATATCGGAGGGGGAGGATTTCTGGTTTATTATGGGGATGATGGCACGGCGACGACCTTTGATTTNCGTGAGAAGGCGCCTNTAGCGGCAACGGAGCGCATGTATCTCGGCCCCGACGGCAGCATACTGAATAACTCGAATCACTTTGGCCCCCTGGCGGTTGGTGTGCCGGGCACTGTAGCGGGATTNTACCTTGCGCATCAGAGGTTGGGATCNATGGCATGGTCGGACTTAGTCCAGCCCGCNTTGGAACTCGCCCGCGATGGAGTTCCTATCACCTACTCTCTGCAAACGGGCTTTGAACGNAGCTCAANCCGCTTGCGTCAATATTCTGCTTCTGCACAGAAATTTTTTAAAGCTGATGGCTCTTTTTACCGCATGGGCGACACGTGGGTGCAACCAGACTTNGCGCATACGCTAGAACTGATCAGGGACCACGGCGCCGACGGTTTTTACCATGGGGAGAATGCGNAGCGGTTTGCTGACTTCATGNCNGATATNGGCGGCCTNATTACGGAAGAGGATCTNGCCGCCTACGCGGCGAAAGAGCGATCGCCGATCCGTGGCAATTANAGGGGGCACGAAATCATAAGTATGCCGCCTCCCAGTTCTGGTGGTGTAGGAATTGTACAAATGCTGAACATTCTGGAGGGTTTTGAANTGGCGGCCATGGGACACAATTCTGCGGATTATCTGCACGTNCTGACAGAGGCAATGCGGCGGGCTTATTCTGATCGAGCGGAGCATCTTGGCGATCCGGACTTCAACGATTCTATGCCACTCGATCGCTTGCTGGATAAAAACTATGCAAGCGAACTNCGTGCCTCAATTGATATGACCANGAAGTCAGAAAGCAGCCCTGAATTGTTCGCCCANGCCTACGAATCTGAAGAAACCACCCATTTCTCAGTTGTAGATAAGGACGGTAACATGGTTAGCCTGACTTACACACTTGAATTCGGTTATGGTTCCGCAATTACTGTTGCGGGTGGGGGATACTTGCTGAACAACGAGCTGGGCGACTTCAACGCAGTGCCAGGAATCACAGATCTGCGCGGTCAGATTGGAACAGNACCGAATCTGNTCGCTGCGGAAAAACGGCCTCTATCTAGTATGACACCAACGATAGTTGCTCGTGATGGTAAGCCGCTGTTTGCTGTTGGTAGTCCNGGAGGCAAGACCATCATTAANACGACCATGCAGGTGATCCTCAACGTNATTGATCATGGTTTTAATATTGCCGAAGCCATTGAGGCGGGAAGAATACATCATCAATGGCTGCCTGATGTCACGAGTATCGAATCTAATTCGCTTTCTNATGACACACTGAACAGCTACNAAAATCGAGGCCACCAGACCAGAGAGCGCGGCTCTCAGGGAGCCGCGATGGGTGTCTACTATGACCGCGATCAAGGCCTTTTCCTNGGGGCTGCTGACTCCCGTCGTGGAGATGGCGGGGCAGTTGGCTTCTGAGCCAGTGGTTTGCACTAAGGCAGGCACCGCATTCAGTTGATCTCTCTGTCAACGTCTTTCTAGATGAGCCCGAGCCTCCACATCACGCACACCGTTAAAAACGAGACGGTGCCGCCGATCATGGTTGCGCCGCCATAGCTAAACATTGCGTCAGTCACGCTCAGTTTTGAGAGAGACGTACAGACCCAAAAATAGCTGCTGTTCACATACTTTATGATTACAGAGCCACTGGCGGCTGCCAGCATGGCTGCTTCTGGTGAGAGGGCGAGATTGCTTAGCATGGGGGCGACCAACGATGCCGCGCTAATTACCCCTACTGTCGTTGAGCCAGTAATCATATTGCCAATAATTCCGATGACGAAGGGCAACAGGATCGCTGGCAGGCCATAGGAACTGAAGAATGCGGCTATGACTTCAACAGCCGGTGTTTCTCTCAGAATCGCACTGAGAGATCCGCCAAGGCCTGTCACTACTAAAATCATGGCAGAGGTTTTCAGGGCGGTTTCCACCCAGGCGTCTTTGGCCTGCACTCGATCTTTCGGGTCCTTGATATTACGAAACGCCAACCAGACTCCGAAGGATAGGGCCATAACTGGCCATCCGAGATACATGAATAGCGTGCGCAAGATGTTCTCTTCTGGGAGCCAGAGCGTCACAACGCTTTGTGCACCAATCAACAGGATCGGGACAACGATTGGTAAGTAAGAGCGGAAGGTACTTGGCAATTCTCGTAGGCCATTCTGGTTAAGATCATCCACTGTTATGCCTTCGAATTCATCACTCGGTGGTGTTTCCACACGCGGGCCGGCGAACAGCGTCCCCCAAGCCCAGCAAGCAATAGAGCCAAACAAGCAGGCGATACTGCCGTAGATTATGGTCTTTCCGATATCGGCACCAACCAGCGCCGCGGCAGCAAGTGGTCCGGGAGTCGGCGGCACGATCGCATGAGTTAATTGCAGGGCGCCAACCAAACCGGTGGACATCACAGCAATGCCCACCCCCATGGTTTTGGCAGCTGAGTGAACGAGTGGATTCAGAATTACATAGGCNACGTCGGAAAAAATTGCGATGCCGATAATAAAGCCGGTGAGAGTGAGAGCCAACGGCATCCTTTGGGAGCCAACCAGATTGACCATTGAACGGGTGATTACCTGAATTCCACCAGTATGTTTGAGGGCTTCTGCAATGATTGAGCCCAGGACGATCACAACGCCAATAGAGCCTAGGGTTTTACCAAAACCGTTTTCAAATGCGTCAATGAAGTTGTTCTGCTGGATTCCCGGCAAGATTCCAAAGAGAAGGATTGGGATGAGAAGAGCAAAAAAGACGTGCCACTTCCATCTTGCAATCAGAATTAATAGAAGAAAGATAATCGCAGCGAAGCCCAGTAACGAGATAGCTGCGCTGTTACTAACCGCGGTGGCAGAACCCATGACGATCTCCAGTGATGTTTGTCGGTCTTTTTGAGAGATATCTAGCTTTTGCTGAGCACAGCCATTGCGCTCTGAACGCCACCGGTTAGATAGGGAAAATTCACAATTTTAAGCCCCATTTCTATACCACTCAGCGTGCCCATGAGCATCAGTTCATTGAAGTCGCCAATATGGCCAATGCGAAAGATACTGCTTTTCAATTTACCGAGACCGGTGCCCAGTGACATGTTGAACCGCCCGCGAATGACTTCTCTTAACTCATCTGCATCGAAGCCTTCCGGCACAAAGACCGCTGTCGTGGAATTGCAGTATTCATCTGAATTCATGCAGACATTTTCCAGCCCCCAAGTATTGACTGCAGCACGAGTAGCAGCGGCCAAACGAGCGTGACGTGCAAACACCTTGTCGAGCCCCTCAGCAAGCAACAAATTCAAGGCCTCATCCAGGCCGTAGAGTAGGTTGGTACTGGGCGTATAGGGAAAATATCCTTTGGCATTATTTTTCGCCATTGCCTCCCATTGCCAGTAAGAAAGGCGGCTATGATTCACCTTGGAGCGCGCTAGCGCCTGCTCGCTTACAGCATTAAAGCTCAATCCCGGTGGCAGCATGAGCCCTTTTTGTGATGCGCTGACTGTGACATCAACTCCCCAGTCATCATGCCGAAACTCTGTGCAAGCGAGCGAAGATACGGCGTCTACCATGAGTAAAGCCGGGTGTCTTACCTTATCCATTGCGCACCTAATTTCGCTGATTCGACTGGTAACACCAGTTGACGTTTCCGTGTGTACGGCCAGTACTGCCTGGATTTCATGCTTGCTGTCCTCTGACAGCTTTTCCTCCACGACTGACGGGTCAACCCCATGGCGCCAGTCTCCGGGTATCCACAAAATGTGTAGACCCAGCTTCTCGGCAACCTCTTTCCACAGGGTAGCAAAGTGTCCGGTTTCAAAGGCAAGTACTTTATCCCCGGGAGACAAACAATTAAGCAGGGCGCTTTCCCATCCGCCTGTACCGGAGGCTGGATAGATAAAAATAGAAGATTTGGTGTTGAACACGGGGGCGAGTTTCTCAAGCAATCTGAAAGTCAGTGCTGGGAAATCGGGGCCACGGTGGTCAATTACCGGCTGTGCCATGGCCCTGAGTACACTCTCCGGAACATTGGAAGGTCCTGGAATTTGCAGAAAGTGTCGGCCAGACTGGTAGGCGCTATCAATACTCATGGATCTGCTTAAACCCTCGCTAGAGGTCGCTAATTTCCGGGATGGTATTCTCGCTCCAGATTGGCTTCGATGTCGTCGCGATAGAATAAGACATCGCGGAATTCGCCATTCGCATACATTTCTGCTTGATCGTCGAAATGCGGAGATTCGGGGTCGCTTTGCAAGCCGCCAACCGTGATGGCCTTGGCTCTTAGAGGCTTCCCAAACTCTACGGCCGCGACAAAGCTGTTGCCGCTGGTGCCGTACATTCGTCTGGTGCCCGGATAGGTGCGCGCGCCAAATGAGGCCAATGCTCCCCATCTGCCCGAGGCAAAACCGACAGGGACACTTGGCGCATTGTCGTCAAAATTTTGCACCAGATCTCCGGTAATGCGTTGATAGCGATTAATCTCACCCCATGGGACCTGCCATGAACCAAAATCCTGAGAAAGTGTTTCGGCTGCCTGATTCAATGCACCAAGAAGCTGGTTCGGCGTCGCATTATTCACCAGAAAGTCATAAATGTTGATGTTTTGCGCTGTCGCATCGGCGCGGACCATCTCTATGAGGGCCTCAGCCCAGTACACGGCCAACGAAGTTTCGACCGANTCAACGCCAAAATTTGTGTCCCAGCCTCTCAATAAGTCGATATATTCAAGAACTTCCTCAGTGANTGTGNTTTTCANTNGGACGGTGTCNCCGTCTGCGTCGACGTCGACAATGCTCGGGCTGTCTGCTGCAGTAATGAGCGAAAGCCTTGGAATCAAAGCGTCAAAGTACGGCATGGCAGGGTCGTAAGCCGCCTCGATTAATGCATCAAGCGTGAAATTGTCTTTGCCCTGCAGAACTTGCACGGCATGAATGCCCCGCGGATTTTCCGGNTTATTCGCCATGTACGCTGGATAGTCNGTNGGTTCTGGACTGCTGTAAGGGCCCGCGGCATTAAACGGTGTATTGTTCGTGTTTTGTATCCANCCGCTGTCAGGATTGTACACGGTGATCATTTCGCTGACTCCGTGTAGAGGACCCCAGTCGGTGTCTGGATTACTGCCATCGAGCGGACTGTTCCAATCGAAGCTGGGGTTTCTTCTGGGGATGAAATTGCCGTGCCAATAGGCGATGTTGCCGTCACTGTCGGCATAGACTGTATTGTTGGAAGAATTGGTGCGCAGTTCCATGGTGGCTGCAAAATCCTCATAATGGCGGGCTTTCGTTCTGCTAAATGACTGAGTTAATGCCTTGACAGGCTCCTGCATAAGGCTGATCGAGACCCACTTGCCGTCATCNTCCCTAATGATTGGCCCGTGATGNGTGTAATANGCAGTAATTTCAATTTCCGATATGNCGTTATCGTCACGAAATGGAAGNGTTATGAGTTNTTCCTCTACCNGCAGTAGTTCGTCGCCNTACTGGTAGTAATAGCCGTCATCGCGCTGGANGATAGTCTCTNGGTATTCATCGATTGCATCGGCTTTGCTGGAGGTGTGCATCCAACCGGTATTTTCATTGAAACCCTGATAAATGAAAAATTGGCCCCAGGTAACAGCGCCGTAGGCGTTAAGTCCTTCCTCGCTCACCATATGCAATTCCGAGCGAAAGAAAAAAGAGGTGTGAGGGTTGATTAAGAAAAGTGCATTACCGTTCAGAGTATTTTTAGGCGCAATCGAGAAGCCGTTCGACCCTCTGGGTTCTTCGTCAAGGAGGGTTTCGGCAACGGCGACCAATGAATCCGGGTCATAGAAATCTTTCAGCTGGTCGATATTTACCCGCTCGATATCGCCACCGATGCTGCCCTCCGAGAAGGTTAGTGCCATCCAAGGCTCGAATTTTTTGATTATTCTGGGCTCGACATTTGGATGCGTGTGAAGGTAATAATTCAGGCCATCTGCGAACGCGACCATCAAGTCTTTGAGCCACGCAGGGCTTCTTTCAAACTGCGCCTGCATATCAATAGGATCGATAAACAGCTTCATGCGCAGATCCTGATAAAGTCGCGTTTCTCCTTCTGCTTCGGAAAGCCGGCCCATGGCGTTGATATAGTTTGTTTCCAAGCGATAAAAGTCATCTTCCGCTTGTGCGTAGAGCGTGCCAAAGACGGTATCTGCGTCGCTGATTCCGTAGATATGGGGGATGCCCCAATTGTCCCTGAGGATTTTTACCTTGCTCGCGGTTTCTTCCCAACGAATGACCTCTTCTTCTGAAAAAAGAGGTGCAGTAGTGACATTTTGAACTGAGTCTCCTGTAGGTAAGCGTTCGTCCTGTCCGCAGCCAATGAGCAAACCAATGAAGAGTGTGACCGCAATAATTTTTATTAGTGGCATAGCCGCCTCCAACTTTTTGGTGTTCGTTAGTTTTGTCTTGAGATTCTTACGCCATTTACCCAAGTCTCTCGCACCTTAGTTTGCCATAGCTGGGTTGGAGGCAGGGCAAAGATGTCTCGGTCAAGGAGGATGAAATCGGCTTTTTTCCCAGGCTCTAGGGTGCCAAGATGCTCTTCCTGATGCCCCGCGTAGGCAGCATCGATAGTAAAACTCGCCAAGGCCTCTTCAAGCGTCATGCTCTCTTCGGCATACCATCCGTCAGGAGGGCTGCTTTGTTGGTCCTGGCGCGTTACTGAGGCATGCAGACCATAAAAAGGATTCGGGTGTTCAACTGGAAAATCGGAGCCGTTGGCGATTCGTGCCCCTGAGTCAAGGAGTTTTCGCCAAGCGTAAGCACCCTGAATGCGTACTGGGCCGAGGCGGTCTTCAGCCATGTTTTTGTCGGAAGTAGCGTGAGTCGCCTGCATCGAGGGTATTACTTCGAGCTTAGCGAACCGGACGATGTCATCATAGCGCAAGATTTGTGCGTGTTCGACTCGGTGGCGTCGACTTTTTGAATTAGTTTCTCTGATAAGTCTTTCGTAGTTATCCAAGACTCGCATATTGGCGCTATCACCAATGGCGTGAGTGGCGACCTGAAAGTCTGCATTCATTGCAGCTCTCATCAAATACTCTAGGCGCTCGTCGTTGTAACGCAACAAACCGCGATAGCCGGGCGCATCATGATAATCCTCAATCAGCGCAGCTCCGCGGCTTCCAAGGGCTCCGTCTGCAACTACTTTGACGCTCTCAACTGCAAATGTCATGTCCTCACTGTGGAAGAAGCCTTCTGCCAGGCGGTCTTGATAGAGTGGGTCGGATGCTGAAATCATAGCGTAAACGCGAACCGGCAACGGTGCTTCTGTAACCAGTTCCTTGTAGGCAGCAAGAGTGCTGCTGTCGATACCCGCATCATGGACACTGGTGATGCCATAAGTAGCCAGCGAATTTAGGGCGGCGGTGAGTGCGACTTTTTCCTCTTCAAAAGACATGCTTGGGATCTGTTCGCGAATGAAGGACATAGCGGTATCGACAAA
>PBHS01000022.1 GCA_002719575.1 Gammaproteobacteria bacterium | reverse complement strand
TACTCGGTCTTTTCCTGCATCACCTTATTAGGATCGCCACGGAAGATAATGTAACTGATCGCATCGGTATCGATCTTGAGCCAGCCATGGGGCATACCTTTGGGAATGATGGCGATGTCGCCGGGCTCAACGAACTGCTCCACACCACCTCGAATCTCACCACGCTCCATCGGACCTAGCAAAGAGCTGATGCTGGATTCCATATCGACGAACTCACCGCCGGTAACCATGGTTCCAGTGCCAGAAATTATATAGTAAATCTCGTCAAGATCCGGATGGGCAATTCCTGAAGTAGAATCCATTACTTCGACCTTTCTGCGCTGGACTACGGATACACCCAGGTTTTCTTCGCCGACATTCAGATGCTTGACCACAATATCACTAACGGCTCGGCCATCAGCCAGTCTGTCCAGGCCCTGTAATAGCACTTGGTTTATTTCGCGCTTGGGGATGATGATTGAACCGCTGTCGTCGGCGAGAGCCGATAGAACTGGCAAAGTCCCGGCGAGCAGGGCGATAAAACTCAGTCGATACATGTCTTTTTCCTCAGTATTGATATTGCCGGTGCTACAGTTATCGAGTCAGGAATTTCCGTTTTGCCAGCCGAGAATCCTAACTGCAGCCACATCAGATGTAAATCCTTGCATGCCCCCTATTATGCAGTCTTCATAGTTACACGGGCCAAACAATTGAGCAATCCAAACCGATGGAAGGACAGATAGCGTTAGGACTATTGTTGTTAAAATCTTGGTCATTCGTGACCCTGATAGCCAGACTCAGAAGAGTTCATAGCTATTTTTTGAACTTGTGCGAGTTGGTTAGTTTCTCTGCTCATTGGTTCAAAACTGCCTCCCTATGATATTTCATGTACTTTAGCTGAAGCTTATTGAAGGTTACAACATTCGTCCGCAGAATCTACCATTTATCAAGGGCTTCTTTATCAGCGGAGAAACTAGCCATTAAATCGCCGTTATCCGAAAACGTGATATGGCCCTTATCGAAGAAATGATCCACATGAGGCGATAGAAGCAGCCCAATATTGCCGTCAAGGCGCTCACGGTTATTCAACTTGGACCATAGCTTAATATGACTTGCAATCAAGTGCTTTGAATTTGCAACACCTGTTACTCCGCAACCGGATTCAATTTCCTCTGGATTAGCTCGGAAAACACCTTGCCCCCTCCTGGACTTGGTGACTTGCTCAACCTCAGTCTCCTCTAGTTCTCTCAGTTCAGCCAGCTTAGCGCTGCGCTCTGCACGCCTTTCTCTGGTTTCTCGGTCGCGAATTATCGGGCGACCACTGCCTTTTTGGTGGCGAGGTCTGCGATTCGTTCCAGTGTGTTTGTAAAGATTTGGTAAAGGCGTTAAGGCATCCCAACCACTAATAATTCCGGTGGCGTACCACGCATAGTGACAGCAATTTGTTGCTGACCGTCACTTAAATAGGTTACGGGAGGACCGATAGGCTGTGCTGGTAATTCTAGCTCGGCAATAGTCGTTCCGGTCAACTTATCTCGAGCGACTAGTGGATAACTACCGTCCTCATTGGGTGTTCTCTGCGCAGAGATTAACAAGGTCTTAGTAACCAAGACTTGATCCCATCCATTACCCAAGGGAGGCAAATCTACACCCGCGAGGGCAGAGTGATTTCGAACCGAGGGAGAGCCCATGCCATTGGCAACTTGCCAAAGAATCTCCCCAACATTAAGATCAATAGCCGTAATTCGACCATAAGGAGGTTTAACTAGAGGAAGCCCTCTTGGCCGCAAGTTCGTAGTGACATTGCGTACATAGTTTAAAGTGGCATCATCTTCCGGCGGTATAGCGAGCCCGGAACGACTCGGGATTGTCACAGATGGTATGTAGATAATTCCTGTTTCCGGGTCAATAGCCGCACCCATCCAACTTGCGCCGCCGATATAGCCTGGCACATGGATCGTGCCAAAACTCGTCTCACTGGGAAGTGATGGCGGAGTGAAAATATCGCCGTAGCGATGTTGTTCTAGCATTGCTATTGCAGATTCCCGCAGCTCCGGGGTGAAATCGATTAGTTGTTCCACACCTAACTTTTGAGGCTCAAAAGGTGGGGGCTTAATCGGAAACGGTTGCGTTGGCGACGCCCTTTCACCTGGCACATCAGATGCCGGTACCGGTCTTTCATCAATTGGCCAGACTGGCTCGCCGGTAAGTCGATCGAAAACAAAAGTGAAGCCATGTTTGGTTACCTGAGCTACTGCTTTGATCGGTTCGCCATTAACGTTTATATCAACTAAATTTGGTGCTGCCGGTGGGTCGTAGTCCCAGAGGTCATGATGCACCATCTGGAAATGCCAAATACGCTCCCCAGTTTTTGCATCAAGTGCCACCAAGCTGTTACCGAACAAATTATCTCCTAAGCGATGCCCCCCATAATTGTCATTCGTCGGCGCGCCTACGGGCAAATAAACAATCCCCTCTTCATTATCCGCACTCATTAATGTCCATACATTAGTATGACCACTGTATTCCCATGAGCGGTTTTCCCAAGTTTCATTGCCGAACTCTCCGTCCTGAGGGATAGTATGAAATGTCCATAATAATTTCCCGGTGTGTATATCGAATCCACGCACATGGCCTGGTGGCATTTCTTTGTATCGGGGTTGATCGGAAATAGCCGCGCCTACAATGATGACATCATCAACGATTATAGGTGCTGAGGTTACAGAATAATTAATTGGAGCCTGCCGTCGCGCTCTTGGAATGCCCGCGACGAGATCGACACGCCCATTTTCACCAAACTCACGAATGGCCTCACCACTTTGAGCGTCAACTTCGATCAAATAACCATCACCAGTACCCCACACAACTCGTGACCTTTCCCCGTCAGACCAATAAGCTAAACCGCGGCTACTAAAGCCCAACATCATTGTTGGTATACCTGAGGAATAGCTGCGAGGGTCATAAGACCACAACGTGTCACCAGTCTGAGTATCGATGGCAGCTGCTTGGTACAACGGCGTCAAAACATAAAGCACACCATCGACCGCCAACGGAGCCGATTTCAAACCATTAATGCTGACATCTGGCACATCGTTTTCAATCCGCAGATTCGGATACTCAGATTTTAATTGTTCAAGATCAAAACGAGCGTCTATGGATTGCCAACGCCACTTTATTTCTAGTTGCGCAAAGTTCTCGGCACGGATTTGGTCCAAGGAAGAATACTTACTACTCCCACTATCACCGCCAAAGTAACGCCAATCGCCGTCGGTCATTCCGGTTTGGCCATTCGCACTCGGAGCGAAGCCGAAAATAAGCAGAGCAAGGAATGTAGAGTTTCGTAGTTTCATAGTCTTGTTCTGAGAAATACCACATCTTTCGTTCAGGATAGTATGTAATACGCAAAGATGGAACCTACTTAGGAAAGTGGGGGGGGTACCCCGGAGGTGGTTGCAGCCAGATCGCGATTTTTTTACAGGAGGTAGAGCCTATTTGGACAAAAATGTATGCGTCAAGCGAAAAATTTGAGATGTGGACTATTCTGCTACCGAGTAATCGATCTGATCAAAGATGAATTTGCCACCGTTTTCCGAGACAGGGTTTCGCGTGCTGGAGTACTCTGTGTTCAAGTGATATTTAGTGCTTTCCCCGCGTATATACAATTTTTCAGTCCAATACAGTGCTGATTCCACAGATTTATCCTCAGCGAGAGTAACTGCTAATCGATCCGAGCATTGACTTGTTTTTGAATTCCTAGATACAAAATCAGTCATCACTAGCTGAGACTCAATAAGGTTGAAACTCAATGTAATCGGCAGTGACTCGCTTTCCGGTTCGGAAGTCAAATTTACACAGTCAGATATTAGTTCCGAAGTCGTTAGGTAGAAGTTTGTGCCTACGGATGAATTCTCTAGGGGTGCTTCCTGCACTGTGAGTGCTGCTCGAATCACATCGACCCAAATGTCATAACCAGCAGCGTTTAAGTGCAAAAAATCTGTTAAATAAAGATCTGCTCTAAAACCACCGCTTTCGTCGAGCAAGAAAGTGTCTACGTCAATATGGAATATTTTTTCGTCAGATTCGGCACGTAATGCAAATCCTGCGTTAACTTCTTGAGCCAGAGCCCAAAGATTTGCCCGGGCAATACTTGGTTTTACAGAAAGAATGTATAAGCGTGTATCCGGTAGCTCTAATTTGATCATATCAACCAATATATTCAGTTGATTCAAAATAGTCTCCGGCGAAAGCCCCCAAGCGAGGTCATTGTCTCCTTCATACAACACAATGGCGCGAGGATTGTACTTAGCGACAATTCGATCGAAATAATAAATCACATCGTTCATAACGCTACCGCCGAAGCCTCGAGGAATGACTGTAAATGGCGAAAGATCTGCAGGTGCGTGTTCGTTCCACAATCCAATGCTGGAGCTTCCTACGAGCAAAACTGCATGATTGGGTGGTGGACTAAGAGAATCTTGAGCTTCGAATGCAAGAATTGAAGATTCGTAACGAGCGGGATCCGGTTGAGTTTGAGCAATTCCCTGCGTTGGACCTATCAAAAGGAACACACAAACGAATAAGGAAAGAGGAAAATGCCTGTTCATCTTTGTTGAAGATTAAAAAACTTAGGCCACACCTGCTCCTCTTGCTCCAACGAAAACCGAATAGAGTGACTGGCTTGCAGTCATAAACAATCGATTACGTTTAGCGCCACCGAAGCAGACATTTGCGCATACTTCCGGTAAGCGTATTACCCCGATGCTTTCGCCATCAGGCGCAATAATTTGCACGCCTGGTCTAGCTCCTGCCCAAACGTTGCCATCCTCATCGCAACGAATGCCGTCGGCAGAAGTTCGATTTCCGGTTGTTGGGTCAATTAGTTCAGCGAAGACGCGGCCGTTTCGCAAGCGATCTCCATCAACTTCCCAGACTTTTATGTCCCTACCGGCGCCAGTATTCGCGATATAAAGGTGGGAATAATCAGGCGCGAAACACAGACCATTAGGAGCATCAATATCATCGGTAACCCGATTAATCCGACCATTGCTTGGTTCCACTCGATAGACTGAGAGTGGTTGCTCCTGTTCAGCTCGGTTACCTTCGTAATTGCCGCGGATACCATAAGGAGGATCGGTAAACCAAATGCTACCATCAGGGTGCACCGTTACATCGTTCGGTGAATTGAGCGGTCGGCCTTCATAGCTGTCAGCAATTATCGTAACTGTTCCGTCATATTCATACCGTGCCACGCGACGATTACCATGCTCACAGGAGATTTGTCGACCTTGAAAATCAAAAGTATTACCGTTGCTATTGCCGGACGGATTTCTGAATTCAGTCACGCGGTCGTCATCTTCGATCCAGCGTAATTGTCTATTATTGGGAATGTCACTCCAAACCACATAACGACCGACACCATTCCAGGCTGGCCCTTCTGCCCACATTGTGCCTATATGGTGACGCTGAATTGGTGTGTTAAAAAGTATGTAGCGTTGGAAGCGACTATCAAGCGCGACTATATCTGGATCGGGGTAACGTAAAGGAGTATTACCACTCCAGTCTCTAGGTTGAGCTGGCGCCAAGTCTTGAGCTTGAGAAATTTTCGGGAAAAAAGTCGCAGCGGCTGCAGTGGCAGTAAGAAAAGAACGACGTTTCATGTAAACCTCGATAATGTCATATATAGGTATCCACGCCGAATGGAACCATTACTCCGTCTGTGCCAAGTTCGAGTCTTGGTGGTCCCACCAGCTAATTCGCCATTTCACAAGTTGCCCAAGTAGTAGGCAACCAAATTACGGTGTCAACTTATCTGCGTAATATGCGTCCATAGCATCGAGCCGTTCTCTCCTGTCATTTTGTCCTTGAGTCATTACTACATCCAGTCTCAAATGCGGTTGTTCTGTCAGGTTAAATGGAGGCCAGGCCGGCAAGCCATCTCTGTTAGGGTTACCGGAACGGGCAAATTGCGTCCAATAAGCCATCATCGCTCTCGACAGCCTTTCATCTTCTTTTGGAGCCGATTTAGGCAGTTTGTTAAAAACGTATTTGACTTCCATGTAGTGCGAAGCACGTTCGTCAGGTTGCCCCATGTTACGACCAAAAACATAGAGAAAAGCATCTTGACCGGCCTTTGCAGCCGCAAGCGCAAGCTCCCTGCTCGCTCGGACAAACATCTCGTCGCTGATGTAATCGATTTCTGTTGCCCTGATCTCACTGGGCTCTCGTGCCACATACAGATCAGTGATATCCGAATCACTGGAATCAATTTGAGCCTCTCTTTTTTCCCTCTGAAAGAATATTGACTGGGGCAATCCAAATCTGCGCAAATACATAATCCCCTCACCATCGTTATATCCTGACATGATGGGAACCTTGATTTGCTGCCCTTCTTTGAATACCTCAAACGGCGGTTTGGGATAAAGCCAACCATCAACCACAAGCGATACAGGAACCTGCAGACTCAAAACTTCATCGGCGGTAAGATTGCGAAGCCTTCGCAAATTCTGCTCATAATCTAAATTATCATCGATATAAGATTCTGTTGCCCTTAATCCTAAGTCCTCAGCGCTATCCATAAATCCATTATAGGTTTTTAAGTTAGTTACATTAGAAGAATTAATCCAAGTACTTTGAGAAATTACTTTGTGAAACAACCCTTCCGATCTCTGCGTCGCAAGAAGGGCATACATACTGCCACCACCTGCTGACTCGCCGAAAATCGTGACATTGTTCTTATCTCCACCGAAGTTTTCGATGTTATTTTGAACCCATTCAAGAGCAGCTAAATGATCAAGTACTCCATAATTACCTGATACTCTCTTATCTGACTCCTGAGAAAGGGCCGGATGGGCCATCCACCCAAACGCATTCATACGATAGTTTACTGAAACAACAACGACATCATTTTCAGCTAGTATATCTCCGTCATATGTCGCTTTATTTTTCCATCCACCTCCGTGAATCCAGACCATCACAGGAAGTTTATCGGTCTCTGATTGCGCACCTGACCATACATTGAGGTATAAGCAGTCCTCACTCATGTTATCGGTTCGGCGACCCGACATACAGTCTGGCCCTTTAGTATCGGCGGCTTTGACTCCTGACCAGGCCTCCGCGGCTTGAGGCGGCTTCCATCTGAGCTCTCCGATGGGAGGCTTAGCAAACGGAATACCCAGAAATGCTTGGACACCGCTATCAAGCTCAATTCCGGTTAGCAAGCCGTTTTCTACTCTGATCGGTCCCTCAATCGCGAATGCTGAAATTGGAAGCGCGACTAATGTCGAGAAGAGGCGAAATAACACCTTAAAAAGTTTATTTTTCATTTTTATTCTATCCACAAAGTGAAGTGACCATTACTTCCTACCTAGGCCCTTAAGAAACACCAGACCCTGTCTCCAACATAGAAACTTAGAAAACCGTTGAAGATAGAAACCCAGCGAACAGTTGTCAACGGCGGCGATATCTCCACAGTAAAAACCGACAGCTATTCTCCACACAGCAAGGTCTTAGAGCAAGCACTGGTCCTTGCACGACTTCGAGATGCTAAGTACCTCTGACTTTGAGAGGATGTGCAGGAGTTTTCGGAGGAAAAGTCCCGACTGCGTGGATAGACGCCATCCCAAAGTCATTTTATTTCTGCAAAGAGAAAGAGCTATTTGGACCACTGTGGCACAATTGATCACGAGTGACGACAATTACTGGCAGCAGCAGAGCTGCGGTGTAACAGTATTTAGCGTGGCGGAGGCTGTTGTAGTAAGTTGTAGTTGATTATCTGGGAGGACCCATAATCCGTCGGTCCCAGATTAGAGTCCTGGTGGGCCCACAAACTAATTCAACAATGTACGCCTCCCTCGCAAAAACAATCAAACCTTGTTGGAAAGGGTTTCACCAAACGCCACTTCTCTGGGATAGAAGCTCTTTATCGACATCTTAGAATAATCACATCGATAGAATTGCTGCGTCGGGCGTACTTGGGACCATCCCTTCCTTTTGCCTATTGATCTCAGGAGCTTAACTGGAAATTCATATTTTTTCATCTTTAAAAGTCTTAAAGCTTAGCCTGGTCGTACTGGTGATGGACCGAAACAAACTGCTTGTCGCCGTTGGGAACCAACTATTTCCGTTAAACGTAGACTAATCGAAGCCTCACAGTTTTTTATTCTTAAAAAGCTCAAGTCACAGTCTGGTGGTATAAATAGATGAACCAAAATAACCTACTAGTCGTCCTTGGCAACCAGNTATTTCCATTGGAATACGTCCAAGAAACGGGCTGTGACACGGTCTTTATGAAAGAAGATCTTGGCCTATGCACAGATTATAAGCACCACAAGCTTAAAATTTTGTTCTATTTGGTGGCTATGCGCGAGTATCGAGACAGCCTTCTCTCGGCAGGATATAGTGTTATNTANCATAATCTTGGAGATAATGCNTTCCGCGAGCCGTACCTAGAGACACTCAAAAAATCAATGCAAGAGAATGAGCTGGAAGTAGTTCATTATTTTGAGATAGAAGATAACTCTTTCAAAACGGAATTTCTAAAGCTTAAAAAAGAATCGTCGCTGANATTTATAGAACAGAAATCACCTATGTTCTTTGCAGATGACAAAAGCTTTCAGCATTGCTCTAAGGGCAAAAGCCTGCGAATGGCATCTTTTTATCAGGCCACGCGCAAAAATCTTGGAATCCTCATGACCGAGGACGGAAAACCAATCGGAGGCAAGTGGTCATACGACGACGAGAACCGGAAGAGAATTCCAAAAGGTTTGGCCACACCGGCCATCCCAAAATTTGCTNCCTCTCGGTACGAAGCATCAATTGCAAATGATGTTTTGTCACTTTTTAACCAACACCCGGGGACGCTGAGACCATTATGGCTTCCAACTAATCGAAAAGATGCATTGATTTTTCTTGATAATTTTCTGGAAATCAAATTAGCGAATTTTGGGCATTATGAGGATGCTATNAAGTCAGATGAAGTATTTCTTTTTCACAGCTTACTAAGTCCCTTGCTAAATATTGGACTCCTTACGCCCCATGAAGTCATAGAGCGCGCCCTAAACTTCTCTGATTCTTGCGAAATTCCGATCAATTCTCTTGAAGGATTCGTAAGACAGATTATTGGATGGCGAGAATTTATTCGAGCCGTTTACAGATCTCATGGGGAGTTTCAAGAGAAATCTAACTACTTTGANCATAGTCGGCGGCTCACAAGGCATTGGTATGACGGGGAGACTGGCATTCCNCCTCTTGATGATGCCATTCAGGATTGCTCAACCTATGGATANACTCACCACATTCCNAGGTTAATGATCATAGCGAATATAATGACCTTGTGCAGGGTACATCCCGAGGAAGTTTTTTCTTGGTTCATGGAGATGTTTATCGATTCGTNTGAATGNGTAATGTGCCCAAATGTCTTTGGTATGGCGACTTTTGCAGACGGCGGATTATTCGCAACAAAGCCGTATATATGCGGGTCAAATTATATTTTGAAAATGAGCGATTATAAAAAAGGACCGTGGTGCGACGTTGTGGATGGTCTCTATTGGAAGTTTATTGCCGACAACTTTGATTTCTTTACCAAAAATCCCAGACTTTCGATGATAACTAGGTCGCTGCAAAAAATGGACGAAGGGAGAAAACAGAGAATATTCATAGAGTCAGAGAAATTCATGTTGACTATGACGAAATCCGAATAAATTAATCATAAGATACGGCACGAAACTGATAAGAAGAAACATAATTCCACAAGAAGTGTTAACCCCGCTGACCGCCGTATTCGTTGTAAAGGACAAATTTTTTGATTGATTATTAGGAACAATAGGAATTTGAGGGCGATACTACGTTCTACTCCAAGCCTCTCAGGTCGGGCGTGCCACTCACCAATATGCAGAAAGAGCCTGTCAAATTAACAAACTGTAAATCACTCCTGAAACAACCACTTTTCTACGACCGGCCTCAGAAATACCCGTTCAACTATTGAGAAACTTGTGCTCCACCACTGAGCCATTGATTCTGGTAAGTGATACGCGATCGTATGTTGTGCGTGCTACGTTACTGGGGCGTTGGGAAAATGGAGTCGACTATTGGGATACTGAANGCTATCCATACTGGTAGAGAGGTCGACGTAATTAGGCATCCTGAATTTCCAAACACGAAANACCCTGAAATCAGTAGGGGAATTTTATGCTCGATGAAGTTTCCACTGCACGTGAACCTAAATGCGTTATCAAAGCGTAGGTGGATGTAGTAAAAGGTCTGTTTCTGCCATCCGCAACAGCGAGCGCTTGCAATGCAACAGTCGGCTCAGGCCGAGGCCTAGCAGAGAGCAAGAAGCTCGAATCGTACTCAAAGGGTCCAGCGCTCCGAAATTGCTCTAGAAGACCAACCGCGAGCACTGAGTCTGTAAGGACCGTAGAGAAAAGCTTTCATTACGAGAGAAGAACGGCTTTCATGAAGGTTAGAAATAGGTCCAGTATCGTCGTCTTGTCCAAGTGAGTTATTTAGATGAAAAAACAGTATTGTCACCCGAAACGGAAAACCAAAGTCGTCTTCGTTCAGCTAGGCTCCCCAGAAGCCCCTACACCGAAGGCTCTGAGGAAATATTTGCGTGAATTCTTGGGAGACCCCAGGGTGATCGACATAAATCCATGGTTGTGGAAATTAATATTAAACTTGTTTGTTTTGCCTTTTCGCCCTAGCAGATCTGCCAAACTGTATGAACGAATATGGGATGGGAGCAGTTTTCCGCTTATCACGAACACCGAACATTTCACAGATAACGTTAGACGAGAATTGAAACTCATTGACCCTCATGGACACGTCGAAGTAAATCACGCATTTCTACTTTCACCCCCTTACGTAAACGAAGTCTACGATAGTTGGGAAGAGGATCTGAAAAATGGCACGGGCGCGACGAAACTCATGGTTATACCGCTTTTCCCTCAGTACTCGGAAAGTACAATAGCCTCTGGGGTGGACGCGTTGGCCAAGGAGTTATCAAAGCGCGTCAAAATACCCACTTTCGAGGTAATAACAAACTTCCATAGAACACACGCATTCATCGATAACTCTGTCGCACAGATTGACTCGCAGATTGAACAACTCGCAGCCAGCGGAAACAATATCGATAGCTTAGTTATTTCTTTTCACGGGATGCAAAAACGCAGGATAGTTGAGAAGGACGACGACTATTACCGGCACTGTTTTGAAACCTTCCAACTCATATCAAGAAATTTGAAGAAAGTAGGTCCCAAGAACATACATATGAGCTTTCAAAGCCGCTTCGGCAGCGAAGAGTGGATTACACCTTATACCGATGATGTAGTCCAAGATCTCATCAGCAGCGGAAACAAAAGTATTGCAGTCTATGCACCGAGTTTCGTGGCTGATTGCTTAGAAACAACAGACGAGCTAGGTCACGAATTGGCAGAAGACGCCGAACAGTGGGGAGGAGAGATACACCACATAACATGCCTCAACACAAAGGAGCAATGGTGCAAAGACTTCGCACACTACACATATGTACAGGCTGAAGGCTCAGCGCAAGAGAAAGAGGATCTAGAATATTCTCTTTCAGAGTCTGAATATAGCAGCATGCCTCAACTTGTAATGGGTGAAGCGTAAGCATTGCTTCGGCCTCTATGAGAGTGGCCGCAAACGATACGAAGCGGACTAATCGGCCAAAGGGCTAATATGCGATTTTAAAAGCAAACTAGCGATTCTCACACTATTAGAAGCAAAAACTTCGCCGAAACTGTTAAGTAGCGTTCACCCAAAAGCTACTTATTTAACAGGGTTTGCAAACCTACAAGTCAACGCTATCCATGTCGGTTTATACACGCCATGGAGGTCTTATTGCCCTGTAGAGCGACACTTAGTCAAAATCAGATTTAGCCAGCTTCCAGCTCTTTATTCCACTTGCCGAGAGCAGCAAGTCTGTTCATTGAAGCCCTATGCGAAAATGCATCCTGAGCGCTGCGAACACGATCAGGACTTCCGCCCCAAGCCGAAAGCGCCGAAGATTGTAGGGCCCTTCCGTAAGAGAAACTTATTTTCCAAGGGGTTCCACCGATCTTATTCATCGCATCGAGGTGGGCGGTGGCTTGCAAATCCGACTGACCACCAGAGAGAAAACATATCCCGGGAACCGCTGAAGGCACAATAGCTTTTAGACAAGTTAGAGTTCTTTCAGCTACGTCATCGACGCTTGCCTGCACACTGCAACCAGATCCAGCAGTGATCATATTCGGTTTCAGAAGCGACCCCTTCAAATTAACGCCGTCCTGTTCTAAACACTTAAACAAGGCTTTAAGAGCACGCTCAGTGACTTCATGACAGGAGTCTATAGTGTGTTCGCCCTCCATCAATACCTCGGGCTCAACGATGGGGACCATACCGTTCGCTTGTGCCAATGCAGCATAGTTTGCGAGAGCTTCCATGTTCAGCTCAATGCATTTCTCTGAGGGAATCGTGCTACCAATTTTTATGACAGCTCTCCACTTTGTAAATTTAGCTCCCATCGAGGCATATTCTTGAAGCCTCTCATTAAGCCCATCCAGCCCAACCGTGACTGTTTCACTTGGGCAACCATCGATAGGCCTCAACCCTTGATCGACCTTGATCCCAAAAAGAGCGCCCTGCTCAGCTATTACTTCCCGAAGTAACGTCCCGTCTGCAGCCCTCTGGCGTATAGTTTCGTCAAAAAGTATGACACCGCCAATATTGTCAGGCATCCCGTCAGACCTGAAAAGCATCTCCCGGTAGTCTCGTCTTTTCTCTTCAGTAGACACGACTCCGATAGACTCGAACCTTTTCGAACAAGTTGGGTTACTTTCGTCGGCCGCTAGAATGCCTTTACCATCGTCAACGATATACGCTGCTATTTCTTCGAGATTTTCAACCAACATGATGCTATCTCAAACCCTCAACCATTAGTTTCGTTATAGCCAAAAAAGATTGACGCAAGCGCGGCGCTTTGGTCTCGCATTCGTGTTCCAACTTGGCCAAGCATTATTCCTCGTTAATTCATGGGAAGTTACTAACATTTCGACTCTACTTCAAGTATCGACCAGCTGCCCTGACAAAATCTGGAACGTGAGGAAAGTGTAAAGGAAGGTCTTTCTTCGAAGCCCTGTTATGGTGAGTTCACGATTTGCAACTTCGAGTTTCATATTTCGTCTTTAGCCTCAAGATCTGACTAATTCTATGATGTTAAAATCAAATTTCTTGGAACAGATAACGAGATATATCGCAGGACTAATTCTTTTAATTTCGCCCTCAGCCAGCGCTTTTGCAGATCACCACGCATTGGATCTAGAGGCGAAGCAGCCACGGACTGAGTTGGATATTNCCTCTGTATAACTTGGGGAAGACTTAAGTATTGTCACAGTCCAGGGNGTGACTCGTGAGTATGGTAATATGTTACCTTTTACTTAACATATAACAAAGATGGGTCTGGTGATTCTTTTACCATACAAGGCCGAGNATACGTTGATGCTGCTACCAGGTTCTCGGGGTCGGGTTCAGGCATGTGGGCCCAGAACAGACACTTAGTCAGAATGATTCAAGTCCGCGAAATCTGAGATGGTTCACAGAATCTTGATGTTGTTGTGATAGACCCTCTTGATCGCACGCCTACCGCTGATCTTTACGGATTGCGAGATTAGAGCGTCCCATTTTAGACGTTTTGGGCTGCCTTATGAGGTTGTGTGTACAACCCAGTCTCAAGAAGATACGACTCTAACGAGCGGAGTATCGCCCTCCTGTTTTACGCTAATCATTAGCACGATAGCCAGATGGGGTGTACAGTATGGAGCTGGGGAAGTTCAAAGCTTCGATCTTGGAATGGCCAATAAAGACTGCATCTCCCGCGGCCCTGCTAGCTCCGTAACCCCTCATGAACTCGTCTTCCTCCGCACGGCTTGGCAATTGGCCCGACAACGCCATCTGAACGATCTTCGCCACCTCTGCAGGATTATCGCGTTGCGGATAATGCCCAGCCGCAGGCAAGATCCAGAAGCTACTTTGCGCGTGTCTTTCGTTTAGGTATGCACTCCAAACATGGTTAGCAATTCGAACTGGATTCACGTTATCAGCCAAACCCCAAAGATAAGCCACAGGAATCGGGCTACGCGAAAGGTTCTCCAGCCAACGCAGTTCGTTCGCCTGCCGCTCTAGTAGATAACGACCAACATAGATCAAGGAAACATTACCTTGGTTGAATGCGAAGATATCGGAAAACGCAAGTGATTCAGGATCGCCTTCCGTGCGCCTTTGCTGTGCAGCTTGGAAGGCGAGCATTTCGGCGGCGGTATCCGTACCGAGCATTCTTAGTTGACCCGGCGATAAATTGGCGAGCGGCAGAAACATTCCACTGTTTGAGAGAAAATGATAATTAACTGTGTAGCCTGGGTTTGGGTTGTCCAAGTAATTACCGAGGAACGCAAGACCGATGCTAACACCGCGATCGTGGGTATAGAGCGCAAAGTCTTCAAAACCCACTACCTCTCGGACAAAATAGTCAACTATCTCTGCATTCTCAGCCAACATATAATTGTAACCATCAAGTGGCTTGTCAGAGAACCCGGAGCCCGGAAAATCCAGCGCGGCAATATGATATTCATCTTCTAGATAAGGGACCATCTTGTAATAGTCGAAACTAGAATTCGGGAATCCATGAATCAGTACTAGCTTAGGGTTTTTTATGTCTCCCCAGGTCCTGTAGAAAATATTGACCTTTTTAGCGTTGTTATCTTCTGTAGTTGATATCCATTCGAAAAAGTCTCCGCCTTGATACCAGTCTTTGGCCAAGTCGGAATAGAAGATGAACTCCTCATCCTGTGCAAGTGAACCCCGAGCGATGCATAAGGTGAAAGCACTGATCAATAATGTATACGATCTAGCCATGCCGACTACCTGCCGTTTAATTTTTATTGTTAACGAACTTGACCTAGCGGTCCGCCAAACGTCCACTACCCCCAAGCTGGTAGTAAACAACAGGAATAAAGTCTGCCGGGCCCCACCCGGGGTCATCTGTCCATTTGGCGTCATACGCCGCAGTTGGCTGTGCAGCAATTACTTCATGCAACTTTTTGCCCTCGCGAATCAATTTTAGAATTTGCCCCTGAATATCAAGAATCATGTCACGGAATTCGATTAGTTCTTCTCGCCCAACCACATCGAGGCCGTGTCCAGGTATTATCTTCGTTTCAGGACCAGCTATTTCAATCGCCATGTCCATCGCTGCGACTGTTCCCCTCAAGGTGCCTCCGTTGTAGACATCGATAATCGGATAGCTGGTTGTGCGATACACATCGCCCAGATGCAGTACATCAGATTCTGGAAAGAAGACAAATATGTCCCCATCTGTATGGGCGGGTGGCACCAGAAAAGCACGTACCTCTTCTCCGTTCAGATGAAAGCTCAGGGTGTCGTTGAAGGTGATAAGTGGTCTTGCTGCGACCGGCTGTTGCGGAACAAAACTGCCCCCGGCCCTCGGGAAGCGGCTTCTTTCCTCCAGAAATCGCAGACGTGTATTGTCATGAGCGAAGATTAGCGCGCCCTTGTTTGCCAGATTTCCATTGCCCCCCACATGATCGATATGAATGTGCGTATTAAGCAAAAACCGAATCTTTTCTTCAGTGACCTGCTCTACCGCCGCTTCAACTTTGTCCGTAAGCTGTGCGAACAGCGAGTCTACGAGTAGCACCCCCTCTGAACCAATCTGAGCGCCGATGTTGCCCCCACCGCCAGGGCGCTGAATCATATAGACGTTTCCTGACACTGGGATAATTGAAAGCTCTACATCGGCCAACCCTCCTTGACCGGCTGAATAGTTTGATAACGGCATAAGCAGGAGAAAGACTGCAATGATTAAAAAGAATCTTTGCAGTATTTGCCTGTTTGGCACATTAAGTTCTGGCATTGTTTTGAACATCTCCTCACCTCAAAAATGAATGCCCATGATCGACCGCTCGAATTTCCGGTGTCTTTTCGCATTGTTGTTCCAGCAAAGAATGTGGAGCGACAGCTCGTCTTGGGCGCACGTCGAATCGGCCAGCGGTACCGTTATTGGTATCGGCTTTACCTACTTTGCATTCAAAATGGCTTACAGAGGCGGTGCATTTGTGTAATCCGCAGTATTGCTGAATCTGCGAGCGTCCAGCGTTTGACGGGCTCCAGCGCTTAATGATTTCGAACCAGAATTCCCTTTTACCATCTCAAAATAATCGTAGAGTTGATCGTCAGCGGTGTAGGCCTCATAGGTCAAACGGGCACCATCCACTGTAATTATCTGATAGAACTGTGTGTTTTCGGCAGCTTTTTGCAAGGTGACACCGTAATCGGCATAACTATCCCAGCCATCTGATTTGAGCTCATACATTTTGGCACCGGACACCGAATTTACAAACATCACATCGACCTGGCTGTCCTGGCCAAGGGCCAGACGCTCCGGGGACTGACCAATAGCACCGCGAGCATAAGTGTGGTCGTGGCCTTGCAAAACCAGGTCCACACTGTGCTTCTGTAAAATGGGAAGCAACAAATCCCTCCGGTCTGTGCTATCGCGCTCTCCGGCAGATGAAAATATCGGATAGTGGAAAGTGACAAACTTCCATCGGGCATCGCTACTCGTCAACTCGCTGTCGAGCCAATTTGCCTGGGATTCGGAGTCCCCGGACAGCGAGTTAAGTACGAACAAATGAATGTCCCGATTGTAGCGAATGTCATAAACGGTCTCCTGCAAGTTTACTGGCAGTGCCTCCTCCTGTGGAAGGTTGAACTGTGGTCGCCATAAATGGCTTAAGACTCTTTCGGATCTGCGCTCCTTAAAGCCATAGGGTTGCACCTCATGGTTACCAACCACAGTCACGGCGGGAATACTGGCGTGCACGAAGCTGCCGGCCTTGAACCACTCTGCCCACTCGAAATCACGTGCCCCGCGATTTACAAGGTCACCAGCATGGAGGAAAAAACGCGCATCTGGCGCTTTAGTGAATGCCGCTCTGACCACGCGCGACCAGTGCGAAAGAATGCCATTCTGGGCATCACCGAAGTACGCAAACTTAACCGGACCGGCAGTGGGTGCAGTACGGGTTTGTATCCATTCGCTCCAAGCTCCGTCAGCTCCCTGGACGCGATAGGCATAAAGTGTGTCTGGCTGAAGACTAGTAAACACTGCAGAATGGTAGTGCACGACGCCAAGCCCGAAGTTATCTGGTGCCGCCATCGCCACACCATCGACCATAGCGGTATTTAGGTAAAGGGGTTCTGTGTTTGCAATAACTGTTGCTGCCTGAGCATCGAATCTGGCGTCCGCGGCAGAGGGCGCGATTTGAGCGATAGTTGACGGAACGGTGCTGTCTGTACGCCAGTTAATTGCGATCTCGTGGGCGGGGTCTGCGCTCAAATTCTGAATAATGCGATCTGGCCACAATGATGCTTGTTGCCAAGGAGGCATGCCCAAAAAAGTCCCATTCTGAGCAGCGACTGCAGAGCAAAACCCGCTGACGAGTAATATATAACTTGATCGGAGTAATCGATTCATCACACACANTCCAAGTCTNNTGTTAAAACTTNTTATAAGGCAGATCGAACTTACGGACAGAAAATTCCAGTTTTGTTACGGGTAAAAAGTTCGGTTCTTGCCACTAACGCAGCAAAATCCAACCCCGAAGAACACAACGCACTCAATAGCCACCATGCTTCTACGCTAACTATCGGGGTCCCTTTCCAGGACATANACATTGACACAGGAAAGCCTTCGAAGGACATATTTTTATATTATATCTTTAATCTTTATCGTAAAACCGACGGTTTAGGGAAACAATATTAACATTTGCAACAATTATGGCCTCCGCCGCGAGGGAAGTCAGTGTTAACATTAAGTCACTTTCACAGGAGGCATTCAACTATGAGCTCTTCTAGCGAAAAGCTACTCTGCGCTTCTGCGCTGCTTTTTATCACAGGAAGCACAAATATTGCAGCTCAGAGCACAGNAGCCCATGTCCATGGGAACGCCGAACTAAACGTAGTTCTGATGGGGCGACAGCTACAAGTCGAATTCGTCAGTCCAGCCGAAAATCTGCTTGGATTCGAGCGCGCCCCCATCACTCACGAAGAATCCATCGCACTCAACGAGGTCATCGAACAACTGCAGCAAGGAGGTTGGCTTATTGGGGACGATTTGGCAACCTGCCAACTGTCGGTCGAGGCTTTCGAAGCTCCCGTATATGATGGCCAGGAACACGATCATGATGCGGAGCAGAATCATGATGCAGAGCATGTCTCTGGAGCGCACAGCGATTTTCGCGTGCAATACCTTTATGACTGTCAGACGACTCCAGCAAAACAACTACAAATACTTGCCTTCGATCAATACAGTGGAATCGAAACCTTAACAGTACAGTGGATCGCCGACCAGCAACAGGGTTATGTGCAACTGAATCGAGAAAACTCTTTACTGAACCTTGAGTAAGTAATTACGTGAAAGGCATATGTGCTATGAAGATTCCATAATCGCTGGATACGATGGTCACCATTTGTAGACGTTGGAGAAGACGTCAATTGGAAGAAGCTTTCATGCAAAAACATCGACGGGCGATTTGCGGATATCCGTACACAATCTCAGACTCATCCAGCCAAACGGGTACCGCCACGACCTCAGGCCTGCGATGCCTATTGCAGACTAGACAACCGGTTTTTCGTGCCCCAGAACGTAATGAGTAGCGTTTATGGCCCGATTACAACCCAGGATTTACCAACAATAGAGCCACACCGCCCCTTCTTCCCCGGGGAGGGTTGCCAGAAAGATCACNATTTAGAATCTACGCTTTAGCTGAGAATCTTTGACGGTACAAAAGACGCAGCGTTTAGAGCCAAACGTATACCTTTTGAGTTTTTCGGGTTTGGTCAGGGCTGTCAAGTTAGAAACTGACAAACGTGCTCATCAATTAAATTTCGTTTTCAGTAATCGTACAATTCCAAATGTTCTGCTTTTAGGCTGTACGCAGAGTCCGCCAGCTCATGGCGCACAACCTGGCTAGAAAGCTCTCCTAAGATGTAATAAGCGTCATACATGCTTTCTAACTGTAAACCTGCTTCATAGGTAACATGAACAATCTGATTGGGTGGGGGCGGTGGGACATGAATGCAAGCGCCGAAAAANGGNACCAANAAAAATTCAGTAACGTTACGCTCCTCGTTGTAAGTGATCGGTACGATAAATCCAGGCAAGAGAATACGCTTACCCAGAAGTTCGGGGTTTACATCGAAGGACTGCATAGCCCTCTGAAAGGCATCTTCAACGGGGCTACTCGGACTAAACTTATCGTCCCAACCGTAACCGTCATGTGACACAGGCGGAGCATCTAATATTGCAGCCAGATCAGCTTGGCTCATCAGGTCTTCCCAATTGAGCGCCACGATTTCCTCGGGATTCTCAGGCTTGAACTTGAGCTGATAATCCTGGCTGAAAGCCGTGCCACCGAATATACCTGCTACTATTACAACGATTAGCGACTGTTTGATTAATTTGAAAAACATTGATTGCTATTTCCTGAATCTAAGCTTAAGAAAGGAGTATACCCTACATATTTGTTGAGGTATTGCTGAAAACCGCCTATATAACACCCATGATTTTTGGAAAAATCACATAAACCCCTGTTTTATATGGTTTATTTTTTTCACGATAAATCGTATAATCTTAGTCATTCCGCTGAAACAGAAGGCATTAGTATCAAACAACTTTAGTTAGCGTAAGCAAAATGATAGTTTGAGATNANGNAAANTAGCAATTACTCGAGACCGGAANAATAATCAAGGAACACCTATGAAATCAGTTGTGATTAGGATGGCACTGAGCGCCATTGCCACCACGATGTCTCTATCAGCATATGGCCAAAATTCTGACATTATTGGCCCAAGCCCTTACAACTTTATTACCGATAGCTGGATGCAGACCTTTGCGGAGGAAGGGATGACATTCGGTGGCACATCAGGAGTCTATGTGCAAAACAAGGGGCGCATATTCTTCCTTCAGCGTGGTGAAACCCGCCTGCCCAATCCGATCCCGCAAAGCTATGCGGGCTTTCCGGCCTCGCTTGGCTGGAATGTTCTCCAGGGCCGTGGCCGAGTTTGGCAGAACGTTATATACGTCGCTAATAGCGAAGGTGAAGTGCTAGAAGTCTGGAATCAATGGGACCACTTGTTCAAGGGAACAAACGGACCTGGCCCCCATCGGCTAAGAATGAGCCCCTACGATCCACAAAATAGATTGTGGCTAGTGGATGAAACCAACCACATAATCTATGTGTTCTCCAACGATGGCGGACGTCTGGAAATGACTCTGGGTGAGAAAGGCATACCGGGTAAAGACGAAACGCATTATCGCCTACCGCAAGACGTCGCCTTTCTACCCAACGGAATGTTCCTTGTGGGCGACGGCCTGGGTGGCAACAATCGCATAGTCGTGCGCAATGCCGACGGTTCCTACCACTCAGAATTCGGAGAAGGCGGTGAAGCCTTCCATCAGTTTGCGTCTGTTCACTCGCTCGCTATGGGGCCAGAGCAGAAACTGTATGCCCTTGATCGCGACAAGCGAGATGTGAAAGTCTTTCGCCAGACTGCAGCACTGGAGTCAGCCGATTATCCAAATTACGAATACGAAACAACCTGGACCGGTCTCGATCTGCCACTGGATATCACGCTTGGCGAAGACGCCGCATGGGTAACTGATATCCGCCCACCTAAGATCGTGAAATATAATCTCGATGGTACTCAAGATTATGTATGGAACTTACCAGTAGAAGGCCCCCACATGTGGATCGAGATGCATTCCTTGTCAGCCGACGAAGAAGGTAACCTGTATGGCACTGACAATCAGGCTGGGCGGCCACAAAAAATGCTCCTACGCAATGATGCCGATCCTGACCACGTTGTGCCTCGGCCCTGGTTCGAGCAGTAGGGCCCTCAGGCTAATGATTGCCATCAATTTCGCGCGATTTAGGAGTGATTCAAATCAAAGCTCTAGCGCTGCTTTTTCTGTAAGGGAGATTTTCATTCAGAGCTTCTCATTGCTTTCCGGCGGGCTATGCACCCGCTAGCAAATAAGGAGCCACAAACATCATGTTAAAAACAAGCAGGAACCCGCTGCTCTCGCTCACATGTTTGCTGATACTTGGTTGCAGTGAGTCTGCCGAATATCCTCCATCACCCAACGAGGAAGCAATCACAGATACTGCGCGAGCCATTCATGAGCGTGTAATCACACTTGACACTCACGTCGACATAAACACCAGCAACTTCACCCACGAGACTAACTACACGCAAGATATAGATACTCAGGTAAACCTACCTAAGATGGACGCAGGAGGTTTAGATGTAGCCTTTTTCATTGTCTATACCGCTCAGGGCGAATTGGGGCCAGAAGGCTACCGTAACGCATATGGAAATGCTATCGATAAGTTTGAGGCGATTCACAGGTTTACTGAAGAGATTGCACCAGAGCAAATCGAATTGGCATACAACTCTGGCGACGCTAAAAGAATCATCGCCTCTGGCAAGAAAGTAGCAATGATCGGCATTGAGAATGCCTATCCCGTGGGTCCTGATCTCTCCAACATAGAAAAATTCTATGAAATGGGAGGCCGCTATATGTCACTCGCTCACAACGGCCACAATCAGTTTTCTGATTCCAATACCGGGGAAGTCGATGGCGTATACTGGCATGGTGGCTTGAGCGAAATGGGTAGACTTGCGATCAAGGAGATGAACCGCCTCGGTATAATGATCGATATTTCCCACCCTTCTAGGGATTCTATCATGCAGACTCTCGAGTTGAGCCGCGCACCCGTTGTAGCCTCTCATTCCTCTGCGAGAGCACTGACGGACCACTCCCGCAATCTCGACGACGAAATGCTGCTCGCTTTGAGACAAAATGGCGGTGTTGTTCAGACCGTGGCATTTGGCACTTATGTTAGTGAATTACGCCGTTTGCACTGGGCATCCGGCGGCGATTTCGCCGACGCACCTCCCGCAACGGTCTCTGACTTTGTGGATCACATCGATTATATGGTGAAGCTCATCGGGATTGAGCACGTAGGTATCAGTTCTGACTTCGATGGTGGAGGCGGACTTATAGGCTGGGGAGATGCCTCCGAGACCTTAAATGTAACCGAAGAGCTTGTCCGCCGTGGTTACACCGAAAATGAAATCGAGATGCTGTGGTCAAAAAATCTCCTGCGTGTTCTAGATAATGTGGAACGCATCGCTCGAGAAATTCAAAACGAGGCCTGAGCTGGGTGTAGATGTATTTATTCAACTAAACGCCACCGTTGTAGCGCAGCTTCGGTATCCAGGAAAGCAAGGATTTTACCGAACTGTCTCTTTTACTAGTTCTATATTTTCTCAACTATGAAAAAACTAGCATTTGGCCTGACCGTTCTCATACAGCTTTTATCGTCAACCTTCGCACAGGAGATCAAGCCGCTGGTTCCAGTGGACAGCCAGATCAATCAACAGCTGCAGGCTGTGTTAGCGGATCCCATTGTGCAGGCAGCCCTGCAACGCATTCGGGAACGCGAATCTCTTACAGTTGAGGAACAGTTGGCGATCACTGAAATTGCAGCACCACCTTTCCAAGAAAAGCGTCGCGCCAATGACTACCTGCAACGGTTCTTAGATTTTGGTCTTCCTGATACTTATATCGACAGTGAAGGAAATGTAGTCGGCTATCGGCGGGGATCCGGTGATGGTCCAACTCTTTTACTTGCCGCTCATCTTGATACAGTTTTTCCAGAATCAGTGGACACCACTGTTGAGCTGCGTGACGGCCGGTACTATGGTCCAGGAATCGGTGATGACACCCGGGGGCTCGCTGTATTGCTATCTGTAATCGATGTGATGAACCATTACAAAATTGAAACAATCGGCGACATCATATTTAGCGGTAATGTGGGCGAAGAAGGCCGCGGCGACCTGCGCGGGGTAAAAGCACTGTTTCGCGACCTTGAAGGCGTAGACGGGTTTATCTCGGTTGATGGCGTACGCCTAAGCCGTATAACAGCTGGTGGTACCGGCAGTCGCCGCTTCGAATTCATTTTCTCAGGCCCAGGCGGACACTCCTTCGGAGCCTTCGGCCTGCCTTCAGCTATCCATGCAATGGGCAGAGCCATTGCATACATAGCAGAATTGCAGACACCGCAATTCCCGAGAACAACATTCACTGTGGGAACCGTAACCGGCGGCACCTCGGTGAACTCTATCGCGGCGGACGCGACATTCGCCATCGATATGCGCTCCAATAACAGGAGATCACTAACCATTTTCGAGCAGCAAGCAAAGCAGGCTGCCCTCACCGCTGTCTTGGAGGAAAATTCACGTTGGAGCAGTGACGCGATTGGCGTTGAGTTTAAGCTTATTGGTGACAGGCCAGTCGGAAGTACTTCCGTCGAAAGCCCTATAGTGCAGGTTGCGGCTGGGGCCTACGCAAAACTCGGCGTCGACATTGGTGGAATAACGACCTCCAGCACCGACTCCAATGTGCCTATGGCACTGGGTATTCCGGCTATTACAATTTCCGGAGGTGGCGATGGTGGCGGAGCACACTCGCCGGCCGAATGGTTCAAACCAGTTGATTCACATTTGGGGCCCCAGGCAGTATTGATCAATATTCTTACTCTCGTTGGTGTTTCGGGCGTAAGCAATCCTGTACTTGCAAATGACTTCTGATCCTCCTTTGCTGATTTCTAATTTAGGCGTTTTCAATTTGCTACGGATTCTTCTACTTTCCTTCGTAACGTGAGTAACGATCTTAGTGGCCGGTACACGGTCTATTTCACTTTTGCTACCGAATGGGAAATCAACGCTTGTACTGCATTATCGGGGCACGGCCAAAGTGAACAGATTCGTAAGCTCTGTTACGAAGATCTTAGGACATCACCTAGGGATCGAGAATATGCAATGCTTGCTGGCATAAGAGATATTGCTGCGGAAGCGGCAATCGCACCCCCTATGTAAAGCCAGATCCTCGGTGTGGAAGGCCAGACATCAATCACAAGGGCNAAATTAGCACTCAACCAGGACTGAGTGATTGCAAATCCAACGGTGACTATCAAGTAACTCATGCCAACCGAGATTAAAGTCAGGCTCAATGCTTCGAGTTCAATAATCCACAATATGAAAAAGGGTCGGGCGCCGATAGCCCGATACAACGCTAGCTCGCGGCTTCTTTCACGCAAAGAAGATAACAACATGGTGCTTAGGCCCAGTAGCGACGCGGTCAGCACCAGAATGGAGATAATGCTCAGGAGGCCTTCGAGTGTTCCAATGATCTGCCATAGTTCGCCCAGCGCGACCGCTGGCAAAATACCAGTGAGTGGTTCAAGAGGATAATTATTAATCGCACGCTGCAGACCAAAGACTGCCATCGGTGTTTCAAGGCCAAGTAACATAGCCGTAATCTGAGTGGGTTGCAGCTCTGCGAGACGGGGGTCTTCACGCGCAAGACCCAAGGCGGCGACCTGTACACCATTTTGCCAACCAACGTGGATCGCTTCGATCCCTTGAAGGCTTACATGGATAGTTCTGTCCACCGGCGTGCCGGTGGACGCTAAAATTCCTGACACAACGAACGGCAGATTCTCATGATTAACGAAGCTCGTATTACCTATGCCATGCGAGAGCACTATCTCTTGACCTAGCTCGTAGCCCAGCGAATTTGCGACTTCACTTCCNAGCACAGCGTGCAGAACATCGGAAAACGGTTCCCCCTCAGCAAATCGCAACGCTTCTGAGTCGCCATAGCGAAAATGGTCAAAGTACTGCGAGTTGGTGCCCAATACTCTGTAGCCTCGATGGGAATCACCTAGAGATAGCGGAATACTCCAGCTCACCTCTGCCCGGGCGGAGATATCTTCATAGCTTTGCCAGCTGATGTTGTTTGTTGCATTTCCGATCCTAAATACAGAATAGAGTAGGAGATTGATCTGGCTCGTACGTGCGCCGACCAACAAATCAACCCCAGATACTGTGCGGACGAAGCTGCTTTCAGCCTGCGCCCTTACATGTTCGACTCCGATTACGATGATCATGCTGATGGTGAGAGAAGCAGCGGTCAAGAGTACGCTTCCCCGTCTGCTCCATAGACTGCTCAACGCGACTTCAAGCAAGACTTGACCCCCCAGCTTGCACCCTGTTGAGCTCAGATAGCTCTAATTCAGTATCAAAGTATTTCACCAGGGAGCGGTCATGGCTCGCGAATACCATCGTACAACTGCTGACATCCCGTATCGACATCAACAAACGCATAAAGGTGTCGCGCGTNTCGGCATCCAAAGCCGAAGTAGGTTCGTCTGCCAGCAAAAGTTCGGGTTCATTGATTAAAGCACGCGCTATGGCAACTCGCTGTTGTTGGCCGACACTGAGACGATCAGCGCGCCGCTGAAGCAGTGCTTTGTCTAGACTAAGCGCCTGTAAAAGTTGTTCAGACCTTTCTTGGATATTGCGCTGAGACTTTCCGGAAAAACGGGCCGCCAGTCTTAGATTACCTGCCACNGTTANGAAAGGGATTAGATTGAACTGCTGAAAAACAATACCAATGTGGTCGGCCCGGAAACGGTCTCGATTCCGCTGGCTAAGCGAAGCGAGTTCGGTATCGAGAATTTGCAAAGAGCCCGTCTGAGCGGCAAGTGTGCCGGACAGCAACCCAAGCAAGGTAGATTTACCGCTTCCGGAAGCTCCGCGCAAAAATACCGCTTGCCCCCGCTCTATCCGAAATGCTGAAATGTCCAGTGCCGGAGTTTCTGACTTTGGCCAAGTGTAGCGTATGTTCTCTGTACTAATGATCGGCATAATTCTAGTGTACAATAGACATAACATAAATCGCCAAAAGTTATGCTGTAATTAGGCCAGACCCCAATGATTCGCAGACAGCTGACATCGATCCTGATTTCTCTAATTGTGCTTTCACATGGAGCCTACTGTCAGGATTCGGTGCTATCAGTTGAATGGACCGATCTGCTAAACCAATCAGACCTCGAGGCCATACTGAACCCCCCGGAGATGACTCATGATCTATACGGCTGGCAGGAACAACTCGATAACAATCCGGAAGCATCAGCCTTCAGCAAAGCTCTGAACTCTTATAGCGTCAATCCTAAACTAGTTAACAAAAGAATAATGATCCCCGGTTTTATTGTGCCCACGGCTTACAATGAAGAACGCAAGATCACCGAATTTTTCCTAGTGCCCTTCTTTGGGGCATGCATTCATCTTCCGCCACCACCCCCAAACCAGATTATCCATGTAAGCTATGAGCGCGGTTACACACTTGGNAATTTTTACGATGCTCATGTAGTTCATGGTTTGTTGACTCGCGAGGTTATCAATACCGATATCGCAGACTCTGCTTACAAGCTTATAGCGGAAGGCGTATCAATCTATTCTTACTAGCGTTTGCACTGCAGTGCTTTTGAAACAGCGCCTATCCTGCAAACATCGGAAGGACACCCGAGTCTTACCTGTGTTGTTAATACACCTGAACCACCCTTGCAAAGTGAAATCGACGAAAAAGCGATTGAGCATCGAAGGGCTGATTAAAAACGGCTTGCCAAGCGACTTTCAGTGGGCTCGTCATTTCTAGTCTCTAAAATTTGATACCAACGCTCTCTCGAACCGCCGAGGCCGCCGTGTGTATGAGAGCTCAATTTTTACTGGAAAATCGATGCGATGGCCCTCATCTGCACTGGGTCTCATTATCCCAATTAATCTCCGNTTAGAGCGGTCTCTTTCGTANTTCACCCCTAAATCTCTGAANAATTGTTCTAAGTCAGNTAANGTCGAATTCTGATTAATTTCAGCGTCAAGCTTGCGTAAAACCAGACTCCGTNTACCGCACTCGGGGTGTGGCATCTGAGGAGTGTGGCTTCTGAAAAACCGACTCAGAAAATCACNGAATTTGCTCTTCGTGTATGCNGCTTTTCGAAGTGGCTCCATCTCAAGAAGTTCNATTTCCATCGTTGATAATTTTAGTATGAGCNGAAATCCGCTGGCGGACAGCAATCGGATATCTTCAAGAGCTTTAAAAGAAAATCCCTCTGGGACTTCTAAAGTATTAAAAAACCAGATTATTTCCTCTGTGTCGTCCGCTATNGTCCAAGAGCTATTCAGCTCGAGATGAGCCTCCCAATGTCGCAAGAGGTCACGGCTATCACTCCATTCTTTAGGCGCAGAGTATTTCAACGCACTCGGTATAAGATGGACCGAAGAAATACTTCGGCTATTCTCTACCGCGAAACACTCAGAAAAACGGATCACTTCNTTCAAGATGNAAGGGTCAGTCGGAATATAAGTTATCGCGTTTTCATCTTTAAGGGTCGCGCGAGTAGTTGCTTTAACGGCAGCACTTACCAAAGGNCCTCCAATCCCGCCAGTAGCCACGCTTGCTGCAGTCCCAGCCGCTTGGGTTAGGACAGTGGCAGCTAANGACAGTCCCTNTGTCTTGATNAGATTACTTTGAATCAGGATTTGAGCCTTTGTCGGNTCAAACACTTCCCCAACTCGTGGAGTTGGTCTTTTGNTTCCNAGTCTGGTTTCAACACTTACGGTGGTGCCTACCTTCTGAGAGGTTTGATCATACAAATGTATTTCTCGNCTTATTGCAACNGCGCTGCTCTGCTNAGAGTCATTCAATGGTTGCGCTTGGACGTGGNCCCCGATGCCTAAGATCAGAATAGCGAGGTAGGCCAAGCTATTGGNAACAATCTTTGNCTTTNTGATGCTAACAAGCAATGAATTCTCTCCNAAATTCACTATAGAACNTTAATAACTTCTTAAGAGAGTAACGCCTATGTCCGAAATATGGAATCACACGAAACAAGAGNAATGCAAATGTGGGCATATTCTGTCAAACGGCGTATCGNTNATTAANGNGCGGGCTCATCTGGACCAAATTTGGACTANTNGCATCCTTTTAAGATGCAAAAGGAATATTTACCTTNGCCAAAACTAATCCTTCGGNTCGAGAAANAAAAGAGAATGNCNATTTCCTCAGTTNACAACNTTCTCATTATCTTAAGAATTCAATCCNAGANCTAATGAGAATTTTCGTTTTCCTTAAAAGCCTTCCGATTAACGTTTGGACAGTAATAAAAGTNTTGNAGNATTAACCAGCTAGTAATCGTTNATTAGAATTACTGCTATGTCTTTCTTANGACATCTACTAGATGGAAAACAATAAACGATTCAGTGCATTAAAAAAGGGTGGTACTCTTTGCTTTTGACAAGTACTTGTTGAGAAAACTATCAATAAATTCCAAAAATTTTACCCTAGCGTTTTTTTATCGGCATATTCAATGATCTATTGGATTCTAATCATTGCATTGCTTGTTGACGAGAGGACAGTTTATTCTGATTTGCAGATTCTCCCACGAGAGCAATTAGGGTTAATTGAGTTAAGAGCAATGTATGTCGGTTTGCTGACTGCAATAGCATTGTTCTCAAGTTTAGCGGCTCTCTATCGTGAGCTTCGGCTGGCTGGCGTATTATTTGCCCTAATTAGCAATTTAGCTCTTGCTGCGGCGCGAGGTTATGGGATGTTTGGAGAGACGCATGCAAGCGCGCTAATGACGGAATTGTTGTTCGCAGAACTAATAGCCGCGTTACTAGCTCTAGTAGCATTTTTCTGTATGATTTTGCCCGCCCGTGAACTGCGCACGAATCTTCGTATCGGCAAATGAAAGCTTGATTTGCACAGCAATGAAGGATGAATTTTGTCTTTTACACTTCGATTCGGGCAATTTGGCGCGGCATTTAATCACGAATAAGCATTGCGAAGAGGCGCGCGTAAAATTGAGGTCGCGCGGCAAAACGGGCTTTCTGTGCGTTTGCTCCAAACGCGAAAGCATCTGGTCAAGCTCTTTCCAAGCCTTCAAACCCCGTTCTTTAAATGGTCTCCGGTGATTGCGACAAGAAACGTCTCAAACAGAATGATACAATTAAGGTTGGTTCTGCTAATATCGCGAATGTGGCCGAGTGAATGCAACGACACAAATGGCACTAGTCACTTTTACAACGCGGAAACCCTTTCGACATTGACTAAAGCACTCTATTTTTCTAATAGAGAGTATCCTAAAAAGGAAAAGACATGCTCAAAATTAATCTTGCTTCAAAAAGTATGCTGGCAATCATCTCTATGTATTTTTTATCTTCAAGCGCTGCAAACTCTCAGGATCTAAGCGAAGTGCAGAAAAAAATTAGCGAACTGATGAATAGTGAGTATCGCTCTCAAGAAGAGATCAATCGAGATAGTGACAGAGACCCGATCGCTGCCGTAGATTTTATGGGAATTCAAGATAACATGACTGTCATTGAGTTTTTACCCGCAAGGCAAGCCTACTATACCAAATTGCTTGGCCCGCTCATTAACGACAAGGGCCATCTCATGGTCATTGACGCCGAGTCCACCTTCGACGCTTGGGGAGAATGGAAAAACAGACCAGAATTTTCGATGACCCATCAAGTTGTGATTGACAATAACTACAACCGTGAAAAGCTTCTCTATGATATCGGGGACATCGATTTTGGAATAACGGCGGGGACTGCCGACAAATTCCTTTACATTAGGGAGTATCACAACTACAGCCAGCATGATAACGAGCGAATTAATAAAGCAGTGTTTGATGTGCTCAAGCCTAATGGCGAATACGTAATCATCGACCATACTCGCCGTCACATGGAGCAGGAAGATCGAACAAACTTCCGTCGTGAAGATCCCGTAGATGTAATTTATCAAGTACAAAACGCCGGATTTGTACTTGATAGAGCGTCAAAGATGTTTTTTGAGCCGAGCGATCAGTTGGATAAAGAAGTCGGCCAAATTCCGAACATGACCGACAGATTCTTTCTAGTCTTTAGAAAACCCTAATGCGGGTTGGAACCGAAGAATGGGAGCGAGATATGCCATAGGAGCNATGGCNGTGGCGTTCAGCATTGCAGGTCTNTTNCTGGAGTTNAACACTCAACCAGATCGAGACAGCTTNCTGGTCATTATGNTACTTCCACTAGTAACATTCGGCGGCTTAATATTNATGCGGGATAAGACCAAGTNNTCTCNTGACCCCNACATNTNTTTTGTGACANCTCTANNAGTAATCTTNGAAAAAGCNTNCCNAGGCTTNCCACTGTTANGAGTNGTCAAAGCTGTTGTCAGTTNTGTGCANGNAANAAGCAAAGCGGTAATNAAGCTCTCCATANAGGAANAAATATGATCNGGGAAAAATTCCGTGAAAACGCACGGTCAACCTTGGTGANAATGNGGGAGATATTCCCTCCGACACCGCTACAGAGAAGCGATTACCTATCTGATAAATACAATGCAGATATTTGGCTAAAGAGAGAGGATCTGAGTCCAGTTAGGTCGTACAAGCTTAGGGGCGCGTTTAATGCGATGCGCAAGCAAATTAAAAAGAAGGCCTTTGTTTGCGCAAGCGCAGGAAATCACGCTCAAGGAGTTGCCTTCACGAGTAAACATCTTGATCTAGCGTCCACGATCTTTATGCCTGTCACGACTCCCCAGCAGAAAATATCGAAAACGAAAATATTTGGCGGAGACAATGTATGTATTGAGCTTGTCGGCGACTACTTTGACGAATGTCTTTGCGCAGCCGAAGCCTTCAGCAAAGAGAATGGCGCATACCTGATTTCTCCTTTTAACGATCCTGATGTCATTGAAGGTCAGTCAACCGTTGCGGCTGAAATTGAAGAACAAATGACAGATACGCCAGATGTCATTGTTTTGCCTGTAGGTGGTGGCGGGCTAGCCTCAGGAATAGTTTCTTACTTTGGCGAAGAATTAAGCTTTATCTTAGTTGAGCCCGCCGGAGCAGCTAGTTTGACCGCGGCAGCCGCCGNTGGAGAGCCNGTCAAACTNGCNAGTATAAATAATTTTACCGATGGCGCNGCAGTGGCAAGGGTCGGAGAGCTGAACTTCGAGGAGCTGAAGAATATTGAACCCGATAAGATTTTAACAGTGCCGGAAGATAGGATTTGCACAACCATGCTAGAAATGCTCAACGTCGAAGGCATCGTTCTTGAGCCTGCGGGCGCGATGTCGATTGATGCTTTAAAAGATATATCTAGCTCGATAAAAGGTCAGAGAGTTGTGTGCGTAACCACAGGCGGGAATTTTGACTTTGAACGGCTCCCTGAAATTAAGGAACGCGCCCAGCGTTACTCTGGGTTGAAAAAATACTTGATTCTTAGACTTCCTCAAAGACCTGGGGCGCTTAAAGATTTCCTCAAAACGCTCGGGCCTAACGAAGACATTACACGATTTGAATATTTAAAGAAGTCTGCACGTAATTTTGGATCTGTACTAATCGGAATAGAGACGACTTCGCCAGATCAGATAGGTCTTCTTTTTAGCCGGTTAGACGAAGATGGCTTTAGTTATATAGACATAACAGATGACGAGGCTTTGTCACAATTCCTTATTTAATCAGGAAAAATNCTACGCAGTTTGCACTACAAAAGCTAAAGCAGCAATCGGTGGCCTTCATAAAATAACCTTATTTTCGCCGTTTCCCTTGCTCACCAAAGTGCGCACCTACTTAACCAATTTATTAATCCACTCACTTTCGATGGAGTAAAAAGATTATTTGGTGCTGTTCGTGGGAAAGCTTTAGCACCATTTAAAACAGCATCACCGGATTATTTTGCTACGTAGAAACTAAAGGAGATCATTTAATGCAGCAATTGCTCTGTCCGGACGAATTGCTACGAGGGAAGAATGATAGCCATCCATTCTATCTCCAGTTCTTGCCTTTGAAGATTTGGTGTTTTCACTCAGAATTCTAGACTTGGAAATGAGAGGAGGAGTAAGTTTGGGGCTAGTGGGGCCGTAAAGAGCGACTAGCGGAGTACCGACACCAGCAGCCAAATGCATGAGCCCTGAATCATTGGTCAAGACCAACTTTGATATTGATAATAAATCGAGAGCATCCTCTATGGACGTCTTTCCGGTCAAATCAAAGAGACTCGTTTTNTCTTCCAACACACCTTCCACGATTTCTGCCGCAATTGATGAATCCCTTTCCGATCCGAGAATTATTGCATTCCAGCCGATTCTTAAGAAGTNACTGGCGACAACAGAAAAATAGTATGTAGGCCACCGCTTGCTGACTCCGAATTCTGCTCCTGGGCAGAGCGCGATTGTGCGCTTGGCCAAGCTTATGCCAAATCTATTAGTGAGAAGATCAACGTTAAATTGGTCAAAAGAAAGCTGGGGGTAAGGAATAGATTCTTTTAGAAATGGGTTGTCGGCTGGATTCAGCGCAGCGAATCGGTCAATCATCCGTAGATCATTTCTCTCTGAATCGTCTCGAATATCATTAATAACCCCGTATCGTTGCTCACCAAGCNAACCAGTGCGCACGGGGACTTTAGCGAAGAAAGGAATTAGAGCGGATTTAAATGAATTGGTTAGAATAATAGCTTGATCATATTCTTTTTCCTTAATCGCCTTTGAAAATAAAAATCGCTTTTTTAAACTAAGCTCTCCGTGGTTGAAAGGCGAGAGAATGCTTGCATCAACCTCAAGCATTCGCTTGTGGATCGCCAGCGTCCAACCCGGAGCAAGAATTTCTAAAATGGTTTCCGGAGAATCCTTTTTAATCATCTTGTATAGGCTTTGAGCCATGACAGCATCGCCTATCCATGAGGGGCTAATAACGAGAATTTTTTTCATTTGCGCAAACGCTCTTTGATGCGGTCAAGGATCTGGATTTATTTGATACGATTAGTATAACAACACTTATAAAAGACTTTGGTAGTGTGAAACGCTAGATTCCAAAAAAGCAGCAAATAAATCGNCAGCTTAACCACTACTCGAAATGCAGATTTAACAAGCAGAGAGTAACGCTNTGCGTTTTAATCAGAAGCATCCCGAAGGTGGGTTTGGCTCAAAATTCCGTTCTTTGCGGGTGGCATTTGGAAATACCGTGAGATTTTTACCCCAGACCTAGACTGAGAAGAATGTCAGGGGCTCGACCATAAGGTCTTGAAACTGACGCGAGTGTACTAACAGTGGANGTTTAATCCAGACTAAATTTTCGGGGCGCTATTGTTCAGTCTCGGGTCTAGCTAGGTTGGTCGGCTATCTCAAGCCCATNTCNCGTCGATCAAACTGCTGGCGGTGGAATTCCGCCTCATCGCTGCATCAAGGGCATGTACCCCCAGATCTNCTGCCATGGAATAGNCATAATGCTCACTGACTTATGGAGAGGTTGGGCCGTTTTGANCAGTAAAGTCAAAATGAGTAGCATGCCAAGTTTGAAGTAGCCAGCCCTATAAATACTGATCAAGGAACTTCCGTATAGAACGGTATCCGTTAATTTCGTTTTTGCGATTGCGAAAGCCATGGCCTTCATCAGGGAACACAATGTAGTCCACATGAACATCGTTGCGCCGCACGGCGGCGACCATTTCATCTGATTCAACCTGAAGCACACGGGGATCGTTGGCTCCCTGAAGAACAATCATGGGCCTCACAATATTCTCGGCATGAAATAGAGGGGATATACGCTCCAGTCGCTCTCTTTCATTTGCGGGATCACCCATTTCGTCGTAGAGCGCATCTTTTTGCGCTGCCCACCAGGGCGGAATACTCTCAAGGGTGCGCAGCCAGTTTGTCACGCCGAAGATATCGACACCGACGTTGAACACGTCCGGCTCGAAAGCCAGCGCAGCCACAACCATGTAACCACCATAACTTCCTCCGATAATGCCAACCTTATTTGAATCGACGAGACCGGTGTCAATCAACATTTGCTTGCTGGCAACCACATCGCCTAGGTCCGCTTCACCATGGCGCTTGTTATCCATCGCGNNAAAAGTCTTGCCATAGCCAGAGCTGCCTCGGTTGTTTATTCCGTAAACNACGTAGCCGNGATTCACGAGATATTGGATAAGACCGCTGTAGTTGGCGCGGGTTTGACCCCCCGGACCACCAT
>PBHS01000021.1 GCA_002719575.1 Gammaproteobacteria bacterium | reverse complement strand
CAATCTGGTAACTTGGGAACTCAGAAAGAAGATGAACCTATCTTCCGCGGCGGTGTCTCCAGAGACAGACGAGATCGCTCTGGCCGGCCTGACACCGATCAGCTCCAATCTGCTTCAAGCACCGAGGATTGCCGAAGCTCCTGCTCAGCTGGAATGCAAGTATCTCAAGACAACGACTATCCGAGGCTGGGGTCACGGGGATGACTACAAGGTGATCTTTGGAGAAGTGATTGGAATTCACATCGACGAGACCATGATCACCAAGACCGGCCTTGTCGACGTCGCCAAGATTATACCGATCGGTCGCCTCGGAAACAGTGCTTACGCACGTGTAGACGCTAACTCAAGCTTCACAATGGGACGCCCTTTGTAAAACGACACAGAAGCATTCGGAGCCCCCAAGAGAGCCCCAGATTCTTTCGTTACACAGATACCACCGACTGCCCTTTTACCTATANATGCGGCACAATTTGAATGAGTAAAGCAGCAAGACCACCTTTATGGTTGGTGGCGGCAAGCGAAATAGCCTGTTGCGTCGCGGCACCTTCGGCGAAACGACTTTGCCCGGAACGCTTATCGTGGCCTATGGGGTATCGGCGAAAGCAGCGCAGCACTCGGGCCATTCGCCAGGACATCATCTTAAAAGACGGATGCGAGTTCTTTACGACCTCGTCAGAAACGGTAACGNCCTGCGATCAGGACNGAAGGAGGATNGAGAGCGCCCANTCGACGGACTCNCTCCGCTCTGNAAATCATTNCCGCATGAAAGCTTGGAAGTGACCCTTGATCGAGAAAGAAATTGACATATCGACCGCCGANGGCGACATNAATACCTTCATCACCTACCCAGAGGAGGAAGGCCCACATCCCGTCATACTGTTCTTGATGGATGCACCAGGTAAACGCGTCGAANTTTCACGATNTGGCTNGTCGCCTTGGCACCGNCGGCTACTACGAAATGCTGCCCAATCTCTACTACCGACGAGTTTCTGTCTATCGCGTTGCCCAATCAACCCGAGATGAAATGCATGACCATATGGACTCACTTAGTAATGACATGGTCTGCGCGGATATTGCAAATCTCATTGACTACGCGGATCAGGACCACGCCGCGAAAACAGGCAAGCTCGGTTGTTTGGGCTACTGTATGAGTGGCCCTTTCGCTTTTGCTGCGGCAGCGCAATTTCCTGACCGCATAGCTGCGAGCGCATCAATTCATGGTGTGAAACTCATCACAGATGCTCCAGACTCACCGCATCTTGGCGCGAGCAAGATTGCTGGAGAAATATATTTTGGCTGTGCCGAAACCGACAGCTATGCACCAACAGAAATGATCGAATCGTTAAAGTCACATCTCGATGAGATTGGAATTAATGCTCGAGTCGAGTGGTATCTCGGTACCCAACACGGATTCGTATTTCCAAAAAGAAAGGGAATTTATGACAAAGTCTCGGCAGAGCGGCACTGGGAAAGACTTTTCGCTCTGTACCGCCGCTGCCTTTAACTACGTTCTACATTCGATGTAACGCACAAATTTTATTGCCCGCCGGATCTCTCAAGTAGGCAATATACATTTTTACCCCCGCACCCTCTCGAATCCCGGGGGGATCCTCGCAATCTGTGCCGCCAGCTTCGACACCGGCCTTATGCCAGGCGTCCACCGCTTCTGGGCTTTCCGCGGCGAAGCCGAGTGTAAACCCGTTGCCGTGCGTCGCCGGCTCACCATTAATAGGATTAGTAATGCCGAATAAACCGGTCTTAGTGCGATAGAAATAGCGACCCTTGGGGTCATGGGCGGGTTCGCGAATACCCAAAGTGGCCAGAACCGCGTCATAAAACTTGCGGGAAGCTTCCAGATCATTAGCTCCCAATATTACATGGCTGAACATGTGTCTCTCCTAAAGTTGCTTGAGCCTCTCGATCGAAGTATCGGGCGATGCTCTATGAGCACGCAGACAGTCTTCGGGTAGTCAGAAACTGAGGGTCGAGAGGCAGACTCAAAGTTCCCTTTAAATTGAGATGTTTGAGCTCATCCAACCACAAGCGTTCGCGGCATTTGGCCAAAGTTTTCCCATCGGCTGACTTTTTCGGGCAGTTCACTTTGAGTGGGCTGCACGTGACCGTCTGCGTCTGTCACGCGCGAGACTATTGTGTGCTCGCCAGCGGCCGGATTACTCCACGCCATGGAGAATAGCTTCCAAGAGTACTGACTGGAACGCGGATCTATCTCGGCACGCTCCCAGGGCCCATCATCAATCTTGATTTCGACGCTCTGAAGGGGCGTACCGTCGTTCAGAACAAAACCGGAAATCGTAAATTCGTCTTCCATGCGACTAACGCGCACGATGGCCGATTTGAGGTTGATGCGAGTCACTGAGTTTTCAACCCATCGCTCCTGATTTCCCACGCGCTCTTTTTTCAGAGTGACATAATCTCGACCCATGAACCTCCCCATATATCGCCGATCCTGCACATGGATCTGGGTAAGCCACTTTACGTTAGCCACACCATAAAAGCCGGGGACCAGCAGCCTGACAGGACGACCGTGACCTTGTGGTAGTGGCTCACCATTCATTTGCAACGCCAGCATATTCACGTCGCGCATCGCATCAGCCACGGGCAGGCTCCTAGCGAATGCTTGCTCAACCTCTGTCTCCCTGATCTCTTCGACGCCGGTGTCGCCACCGAAAAAAACGATTTCCTTGCCCTCTGGCTGAACACCAGCCGCATCAAGGATGTCCCTGAGCCGAACGCCTTGCCAATTCGCGTTTCCAATCAGCCCCTGAAAAATACCGAGCGGCCGATTACCACCGCACTCGAAGCCAGCATCAAGATCAAACTGGGGCATGGCTTGCAGGTCAGCAAGGGAGTATTCAATGGTGTTGTCCACCAAACCAGTGATCTGCAAGCGGTAGCTGGACAAATCAAGCTCAGGTTGACCGTAGTGCTGAACAACATAAAAATCCTGATTATCAGTGTAGAAGTTGTTTGACGAAATCTGACGAGTGTCAAGAAAGTGAGTACCACCCGGTCGAGCCGGTGGTCGAGAGTACCCTTCCGGCATGTCACTAAATGGCACCAACTCCTCACCTTGAGCCAGCGCTGGCAGTACCCATCCGGGGGCGGACGCAATAGCGCCTGCCGTGAATCCTGCACTCAGAGACTTCTTGATTGCTGCTCTACGGGAAATCATTTGGGCCTCCGGCCCGATTGAGAATACATTGTCAGACATATTTTGTTCCTCCAATTCTTGTTTTTCTGTTTTTGGCTCAGCGACAAATGCCGATTAGTCGATGTCAGTTTTTTGCTTACCCCAAACTTTATGACAACATTCGCACACTCGTTAGTGAAAGCGAGAAGAAACTCGCCGACTAAGCAGCTTTTTGACTGAGCAAATCCCGAGCCTCCAACGCCAAGCAGAAAGAGCGCACACGCTTGTCATGGTCATAAATCGAACTGACGCACATCAATTCGTCAGCGCCTGTGAGTGTTAAGAATTTGCCCATCTGGCTAGCTGCACTCTCTACTGAGCCGACCGCTGAACACTGATCAATCATCTCAAGCATAGCGGCTTCCGGAGCGATCAAAGACGCCTCAAACCCCTCCACCGGTGGCGGCAACTTTATAGGTTTTCCCCGTCGCAGCGACAGCATAGACTGCAGAGCGGAAGATCGCAGATACACCGCTTCTTCGTCTGAGTCAGCGACAAAGACATTGTAGCCAAGCATCACGTATGACTTTTTCAACTGTTCGGAAGGCTTGAACCGCTCGCGATAAATGGCTATCGCCTGCATCATATCGTGAGGCGCAAAGTGAGACGCNAACGCATAGGGCAGACCAAGCNCAGCCGCGAGCTGNGCGCCAAAAAGGCTTGAGCCGAGAATCCACANTGGCACATTAGTACCTGCACCGGGCGTGGCGACCAACTTCTGCCCCTCACTGGCTTCCNTNAGATAGTGCTGCANCTCCACCACATCGTTGGGGAAATTATCGGNACTGCCAGCAAGATTTCTGCGAAGGGCATGGGCAGTCAACTGATCTGTTCCCGGTGCCCGACCCAGCCCCAAATCGATGCGTCCGGGATAAAGAGAAGCTAAAGTGCCAAATTGCTCGGCAATGACAAGCGGAGCATGATTTGGAAGCATGATTCCGCCAGAACCGACCCGAATCACCGATGTACCATTCGCGATGTGACCAATCACCACCGCAGTCGCCGCGCTGGCTATGCCTTGCATATTGTGGTGTTCGGCAACCCAATATCGGTGATAGCCAAAACTCTCCGCTTCCTGCGCCAGCTTCAGGGTGTTTTTAAGCGCATCTGCGGGCGTGCTTCCCTCAGTTACCGGCGCCAGATCAAGGACGGATAGCGTTATCATGGCTGAACCGCTCGAAAGTTGATTTGCGCTAGGTCGGTCAGCTTACAACCTGACATTGGTTGCAAACAATTCATCAGCCGCGGCCATCACTGTCCGGCGCGCCGCTCGGCGATAAGCCGTTCATATTCTTCTTGACCGAGATAAGTTACATCAACCCAGTTGTGAGCCATCTCATCAACGGTGCGATCACCCCAGCCTACCCACTGATTTGGATCCGGATTGAAAGGATTTTGCGCCGTATTGTCATGCCAGGCTGTTGTCTTAATCATCGTGCCCTTGGGCACAATTGGCGCTGCTTTCTCGTCATAGACATAGTTGATCTGCCAGTTCCATTGGAAATTGTCTACGAAAGAAAGCATCTCGCGCTCACCGTTCGGATAAATAGCCTCCATGGACATCGCTTTGCCTCTCATGTGCATATGCGGCTGGAAGTTTTCAATACGTGCAGGCGCGGATAAAACGAAGGTTCCCTGAGTTACGGCGATTTCATTCGGTGGTATGTCGAGACTATGCGGCCCCTGCGCGTCGAACATACTCAAGATAGTGCGGTGCTCGGGCGGCTCATCATGAAACCAGACGCCCAGTTCAACCTGCGCGTCCGGCACTCTTTCTCCATTCGCGTGCAGATGCATTTCCCACATGATCTGTGATCCCGGCATCATCAATTTGCCGGTATCAGGACGAAAAATCTGGCCGGCCTTGCCGACCGCCCACTCCATAAAGAGACTCGGGCCAAAGGGCACATCGACATCTTCAGGAAGGCCCCTTTTACCATCCTCTTGCTGCAGCAGAAATGCCAGCGAGTGGTGCACCACTCTTCNACTGGCGTNGTTTTTAGGGCGAATTTCAATGGCTCTTACCCAGCGCTCCTCGGTGAGGCCAGTCGGGGTCATCGGGCGAAACCATTTATCTTGGGTGACAGGAGCCAAGTCGTAGGGCTCCGACGCGACTACTAAATCCGGAGGAGCACCCATCTGATCCTCTAAACGCCAAACTAGAGCATCATTGAANTCCAGTGCCGCTGGTGCCTGTGTAGGATCACCCTCGGGCGCACCCTGGTCAACCCAGGCAAGAATCGCTGCTCGCTCTGCATCAGTGAGACCCCGGTCGTTGGTGAAGTCCTGAATACCGACCTGTGGATTGACGTGCCAAGGGGGCATCACGCGATTTTCAACACGATAGCGAATGACCGGCGCGAACGGTTTAGCCTCTTCATAGGTCAGAAGAGGCATCGGCGCAATCGAATTGGGCCGGTGGCACTCCTGACAGTTTTGCTGAAAGATTGCAGCAATATCGCCGGACCATGTTACCTCCCGATCAATCTCAGACTCCCCCAGTACCGAGTTAGATGCCACCGCTGATGCGAAAACCACACTCCAAAGCTTTATGACTTTCATCGTTATTCTCCAAGCGAACGGGCCGTCTTACTTTTAGTCCCTAATGTACGCTGTATCTCCGATCGATTCATTACTCCGTCACCGTTATTTGCAAGAAGCTGTTAGTCCAGCAACACTGCGAGTGCCCTGCCATCTCTGGGCCTCCAAGGTCAGTCAATCGGGCTCTGAGCAGATAATCCCCTGGTTCACTGAACGTAAAATCTGTCTTTACCTTCCCACCAGCTGCAGGTATTTTCGCCGTTCGTTGATTAATCGACACGGCACCGGGCCCCTGATGTATGAACCAGGTTAAGTCGACAGGGGGAGTCGCACCGCTCTGGGCCANAAACATCGCGGCTATCCCGCTGACTTTTCCGTCATCGCGGGCCCATGCCTCGATACTCAAAGGCTTTCCCACGCGGGCAGTCATCGGACCAGCCGTAATGCCACCAGGACCTTTACCAATGGGGCCATTCTCTTCGAAACGAATCTCGGGAGGCAAATTACCATTNGCGTCACCGACTATAGCATCGATAATGTAATCTGTATCAAGATTGGCGGGCACACGGAACACTTTATCCTGATTTTCAAGGTGCCAGGCGACCTCACCCTTAAAATCGGCGGGAACGACTATGGTGAACACACCCCAGTGCCGTTCAACCTCAAAGCGAGTTGGCTGCCCCTGATCAAGGTTTGAGTCGGGCGCACCAACTATGCGATTTGATGGCCCAATAGGGATATTAACCACTTCTTCAGTATTTCGGTTGTAGTAACCGAAGGATAGGGCTAAGCTGCCGTCCTGATTTTCGTACCAACCTTCATAGGCAGGTGTCACCGTTTGTCCTGATCTTAATCCTAGGTCCTTACCCAGGGGCAGGAGTTCAACAGGTAGTGGCGTACCCTGTGCTCGCAGTCCGTTGGCTATCAAGGGACTGGCCAACGTGATTGTGCAAACTACCAAAGCCTGAACTGACCAACTTCTTGTTTTCATTACCGCACTCGATGCGAGGTTTGGCGTCGATTTATCGGAACTGAGCCAACTAAATCCTGGCGCCGAAAACCGCTCTCTCTAAAATAGCGTGTTAACAAAATCAGTATAGCAATTCGGGTGAAATCTTTCTGCCCTCAGAAGATTCTTTAGCCTTGCATTCTTGCCAAGCCCCGGGTCCTTGGCTACATCCACTCCACTCGTTAGCGACTCAGGTTCGACGTTTGTAAAGCACTATTGGTTTATAACTCATTACCACCACATCGTTTTGATTGATCACCTCATTGTGAATGTAGACTGACCCCATCTCAGGTCTTGATCGAGACTCTCTTTTGTCGATAATTTCACTGCGAACACGCAACACATCACCGGGAAAAACCGGCTTGATCCAACGCAGCTCATCGACGCCCGGCGAACCCAGTGAAAACGAACGTTCGGGCATATTATCGCATATCAGCCGCATTGCGATGCTGCCGGTGTGCCAACCNGAAGCAACCAACCCACCGAAATGAGTTTTTTTACCTCCCTCTTCCGACAGATGGAAAGGCTGCGGATCGTATTGGGTCGCGAACTCAATGATCTCTTGTGCGCTGACTTCATAGCTACCGAACTCCTCGACTGAACCCACTTCGATGTCTTCGAAAAAGTTAGGCTTGGACATCTCAACGCCCCTTCTTACTGAAAGTAAACCACACAATTAGCTCAGCGTCGGTTCCAGCCTCAGGAAATACCTCGGCGGAAAGCCGGTCCGAAAACGAAAACTGAAGCCGACGCGATAAATCTCGCGCACAAAGGTGTCTTCGTCGCCCACGACATTTACAGCTTTGAAAGGGACGAAGCTATCCTGACCCGGCATTTTGACCTCAATCTTTGGGTTTGCCAAAGCCCGGCGATACCAAGCTCTGGGCCAATGGTTAGCGGCGACATAGTATTTATCCTGAATTTTCTCCAGTCGCACCACCCGCTCATGCCGCTCGTTNTCTTCGTTGAAGGTCGCAATGACGATTGAGGTTGCGCCTTGCGGCTGATTGATTCCCANTTGTGCTTCAAACCAGACCACGGAACCCACGTAAACGGACATCAGCGCACACAGGCTCAGGCTACTCCACTTNAAGATTCGCGCACTATTCATATCACATCTCCTCAAAGAAGCAATGCAACCGACGGTCGACGCGGCAGCATCAGGGAGGACCAGCTTAATCAGGCTCAGGTCATAAGACCAGAGATGAAATAGTTAGTTACATCGCGCCTTGCTGCTCGGAGGAGCGCAGCACAAAGGTCGTGGACATTACNTCGCTGAGTTCGAAGACGACGTCGCGGTAGAGCACTTCGCCGTCTATCGCAATTGAGTTTATTCTCAGAAGACCACTGCCAGCGTCGTAGTGTGCCATGTTTGGCACTGGCTGTTGTAAGTCAACAGCGGATTCAAGNCGCGCACTAATNATGGTTTGTTNGTCCGANACCGCAACGGAGAANGGCACGCGGATAAACCCATCTCTGCCAAGGTCGACATTGACCTCAAGCAGCGCGGTAGCCGAGTCAAAGCTTGCCGTTGCGGCAAGGGAGTCCTCATTTACTACTTCCATGAGAACCATGATTAGATTGTCGCGTGAAAACTGCTGGCAGTTTACTGCAGACTCAAGGTAGTTCGACGTGGGGGTTTCAAGAAAGAATCCCAAGCGAACGAGGTTGGCGAGAGAGATATTGCGAACTACATCCAACCCATCGCCCAATACCATCCCAAAAACCGCATAACCGCCGTCCCGAGTATCCAAATCGATATCGGCGCCAAGGTTAATAAACCACTCGCTAGTCGCGCCGTTGACGTCATTCGAAGGCCTATGCGCAACGATCGTGCCGTCTAAATTGGAAAGCCCTGTTTCCTCAAGCGGGATTGGACTATCCAGCTCGATTCTCTCTGGACCNTCAGCACAATTGGTGTAGGTATATCCACCACCGCGTATCAGAGACCCACCGATGGCACCGTGAATGAAAGTATTGTTGTATCGCCCGCTCCTGACGTAGTTAAGAAAATTGCCGCCGGTTACAGGCGCAGACTCCTCATCTATTTCCAGATAAAAGTTGCCGAATGAGGTCTGTACCTCGACGATGGTGCCAGCTTCAGTCCAAGTGGCGGCTGACAAACAGAGCAAAGCTGAGAGCACTGCAAGGCGAAGGGGCCTAAAGCGCCTCTGGGCACCACCGAAGAAGCTAAAAATAAAAGCAGACACTATAGGTAGCGACACAAAATTTTTGTCATATGTTGGTTACGTTGTCTCGCTTTAATTGGATTCTCCTACCCAGATAGCCGGCCACGGTTCAACAATCCACAAGGCTCGGCTTAGACTGTTTAAAAACGCTGTAAATTAGGTTAGTTTGGGAAGTTGTTGTAACTATCGAGGAAAACCGTGTTGTTTGCTCAAGTAAAGANAANGTGTCATNACGGCAACGTTCTGCTTATCGCATTCGNCATATCCTTGGCAAATGCGTCAGCTTTATGCGAGACAGCTCCTGGTAACTGGCAAGACGATCTGGCGCCTTTGCCAGCGTTCAGCTGGAATCAACACTATGCTGCTCATCTTCTAGAACGAGCAGGTTTTGGCGGGACACCTGAGCAAGTTCAAGCGTTGTTCGAGCTGGGCCTTCGGGGTGCTGTTGAGCGGTTAGTACATTTCGACACTGCTGAGAATGCGTCCATCTTGCCCTTTGAACATTCAGGTATTCATGACCCTGGCCTTGAACCGTTTCCGCCGAGCAGGCCGGCAACNACCGAACTGGCGAAACGGACNGGAGAGGCCCTGGGAGTGAAAGTTAAACCTGAAGGCAATCGTCGGCTTCAGCCTGTCGTGAACAAGTTCTTTTATTGGTTGCGTGCGAGTCGGCTTGAGACAGAGAGGGTCGCCTACTGGTGGGCCAACCGAATGCTTTCAACCGAAACTCCGCTACAGGAAAAAATGGCTTTGTTCTGGCACGGACACTTTGCGATCAGTGAGGGAAAGGTACGGGATTACCGCAAGCTGCTTCAAGAGCTTGAAATCTTCCACGCAATCGGCACCGGTAGTTTTCATAATCTCATGCTAGCCGTGGCAAAAGACCCCGCAATGTTGGCGTTCCTCGATGCCGGCGTGAATGTTAAAGGAGCTCCAAATGAAAATTTTGCCCGGGAAATNATGGAGCTTTTCACGATGGGCGTTGGCAACTACGATGAACAAGATATTCGTGAGGCCGCTCGAGCATTTACCGGTTGGAATTATGAAGACCTGCAATTCACCTTTAATGAGCATGAGCATGACGGTGGGCGTAAAGTATTCCTGGGCCGCTCCGGCAACTTTGATGGCGAAGATATCATCGAGATAATTATGGAACATCCGGCCACGGCCGAATACATCGCCGGCAAGATTTACCGTTTTTTCGTCCGAACTGAACTGAGCGAAGATCTACAAACAGANTTGGGCTCNGTGTTGAGGGAAGCGGACTACGAGGTTGCNACCTTGTTGGAAACAATTTTTCTGTCGCANGATTTTTACAGTGACGCTTCTGTAGGCACTCACATCAAAAGCCCTGTTGAATTGACCATATCGACCTATAAGAAGCTTGGGCTGNAAAGCATACCGGGCGTTCCAGATTTCAATCGAACAACAGGCTCGCTTGGCCAGACCTTATTTAGACCCCCAACGGTAGCGGGTTGGGCTGGAGGTCGGAGCTGGATCACTCCAGGGCTTTTACTGGAGCGCGGAAATTTTGCTCGCGATGTTCTCTTTCCGGACATCAACTTTATTCCTCCTGACCGACGCAACGGGAGTCGCGAAATCCAGAGCGTAGCGCGGCGGATTCGAGATGGCATGGACATCACTTCAGCTACCCAACCTTCGAACATTGGAGAGGGAGCAGTCATGGCTGAGTCCAACCAGTTAGCGGATCGGGATGAAGATTTTAATACTCGCTATGGCAGTTTTAGGGGCTGGCAGATGGCTATTCAACGNGTCAAGCCAATCCTCCGCCACACGGCGAGGCTTAGNCTCGCTGAGGACGTCATTCGGCAAGAGTTAACCACAGCCAGCGAAGTCGTGGACTATTTTATCTACCGATACATGAGGGTCGAGCCAAGCTCTGATACCCGCACCATGTTAACCAGTTTTGTTGAGGAAGAGCTCGGCACATCGGATATCGCAGAAGCTCAGACCTACATGGAGGATGCTTTGCGTTTGCTACTACATCTGCTAATGAGCCAACCTGAGTATCAGCTCGGATAGTAAGAGCGAGGAGATGAATATGAAGGAAGCTGGGTACAAACGGTTCGCCTCAAAGCTAAGCCGGCGGGAAATACTGCGAAAGGGAATGGCCGGTCTCAGTCTCGCAGGGCTGAGCGGAACCATCATGGCGCCGTCATTAATCGGGCAGGCCGCCCACGCCGCCGCGGCATCGCAAGCCAATGAAAAGATTCTCGTGATCCTTGAATTGTCAGGGGGCAATGATGGATTGAATACAGTGGTCCCCTATGGAGATGATGCCTACTATCGCCATCGCCCCAACATTGGTCTTGCCAAGCAGGAACTTAGGGTACTGGATGATCACTTTGGGCTCAATGGCGGCATGGCAGGTTTTGAGCGTCTCTACAAAGACGGCAACATGGCTATATTTCACGGTTGTGGCTACGAAAACCCTTCCTACTCGCACTTTACCTCGATGGCGTATTGGCACACGGCCGCCCCGAACAGCGGAGATGAATATGGCTGGGTTGGTCGACTGGCAGAAGAAATAGCCCCTGATGCGCCCCCGAACTATCTCGTCAACATTGCTGCGAGACAATCTCTAGCCGTTCGCAGCGCAGCTCATGTACCGGTTGTGTTCGACCAGCCTGATCGATTTACGCGTGAGGCTTTTTATGAGGAGCGCGACGAGCTGAACCGGCTTGCCGAGAGCGGCAGTCACTCCAACCGCTCGAGAGCCTTTTTACTGAATATCGCCCGCAGCGCTCAGGATGCATCGAGTCTTGTGAGACAAGCCTGGGAAAATTACAGCTCCCCGATTGACTACGGGGTAAACAGCCTGGATTTGCCGAAAGTAGTGTCCCTAATAGATGCTGGTATGCCCACCAAGATTTACTACGTCTCTTATCGAAACAATGCCTTCGACACGCATGTGTTTCAGAATAATATTCATCGCCGCCTACTTACATACACCTCCGACGCAGTATCCGCCTTTATGCATGATCTTGAACGAATAGGTCGAGCGGATGATGTCGCGTTGATGATCTTTTCAGAGTTTGGGCGACGCGTCCCTGAAAACGTCAATCTAGGAACAGACCATGGCGCTGCAAACAATATGTTTATTATCGGAAAACAAGTAAAAGGTGGGCACTATGGAGAGCTGCCAAGCCTCACGCAGCTCAATGCGGAAGATAACCTTGCGTATACGACTGATTTTCGTAGCGTCTATCAAACTGTTATAAACGGCTGGCTTGGGTATAAGGGATCAAAGGATTTACTTAATGGCGAGTTTGAGCCTTTTCAGTTGTTCTAGCCGCCCCGCCAGACGCTGAGGTCAGCGGATAAGGATCAATCTGAAACCAGATCTTATTTCACCGCGCCGACGGTTTTTATGAGTCATACCACACCGGCAGTTAGTCCTGGACATCCGATAGCCGCTATACTTCGCCCTGAATGACAGCTCCCACTCAAATATTGCAGCAAGTCTTCGGCTTCAGCCACTTTCGTCAACCACAGGAAAAGATCATCCAGACCCTGGTTTCAGGCAAGGATGCCCTAGTGCTAATGCCAACCGGCGGCGGAAAATCCCTGTGCTATCAGATCCCCGCAATCGCCAGAGATGGCTGCGGCATTGTCATATCACCCTTGATTGCCCTCATGCAGGATCAGGTCAACGCGATGCGGCTGTTGGGCGTAAGTGCCGCATTCCTCAACTCGACTCAACAAGCGGATGAGGTCAGAGCAATCGAGCAACAGCTCAGGGCGGGGGTTATCGACCTTTTGTATATCGCACCTGAGCGTCTGATCCAATCGCGCACCATGCAATTGCTCAAAGAGATCGAGCTGGCGCTGTTTGCCATCGACGAAGCTCACTGCGTTTCCCAGTGGGGGCATGATTTTCGTGCCGATTATTTGCAACTCACCCTGCTGCAAGAGGTTTTCCCCGAAGTTCCGCGTATAGCTTTAACCGCCACGGCCGACTCAAGGACCCAAAAAGAAATCGTCGAGCGTCTGCACTTGGGCGACGCAGAGAGATTTATTGCCGGTTTTGATCGCCCGAACATTCGCTACCGAATCGGAGTGAAACACAACGCCAAGCAGCAGCTGTTGAAGCTTCTGAACGCCGAGCATCAGGGTGACTCTGGCATTATCTACTGCCTGTCCCGCAAAAAGACTGAAGACATCGCAGCCTGGCTCAGTGAGCAGGGCTTCAAAGCCTATGCCTATCATGCGGGTCTGAGTACGGAGCTGCGGTCGCGCCATCAAGCAATGTTTCTGAGAGACGAAGCTGTCATCATTGTGGCTACCATCGCGTTCGGCATGGGAATCGACAAACCAGACGTTCGGTTTGTCGCCCATCTTGATTTGCCGAAAACGATCGAGTCTTATTATCAGGAAACCGGCCGAGCCGGCCGCGACGGCGAGCCAGCAACGGCATGGATGATCTATGGACTACAGGATGTCATCAAGCTGCGGCAAATGATGGCAAACTCGGAAGGCAATGATTCCCATAGGCGGGCCGAACAATATCGGCTTAACGCCATGTTGGGATTGTGCGAAATTACGACTTGCAGACGACAAGCCTTGCTGACTTACTTCGGTGACGAACTAAAAGAGGCCTGCAGAAATTGCGATATCTGTCTTGATCCGCCAGAGACCTGGGACGGATCAGAAGCCGCCCGTAAGGCATTAAGCACAGCTTTTCGTACCGAGCAGCGATTTGGCGTCAATCACTTGATTGAAGTCCTCAGAGGCACAAACAGCGATAAGATTTTTCAGTACGGACATAATAATCTCCCCGTCTACGGCATTGGTCAGGCCCTGAATAATAACCAGTGGCGATCTGTCTTTCGCCAGCTGGTTGCTCGCGGTTATATGAGTGTCGATCTGGAACGCTTCGGCGCGCTAAGGCTTGAGGAAAAATGCCGACCCCTGTTGCGGGGCGAAGAAACCATTTCACTGCGCAAAGACGTCCGATCCACCACTGCAAGGGAACAGACCAAAGTTCAGCTGGCACGAGAAGTTGACATTGCTCTTTGGGAAGCCCTCAGAGAATGCCGCCGCAGCTATGCAGCAGAACTGGGGGTACCGCCCTACGTTGTTTTTCATGACACCACTCTGCAGGAAATGTGTCTGCGTTTGCCGCAGACCATGGAAGAGTTCAGCGAGCTGTCAGGCGTAGGAGAGCGAAAGCTGGAACGATACGGTCCAGCTTTTGTCAACATAATAAACCGGCACCTTGCTGCCTGACCAACAATACCGGAATACTTAATGTCGCTACTTCGCCTGGACAATGTCTCACTGAACTTTGGCACACACATTTTGTTGGATGAGGTTGATTTTCAAATCACGAAAGGCCAGCGAATTGCCCTTCTAGGTCGCAATGGCGCTGGGAAAACGACCCTGATGAAGGTAATCGCTGGAACTACTCAACCTGATAGCGGCGATCGCTGGCTTCGACCCGGTACTTCTGTCGCGTGGCTTGAGCAATCCTTGCCCGAGGCAGGCAGTGAGACAGTTTACGATGTGGTAGCCGAGGGGCTGTCTAACGTCGGTAAATTGTTGAAACGTTACCACCAGCTGACTTCTCTTGGGAATGCCGCCAGCTTCGCGGAGATAGAACAGATTCAGGCAAAGCTGGAACTTAATGACGGCTGGAATCTCAGCACAAGAGTCGATGCAGTCATTGACCGTCTTCAGTTACCGGCGGGCGAGATGATGAGCAACTTGTCCGGCGGCTGGCGTAAACGCGTTGCTCTGGCAAGGGCGCTTGTCAAAGAACCTGAGCTTCTGCTGTTAGATGAGCCGACAAACCACCTGGATATTCCGGCCATTGAATGGCTTGAGCAGGCGCTTCAGAACTTTAAGGGCGCTATTCTATTGGTGACTCATGACCGCCATTTTCTCAAAAAAGTTGCTAATGAGATTGCCGAAATTGATCGGGGAAAGCTGTTTCAGTTCGCCGGAACCTATGAGCGTTTCCTACGTTTCAGAAAGGAACAACTTGCGGCGGAAGAGTCTGCCAATAAGCTGCTCGATAGGAAGCTGGCTGAGGAAGAGATCTGGATTCGACAGGGTATCAAGGCCCGACGGACGCGCAATGAAGGGAGAGTTCGAGCACTCGAATCAATGCGAGAAGAACGTCGACAAAGACGAAACCAGCAAGGCAAAGCCAGCTTCGAAGCAAGTCAAGGACAACGTTCTGGCAAGCTCGTCGCTGACTTGACCGAAGTGTCACGTCGCTTCGGTACTAAAGAAATCATCAAAAACTTGTCTACCACTGTCATGCGCGGTGACCGTATCGGGCTTATCGGCGTCAATGGCACTGGCAAATCTACCCTTCTCAAACTATTACTCGGTGATCTTGAGCCCAGTGAGGGCATTGTCAAGCTTGGAACTAAGCTTGAAATCGCCTACTTTGATCAGCTACGGGAAGATCTCAATTTGGAAAAGGACCTTATCGATAACGTATGTGGCGGTCAGGAGTTCATCGAAATCAACGGTAAGCAGAAACACGCCATTACTTATCTCAACGATTTCCTTTTCACTCCTGATCGGGTTCGCACTCCGGCGGGAGCGCTCAGCGGCGGAGAGCAGAATAGGGCGATTCTAGCCAAGTTGTTCAGTCAACCCGCCAACGTCCTTGTACTTGATGAACCCACCAACGATCTGGATATCGAGACTCTAGAGTTGCTTGAGGAAATTCTTGTTTCGTTCAAAGGCACAGTTCTAGTCGTAAGCCATGACAGACAGTTCATGGACAATACCGTGACCAGCGTTATGGTATTCACGGGCAACGGCAGAGTCGAAACCTATGTTGGGGGTTACACAGATTGGATTCGCAGCGGCGGGTCTTTAACGCGCATTCAAGACCAAGAGCAATCTGCGTCCAAAAAGAATAGCACTGTTGAGAAGCACAGCCCCCAAAAGAAAAAGGCTGAGCATCGAAATGATTATAGAAAGAAAAAAGAACTGGAACGAGTGATGAGACAGATCGATAAGCTGGAAATCCAAGCCCACAAACTAGAAGCGGAGATGGCAAAAGAAGGCTTCTATGACAAAGGCCAATCTAAAGTAGATACCGTGCTAAAACAGGTGGCGTATAATCGTTCCGAGCTAGCCGATGCTTATGCAGCATGGGAAGCATTGGAGCAACAAGAAAAATGACGCTTCACTGCATCGGAAGAGCGTTAAGGCTTCTGACACCCTACCCTTTATTACTTGGCCCTCAGAGCGGGTAGCGCAGCCAGAATTGGGGAAATTGCTTCGCAAAAGAGCCATTGTCAACTTGTTTGCTATGCGAGAACAAAATATGGTACCCAGCAGCCTACAAGCGCAGCGAAATCTGTTAAGGTTTGGGCTTCGCCCTCCTGCGACTTGACTCTGAAATCCGTGCGACAGCTAGTTCCCCTCATTTTCATGCGCTTATTGAGCTGCCTTACAGTCGGATGCCTGCTGCAAAGCCCGATAGCGCTTGGTCAGGAACCTAAGGGAGACGGAGCAACTCAGTCCTTGACTGAACCAAACAATGCCCAGCGCAGAAGCACAGTGGATCCCGGCGCGGCGAATTCCACCGTCGTATATGAGTCGGGGTTCTTTGACCAGTACAACCCCATCACTGCCAACGACATGCTAGACCGCATCCCCGGCATCAATGCCTTCGGCGGAAATCGCGGTGGCGGTGACCGAGGCCTGGGCACCGGGGGCAATATTCTCATCAACGGACAGCGGATCGCGGGCAAAGGAAACTCCGCGCGAGATCAGCTGGATCGCATTACCGCCGCCGAAGTCGAGCGAGTCGAAATTATCAGAGACACCTCCGGCGAGCTGAACGTCCGAGGCGCTGGTCAGGTCATCAACATCATTCTTCAGGCAGTGCCCTCAAGAGCGAGCACTCAGATAGAACTTGTTCAACGCCTCAATCATGACAACACCTATGAGATTGGCGGCAACGTTGGCTGGTCGATCCAAATCGGCAACTTTCAGGCGCTGGTCAATGCTGAAACCAGACCCAACTACGAAAGCCGTGACAACAGAGAAATCCGAGTTACCCCTGACGGCAAACTATTGGGAACGCTGTTTGAAGAGAATATTCGTGATCAGGACCGGCAATCCCTGAGCACAAATATGAGCTATGGCCTTGGTGCGCAGCGCATGCAGCTCAACGCCCAACTGCAGCAAGGAGACTTTCCACGCACAATTCGGAGAGATTTTGTCGACTTTTTCGACAATCTGGGCGTTGAGAGCACCCAGGAAGAACGGATAGATAACGAAGAAAGCAATTGGGAGATCGGTGGAGACTATGAATACAGTTTTACGAATAGCTCCCGCCTCGCCGTGCTGTTTGTCACCAACAACGAGATTCGCAACTCGATCAGAGAGCGTTTTATCGCGGACTCTACCATTGAGCCAATGGAAAAGAATCTTTTTATTGACTCTCAGCGGGAGAGAAACGAGTTTATCGTTCAAGCGAACTACAATTTTTCGCTAAGCGCAAAACAGTCGGTCCGGCTGGGATTTGAACGTGCCATCACAGAGCTAGATTCGGCTCTTTTTATCGCCAGTCCTTTCGGCACCAAGCCGGCATCAGATCAGTATGGAGGACTGTCATTGCTTCCCTCTGCCTCGAACGCGGGAACGAGTGTTGAGGAAACTCGGTATGAAGGCTTTGCCTTTCACAACTGGAAGATTAACGATAAGAGCTCTCTCGAAAGCAGCGTCGTATATGAAACCTCGGAAATAGCTCAAACCGGCGAGGTCAGTAAGACTCGAGATTTCCAGTTCTGGCGCCCTTCCTTTGACTATCGCTATAACCTTGCTGATAACTTCCGGCTTCGCGGCACCGTGCGCCGAAATGTCTCCCAGCTGAGCTTTTCGGCATTCGCTGCGACTACAAATGACGAAGACCGCGACATTGATGGCTTTGCCGGAAACCCGGAACTTGAGCCCGAGACCAGCTGGTCTTACCAAGGCGAACTTGANTATCGCATGCCTAAAGATGCAGGCGTTCTCGCCACCAGTGTCTTTTACTCCGAAATCGATAACAAGATTGGCCGAATCAATGCCACGACTGACCCNGAAANACCGGTTTCTGCNACNGGAAACGTCGGGCGTGCCAAGCAATATGGATGGTCCACGCGCGCCAGTTTGAGAATGAACCAGTTTAATCTGCCTAACGCGATAGTCTCTGGCCGAATAGGTCTATTTGATTCTGAGATACTTGACCCTTTCATCAATCAAGAAGTTCGGACCGGCGGGAGAGGTTTTGCTAACCTGAATTTCAGGCAGGACATTATTTCAAGCAATTTGAGTTATGGCATCGATTACAATCATTCTTTTTGGGGTGGATACCACAATATCGATATTGTGACCCGGACACGNAACGATAGACGGCGTTCTCTGGACTTATTTATTCAGAAAATCTGGTTTGATAATTGGGTGTTCAGACTGGAAACAGATAACACGCTCGACGCATCTAGNTGCCGCTANCGNGAGCGCTATGAGGGAACTACCATTGAAGGCAACNTCTCGATGATTCAGGATTCCTGCAGCAGTCGTTACCGACGTTGGATCCTCAGTGTGCAGACCACATTTTAGTGCAGGAGTGTCACCAATAGCCTCCATTGAGTTTCATCTCAAAAACGGAGGTTATAGCGAAACTTGAGNCTCNAANNAGATNNNGCGATCCGTCAACTTTCCGATGGTTGTGACTGAATCCGGCCGGGTTTCTGACGCGGGCCTCCCCGCTTTCTCACAAGAAAACAGCGCCCAAGAGCCTGCTCAACGATACACAGGTCAATAGATTCAGAAGCGCCGAACAATCAGTCGCGACTCAAGAGGAGTGAACAAAGACCAGATGCAGTAGCACTGCCATCACCGCTAGCACCTGTAATCCATTGAGTACTTCTGAGCGACGGTGCAGCTTGTCAAAAATCTTTGTGGCGCCCGACTCCCCGGCTCGCGAGCGGTCTCTGTGCTCATTGATCTGCGGCATCAGAAACTGGCGGCAGTATGCCGTCGATCCGGCGATTAGCAGCATTAAGGCAGCATTCAGAGGCGCGAATGCAACCAAGGTAAGAGCACTTAACCCTGCAAGAACCAGAATTAACAGGTAGTACCAAGGAAATACCGCGCGCACAAATTTGCCGGCCACATCGATATCGAGNTTGATAAATATTAGCGGCGCCATAACGAAGGAAAAAAATAGCATTGAGCCAGTTAGCAATGCGACCAGAACCGTAGCGATTCCTTCAAGTATAAGAATTGGNTCCATATGCGTTATAACGAGCGAGCGCAGCGTCTGGATCTAGCTAATAATCGGTCATCGGGTCTCCGCTTGCAGATCTCCTCTGCGCAATTGCCACGAAATGGCAACGTCGGGAGCAATTTAATTACTGAAAAGATTTCTTTGGGAATAAGAAGTTGGAGGCTTTCAAATGGGTTCCATTAATAACCCTCTGTTGTCCTTTGCGACCAGCCTGGAGGAAGAAAATGATATTGATCACCACAGCAAGGGTGAAATTGCAGGCTTTACATCCGATAATATCAGCACAATTGGCGCAGACTTNGAGCGCTTAGACTGAGTGACAGCCTATACAGAGAAGCTAGAAACGAACATGACTTTAATCACTGAACTATTTAACCAAAACCAGGAGCTGCTGTGGTTTACGACCATTGCTGCAGACCTNGGTTTCGCGATTATGTTGTTTCGCCTATTCGGCAGACAGGGGCTTTATGCCAGTATNGTAATCAGCCTCCTCTTAGCGAACCTGCAAGGCCCAAAACTAACCGAGATTTTCGGTATGCAAACTAGTATGGCAGTCATTCTGTATTCCAGCATCTATTTCGCGACCGATTTACTTAGTGAACGCTATGGTAAAGCAGAAGCGACACGAGCAGTCATGATCGGGTTCACTGTCAGTATCATTATCCTGGTAATGACAAGCATGAGCCTGTTCTATCTCCCGGCCTCGGCGCCAGCCACTGCTGAACTTGCGCAGCGGATGCACGAAGCCACCGCGACTTTGTTTGATTTTACACCACGTTTCGTCCTCGGCTCACTGCTCGCCTATTTGATCAGCCAACGCTTTGACGTCTGGATTTTTCANGCGCTNAAACACAANACCAAAGGNAAACATCTNTGGCTGAGAAACAACGTTTCTACNATGTGCTCACAGGCTCTAGACACCCTGATCTATGGTCTTGTAGTGTGGTGGGGCGTCGTTGACCTGGCTGCGGCGATGCAGTTAGCGTTATCAAAATACCTGTTCAAACTGCTCATAGCATTACTGGACACCCCTTTCGTTTATCTCGCTCGCAATTGGAACGTCGCGGATCGAGATTGGGTGCAGGGCAGAAAAGTGACTNGTCCGGCTCTGCTCTAACAAGCCTTGAGTCTGATCAGTACCCGAACCGACTCGCTGCTGCTTCGCCCAACAATCGGCAGAATGTTCTCCGNCCTGCATCAAATTTCCCCATAGAGGATTAATTTCGTAGACTAGGAAGCATTGTTTGGTAGCGAATTCAACTACCATTAAGAGTCACGCCCTAGAACGGGCTAGGATTTTCGTCATGGCGGAGCCTATTTTTTCTAGACTATTCCAGCGAGCAGGCAACAGGGCACTTAAAATTAGAAACATGCGCCCCACTTATAGCTTCATCATCACTTCCACAAGTGTGCTGTCATTGCTGTTAATGCCTGACGTGTCGCGAGCGCAGAGTTTACCATCGATTGAAGAAACCATCGCCGACGCCAAGCAGCTGAATGGTTATTTCAATCTTTACTGGAGTAACTCGACGGCGAAATTGTACTGGGAGATTGATCAACTCAACCCGGAGTTTCTCTATCAGGTCTCCATGGCCTCCGGCCTCGGCTCTAATCCCGTCGGTATTGACCGGGGTCAATTGAATGGCACTTATGTGCTGTCACCAAAGCGCATAGGACCTCGCCTGCTGCTGATGCAGTCCAACTTCCGCTACCGCGCGTCCAGTAACAACGCAAGAGAGCGGCAGGCGGTCGAGGATTCGTTTGCTTCTTCAGTGCTCTGGGGGTTTGACATAGTCGCAGAAACGGAGGGGCGTGTACTGATTGACGCTTCCAATTTCTTTCTACGAGATGCCACAGACGTTGCAGGCACGTTAGCCAGCCGCGGGCAGGGAGACTTCAAGCTTGATATGAGTCGAAGTGCCTTCTTCTTAGACAACACCAAAGCGTTCCCCGAAAACGTCGAGATCGAAACCATGCTGACATTCGCCAGCAGTAACCCAGGGAAGTTAGTAAAAGAGGTTGCTGCAAACGGGAATGCCATCACACTCAGACAACATCACTCGCTGATTAAACTACCAGATGACAATTTCAAAATTCGCCTTGCAGATCCCCGGATCGGTACAAACGGACCAACGATTCAAGATTACAGCACAGCTATTGACGAAGACCTACAGATCAGATTGGTGGCAAGACACCGACTTGAAAAGAAAGACCCAAGTGCCACCAGATCAGAGCCCGTAGAGCCAATCGTCTACTACGTCGATTCTGGCACACCCGAACCGATTAAAAGCGCACTGATTGAAGGCGCTAGCTGGTGGAACCAAGCATTCGACGCAGCCGGATTTATTAATGCCTTTCAGGTCAGAGAACTCCCACCTGGCGCGGATGCCCAAGACATCCGATACAACATGATCCACTGGACGCATCGCCGCACGAGAGGATACTCCTATGGAGGCTCGGTTCAAGACCCNAGGACTGGTGAAATCATCAAGGGAAATGTCAACNTTGGCAGCCTACGACTAAGACAAGACTATTTGCATGGGCAGGGCCTGCAGCCCGGTTTCGACTACTTATCATCTGCCAGCGGGAATACCGACACTTCGGTCAACATGGCCCTTGACCGAGTGAGGCAGCTTTCTGCGCATGAAGTGGGTCACACCTTGGGATACCCCCATAATTATCTTGCCAGCTCATTTGGTCGAGAAAGCGTGATGGACTATCCGGCACCGCTTATAGAAATCACTGAAGGAGAAAAACTGGATTTTTCCAACGCCTACCTACAGCGGATAGGCGAGTACGATAAGCTGGCAGTTCGATATTCTTATGAACAGTTTCCGCCGGGCACAGATGAAGAGGAAGAGCTGGGGAAGATTGTGCAGGAGAGTCTGGACCGGGGTCTGTTGTTTATGGCCCACAACAACAATAATTTTGTTGGGGCCGGGCATCAATATGCCAGCGTGTGGGACAACGGCGACAATTTGGTAGACCAGCTCAAGACAGAAATCGAAGTTCGACGAATTGGTCTGGCTAATTTTAGCCCAGCGCTTATCCGCGAAGGTGAGCCCTACTCCGAGCTGGAGTATGTTTTGTTGCCGCTCTACATGCACCATCGTTTTCAGCTTAATGCGGCAGCCCAGAGTATTGGAGGTGCAGATTACCGCAATGCGGTTCGCGGCGATGGACAAACACCTCTTACAATTGTAGAAGGTGAAGAGCAGAGAGATGCCTTGGATACTGTCCTTGCTACACTCAGTGTCAATTTTTTGAAACTACCGGAGAACATACTGGAGCTCCTGCCACCCGCTGCTTATCGTCATAGCCAAGGGGAAGCGTTCCCCGGACNTAGCGGGCTGTTGTTCGACCCCCTCGGAGCGGCAGAGGGGTCCGCCAATATTTCCATACAGACCCTGCTGCATCCAGCGCGTATGCAAAGACTGATAAGCTACGGCAGTATGGGGGATTTCCCGAATCTGGAAGAAGTGGTTGACAGTTTACTGGAAACTACTTGGGGCGCCGAAACTCCTGAAGACGAATACGGCCGAAACGTCCTGAATGTTGTGCAAAGAATCACGATCGATGAAATGAAGACTCAGGCTAGCAACTCCGGAAACTCTGGAGAAGTACGTGCGGTACTCGCCAGTCGTCTCCATGCGCTTGCCGGCGAGCTCGAAACCAGAAAAAGCCAGACAGCCCACGAAGAAGCCACAGCGGCAGATATTCGTCGGTGGCAGCAACGCGCTTTGGGGTCAGAAATAGCACCCGCTCTTCAAATGCCTCCGGGTGATCCTATTTAAAACAAATCCTCCAAAGGCAAGGCGACTGTTAATCTNGATTTGATGGTGTCTTGGTCAGGCACAAGTCGCCTGGTTTCGTTAAGCCGGGGAAACGATCGTTCCGCAGAGAACCGCAACTTTATTTTTGATGCATCTCGTATTAAAAGTCGCCGAAGACCTCAAACTCGAGACGCTTGGCATAGCGGGCTTCCACGATGTCTGTTTTTTGCAGAACTCCTTCGGACAGCGCTTCGATGTCTTGCGACACAAGATCTATGGCTGCGAGGCGTGCTTCTGTTCCCTGCATCAATTGCAAACAAGAGCCCCATAGCGCAAGCATGCGACTGTCTATCAGTCTAGACTCATTATCCTTGGCCCATTCAGTGGCTATTAGGATGCCCAGATCTCGAAGGCGCAACGCTAGCACAGCTTTTTGCTCTGCCTCCGTGCTGTTGAGCAACTGCCGTTCGACATCAAGCCAGCCAGTTGGATAGAGCACTGTCCCCTGATAAAACCCGAGAATCCATTCAAGGTAGCCCTGCTCTGACTGCAAAGCCTGATTTGCAACATCAGAGCGATAGGCGTTCACAAAAAGATTAATTTTCGGTAAATCATCTGGCCACTCATGCATGTTTGGCGTGATACAAGAAGCCAGCGCAAACAAGAGTAACATGGTAACCAAGGCTTTGATCAGGCTGATGGCTTCTTGCACGGGTGAGCGCCTATTGTCGGTCACGAAACAAGTCAGCCATACGATCCAACTCAGCTGTCGCATCCCTCGCTCGAGCCGCTTTTAGCATATTCGCCATCCCGTAATTGCCCTCATGGCAGGCATACTCGTAGAGTTGAGCGTTGACTTTTGTCAGCGGGATAATCACCGAGATCGGCACAGTGAANGTGTCTGGATCAGTAATGGTATATTCATAACTGATCGACCGAGGGCCCACTTTCGTGATTCGCTCNATCAGTATCTTGTTTCTAGACGATCCATANCCTGCGAAGCTNTGAGTCAAACCGTTGAAGTTACGCGTCTCAATGATCAAAGTACCATCCTCCCAGCGACCCCGCGAGTCGCCGGACCAGAGACCGATGTCATTTGATAGCCAGGGTGCGCCATTCAGCGGAATCAGTCGCGCGTCGTGCACCATCTCCGCCAGAATCACGACATAATCGCGATGCTGCACGATTTGGATATTGTTGTTATACACGCTGGGCATCAACTGCGGCATATTGTTGAAACCGACAAGACAGCGCTCAGATACACCCCGGTCTTCCGGCCCAGACCTACCAATGCCGCCAACGGCGAACCTAACGGGCCGCGAACCAGTCAAATCAGGCGCTCCACCTAATTCGTGGTGGATGCCGGTCTGAACAGGTGGCAACCGCCCGCTAGCTGGCAACACGATTAGCGAGGTCCGAACGTTTTGTGTTTCGCTACTGGTCTCCGCCCAGATATTATCGTNATACAACGCTTCAACCCCTTCGGCNGANCNAACCGGCCCGCGANTGCCGATGCGTAAACGCANTTGCCCCTGCTCCGCGTTGATCTCTTCATTGGTCATGAATTGNCGATTGCCGAAATGTTNAGGGCGCTGCAGAGGGACATNNGATGAGAAATTCCAGACCCCTTCAANATCCGGCTGTCCCCANTGAGTGAGGGNGNTNGTTGNTTCTTCAGAAGCATGNAGTGGGCTCGCCAGCAAAAACANCATGAGCANNGCTTGACTNTGCAANAACGATATTNGCATTTAGCAAGCTTANCACGGTCACACACAAAANAAGGACNGCGGGTCAAAGCGACGGGCGCCCATTCAGAGATTCAGGTTGNGANCGAGCGGTAGAGCCGCGAGCTACGCATAAAGCGCAGATCGGAATCGCTGCATCGGCCAAGGCAGAATCTAATCAGTTCACTTTAGCGGCATGTGCGTGCACCACCAGTCAGGTTTAATGCTAATCCACTCGCAAACTGATACATCTCACNCGACCTTGAATGCGATAAAGATCAGATGAAACATCCGGTTGAATAAACAAATTGCAAAGCTAAATAATTCAAACCAAAAGGCACTAGCGCCTGTATCCAGGCANGATCGTTCGTCCCCGGTTATAGCCCTCTGGCATTGGCAAGACATCGTTGTTCCGCGCCCATTCTTCATAATCGGACAACATCTCAGCGAGCAATTCGGGTTTCGCGAGAGCTAGGTCATTCGCTTCNCCAGGATCCGACTTAATATTAAACAGNTGCCATTCGAATTCATTCTGTTCAAACTCATTGATCANTATTTTATAGTCCCCTTTNAAAAGGGCACTGCTACCNCCCATTTCGTAACCAANGGGCTCGGACGCGGAATGGATAGGGCCCGCTTGTCCCCGCAAATAGCTTGAAAAGTCTTTACCAACTATTGGCTCAACTTCTCTTTCTTTCCAGCGGCCATCATGGGCATCAACCTCAACCAGACTGAGAATCGTCGGTGTAAGATCAGTAACGAAGACGAACTCATCACTAAGCTCTCCGCGCTTTGCGACACCAGGACCAGATATTACAAGGGGAACACGGAGACCTCCTTCGTTTGCATGAAACTTATAGTAAGCTAAGGGTGAAGCTGCAATCGTTGCGTTGCTCGGGCCAATCCCAACCCATGATCCTTTTTCTCCTAAATTCTCAATGCCGGTTTTATAACCCACCCTTTCGAACCATGGGTCCAGCACAGAATTTGCAGTCGGGCTAATCAGCGGAGAACCTTCCGCGCCGTTATCGGAAGTGAACACAAAGATAGTGTTNTCATATTCTCCAATACCTTCCAAATAGTCCATCAACCTGCCTATGTGCATATCCATTGCGTCCACCATTCCCGCATATACCTCCATGCGTCTTGCATGGTGTTCTCTCTGCTCATCAGTTAAATCANTCCAATCAAGAGTGCCAGGAGTCACAATNGNCTTTGTGTCTCNTGGTATTACTCCTGCCTCTTCGGCAGCGATCCTTCGCTGCTCCCGCATAGCAGTCCACCCTTTATCGTAGACACCAGCATACTTGTCTGAGAACTCTCTTGGCGCCTGTACTGGCATGTGCACAGCTTGAAACGGGATATAAGCGAAAAACGGCTTTTCGTCNNCCATATTCGCGNCAATGAACTCAATCGTCTTGTCAATAAAGTACTCAGAGGAGTAGAAGTCATCGGGTAGNGTGTGCTTTTCGCCATCTGCATACCAATGGGCTTCATCATAAATCGGTAAGTAAGTACGTTGCTCCCAATTGTCCGCACCGGTGTCGGCCATCGCGACAGTNCGATCAAANCCNCGNGCCGACGGAAGCAGTTCNGNGGTNTGGCCTAGATGCCATTTTCCCGTCATNTAAGTGTGGTANCCAACATCTTGCAGAAGGCTAGCTAGAGTAACGACGTCCTGACTTAAAACGCCCTGATAATGTTCATATGCAAGCTGCTCCGGCGGAATTGACTCCGGAATATTTGGAACACCATTACGATGACTATCGACCCCAGTAAGTAACATCGCGCGCGCCGGAGCGCAGTTAGCTGCTGTGTGATAGTTCGTAAAAGACAAGCCAGATGCGGCAAGCCGCGCAATATTAGGAGTATCAATCTCACTACCAAAAGGCGCAATATCGGTGAAACCCAAATCATCCGCAAGGATTAGCACTACATTAGGGCGTTTATCAGTTTGCGACAAGGCAGAGAAAGAGATTAGCAGTGTGAAGCACAGTGCCGCGGAGTAAGCTTTGTAAAACGACCTTTTCATTTTTTTTCCCACTTGTTTGCATATTCGTTTCCAGTGTAAACCACTGTATTTTTCCGTCTACCCCCATTATTGTGTTTGTATGCGAAAGATGAAAATATCGTTGACAACGAAAAACAATTGGAAATAGGCGATTTCATTTTATTCGATCAAATGAGCTTGCCTTGACTATTTCGGTAGGACTATCGCTGGCCCCGCTTGGCAGAGTGAAAGCTAGCATTAATGAGGCACCTGAGTTGCACAAATCCACATCAAGCATCGCAAGGACAGTACCGCACACATGGGCGACGAAACCTATGTTTTGATGAGGCTTGATTCCCACACCACATGCATAGGGTGGAGAGAAACTGCAGTTGTGGTTTGCGAAGGCTCAAAAGTTAGTGAAAATATTCGAAGGAATCTGGTCAATCGGAGCTTCATTGACTAAATTAGGAATATCAGGAAAAAGCTGAAAGAAACCACTTCTACCCTCGCAACACAGAGAGAACGTACATGGCAATAAAAATAAAAGCTGCACTTTCTATCGCGCCATTGTCACTGGCTCTGCTTGCTGCCAGCGCCTCAATATCGGCCTTTGGCCAGCAGATGACCACAGTCCAAGACGGCGATTGGAACACCTATTATGGTGGTGATTGGGCTCATCGCTACTCACCGCTGGATCAGATCAACGCAAGCAATGTCAGCGAACTGGAACTTGCTTGGTCATTCTCCACAGAAAACTTTGGCACGACTACAGACTACGCGAACCCTTCAACGCCGCTGGAGATCAATGGCGTTCTATATGCCAATATCGCCAACACGCGAAACGTAGTCGCCCTCGATGCCGCCAATGGCCAGGTGCTCTGGTTGTATCGCTATGATGAAGGCGATCGCTACGATGAAGCACCCCGCAAAGGGCCAGGCAGAGGTGTCGCGTTTTACAGCAACGGCGACAAGCAGAGAGTTATCGATATCTCTCCAGGTTATCAGATGGTTTCTCTGGATGCGCAAACTGGGATACCTGACATGGAGTTTGGTAAAGATGGAAAAGTGGATCTCTACCAAGGCCTGCGAAATGCTGACGATCCCCGCTACCCTTATCCGGATATCGGAATCTCCGCACCACCGTTTGTGATGAACGATGTTATCGTAGTCGGCGCGGCCCATCGCACCGGAGGCAGACCAAGATCAAAGGTCAATACCAAGGGAGACATTCGGGGCTTTGACGTGCATACCGGAGAGTTGCTTTGGACGTTCCACACGATCCCGGAGGCAGGCGAATACGGGTATGAATCATGGTTAAGCGGAAATGACATCACCGGTAATTCTGGTGTATGGGCCCCTATTTCAGGAGACCCGGAACTGGGACATGTGTATCTCCCCGTTGAAGACCCCACCGGCGATTACTACGGGGGCGATCGGCATGGAGACAACCTCTTTTCGAGCGGAATTGTCGCGCTGGATGTAAAAACCGGTGAGCGTCAGTGGCACTATCAGTTCATTCATCACGACATCTGGGACTGGGACGTACCCAATGCGCCAATTATTGCGGACTTACCAAACGGCCGAAAAATCGTGATGTCAGTTACCAAACAGGCATGGATATACGCCTTTGACCGGCTCACAGGCGAGCCGATCTGGCCGATAGTAGAACAGCCTGTACCTCAGGGTGACGTGCCCGGAGAATGGTATTCACCCACACAGCCATTCCCTACCAAGCCAGCGGCATTCGACCGACAAGGCTTCAGTGAGGATGACCTAATCGACTATACCCCCGAACTAAAAGCGATGGCGTTAGAAGCTGTAAAGGATTTCCGACTCAGTAAGACGATTTTTACGCCGCCGTCGCTCCAAGACGATCGTGACGGAACCCGCGGGCTACTNAGCCTGCCCTCTTCTACCGGTGGCGCCAACTGGGAGCACTCGGCATTCGATCCAGAAACCGGAATAGTCTACGTTCCCTCTAGGACCCAACTTCAGGTGCTGGCTCTGTCGAAAAATCCTGATTCTGATATCGATCTNAGCCAGGGNTTTGGCGTTCGCGCGCCTCGAGTTCAGGGGCTGGAGATTGTAAAGCCCCCCTATGGTCGGGTTACCGCGATCGATATGAACAGCGGTGAGCATATGTGGTGGATTGCCAACGCCGATACCCCCGAGCGCATAAAGAATCACCCCCTACTCGAAGGCATCGACATACCTCGGACAGGTATCCCCACTCGCTCCGGCGTTTTACTCACAAAAACCCTGCTATTTGTTGGCGAAGGCACAGGCGGCGCAGGTGCTAGCCCGATTTTTCGGGCAGTTGACAAGATCACGGGTCAAATACTCTTTGAGCTGGATCTGCCAGACAATCAGACCGGTCTGCCTTTTACCTATGAACACGAAGGCAAACAGTACCTTGCGATGTTTGTCGGCGGTAGCGGCAATCCAGCAGAGCTTGTCGCTTATGCACTACCCTAAATCCTTATGTAAGTTCTATACCCAAAAATCCGAACGAGAAGAGTGGTTGCGGCCATCGGCCAAATCCTCGTAGAAAGAATACTGCCCGGCGCTGAGATACTGGTGCAGATTGAAAATACTCAACCACAATCGTAAGGTTTTATGTCTAAGGCGATTTTCCACTGCGACGAAACACGAATCAAAACACTTAAACAAGAACTGATCATAATTTCTGTAGGCGGACTGCTCACCTTGGGCTCCGGTTCGCTCTGGCTTTCAGCGGTCTGGGGAACCAATGCTTCGCTGCAGTGGCTTATTCAGAGCTCAGCGCTGTGGCTATTCATTTGCTTACAAACTTTTAAGCGTTTGATTCTAAACCGTGCGGATCAGGGGTCTCCTCTCTTTACTCAGCTAGGTTGGGGCAATCGCTTGACACTTGTTCGTTCCTGGCTGATCGCAGCAACGGGCGGCTTTTTATTTCAAGAATGGCCAGAGGGAACGTGGTTAGCCTGGCTGCCGGGCATGACTTATTTCTTCGGCGCTGTGCTGGACCGAATCGATGGATTCGTCGCGCGAAAAACGGGGCAAATAAGTCAGCTCGGAAATGAATTGGATACGGTTTCAGATGCGCTCGGCCTGGCAGTCGCCAGCGGCCTNGCATGGAGCTATGGCCAGGTTCACTGGTCCTATCTTCTCATGGGTGCTGCTTACTATCTCTTCCACGCGGGCCTCATAATCAGACGTGCACGAGGATTGGCCATTTATCCGCTGGCTCCTGCCAAGCACCGCCGGGCGTGGGCCGGTTTTCAAATGGGCTTTCTGGTGGTCGCACTGTGGCCCTTGTTCTATCCACCGGTCACCCAAGTGGCAGCATTCGCCTTCATGCTGCCCGCACTGACAGGATTTTTCGTTGACTGGCTGGTNGTAAGTGGCCGAGTAGCANTTAACTCAGAAGCTGCTAGCCATCAATTAGACCGAATAAATTTCTTCAGCTATTCAGTCTTACAACCAGGATTGCGTCTTGTCATCGCATCGCTGCTTGCTTACTCACTGCTGAGAGTAGGATTTCCACCTGTCGTCATCCAAGGTGAGATCTGGCCAAGCTTTGTCATGCTCGGTAACTTTGCGTTGGCTGTAACTATGGTTGTGCTGGGCATAGCCGGACGCTATTTTTGCCTGCTTTTAATAGGACTCCTTGCCTGGTTCCATATTTCTAACCCCATGCATTCTTTAGACTATTTACTATTTTGCTGCGTCGTCTGGTCCATGTTTCTGGGTAGCGGAAAGTTTTGTCTATGGCAGGAAGACAGTAAGTGGATCAATCGGTACGACGGGGCTTGAAAAATTCCGCCAAAACAATTGTCTTGGCAACATGGTTGCTCTCCTTTCTGCTGGCGGGATACATTTTTTCCCAACTGCCCCCGACAGATTTTCTGCAAGCGATTGAATTGCTGCGAATGACAGACTGGGCCACCTTGCTTGGCATCAATCTAGTAGTTCTGATTCTTTTAGCCACACGTTGGCTCATTCTGATACGCGCATTAGGTCTCAATATCAGTCTTCTGCAAATTCTCGGTGTCCGTCAGGCAGGCGCCATGATCAGTTTTGTCACGCCAGGCCCACAGTTGGGAGGAGAACCGCTTCAGGTTTACTGGTTATGGAGAAGATATCTCGTACCGGGGCCAACGGCTGTGTTGGCAGTCGGTCTTGATAGATTTTTTGAATTATTTGTAAATTTTAGCGTCCTGCTCGTTGCTGTCCTGATNTTGGTTGGCTTTGCGGCGACGCCCGAAATTGACTGGGTAACAATTACGGCGCTTTTATTGGTAATCGTGCTTTTGATGATCGCTGCGGCTTTGACGTTCGTGTTTCGGCCCACGCGATTGCGCAGACTTATACGGCGGTTGATCGAACAATGGCAACATCATCCACGCCTTCGGAAACTCGGCGATCACTGGGCCGCGATCAATAATCAACTTAGGGAACTGACCNCACGCCATCATCGGGCGTTGGGANTTGCGATACTAGTGTCCTGTCTGGCGTGGGCAGGTTTGATTGTTGAGTTCTGGTTTTTGCTGCGGCTCGCGCAGGTTCCGTTAGATGTGGCAGATTTCATTCTGCTCTTTGCCCTGATGAGGCTGGCTTTTCTGCTGCCTATGCCCGGCGGAATAGGTTCCGTGGAGGCCGCTTTTTTTTGGGCATTTCAAGCGCTGGGACTTAGTTTAAGCATGGTGGCCAGCGTCGTTGTACTGATGCGGATACGCGATCTGGCTTTGCTGCTGAGCGGCGCACTGGTCCTGCCTACCTTAAGCNCCAAACCGATTGATCAATAATCTTTGCGGTAGGCCGCCCAGCAAGTCGCATTTTCCCAGATTCTGATCGTAAATTGGCCGGTGCCCGGAGGCTCGATTCCTGCGAGCATCTTTTCACAAACAATACGACTAAAATGCTCGATACTCGGATTCAGNCCGGCAAACTCCGGTAGATCATTNAGCATGCTGTCACCAAAATAATCAACNATNGCCTGCAGCTNTTCCTCTATCTTAACAATATCGACGAGATAACCGTGTTGATCCAATTCAGCCGACTCCAATCTTATCTCTACTTCATAGTGATGAGAATGAGGCTCATTCTCCGTTCCCCAGTCACCCCCAATGAGGTAATGCTGGGCAATCAGATCCTGCTTAACTGAAACTGTGTACATNACTTAGTCCTCGAACGGCAATTTTCGCATCGCCTCGTGGCAACGAGCTAATTTATTGACAAAGGACGAGTGACACCAAATCCGCCCAAGTAAATTTCCTTTCCTGAACAACCGACCATGATCTGAATGATCAAACTCCATAATCAAATAAAACCTGGAGCGCTTCTACGGGGTTCTTATCGAGTAGCTCGTAGGCAGCCCCTGCAGATTTCAGCGGGAAGCGATGAGAGATGAACTGCTCGGGCTGACATCGCCTGATCATCTCCCAAGCAACTTCAAACCGCCTTGCGGAATCCCATCGTCCGGTATTTTCAGGCGCAATCGAGCTAACTTGAGTCGATACGATCTGAATTCGATTTCGGTGAAAGCGTTCTCCCAAATTGATCGGAGCGATCTTGGTGCCGTACCAACTTCCGACCAAAATCCGCCCCGCATAGCCGCATAAGTCGATCGCCAGATTAAGCGCGTCAGGGCTACCGGAAACTTCAATTATTAGGTCTGCGCCTCCATTCTGTTCCGTCAATCTCAACTGGTTCCGGAGTTCAGTCATTGCGTCCTTTTGATTGGCATCAAACACGCCGTTCACACCAATCTGCTGAGCCCAGCGCTGCCTGGCTTCGATACTCTCCAGCGCGAATAGGCCGGCAAGCGGAAACTGAGCGAGCAAGCCCGAAGTCAGCAGACCAACGATGCCCTGCCCACAAATGAGCACCCGCTCACCAACTTTCGGCGAGGCATCTAGCAAAAAGTTGACCGCGGTTTCCATGTTCGCCAAAAAGACCGCGGCAGAGGGGTCAATGTCCGCTGGCACAGGAACCAGCTCCGCTGGCGAAGCGATAAAATTACTGCAGTGGGGTTGAAAAGAGAACACCGTTTTGCCAAACCAATGGGGTTCAATTTCTTCCCCAATTTCTTCGACTTTTCCGACGCATGCATAACCGTATTGAAGGGGATACCGCACAGCCTGAGCAGACAGCGCTTCGATACTTTCATCCAGAGTCAGAGAATCGGGAAACTGATTTCGAAATACCAGCATTTCTGTACCGGTACTGATAGCGGAACAGACTGTTCTCACGAGCACATCTCTCGCGCCTAGGACATCCAACTCTTTTTCTATCACTTCAACAGAGTGGGGACCAGTAAACCAAAGCTGCCGTGACTTCATGCCGAATGCCCGCTGTATTTAAGATCCCCCCATACTACGACGTCGTCACCGACCTGACATGAATGAACAGACACAATACTGGGGACGGTCTTTTCTCCCACTGCCAATAGTCCGTCCACAGCTTTGTAGCCACCCACCATTCTTGGAGATAGTGTCAGCACTACGGCGTCAACCAGCTCTGCTTTCAGGAATGAGGTAATAACGCTTGCTCCTCCTTCGACCATTAGGGAACGTATACCACGGGCTCTAAGTGTTGACATTGCCCGAAGCAGTGGAACTTCATCCTGGTCACCGCTTTTGATATCTAGCGTTATTATTGCTGCGATCTCGCTCAAAGAGTTATGAGCTCCACTGACCGTCAAAATCCAGCATCGTTTGTCAGGATGGTGGCAAACTTTTGCGCTCGCTGGAGTTCGCAACTGGCTGTCCAATACGATGGGTTGAGGATTGACCCCTTCCCATTCTCTGACGGTAAGCTGCGGATCGTCGCTAAGTACCGTGCCGATACCCACCAGAATACCGTCATGCAGGCTACGAAGTTGATGAGTCAGGCGAGTGGTTTCTTGGCCGCTAAAGCAAAGCGTTTCTCCGGAACGCGTAGTGATGCTGCCATCCCAGCTTTGTGCATAGGTCAGCGTTACAAACGGTCTTCCGGAGACGGAAAAAGCCGCTGTGCGGTCTCGCAACCAACTTTCAACCTGCTCATTTAGACTCATGAGCTTCTTCAGCGGGCAAAGATGCCTCATCGGGCAAATTCAGCAGGTGGTTCATCCGCTTGACCTTCGTAGTCAGATAGTCCGAGTTGTCAGCGTTGATAAAATCTATGAGCTCCACCCGCTCACTGACTTCAATACCGTCAGACTCCAACGCTGAAATTTTATCGGGATTATTAGTAATCAGGCGCACCGAAAGGATGTTGAAGCCCTTCAAAATAAGAGTTGCCAAAACGTAGCTTCGTTCGTCGGCTGCGTGACCAAGCAGCAAGTTAGCGTCAACAGTATCATGCCCTTTGTCCTGCAAATTGTAGGCATGGATTTTCTGTAGCAGACCTATACCCCTTCCTTCCTGACGGAGGTAAATCAGCATGCCACAGCCTTGTTCGGCAATCATTCGCAGTGAATGATCCAGCTGTTCTCCGCAATCACAGCGCCGCGAACCAAAAATATCTCCAGTCAGACATTCCGAATGCACACGCACCAATACGTCAGACTTGCCCGAGATATCCCCCATGTGAAAAGTCAAGTGAGCTTTATTATCAAGGCTATTACCATAGTAGCCAAGAATGAACTCTCCGTATTCCGTGGGGATACGTGCTTCAGAAATTCTGTTTACAGTTGGCTCTGTCATGGTCAACCATTCTAAGTGTAAATCACGTCAGCTTCAAAAGATCGAGTGTAAATCATATTGGACAGGGCCAAGTATCTTTAAATAAGCTTCTCATTCTCGGATAGCCTCAAATTCAAAACGAAGCTTAATCTCATCTCCAATCATATTGTTAGCAACGCCATAATCCATTCCCCACTTACTACGAAGGATACTTGCTCTGGCTGACACACCTAAAGTCTCTTTACGATGCCCGAACGGATAGGCGGCTTGCTTATTTACTGTGACCTCGAGGTCTACCGCATGCGTTTCGTCAAGTAGCGTCAAGTCACCGCGTAAGATACCTTCAGCGGCACGATACTCTGCGACGTCAAAAACAATCAGTGCGTATCTTCTAACGTTCAGAAAGTCTCTTCCTTTCAGATGGTTGTCGCGAGCGTCGTGATTGCTAAACAAACTGGCTGCAACAATTTCTACACGCCCATCGCTTAGCTCCTCAGTTTCGGGATCAAAGCGAAAACCTCCCGATCCCTCTAGAAAAAAACCAAGCTGCTGCTGATAACCAATGTGCTCAGCTTCAAAGAGGATAGAGAAATGTTCCGAGTCTATTTGCCAGTCAGCCGCTTCAGCAAGCGCACCCGCGCACAAACAAGCCTGCGTGAACCCTATAAACCAAACCATCACCGAGCGATGCAAGAAAGTAATTGACATGACTACTCCTTATATTCTGACCGACCCGACTGACCAGCGACTACTGAATACGCCGCTTTACCTCATCAGGTTTGCTTTATTCTTATTGGTTATGTCAGACATACAGCTTAGTCAGACAGACTCACCGGGTCAATTTTCTGATATTCAGTCATTGATTTTCTATTCTCGTATAGCGAGTAAGTCAGTGTGCCCCACACTGCAAGACCCAAAGGCAACGTGAGAGAGCCTGAACTCAAGCCAGACAGCGATGTCTTCAGCCGATATCTCAGGGCTTGACCGGACTGCGCTGCCGATACCTTGTATCAACTCCGCGACTAGGCGCGAGTCCTTACCTTCGAGTCGCCAAGGACTGTCGGCAAGTTTTATGCTGAAACCTGCGTGTTCCAGAACTTGCTGTAAGTAATCACAAGCGCCAGGCCCGAGGGCAGTCCCAAACCCTTTCTCCGTTACTTGATCACTATTAAATGCACCCAACACTACTTGGTCGAGCGGATGGATCGGATCCCAGCAGGTTGAGCCGTCATAGTTTAGTGTCGCATAGAAGCCTAAAGGCTTGCCTGAATTGGATTGATTGACTGCACTGATCAAGCGGTCAATGAATGAGCCGGACACCAAGTCGAAGAATGCTGACGCAGTGATGAGTCGTGCTTCTCCCAGCGGCAACTCGTCAACTCTATTTAGGTCAAGTTCATAGGTTTCGATCAGGTGATCCTTGTGCGCTCGGCGTGCGGCTTCTTCGAGCAGCGCTCGGTCATTATCAATAAGGCGCCAAGTCAGCGGACACGCAATCGACGTGTTCACACCGTCAAACGCTCTGTAGGTCGAGCCTGTGCCCGCTCCCAGATCTACAATGACAGACTGCGCATCCCCTTCGGTCGAAGTGGAGGCGAAAGCAACAGCTGAATGCAACAGCTCACTATCACGAGCTTCCTGATCAGCCGCTTCCCTTGAGTTCAGCCAATCCACACTAAAGCCAGTCATTTTTGACTTACCTTCTTAAGTAGCTTGAACACCTTTTCCGCGCTGTCCCTCCAGGTAGGTAACTCTACCGCGCAAGCCCTAGCCCCTTTTTGCAGCTGCTGGCGCAGACCGTTGGTTGTGAGCAAGCGATGAATTGCATCGGCTAGAGCCATCGGGTTATCAGGAGCGACAAGCAGACCCGCTGTGTCGGGAACCAAGTCAGGTACCGCACCTGCCCTCGCAGCGATGACTGGCAAACCTGCTGACAGTGCTTCCGCAAAAACCATTCCATAACCTTCAAACCGCGAAGGCAGAACGAAGACATCGGCCTGTTGATATTCGATATCGACATCCGGAACCAAGCCGACAAAGTGTATCCGACGCTCAAGATGTTCTCTTGCAACTTGTTCGCGCAATTTCTGCGCCCATCCCAAGTCAAAGTGTTCACCGCCAACGAAACGGGCCTGCCAGTCCAGCCAAGCAAGTTCAGCAAGCGCCGATATCAAAATATCGTGAGCCTTACGTTGGGTCAGTGAACCAACGGTCAGCAAACAAGGTGGTCTCCCGTTGCACTCAGAGAACCCTCTGCGGTCAGTACCCGGCACGGCCACAGTGATGGTGTCCTCGGGCACTGCAAAGTCGTGCATCAGGATACGCCGAGTGTTGTTGCTGGTAACCAGTGTCGCGTGAACATTCGCAAACGCACTGCGCTCGGTTTCAAATAGCATAGACCGTTGACGAGGGGTTAATCCCGATTCCAAGGCCAGTGGGTGATGGCAAAGCGCAATGAGGCGCAGGCGATGGCGAACTTCAGTGGTTTCCCTGTCAAGCACGCCCAACGCAAGCCCATCTATCATCACCATAGAACCATCAGGAATCGCCGAAAGTTTCTCCAGCACCAGAATTCTCACGGCAGGGCTCATATCCAAACTGCATTGAGGAAGGGAGATAGGAATGACACGAAGTCCCAGCAGGCCGAGTTCCTCAATCAAGCGCTTGTCGTAAGCATACCCTCCCGTGCGGGTATCAAGATCTCCTGGATAAACGAAATAGAAGTCAAAATTTACAAAGGCTGAATTGTGATCACGCGAACCGTCACTCTCAGCGTTAAAAGGCCTTGCGCTGTTTGTTGATTGGGACATCGGACGCATGATGGCTAATCTGTTGCGTCCGCGCAACTCAACGAGATCTTTCAGTTGATAGCGCTACAAGATAAGCTCCGAAGAGTGTTTTGTGTCAGTAGTCTTTTTCCTTTACTCTACTCTTGATAAGTCCTCTTACGGAGCTCATTCAACCATGATTGCAAACGCAAAACCGCGCCACCTATTAACGAGTATTCCGAAATTTAATAAGGTCCGGCGCGTCGTTCTGGCGCTGCTATTAGCGACTGTGTCCCACAGCGTCTGGGCTCAGTTTGCGCCGCCTTCCAGTGCACCTGATAACTGGGGGCCGATTTCTATTAATCTGGAAGAAATCGATTACCCCTACCCCGTCAGTTACATGAACTTTCGAGTCTATAACCAGCAGGTCAGAGTCGCGTACATGGATGTCGCCCCAACCGGTCGGAGTAATGGGCGAACCGTAATCTTGCACCACGGAGGTCTTTACTATGGCTGGTACTGGGAAAGGCAGATCGCCGCACTGGCTGAGCGAGGCTATCGGGTCGTAGTGAAAGACCGGCTCGGCTGGGGCAAATCCTCCAAACCTGTCATTCCTTATAGCATCAACCTATGGGCATCGAATACGGCCAGACTCATGGACCATCTGAATATTGAAAAGGCTGCTGTGGTAGGACATTCGATCGGTGGTCAGATGGTGACTCGATTTGCTTTCCTATACCCCGAGAAGGCGACCCACCTTATCACAGTCAATCAGGTCGGCCTAACCGATCGGCGCTTGGGCAGAGGCTTTGATCCGCTTTCGGGAGAGGTTGATGCCGATCCGGATATGCAGGGTGTTTACGAGTCGCTGATCGGGTGGGGTCGTGGGAACTACGTCCAGTGGCGCCCAAGCTACCTTGAGCATATGCGCATTCGCTATGGCAACCGACTCAGTGGAGACTGGCCCCGGATGGCTTACGTCAATCGACTCACTGGCCAGATGAGGGCGATGGACACGGTCGTGAATGATTGGCCGCACATTCGGACCAAGACTCTGATTTTAGGCGGAGAAGAAGATTATCCAAGCTTCGCCGATGAAGCACGCCACGCTGCCGACCAATTTCCCAATGGCGAAGTATTTCTAATTCCCGGAGTAGGCCACAACCCCCACGAAGAAGCTCCAGAACTCGTCAACGCGGAGTTAATACGTTTTCTAGACTCCTGATCATCGGCAGACCGCAGACTCCCTATGGACCAACGAGCCTCAATCAGTTGGTGACAAAACACAGCTTCAGGCTCTTGACGATGCAGTCCGAATCTATTTGGCTTCTAGACAAGCAGCAATTCGTTGACAGCACGATACGCTTCATTTATCGCAGCATCAGTATGAGGGCTAGCAGCGGCATCCGAATTCGCAATGGTGATCCGTCCGGCCGGTCTGCTGCCAACGATACATGGTCTTTCATCCGTGGAGGTGTATGCCCATTCCGCGGGCTCATCAAGAGGGTTATACGAATAGCTGTATCCGTGAGGCCATCGATTTACCGTCAGACCCACAATGTCACTTTCGTCATCAAAGCTTACTGACCCCAACGCGCGTGTGAGCTGGTCTCTAAGCTTATCCTCAAAGGTGTCAAAAGAGGTAGTTAACATTTCCCTACGACCCGCGAGATGCTGCTCCCGGCGGTTCAATCCACGCCCAGGCGCATCGAAATAAGCGGAAAATCGCAGTACTATCGGTTCATCCGGATTACGCGGCGCCTGGTAATCCCCCATGGATACGGAGGCCTGCAGACCAATCCGTGAGTAGTAACTGGTCGGCGCGGTCATTGAAGAAATACCAGCCTCAACAAAAGGTCTCCAATTCCGCAACAGCGCGCCCCCATAAACCAGCGGCGCCTTATTGCCATAGGATAATGCCTGTTTTTGCTGAGCTGGCAGTTCCGGACAAATATGCGGAATCAAGGGATGCCAGCAGGCCATGATGACAGCGTCGCTTCTGACCGAGTAAGCACGACCATCTGTCACGTATTGAGTGATAACCTGATCATCTCTCTGGTGCTGCACATTGACCACCATACTGTTCAAGCGGACTCGCACGTTATTTTCAGGCAGGTCAAGCCGACTATAATCTGCGACTGCAGTGACAATATCCTCCATGTCTTTGCCACCTATAACGTTGGGAACCAAAGCACGTATTAAAAGCCGCGTAATGGTTGCGTTGCCATCCGGGAAATAGATGCTCGGGTCACCGCTGTTCGCTCGGTCCTTGTTTTCTCGCCCATGCGCACCCCCCGGTTCGTTGATCAACAGTTCTGGCGGCAGATCGTCAATATTTAAACCGGAGAAACCAGGGAAACCAGTATCTCGGAAGTAAATCGCCGGAATCGCATCCGGCCCCACTACCAGAGAGCCATGAAAAGATGACTGGAACAACTTCACGACATCCGGGTGTACCTTAACGACATCGAGCAGATACTCCTCGTGGCTCATCTTGGTGAGCTTTTCTCGTGTTTCTTCGGCGGTCAACCCGGGAAAGTAATTTTTAGACGATTCGTATAGCCGAACCACATCTCGTTTCGCCTCCTCGCTCAACGGAGATTGATCAATGGCCTCAGCGATTGGCAAGTCATCAAAGCCCACGACCAACTTGTCCTGCCCGAAAGACTCTCGATCAAAAAACCGACTGCCTCGGAGCCCTTTGTCCCGGTAGAACGAAAACATGTCACGGTTTTTCTCAAAATAGCGAGTGCGATCAATACCCAACTCCCAAAGCAATCCAGCGGCAATCGTGCTGTACTGCGATGGGGCTTCAATATTCAACGTCCCGCCGTTCACCAAAAACATTCTGCCCCCGTACCGGAATTCATTTCTTTTGGCATGACCACCAAAATCATCGTGGTTATCCAGAATCAAAATTCGGGACTGAGGTCCGTTCTGTTTTCGATAGAAATATGCCGCGGCGAGCCCACTTATGCCCCCGCCTACGACCACCAAATCATACTTACCATCGCCAGCATCCGAGCTCGTCCAACTCTGACCGTCCCGCATTGCATGTCCAATCTCGAAAGAACCGGCATGGCTGCCCCGCAGTCCCTGCAAGGCGGGCGGATAGAAACCCTTTGAAGATTCTGCCTGCTCACCATTCCGTGCGAGCAGCTCGAGCGGTGAAAGACTTGAGCCCGCGGCCACGCCTAATGCGACTCCGTTCAAAAAATCCCGACGTGTAATCGATGGCTTGGCTTTACTTTTCATTATGAGCTCGCTTTTAACGGATTAAGCCCGAGCATAGCAGATGTTTTGCCTTACGTGGCTAACTGACGTAAGCCTCCAGCTAGTGTGTATGAGCGGACAGGAAGGCTTGGACAAAAATAAGAAAACAGGGAGAACTCCTTCACGAAGCTGAATCAACTACTGCAATATTTTATGATCTTCAGCCTGAGCATAGTGGCTCTAGCGCGCCCAAGCTTGCTCTTCATTACAAACAGCTTCGCCTAAGGATGGGGCTCTTAGGTTAGGCACAACAGTAATTCTACTGTGACTCATCTCAACAACGATGACACAAGCGCCTTTAGACTTACGCAGCATATCCCCATGCTTCCTGAATTCTGCCACGCCAGATTAATAAGATATTCTTCACTATTGGACTGCTTGCCGAGAGGGCTCAGCTTCAGGCAATCCTCCGGTCAGCGCTCGATCCTTCCCTGTGTTCTCCCTATTACCATGGTCCTTACTAAGCTTTCTGATCATCGGTAGCAGCTGATGGCTTTGGCCACCTATGCCACTTGTGCCATACCAAACCGCAACAAAATCTCGGCCCGGATCAACGAAAATTCCCTGGCCGGAGTAGCCGCCCTTGAACATGGCGCCATCGGTCCAGATCATATCCCACTGCCAGGCAGCTTTTTTTGGAACATCCTGATTAAATAGCCCAGTTAGCTGCGCGATCTGCGCCTTATCAAAAGCGATGCCTTTATCCGAAGCGAGATCTGCAAGGTGAGACGCAGAAACTACACCAAGATAATCATCTGAAGTAAAGATTTCCCCAAAACGCGCAAGATCAAGCAGCCTCGCTGATAATCCACCATGACTTGCCGGAATACCAGCTGCATTGATCATCATGAGAGCATCAGCCTCGGCACCAATTTTCTCCCAGATAAGCCCTTGCAGAGCGAGCCACAGCGGTTTGCCTGTAATACTTTCAACGACGAGACCGGTGACGAAGGTGTCGGCCGAAACATACTCGTACTTTTCTCCTGATGGTCGATGCCGGCGCATCAAGCGCAAGTTTTCCAGCGTTGATTGTGCTGGGTTCACTGCGGCGGTCAGTCCAAGAGATTCCTCGTATCGGTAAATACAAGTTTCTGTATTCTGATATCCATCGCTATCCAGGCAATCGATACCAGAGGCCATATTGACGATATCTCGCAAGCTGATTCCCTGCCAATCAGAGCCGATAAGGTCGGGCAGATAATCTGACGCAGAACGATCCACATTGACCCGTCCCTGAGATTCCAGCGCTGCCAGGGCAGTGGATACTACGACTTTTGTAATGGACCAGCTGAGATGCCGGTCATAGGCTTCCATGTTCGGGTAAGATTCAAAGATAATTTGGCCGCCTGCCAGCACAATCAAACCATCAATGTACTGGCTATTCTCGACGTAAGTTTCAAAACGCTGTTGTCCTGATTCAGTATCGACTAGAGCTGACGCCAGCCCAGAATACAGCTTATTGTTGAGACTTCGCTCAGGCTGCGTCCTAGCGACCGTGGCTTGCAGAAAAAAAGAGGAGGAATTCTTCCATACATAATGGCTGATCTCACCTCCGTCATCGAAATTTTCCGGAGTGTATTGGCGATAGATTCCGCGCACAGTCTCAAGGCTGGTCTGAGACACCGCGGGCATGCTGAGCGTGTAACAAAAGGCCAGCACGGCAAACGTCTCGAGACATGCATATCGATTTAACCGGCTCATTAGGCTGTCTCCGTAACACATCTATCAGGATCAGATTCACTCAGCACCTGAGTCATATGCCCCGTGTGGATGTAGTCTGCAAGCAGTTTGCCTGCCATCGGGCCGCGTCCGAATCCGGAGGAAGAAAGTCCACTGACAATAAAAAGCCTGTCCCGAAGTGAAATTTTTCCAATCAGGGGGGAGCCATCAAGCGAGAAAGGCATCAGGCCTGCCCAGATTCTTGATATTGGCAACCCGGACAACAGCGGCAGAACCTCGGTTGCATGCGCCTTGTTCACATCAATACCGGCCTGTTCAGGATGTCGGATATAGCCCAGACTTTCCCGATCTCCGCCGAAGATGACCTCACCATTCTTGCGCTGTCTGCCGTATAGGTGCCGGGTCAGCCGCTGGGCATTTTTGTGGGTGAGGTTAGGTGGGTGCGAAGCGTCTGCTCCGTTGTTTTTGCTCCAGAAGAAACTGGATTCCGCCGAGCCGATGGTACTGAACACTCGGGGAGGTTGTGGCGCGGTTGCCCACATCTGACCGCGTATCGGTATAATCGGAACATCGAGCCCCAGCATGTTTCCGACAGGCCCGCACCAGGCGCCAGTCGCCAACACTAGGATCTGACAACGGTATGCCGCGGTGGCCGTATTAACCGAATAACCTTCGCGGCTCAGCGGCGTAACGCTGACAACGTTTTCANCGGTACGAATCTGCGCGCCTGCCGCTGCAGCTGCCCGTGCGAAAGCACGAGTCGACTTCACTGGATCAGCCTGCCCACGCTCCGGCGCGTAGACATACCCTAGCAGATCACCATTAACCTGAGGTTCTATCGCGCGAGCCTCTCTGGGCGTCAGCAGCTCCACCTGATACCCCTCGGAGCGTAAGCTGATCACTCGATCCTGATGGAACTCAAATTGCTCTTCAGTGTGAATGGCCGTCAACGTGCCGGATTTTCTGAACTCCATGTCATAGCCAAGATCGATCTGCAGCCGCTTGAAGATCTCGACTCCACCGGCAGTAAGATAGGACAGCAGGTTCGGATTACTCCCCCACCCATTACCCCCTAACCCCCCCATATTCTGACCGGAAGCCTCGGAAGCAATCTCACCACGCTCAAGCAACACCACATCCCGACCCTTTTCAGCCAGGTGAAACGCCGTTGATGAGCCTGCGATACCTCCGCCTATGATCACCACGTCAGTCTCGGACTCGGACACCTGCGACCAGGCTGTCGCCGGAAGCGAGCTCGCTGCTGCCAGTGAGCCCAATCCTTTCAGCAGTCGGCGGCGGTGAATCCTTTGTTTTTGATGCTTTGACATAGCAACCCCCAATGGGAAAAATCCTTGTTAGAGTAGAAGGTACGAAAGTCTCCGCCTGATTCCAAGTGTCCTGACTCAAGCGTCTGATGCTCAAACTAAGGGACAGAACCATGCTTTGGCAGCAGCCGCTCAAGTTCGTTCAGCAACGCATCACGCTCGTTCTCGGGTTGATTGGTGAGAATGACGAACGGATACAAACCATCAGCGGCTTTAAAATATCCGGCATAGTTGTAGACGCCCGTCAGTGTGCCGCTCTTTCTCAGCACGCTGCCGAAGACAGGCAACAGATCAGCATGGGGAAGAAACAGCTCCAGCACACGCATGAAGCCTGAAGCGGTCGTGCGCTGATGCCGCCCGAGACCCGAGCCTTCTGTCATGAGCAGGAGGTCCGGACTGTCGCCAAAGTCGGAACCATAAAGCTCAGCAAGCTCCGTCTGCAAGGCTTCCTGCGAAGTCTTGGTGGTAGCTGGATACCCGCTGGCCTGGGCTCCAAGGGACAGGAATAACTGATTTGCGATAAAGTTATTCGAGTAGCGCAACATCCCGACAAGTATGTCGCGAAGCGCCCGGGAGTTGCTGTGACGGTACANNAGCTGCCAATCGTCNGTTAATGGCTCTCGGTAAAAGCGCTCGTCGGCAAGCNCGATGCCNANTTCTNTCAGAAAATAGGCAAACANCTGCTGTACCTGAGCCAGACCCAGTTCAGGATTATNGCCCAGATTCACNCGCTGGGGCTGACCGGGCGCAAGACTTCTGCCCAGTGATCTGGCCACTTCCGTCAGGGGCGTCTGTGGTTCTGCGCTGATGATATGCTGTTCGGTATTCCAAGCCAGATTGACGGTGTTGAAATTGACAGCCAGCGCGCTGTTACGAGCGGCGTAGGGGTCATCAGCGCCAGCCTCCAGCGGCAGATCAAGCTCTGACGCAAAAGCCGAATCATCCACCACCAGACGTCGAATTCGCTGCAGCCCCTGTTGCGAGAGCCGCTTCGCAATCAGGGCGATCTCCTCTGACACCAGAAACGGATCGCCCAAGCCCCGGACCAGTAGATCGCCACTTGCATTTTGATAGAAATGCGTCTCGAAGCGATAGTCCTCTCCCAAGGCATTCAGCGCAGCCTGAGCCAGCGGTATTTTCAAAAGTGAGGCCGGAACAAGTGGCATATCATCATTCAGACTGAAGACGATCTCTCCGGCAGGAGATTGGAGCAGGGCTGATCCTTTTTCGGCAAGTTCAGCCAGTGTTTGCTGAGCAAAAGCGGTCAGTGGCAACGTTAACAATAACGCCGCCGTCAGACTTAGGCGCCTAGTCGACCACCTGAATCTGACAGATCGTTGATCTCTGGGGCTTCTTACTTTCAGGGTCAGGGCTCCCGGGGCCGTCGCGGATCAATAAATGATTTACCATCGAATTGCTTGCTCACCGCTTGCGGTACAGCAATCTCCAGATGGGTAAGTATTGACGGAAGAATATCCACGATTGCCGGCAGGTTGCTGAAGTGCTCGTTGAGCGCAGTGCTGTTGGTGGCTATCCAGATAGTGCGCTCGCGCTCTGACTGACCACCGTGACTCTTGCCGGTCTGCGCATCCCGCCCGTGATCGGTCGTAATGACCACCAACCAGTCCTCGTCCTCTGTCTGCTGTCGAACCTGCACCGAGCGCCAGATGCGACCGACATTGGCGTCCATCAGCTTGATCGCTGCCGCCATCTCGTCTCCGTCACCGTACAGATGGCCAATGTCGTCCGTAAATTCGAGATAAACCCAGGACAAATCAGGGCTATGCTGGGCGAGATAGCGCGCGGCCTCACGGCTGACCAGATCGTCGATTTCTCTGATGTATTCGCGACCTTGATCATGGGGAAACCTTTGCTCGTCATTTTCAAAGCCATCGAAATAGTAGTCCAGCTTACTGCCTCCGGCCTCCGGCCGGCCGTGTCCNAGCAATTTNGTCCGGTTATCTTCCCAGGTNGAGAAAAGCGCAGTTTTCAGATCAGGATNATGCTGTTTNGCCAGTCGNAAAATGTCCCAGTATCGATAATCAGGGTTCCAAATCTGATTGCTGTACACNTTGTGTTTGTTCGCCCANGTACCTGTCAANAGGCTGTTATAACCAACTGCTGAAACAGTAGGGCTTTCGCTGGCTCCGCCGGCCTGACCTCCGACATAAGCGCGCGAATATCCAGAGTCCCCAGCGATTTCGTCAAAAAAAGGCGTGGACACTGACTCCACCAGATCCGCCGGGATGCCATCAACCAGAATGAACACAGCCTTGGGTGTTTCCGCGATCGCAGATAATTGGGCAAACAGCAGAACCGCGCTCGCCAGAGAGCCGAACCGCTGCGCCGAGCAAATTGACTTATCATGACCGCTTGTACGCTGCCTCTCCATAACAGCAGTGTAGCAGTCCTGTTCAGTTACCGAAGCTTTTTGTGAAATGGATCATAGAACGCCGCGCCGGATCGTCTCAGCCGACGCAACCCGGATGATTCGAAGCCGCGCAGCTTTCACACTTTTCTTTTCTGCTCTTAGTCTTATCATGTCCATACTTGCTTGGCAGAATCTGATCAGATTCTCGCTCGCCTTTTGGAGAAGACCATGCCAGTCATTCAGAAATGCTCGTCGGTTTCGATCACCGCGGAGTCCCTTGCGTGTCTAATAGTTCTGCTCAGTTCACTGCATTCCGCTGCGCAGACTGCAGACGCCAAGTACAGGAAGGCTGGCGAAGCACAATATCGCCTTGCCTGCGCTGAATGCCACGATGGTGCATTGCTGGAAGCGCCACAGCGCGCTGCNCTGGCACTGTTCCCGCCAGAGAGGATCATCCAATCTCTGGAATCTGGCATNATGGCGACCGCCGGTATGGCGCTGACGCGCGATGAGAAACGCCAAGTCGCNTTCTTCTTGACNGGCCAGAAGGCNAANAGCGTNNCNANNTCCTTAAGCAGCTTNAGATGNAAGCCNACGCGCACTGNNGAACTGCCACTGTCTCGGGCGGTCAGCTGGAATGGCTGGGGCGGCGAAGCCGGCAACTCNCGACATCAGCCAGANGCGGGCGNTNTGAANANNGNCAGTGTAGATCGGCTGNCGCTGAAGTGGGCCTTTGCATTCCCNGGAGCCACCCGTTCAAGGGCACAGCCGGTGNCCACGCCCGANGTTGTGTTCACCGGCAGTCAGGACGGAACNGTTTACGCGCTGGACCGCAACAACGGNTGCCCNATTTGGACCTTCAGCGCTGATGGNGANGTCAGAGGGGCTTTATATGTCGACACAAATAATCAAGGCGTTCCCGAAACGATCCTGTTTGGTGATTTCACAGCCCATGCCTACGCGCTAGATGCACAGACGGGGAAATTACTGTGGAAGACGCAGATCCATGACCATGAGGCCGCGATAGTTACCGGTTCGGTTATTGCTCATGACGGCACCGTGGTGGTGCCGGTTTCATCACTGGAGGTGCTTCTCGCTTCGCGAACGGACTATGAATGCTGCACATTCCGGGGCGCGCTTGTAGCACTGGACATCCAGACNGGCGAAGAGCGCTGGCGTCAATACACGACCGATCTGCCTCGANCCACCATTCTGAGCACTGCTGGCACACAGCTGTACGGACCTTCAGGGGCACCTATCTGGTCCAGTCCGACCATCGATGCCTCGCGGAATCTGGTCTATGCCGGAACAGGCGAAAACTATTCGTCACCTGCCAACGAGCTTAGTGACGCGGTACTGGCAGTCAGTCTCAAGTCTGGAGAACTAATATGGTCAGCACAATTAACCCAAGATGATGCCTGGAATGGTGCCTGTTCTAGGCGCGCGCCGAACTGCCCGGAAGAANACGGTCCTGACTATGACATCGGAGCAGCTCCAATTCTGACCAGAGACGAAAATGGCAGGGAAGTACTGCTGATTGGCCAAAAGTCTGGCATGGTTTATGCCCTTGATCCCGCCAACAGTGGCGAATTACTGTGGGAACAGCGGGCCGGCAGTGGTGGCACCATGGGCGGTATTCATTACGGCATGAGCGCAAGCCCTGCGGCTCTCTTTGTCGGGGTCTCAGACCTGCCAACCAACAATCCCTATAACGTGGGGCCGGGTCATCCCGGTATTCATGCCCTGAGCCTTAGTACTGGTGATATTATATGGCGCAGGGATCTCAAAGATCAGTGTGAAGAGACTGCTTTCCTTTGCTGGCACGGTATCTCTGCTGCGGTGAGCACCNTAGAAGATCTGGTTTTTGCCGGCGGGTTGGACGGTATTCTGCGCGCATTTGACACGGCAAGCGGCGATATTCTGTGGGAGACACCTACACTGAATTCCTTCGGGGCACCAAACGGCGTTAAAGCAAGCGGCGGTGCCATCGAAGCCGATGGGCCAGTGCTTGTNGGCGGCGAAGTCTTCGTAACCTCAGGTTATGACAAGTGGAATGAAGCGCCCGGCAATGTCCTTTTGGTGTATTCAATTGATGGCCAGTAGCAAAAACCCATCGGCCTGCTTGTCGAGCGAGGAACAATTCAGCACTGCACCTGAGCTCTCAGTTATACAAGCCAATAGCGATACTGGATCAGCGACGCAGAGTGAGAACTCTACCAATGATATCCCTTAANAATATCAGCCTCATGCGCGGCAATCAGGTCTTGATCGCCGATAGCAGCCTGACGCTCAGCAGCGGCCAGCGGACGGGCATTATCGGTCGCAACGGCGCCGGCAAAACAAGCCTTTTTAAGGCCCTAGAGGGAGAGATTCCACTTGAGCAAGGCGCTATCGAACTGCCCAGTGGATTGCGCACTTCGACGATGTCACAGGAGACGCCAGGCAGCCAACGAAGCGCGCTCGAATTTGTGATTGACGCAGATACAACCTTCCGCACGCTGGAACAGGCACTGCAAAAAGCGGAAACTGATGGTGATCACGACGCAATGGCCCGCCTTCACAGCGAGCTCGAAAACATAGAAGGGTATGGCATCCGAAATCGAGCTGAGCAGTTACTTTCAGGGCTCGGCTTCAGTACCGATTTATTTGATCAACCAGTAAGCCGGTTTTCAGGCGGCTGGCGGGTAAGGCTAAATCTGGCGGCTTCCTTGATGTGCCCATCTGATTTGCTCATGCTGGATGAGCCCACCAATCATCTTGATTTGGAAGCGACAGTTTGGCTAGAGCAATGGTTGCAGCATTACTCCGGAACCCTGCTGATCATCTCTCACGACCGCTCTTTTCTCGATGCTGTGATAGAACGAGTACTAAGCTTTGAAGGAGGCAAACTGGTTGCATACACCGGCAATTACAGTACTTTCGAGAAACTCAAAGGAGAACGGTTGGCCTTGCAGCAGGGTTTGTATGAGAAGCAGCAACGCCGGCACGCAGAAATCGAAAAATTCGTTCGCCGTTTTCGCTCTAAAGCCAGNAAGGCAGCGCAGGCTCAGAGCCGGCTTAAAGAACTCAGTCGTATGCAGGACGCTGCCCCGGCACACGTCGACTCGCCGTTCAGCTTTCGCTTTGCAGGCTTCGATCAGCTTCCGGATTTCTTGATGCAGGCGGAAAAACTCAGCATTGGCTTTGCGGAACCGCTGGTCGAACGGATCAATCTCAGCATCCGCTCCGATACACGGATCGGTCTGCTGGGTTTTAATGGCAGCGGCAAATCTACTCTCCTCAAGGTGCTGTCTGGGCAACACTCGTTACTTGCGGGTGAGATCACCCGTGCCAAGAAACTCAAAGTAGGCTATTTCGCGCAGCACCAGGTAGATGAACTCAATCATGAGTCAACCCCTTTTGAGCTGATTCAGCAGCTGGATCAGAAAGCCAGCGCGCAGGAGATTCGAAATTACCTTGGCGGCTTTGATTTTAAGGGTGACCGAATCAACGAACAGATAGGCGTATTTTCTGGCGGTGAAAAAGCGCGCCTCGCTATTGCCCAGGTCGTGCGCATTCAGCCCAACCTCCTGTTACTGGACGAGCCCACCAACCACCTCGATCTGGATATGGTTCACGCGCTCACGGTTGCNTTNCAGCATTATCAGGGAGCACTTNTTNTNGTCTCCCATGACCGCCATCTNCTCGGCAACACTGTTGATGCTTTTTATTCCATCCATGAAGGCGTGTTCGCGGAATTCAAAGGCAATCTCAAAGATTATGAAANGTGGCTGGGCAAGCANGAATNGGNCAGTCACAAGCTNGAGGCGCGNACGGNGACAACNCAGGCNNGCAATANCAGCCACAAACTTGACAAGAANCAANTCCGNCAGGAAGCCGCNGCAAAGCGGGNNCGAGAGGCCCCTCTTCGAAAACGCGAAAAGCAACTGGAACACAAGATCGATGACATCAACAATGAGCTGCAATCTCTCGAGAATAAACTCTCCGACAAAAAGCTGTATGAAGACAGCAATAAGAATCAGCTTACAGAAATACTGCAGCGTCGGGGTGAGCTGATAACGCGAATGGCCGACACCGAGGAAGCCTGGATGGAAGTACTGGAACAGCTTCAGTAATCCTGGCTCGCCTCCGCTGCGTGGCTATTATCAAGCTACCCACACTCGAATCACATCTGACCATCACTCCATTGACACCCTATGGCGAACCCACTTCCAGCTGTTGACTGCAGGAACCCGGATCGCGGTATTCCGGTAGATCCATCTCAACTGACCTGTCCCAAGTGCGATATTGACCTTCATAACGCCTTAAGCGAGCAATACTATGAGATCGATGTGGCGCATAATGGTCAGATATGGGAAGAGGCGAAAGTTGAAATTGAGGATGGTCTCAATGCGGCGCTACTCTGCCGATTTAAAGGCCTTAAGGTTATTCATAGTTACGGAAGCGCCAGCAGCAAAAGCGGGGCAATTGCCAGAGAGGCGAGCCACTTCATGGAAACTATCGCCGCGCTTAGAGGTTACGGCTCCGGGCAAGATGGGCTCAACCGTGGAGCACATCTAATCGATTTTGAGCAGTGGCCTGATCGCTCATGAGCCAAATCTGCACGGCCAGAGGGCGCAAACGTCTGTGCTTGTACCCAGCTCTTCGGCATAATGCCCTGCAGCACCTTTAAGCCCCTGCTTTTTACTTATGCTTTTCAAAAATATTCGCCTTTTCGCTCTCACCGAGGGCTTCCACTTCAGCCAGGATGAGCTGGAAACCCAGCTCGGCAATCGGCTATTTGCGCCCTGTAGTAAATTTGAGAAATCCCGCCTCGGCTGGGTCAGCCCGCTGGGTGATGCCGCCCCGCTGTCCGGGGACGAAAACGTTGCGCCCATGCTCACCCACGTCGTCGGTAATTTCATTATGATGTGTGCACAGAAACAGGATCGAATATTGCCTGCCTCTGTGGTGCGTCAGGAGACTGAAGAAAAGGTCACAGAAATAGAACACCGACAGGCCAGGAAAATTTTCCGCAAGGAAAAACGTCAGATTCAGGACGACGTTTACGCCACTTTTTTGCCGCGCGCTTTCACCAAAAACCAGCAGACCCACATGCTCATATCCGTCAAAGACAATCTGCTGGTAGTCGACAGCGCCAGCGCATCGCATGCCGAAGAAGTCGTCAACCTGCTGCGGGACAGTCTGACTTCTGTCCCTGTTGCGCTCCCTCAGGTGCGCACCTCACCCACTGTGATCATGACCCGCTGGCTGCGCGATAAGGCGCCCAGCGACCACTTCAGCCTGCTTGAAGACGTGGTGCTACACAACCCGCTGGACAGCAACAATGTGGTGCGCTGCGCCAGCCAGGATCTGACCGGCGATGAGATCGCGGCCCACCTCGAAGCGGGCAAAGCGGTCAAGAGCCTCGGGGTCTCCTGGAATCATGTGATCCACTGCGTAATTAATGACGACCTGTCCATCAAGCGCCTGCGTTTTGAAGTCATTGAAGAGGAGCAGTTCACGGCAGGAGAAGTCACGCCAGCGCAGAAATTCGATCAGGACTTTGCGCTGATGACGCTCGAGCTAACCGCGTTCTTTGAATCGCTGTTTGGGGCCTTTGGCGGCCTCGGCGAGCCCAAGCCGTTCGGCCGCGAAAAGCAGAAAGAGGACTAGGGGATTCAGAAACACTTCCCACTGATATAATGGTCAAGGGAAAAATCAGTTTTTCTTCCTGCTCCAAGCGTTTCGTATGAAATTCAGTTCCTTGCTCGCTCTGCCAAATTCCGAATCACTTCATGAACCAATTGATTCGCNAGCATGATGTGCCGACTCCACTGGCGCCTTGCTGAAGACTCAAGCCAACAGAGCCTCGCACCCAGTGTCACCAAGCATTTCATCAACCCGTGACTTTGGTTTGGGCTCGAGACTGCCGTATTCCTGCCGGATCCAGTCCACGCAATGTGCTTGATATTTGAAGGTAATCTGCTGCCAGGGCTGTCCTTCCACGGTTGTCGAGACCTCAGAGGCGCCGACCATAACCGCCTGATGATTAGCCAGCATTACCGGAACATAGGTCCTGCCCATCTCGGTGAGCAAGTTTTTGATCGCGAAATTATCCGCTGACAATAGTCGCCAGCCAGATTCGGCGGGCTCTAGACCCGACAGATCTTCCATCACAGAAACCCAGGCATACACCCGGGGCGCGTCCTCCAAGGTCATGGCAACCGCTGTCGGATCAAACTGGGCTAACTGGGTGAGCTGACCAAACAGCGCAAAATCTGCTGCACCGGGTCGGTCGCCCATAACAAAAGGCGCTTCCGTGAGAAGCGCATCGAAGCAGGTCAGAAAGCGTCGATAGCTGGCCTCAATAACCGGCGCGGTTGTGTCATTGGAACCCACCACATAGAGACGGCTTACCTGCCGCTCACGGAATACTCTTTGTTTGACAGTAATCTCGTCGTCCGGCGCGGAAATCTTTCCCCAGTAGGGCAGAATAGTCGCGGCCATTTCCGCATCCGCCTCGTAGTGCCAGCGAATGTGAAACATCGGTTTGGTCAGCCATTCGTCGGCGTAGTCCTCGATCAGGTAATCGAGAAAGCGAAGCGCCGGGTCGGTAGGAATAACGGTGCGCCCAGGATAATCTGCCTCAAGTCTCCGGATGATGGGTGTGGAATCTACCAGCGCCTCGCACCCACCCTCCTGATCGGTAAGATAGACTACCGGTAACAAACTGACCTTGGGCTCCGGTAATCCGGGAAGCGGGCCATTACCCTGCTGCACATACCGATAGGGAATGCGGCGAAACCGCAACAGGCTCAGAACCTTGCGGGTGTAGGGTGAGCCGGGCACGCCTTTAATGATTAGCATAGACAATAGATCCTGATGAATAAGTTAGCCGCCGTGCTCCACGGTGAGTCCAGCGTCAAGTGAATATNCTTTCATGCAGTCGAAGCGGTTACCAACCTCGGTCAAGGCGTAGCGTAAGCGCAAAATTGATCTGCTTGATGTTATCCGTTATTTTCGAGGTCCTCTCAATAACTGACCCGTTTGTGATCGTCGCGATAAGCAAAAACAACCTTTGATTCAGGCGCAGAGACAGCGGCGACCGGGCGCAGCCAACGCCGGCNAGATTGCCCGTGGCCTGATGTACGAGGCTCCGACCAATTAACTGCGCCTGAGGCCTCCTGTGCTGCCCAGATCAGCGGCCGAGGAGCCGCAGGCGCTTCTCGCTCCGGCAATGCTAGAAACCAAAACGCAGCGGGAAACCTATTTGATCAACCGCAACTTCTTAAGACTGGCGCTGTCTCCCGTCCCAGCTCATTGTCTTCAAGAATTCAATCNGGAGGGCTGCGNAGGCATCAGGCTGTCTGATCCCCTGCTTCGCGAGCCCATAGCTTTTGAGTCATCACCCCTACAGCTTCCTCAATCACCTGCATAGCATCAAGAATCAGATCTTCACGCCATTTCTGACCGATCAGTTGAATACCAGAAGGCAGCTCATCCACAAGATCTACTGGCACNAATCCGGCCGGCATACCGATANAATTAACGCCATAACTGTAGATTGAGCTGTCGAAAAGATCCTTGACACCCTCAAAAGTCTCATCATAGTCATAGGGGTAGCCGGGACGCATCAGATATGGAGTCAGCAGCAGTGGGTACTCATGAAGAAGCAGGTTCCATTCCCGAACGAGCGCGGTGCGCGCTGCAATGCCGAGCAGATAGCCATCAGCGTCCGCCACGCCCTGCAGCTTATAATATCCTTCAAATATCTGATTGATGGTGTCAGAACCGTGGTCTTTGAAGACCGGCTCGAGCAGCCGCTTCATTTCAAAGTTGGTATTGAGTAACCACTGCCTAGCAGCTTTCGCCATGGAAGGCGTTTCGATCTCTTCTACCTGATATCCCGCCGCTTCCAGAATTGATGCCGCTCTGTCGAGATTAGCAAGTATGCCCGGATGGATCGCGTAGTCGTAAGNTTTACGGCAAATACCCACTTTCGGCTGATGGTCATGCTCCCGGGAAAACGGCATCGGCACCTGCCAGGGGTCTCTCGGGTCGTACTGCATCAACACTTCGGTGCCNAGCCTGACATCCCTGACCTCCCTGCAAATGACTCCCTGCACGGACATCAGTTGGGCCAGCATGCCCCGCTCCGACTGAGCTGAAGGCAGATAGGCCGGCACTCGACCCAGACCGGGCTTGATAGTGCTCAAGCCACATGCAGTGGCAGGATAGCGCAGTGAGCCGGCGATATCGTTACCGTGGTTGATGGCGGCGAACCCAGCGGCGCCGGCAGACGCTGCGCCACCGGAAGAGCCCCCGGGANAAGCCTGCNAATCCCAGGGGTTTCGGGTCAGACCGTGCAGCGGATTATCGGTGGTCACGCGCATCGACATTTCCGGCGTGTTGGTCCGGCCGATCACGATGGCGCCGGCCTTAAGCAGATTCGACACTATTGGCGAATAGTCAGGCGCAATCGTATTCTTAAAGATCTCCATCCCATTGGTAGTTGCGCGACCTTTAGTGTCAACATTCACCTTGACAGTCACAGGCACGCCATGCAGTGGCCCGAGTGCTTTACCCTTTGCTACATCTGTGTCGGCAGCCTGTGCCGCAGTCAGTGCTGATTCGTCCATTAGATCAACAATCGCATTGAGCTCAGCGTTCTTCTGCTCGATTCTTCCCAGTGCGGATTGCACTAGCTCGGTTGCTGTGAATGATTGATTTTTCACCCCCGCCGCCTGCTNGACNGCACTCAATTGCCATAATGNTGTCATGGTGTCTCCTTGCTCANTTGCCGCCNAAGTCAAGCAGCGAGCATAATGCGCCGANGCAGAAAACAAAAGCCGNTTCANNNCCGGGAAAAGTGTCNTTTGAGTTAGATCGGAGGNGTTTGTACTATTNCGNACTNCNTTTTTANGGAATCAANNAGATGTCGGACAAGGATTATGCCGCTTCAAGCCATACCAATCTTGTTCAGGATGAGCGNCACGCTGCGGACGCTGTTTCGCCGCCCATCTATCAGACGTCGCTTTTCGCCTTCAAATCCTATGAAGAGATGAAAGCACGGTTCAGAGGCCAAAGCGATCATGCGCTTTATTCCCGTATCGACAATCCGACAGTCACGGCTCTGTTGCGGAAGCTTTGTTCACTAGAAGGAGGCGAAAAAGCCCTAGCCTTCGCCAGCGGCATCGCCGCGATCAGCAATGCCGTTCTGGGACTGGCCAGCACAGGAGACCACATTGTTTGCGTTAAAAATTGCTATCCAGATACCTACCGACTGTTAAAGTTGGTATGCGCTCGTTTCGGAGTGACCACCGAATTCGTAGACGGCTCAGATAATGCTGCAGTAGCCGCAGCCTTGCCCGGCGCCCGACTGCTTTATCTTGAATCGCCCACTTCATGGCTGTTTCAGGAGCAGGACCTGCGGGCACTCGCCCGACTGGCGCAAATCCATAAAGTCATAAGCCTTGTGGATAACAGCTGGGCCTCGCCGATTTATCAACAGCCGCTGGCTTCGGGTATCGACCTAGTAGTGCACTCAGCCACGAAATATATCTCGGGTCATAGTGATGTCGTGGCTGGCGCTCTGATCGGACGCGCTGACCTCATTAATCATCTGAGCGCCGAAACGACTGCATATCTCGGAGCCAAACTTTCCGCCCATGAAGCCGCGCTGCTGTTGAGGGGCTTAAGAACCTTACACCTGCGGATGGAGCGTGTACATCGAAGCGGGCTGGCTCTTGCGGAAATGCTTGAGGCGCACCACTCGGTAAAATGCGTTCACCACCCGGGCGTTAAGCCAAACCCGCAATCACAGCTCACCGGATACGGCGGACTTTTCAGCTTCGAAGTCAAAGACGGCATCGACATCCCTGCGTTTTGCAACGCGTTGAAGTTTTTCAAGCTGGGTGTCAGCTGGGGCGGTCACGAAAGTCTCGTTATGCCCGCTGAGATCTCGATCAATCAGGCGGGCTCTCCTAACGCTGCTGTTGATTTTGGTTTATCGCCTCGGCTAATTCGCCTTTACGTAGGATTAGAAGACATTTCCGATTTATGGAAAGATCTGGAACAAGCATTTTTTATCTCGAACCTGCATGAATAAACCCATTTCACTAATCGAGGCCGCTCTGCCGTTGTTCACGTTGTTAGCATTGCTGGTTTTCGGGGGAATAGTTTCACAGATCACTACAGAGCTCTTAGTGTTCATATTGTTTATTGCCGCCTCTGTCGCCGGTATCACGGCAATGCGACATGGCCATGCCTGGGAAGCAATACAGCGCTCAACGGGCGACAGGTTTGCCAGCGTATTACCAGTAATTCTGATTTTATTGTCGATCGGGATGTTAATTGGTACCTGGATGTTCAGCGGAACAATTCCGGCGCTAGTCTACTACGGTGTGCAGAAAGTAAACCCCCAGTTCATGATCGCCACGGCTTTCCTGACCACCGCCGTGATGTCAATGACCGGCTCGTCCTGGGCAGCGGCCGGGACGATCGGTGTCGCTTTGATGGGTGTCGCCACCACCATCAACGCCCCATTGGCTTCCACTGCCGGAGCGGTTGTATCCGGCGCCTATTTTGGCGACAAGCTTTCCCCACTTTCAGATCAGACGAACATCTGTGCCATTGCATCCAATGCCGATCTTTATGATCACATCCGCAATATGGCCTACACCGCCGGGCCTTCTTTTGTTATTGCGCTGCTTGTTTATTTCGTTGCCGGCTTGGTTGCCGACGAAGGATATAATGTCAACACGACTCATCCGATCCTTGCTGAAATTAAAAACGCCTATCGAATCAATCCAGTAGTCTTTGTACCAGCTTTAATTTTGATCCTAGGGACGTTCAGTCGCAAGCCGGCGGCGCTGGTCATGGCGTTCTCGTCCACAGTAGCCATGATCATCGGCATGGCCGTGCATGGATTCAGTGCACAAAATGCCGTTATCAGCGCCATTAACGGCTTTGATGTGAGCATGACTGGCATGACTCAGACACCCAGCGAAGGCCTGACCAGCTTACTGAGTCGTGGTGGCATCAACTCCATGTCGACTACTCTGATCCTGATCATCGCCGCTTTTTTGCTCGCGGCGGGCATGGACGTCTCCGGAGGCCTGAACAAGTTACTGAACGCCATCCTGTCAAAGGCTAACTCAGTGCTGAGCCTGATAGCGGCGACTTTGGCCTCGGGCGCAACCATGATTGCTCTGACCAGCCACGGCGGAGTTACCGCATTGATAGTGGGCGGATTATTTCAGTCAGCTTACAAGGATCAGGGTCTTGCGCCTGAGAATCTGGCTAGGTCACTAGAAGATTCAGCAACCATTACAGAACCTTTGATGCCGTGGACGGTTTCGGCCTTATTCATGGCAACCACGCTCGGTGTGCCTACACTGGAGTATCTGCCTTGGGCGATATTCTGTATGACGGGCTGGATGTTTTCCTTACTGCTAGCTGCGTCCTATCCACGCACAGGATTTGGGCTCAAACCGCTTCATTGATCCTATCTTATGCGAGTATAAACACCTACAGAGCGAAGCGCTTCGTGCGCGGGCAGTCCCACCTAGCCATTAATTTAAGGCATTGGTTAATCCATGGACAGCAGCCGCGCTTTAATATGTTCCGCCCTAATGCAACTTGATAGAGATCGATTCTGCGTAAGCAAAGAGCGTTCCTGTTTTTATGACCATATTAGTATGGCGTCGTATGCATCGTGTATAAAAGCTCAGCACTGAGTCATCTGACCCTTTAACGCTAGTCTGCCTCGGCCAATTCCTTCATTGCACGCAGTGCGTTGGTGAACATGCCTCGCCGCCTCTCAATGTCAGCGTCTTTTGCAGCCTGATCAGGCAGATTAGAGACATCAAGAGTCAAAGTGTACAGCATCTTTGATGTGGAATCGGTCAGCGGCCGGGCCTCCATGAAGCCATGGTATAAATTGTAAAACTCACCTTCCACCGCCGGTTGGGTGTAGCCATATGAAAGCTCAGTTTGTGCAATCATGATTTCGAGAATGCGCCCGCCCAACAGCGATCGCACGGACCCCATACCACCGTCGCCAGAACTAACTTCGCAGTCAAGTCCAAGCCACTCACTAATCCCGCAGTAATCGCCGACCTTCTCCCAGACTTCCGCGGCGGGCTTATCGATATCGATTTCCATATCGATAGTAACGTATTCTTGTGCGAATGCAGACGCTGAAAAGAAAAAAACAGAAGACGCTAAAATTGTGACTGGGCGCATTTGGGGCTCCTAAATATTGAATGATGCCTTATCCTATGCAATTGTTCATGGGAAGCAAAGCAATAAAGCGTTATCTTGACAATAGTCGTTACAAAGCACTTTCTTTTTAACTGAACCTGCTTAGTTCAGGCGAACAGATCACTGAGACCCGCATTAACATGCCGAAAAACCGCTCAGCCGCAAGCGACCTGCGATGATTGAACTTATTCTCTCAAGCGCGGTGATCTTGCTTCTGGTTGGGTCCCTCTTGCTAGTAATACGCTGTGGCAGTCTAGTTCTGAGTGGCGAAATGCCCACGCGTTTTTTTGCCTTTTTCGCTATTCTCTTCACGTCTGGCTTAGATGTTGGGCTGATCATCTTCCCGCTAGGAGAATTTCCGGTTTACGCAACAGAGGCGGTTTATGGCTTCACTAATCCCCTCGCCATCGAATTTGGCTTCTGGGGTTTTTTAATCTGGCTGTTTTATTTCGTTACAACTTTTTATTTTTGCCTTGTTGAACCACGTTTGAAGCTGTTTGAAATACCTTTGGTTAAGTGGATCAATAACGCCATAGTCATCACGACCTGCGCATTTACTGGCTACCTGTTCCTAACCTATTTACCGGATTACCTCAGCGACGTGACGACGTTCCAACAATACGTCATTGTCGGCTTGGTCCTGATGGCAGCGGTGGTTTCCAGCACCGATATTCGCTTTGTGAAAGTCTTGAGTCTTTCCTCAACGTGGCTATTCTTTGCCCTCATCATATTGGTTTGGCAGTTTGGAGGGATCGGTTTCCGCGGGCTAACTGACAATCTCGTGGAACTTAGCCAATATTTTAGCAATATCCATCGGTTCGTCCTGCCATTCTCTGATTACCACGCTTTCTACCTATTCTGGTGGTTTGCCTGGAGCATTATGATCGGACAGTTTGTGGCACGATTTGTTGGCGGGATGCGAACCTGGCAGCTTTTACTTGCGCTGCTATGTATTCCCTCTATCCCAATCGCTTTGTGGTTCTCTGTGCTTTTCGGCATTTATGAGAAAGGCATCAAAATCACCGGCCCACTGAACGGCTTTATGCTGCTCGTGGGGGTTGTTTTCGTCGTGAACTCCCTAGACTCACTGACACGTCTCTACTCCGTTAACCTAAATTGGACTGTGGATGAGATGGGCTTGCACAAGTATGTGGCGTTTCACTGGATTTTACTATTCACTCTGATCATGGCGTATCGATTGACCCCGCTTCAGATCGAATGGATTGGCCTGGTTGTAATAGGACTATACCTGCTGATAACTGGCCTAATAATTCGATACCACAGAGAACTCGTGACACATGATTCTTATCAAAGTAAAGCTAAAACAACTTAAAAAGTAGGACTCCCACTCACCAACGCGCGGCTGCTATGCTTGGGACAGCGATGAATAGATTTGACTATATTGTTGTTGGCGCCGGATCGGCTGGCTGCGTCCTCGCTAACCGCCTGTCTGCAGATCCTGCTATTAAAGTCCTCCTGATCGAGGCTGGAGGCAGTGACAAACACTTTTTGGTGCGCATGCCAAGTGCACTCTCCTACCCGATGGCGATGCGCCGGTTCAACTGGGGCTATTTTTCTGACCCCGAACCTGGCCTTGATAATCGACGGATTTCCTGCCCCAGAGGCAAGGGACTGGGCGGCACATCATCTATCAACGGTATGGTATACGTGCGCGGCAACGCACAAGACTATGAAGAATGGGAAGAGTCAGGTGCAACAGGGTGGGGCTACAGATCCTGTCTACCCTATTTTCAGCGTGCCGAAAGCTGGATTAAAGGCGGCGATACCTATCGCGGTGAAAGTGGCCCTCTTGGCGTTTGCGGGGGTAACGACATGCGGCTGAGTCCGCTCTACCGAGCCTTTATTGATGCTGGAGTTCAGGCAGGATACCCAGAGACCCAAGACTATAACGGTGAGTTTCAGGAAGGCTTCGGGCCGATGCACATGACCGTCAATCGAGGTGTCCGTGAATCCACCGCGCGAGCGTATCTTGATCCCATTCGTAGCAGGCCAAATCTGACAGTTGTCACTCGGGCTCGCGCGCATCGGATTTTGCTGGATGGNAAGCGNGCNAANGGCATCGTGGTGACCNCAAGAAATCAGACCACNAATTACATTGCGACGAACGAAGTACTCTTGTCGGCAGGAAGTATTGCTTCCCCCGTTCTGTTGCAACTCTCTGGTATCGGAAATCCGCATCACCTCGCAAGCACCGGCATTAAAACCAAGCATGAATTATGTGGAGTCGGCGAGAATCTGCAGGATCATCTCGAGGTCTACTTTCAGTTCAACTGCAAGCAACCGGTTACTCTGAACAAAAAGCTTGGCCCGTTGAGCAAGGCGTTAATTGGCGCGCGATGGCTGCTATTNAAAGACGGCTTGGGGGCAACTAATCACTTTGAATCCTGCGCGTTTATCCGATCCAGGAGCGGGCTGAAGGCCCCAGACATTCAGTATCATTTCCTGCCAGCCGCGATGCGCTACGATGGTACCGCCTCGACCGACGGCCATGGTTTTCAGGTGCATGTAGGCCCCAACAAGCCTAAGAGCCGCGGTCGCGTAAGAATTCAGTCAAGCGATGGTGTCAACGACGCTCCAAGCATTCTTTTCAACTATTTGCAGCACGAGGCAGACCTCGAGGCCTGGCGCCAGTGCATCCACTTGACTCGGGAAATCATGTCACAACCGGCGATGGANTCATTTCGAGGCTTAGANCTCCAGCCTGGCTCCGACGTCCAATCCGANTCAGAGATAGNNGCGTGGCTNCGNCAGAATATAGAAAGCGCCTANCACCCGGCAGGTACCTGCAAAATCGGGCCNGGCACTGATGACCATGCCGTTGTGGATTCAGAGTGCCNAGTGCATGGNCTCGAAAANCTTCGAGTNATTGACGCTTCGGTTTTCCCAACGCTACCGAACGGCAACATCAANGCGCCAGTCATNATGGTNGCGGAAAANGTNTCGGACAGNATTTTNGGGCTGCCGCCNTTGNCCGAGGCTAAAGTTCCTCTGCATTTGCCAAACAATTGGGAAACCCAACAACGCTAACGGTTCGATGTTCGTTGCCAAGCCGAAAATTCTGGCAAAATGACTGCCATTCTTTGCGGGGAGTCCTGCGCACTGTCGGCTCCCGAAAGTCCCGCTAACTCTTTAGTCAACTATAACGCAAAGTATTCTCGAAATAAGGCGATCACGGTCTCCGTGTCTTCCGCGCTGATGTCGAGATGAGTCACCAGACGCATCCTTTTGCCACCTAGCGTCTTGACTCCCCGCCTCGCGAGAAATTGCGCAAGATGAGCGCCTGTATCCTCATCGGCAAGCTCGATAAAGACCATGTTGGTCTGGTTGCTGATCAGCGTGATGGAATCGAGTCCGGACAAGGCCTGAGCGAGGCGTTTTGCATTTTCATGATCAGACTTCAAACGGTCGACGTTATGGTCCAGCGCGTAGTCGATCGCTGCTGCGAGCACACCTGCCTGGCGCAGGCCGCCCCCCGCCATTTTACGCCAACGTTTAGCCGAGGCGATGAATTCGCCGGAACCGCAAAGTAACGAACCTATCGGTGCACCCAATCCTTTAGAGAAGCAAATTGAGGCGCTGTCGACAAAATCAACGATTTCCCTCACTTCCACGCCAAGCTCGGTCGCCGCATTAAATACGCGCGCGCCGTCCAGATGCATAACTAGGCCGTTGCGTTGCGCAAACTCGGATGCTTGCGCCATATAGTCAATGCCCAATACCTTGCCATTATGAGTATTTTCCAACACAAGCAACTTGGACATGGCAAAGTGTGGGTCATCCGGCTTGATTCGAGACTGCAAAAGGTCAAGATCCAACGTGCCGTCAGTGGAAACCGGGATGGGTTGCGGCTGAAGACTTCCGAACACAGCAGCTCCACCCGCTTCATATAGGTAGGTATGATAATCTTGCCCCACGAGGTACTCCTCGCCTCGTCGACAGTGAGAAAGCAGTGCTACCAGATTACTTTGAGTCCCTGAGGGAACCAGCAGAGCTGCGTCTTTGCCGGCGAGACTCGCGACCCTGTCTTGCAGCGCGTTAACGGTGGGATCATCCCCAAAAACATCATCACCCACGAGCGCATCGCTCATTTGCCTGCGCATGGCCTCCGATGGTTGCGTTGTCGTGTCACTTCTGAGGTCAATCATTGCAAGCGCCGTATGGGGCTAATCAGTCAGGCACAGCGGACGTGCTCGGTTTATGTAGCGCGAGGCTCTCTCGCCGGGGCAAGAACGCTCGCGCTGGAGAAACGCGTTTATTCCGAACAAGCCAACCCAATTCTCATGGCGGATTCCATGAAATCAAAATGATCGAGCACGGCTTGCGTCGATTCGGTAGCCGCCTGGAGCACTGGTCCTGCCTGGGCTATCAGATTGGCGCCGAGTTTTATGGCTTTCGCCGCGTCGAGTCCGTGTCGAATACCGCCAGAGGCAATCAGCGGAATGTCGGGGAGTTCAGCACGAATGGCTCTGACGGCTTCAGGTGTGGCGATCCCCCAGTCCTTGAAGATCTCACCTAAAGCTTGGAGCCTCGAGTCCGCGGTGCGCCCAGCCTCAACTTCGATAAAATTTGTGCCCCCCTTCCCGGCCACATCAATCGCCTCAACTCCGACGTTTACAAGCCTTCGCGCAGTCCAAGCAGAAATTCCCATGCCGACTTCTTTCGCGATGACGGGCACATCAAGACAGGCGCAGACGGTTTCAATGGCAGAGAGAAGGCCACGCCAGTCGGTGTCGCCGTCTTCCTGCATCAGCTCCTGAAGGCAGTTCAAGTGAATGATCAAGGCATCCGCAGCAATCATGTCGATCGCTCGCTGAATCTCTCCCAGAGAAAAATCATCGCGTAATTGTGCTGCGCCAAGATTGGCATAAATCGGTACATCTGGCGCCCAAGTGCGTAACTGGTTAGTCAGACCGCTACTACCGGCGCTGAGCAAGGCGACACGCTGCGACCCAACACCCATTGCAATACCAAGCTCTTGCGCTGCCTCTGCAAGGTGGGCGTTAATTTTCTCCGCCTTGAACGGCCCCCCGGTCATGGAGCTAATAATGAAGGGACGCCGCAGCCGTTTGCCAAGAAATTCAGTGGAAAGATCGAAGCGAAGCAAATCTTTTTCAGGCAGCGCGTTATGAGTCAAGCGAACTTCGTCCCAAGGGCTCGCTTGCGCGGCGGTATCAAGCCGCTGTTTGAGCACCAGATCAATGTGATCAGTTTTACGCTTAAGAATCTCCGTCATCGTGGCTTCCCTCCTGATTCCTGATGTAGCACTCCGATCAAAAGCATATGCGGAACGGTCAGCGCGAATAGTCCGATAAATATGACCTGTATGAATTGAAAGCTGACTTCGATGTCAGGCAAGCTTAAAAATAATATAGCCCCAGCAACGAAACTGAGTACGGTAAAAGGAACCGCATAGACCAGTGTCTGTGATACGCCAAGCTGCTGCACCGACTGACTTAGATGGAGTGGGCTGTGTAAGAGGCAAAAATAAACGGTGAAATAAACAACGGGCGGCAGGGCAAACGCGGCACAAGAAAGAATCACCAGTTCGGTCAGCACGATAAGACTTGGCCGCCGGTCCTTAAGGCAGTAAAAGGCCACAGTCAGAGAGCTTGCGATCGATATTATCGCCATACCGTCCACAATGATATGGCTCGCCGCCGGTGCGAGCACTTCAAAAATTGCATGAACCTCTGAAGGATAGAACAGCGCGGGCAATGTGATGACTGATGCGCTTACAGCTAAGCTAACAAACCGACCGAAATAACACCGCCAGTCACCAGAAAAATGCCATGCGGAGAAAGCCAGCATGGGAATAACAAACAACTCGGGCAGAATGAACCAGAGTGCCGCCACCGTTACCGAAATCGCCAAATAGCCGCAAGAAAATTTCAGCAGTCCCGGTGTCCCGCGCCACAGACCTGCCTGCTTGGCAATGGCTGGATCCACGGCACCGTGAGGCAGTCCAGTCATCGCAAGTAATAAGCCTAGTATGATGAGCTGAGCCTCAACGTTTTCCCTTAACCAGACATTGTATCCGGCTATTGCGATCACGGAGATCACGCTGAATCCGAATCTGATGGGCAGTTTCGCTATCGCACTTCGTGCCATGACTGAGTCCTACTAGCCGTCCGCATCCCGGCAAAAAGTTCAGCAAGCGCGCAACGAATCAATGGCAATTTCGGGAGAGCCAGTGTGACAGCAAGTAAATCCCGCGTGCTTGGACGGTCAGTGAGAAAACGCAGCAGACTGTCCGGAGGCACATCACGCGCTAAAGACATAAAAAGCTGCGGCGCAATAGCCGGATTACCAGAAATTGTCCTCAAGAAAACTTTATCCATCCACATTAATGACGCACTGTCAGGCTGAAAGCGTCGTACCTTACCTTCACTAAGAATACTTTCGGCACATTGCTCTGCCCAACGCTGTATGCGCTTGAAAGCGTACCCAGTAGACGGTCGCGCGGCCCCTGCACCAAGACCGATGTGAATCCAACGCGGGTCTGTTGACGCCACTGGATTGTTTAAACCCATAGGAATCACACCAGCTTCTTCCCTGACTATCTGGAATTCCGAGTCCCCGCAGACCCGGCGCAGCGACTTTAGAGCGTCGCTTCGAAGACTATCTGGCGAAAGAGGCTTTTCTGCAAAACGTGTGAACTCAACCAGTAGCGAATTCCGATTTAGCGGCAAGACATAATCAAACATGAATCCTTCTTCATCGACCCGCATATCTTCCATTACCCTTGCCACATCGTCAAATTGGTGAGGGCTATTTAGCTTGACTTCGAATCCGAAAAAAACCTGCTTCAAAAGTGCCGATCCTAAATCAACGCTTTCGGGTACTCGAGTATCTACAATTTGCCTGCCTACCACTTTTTGGGTTTCATAAAGTGAGTCACTTGGCCCACTTTCGAAGAACACTTCGATATGATCGTCACCAAGATTCACATCTGTTACGCGACTTCCCATAAGGAGGGTGATATTTTTATTACGAACAATTTGCTTCTCGACCTGATCATAAAATCGAATTGCGGGTATATAGTGATATTTCCAGCCGCTGACAGACGATTGCAGGTGGCTCACGGAACCTGAACTAAACTCCCAAGCATGCCAAGATTTAGCGACTAGCTTAGTATTTTCATGGACTGCCTGGCCGGGCTGAACTCCCGCCTCCCAAAAACACCAGGACCGGTCATCTGTATAGCGAAGCCTTGGCTCAATGATCAGAGTGCTGGGCACGTGTGTCGGTTTAGCCGCTAGGCGGCACATCGCTGCTGCCAACGATAGTCCGGCGCAGCCGCCTCCAATAATAACAAGGTCATACTCACTGCAAGAATTATCGTTATGATTCGTGAGCATAGGGCAGGCCCTTCAAGTGAGCATGCAGTTCAGGCTGATGAGGCGCATAGGGCCCTCCGCACGGGTTAAACAAAAACGCGCCAACAGCGACCCGAATCTTTCGCGGTAAACCGACGTATGCCCGCCCCGAGTATACATCAAAGCCTCGCTTCGCAATCACCACGCCTATTTCCTCGTAAACAGAGGCCGCGACATTTATGCCCCGCCGAGCTCGACGGGGTAAAAACCTGAGCCCGGCCCGTCCAGACTCATAGAAAAGTTTCGAGAGAGATAGTAGGCGCTGGACCGATTCGATAGGTAACTCCCTCCCCAACATCGAGGAATTACTCAAACCCTTCGGCAGGGCCTCGCCAACCCACTCAAGGGGAACGTAGCACCTGCCCATTTCTGCATCTTCTTTTATGTCTCTGGCGATGTTTGTCAACTGCATCCCAATGCCGAGATCAATGGCGTGTGTTTTCGCTCTGGGATCACAGACATCGAGCACATCACACATTAAAAGGCCGACCGTACCCGCGACGCGGTAGCAGTAGCGCAAAAGTTCTGTGTCATTGCTTATGTGAAAAGGCTGCAGGTCAGATTCGATACCTCTGATGAGCTCCGAGATCACATTCGATCGCATCTGATACTGTGTGGCTAGATCAATGAAGTCCTGGACTAGCGGTGTTTCACTAAAACCGACTTCAAGATTGTTTTTTAATTGGTCAAGCTCTGCTTGCGCCGCGTCGACGTCTGACGCTTCGTCCACAAGATCATCAACAAAGCGGCAAAAGCGGTAAAGACGGGCGCAATCTTCCAAGTGTCGCTTATCCAGGAATCGACCGGCAAATCTGAAAGATTTTCCGTGATGGGCGAGAACGCTAACCGCCGGCTCAATTGATTTAGCTTTGTAGCTCATCAACATGGCCTTGATTGCTCAAGCGGCAGAAATGATCGGACTACTGGCTACTTCAGGCACCAAACGATCTAACACTTTAGCAGAGCTGACAACACCGGGAAGGCCGGCACCAGGATGAGTCCCTGCGCCAACTAGGTACAGATTTTCTGGGCCCTCCGCCTTGTTGTGGAAACGGAACCATGCAGATTGAGTGAAAAGCGGAGCCACCGAAAAACCCGCGCCGCCGACGCTCAAATAGTCCTTCTTGAAATCTTCTGGTGTCATATAAAAATCGGTAACCAGGTGCTTCTCCAGGTCTGGAAGCATGTGTTCACTGAGTGATCCGATGATCCGCTGCCGCAACAACGGGCCATTTGTTTTCCAGTCAATACCGGCATTCAGGTTTGGGACTGGGGCGAGCACATAGAACGACTCACAGCCTTTCGGGGCAAAGCTAGGATCGGTCGCAGTTGGCCGGTGAAGATAGAGTGAGAAGTCTTCTGGCAGGGCATTACTGTTGAATATCTCATCCAATAGTTCTCTATATCGCTGACCCAACCAGATAGTGTGGTGGGCGATCTCCGGATACTCCCTGTCCGTTCCGAAAAACAGCACGAATAGGCCCATCGAAAGAGCATGATACTGAGTCTTCTTTTGCGCGGCCCAGGTCTGCTGCGACGAATCGAGCATATGGCCGTATAGATGCTTTGGGTCAACATTTGCCACTACTACATCTGCCTCTATTAAAGCGCCACAATCAAGCTGCACTCCGCGAGCTTTTTTTTCTTCGACCAAGATTTTATCGACAGTAGCGTTGAGCTTGATTTCAATACCTAGCTCTTCCATAAGCCTTCGGTAGCCTTCCACTAACGCGCCGGTTCCACCCATTGCGAAGTGAATTCCCCAGCGCCGCTCCAAGAAGTGGATAAGACCATAAATACTGGTTGTATCAAATGGATTGCCGCCCACCAAAAGTGGCTGCACTGAAAATGCCTGTCGAAGTTTAGGGTGTCGCAAGTGAGCACTGACCATTTGCCAAACCGTACGATAGCACTTCAGTCTTGCCAGTGCTGGGATCTGCGCCAGCATAGTTGAAATTTTATGGAACGGCCGATCAGAAAGCTCAGTGAAGCCTACATCAAAGATCTTCTCGGAGTGGGCAACCAAACGCCTGTATCCTTCCACGTCGTCTGAGTTGAATCGTGCTATTTCCGCTTCGGTGTCTTCAATCTCGCCGCCGTAATCGAAAATATCTCCGTCCGAGAATTGAAACCTATACCATGGATCCAACCGCTTGAACTCAACATAGTCTTCACGACGGCGTCCGTGCAATTCGAACAACTCATCGAAAAGGAAAGGCGCTGTGATGACTGTTGGGCCTGCGTCAAAACGGAAACCGTTCTTTTCAAAAACCTGAGCTCTTCCGCCAAGATTAGGGCATCGGTCTACAAGCTGGACTTCGTATCCTTTGGCGTGGAGACGAATAGCCGAGGCAATGCCTCCAAAGCCTCCGCCCACAACCACCGCACGACTCATGCAGCTTCTCTGTCGAGCTCACTTAGAAGTTCAACGCACTTGTCTGCAAGCATTGCTCCGCTGTTGTTTGGTAATGCAGAAGCATTGGACGCGGCTTGGTCTAGAAAATAATGAGCCAGATCTTCGGCACTATCAATTGCCAAAAACTGAGAACTTTTCGACGTCTCGATCAGGAGCGCCATGTTAGAAAGACTACCGGCCTCCCGATCTCGCGCGCAATCATTTATATCGTCAAAAATTTGATACCCAATACCGAATGCCGCACCAGCTTCTCGTGCGGCCCCCACGAAATACAGGTGGCCCGAAAGTACCAACGGAAGCTCGAGGCTAAGAGAAAACAGCGGACCCGACTTTTCTTTGGCGACTGCGATGGCGTCATCGATGTTGGGTACTCGGTTGGTGTTCAGATCCCTTGCTTGACCTTGAAGCGTTTGAGCTATTGCACGAGTCATTGAAGCGACCAATCGGTGCGTGTTTGTCGACCCAACTGATGAGACCAGCGCGAACGAACTGGCAATCAGCAAATCGGTAGCGTTGATGGCGGTGTCTTTACCAAACTTTTTCCAAACGGCGGGATGACCCCGTCTAACATCATCTTGATCCTGAAGATCGTCTTGTATGAGCGAGGCATTATGCAGGGTCTCTACCGCCGCGGCCAAACGAACTGCTGATTCAACAGCTAAGCCCAGCGCAAGGCTTGAAGAAATGCAAAGCGCTGCGCGAGCTTCGGAGCCTGGCGTATTGAAGTGATACGTTATGGCCTTGTGCAGCACCGAGTCAGGTGATAGCTCCGAAAGGGCGATATCTTCGGCTATCGTACGGCTAGCATGGAGCAGGTCTGAGTAAGAAGGTCTTTTTTTTGTTGTCATGTGGCCGCCTAGGGTAACCAGTGTTACTTTTTGTTACTTTTCGTATCGAATTGCGTTACTTCATAGGGCTATCCGCATTATTATTATACGCAGTTTTGAACCAGAGAGTTCAACTCTGTATTTTTTGAACCATTTCGTAGAGAATATCGTAGTCAAAGTACTGCGTAAGCGGATTGATATGTTTAAACCACCGATACAGGGGAGATTAATGAAACAATTATTAACACTATGCTTTGCCGTGGTGAGCCTGTTTTCAGGCCAGGTAGTTTTTGCGGCTTCTGGGGATTCGATGATGCTCCAATCAGGAGACTTCGTCGGATATTCTTTCTGGCTAATCTCGATGGCCATGTCTGCAGCAACAATTTTCTTTTTAATGGAATCAATGCGCATCGGAGGCAAGTGGTCCACCTCCCTCAACGTTATCGCGCTGGTTTGTTTCATTGCGGCTTTCCACTACTTCTACATGCGTGAGATGTGGGTAACAACTGGCGACAGCCCCACAACCTTTAGATACATCGATTGGCTCCTCACGGTTCCACTGCAACTGGTGGAGTTTTACTTGATCCTGGCAGCCGTAGCTGCAGTGTCCGGGGGCATCTTCTGGCGCATCTTTATCGGGTCTCTGGTGATGCTCGTTCCAGGCTACATGGGTGAGGCAGGATACCTCAACTCAACAGTCGGATTCGTGATCGGAATGCTCGGATGGGCTTTCATCCTCTATGAAATCCATGCGGGCGAGGCCAGCAAAGTGAGCGCGGCGTCCGCCTCAGCTGCGACCCAAAGCTCCTTCACGATGATGAAGTGGGTAGTGACCGTAGGATGGGCTATCTATCCAATCGGATACTTCCTAGGCTACCTCGCAGGCGGCACCAATGTTGAGACAGTAAATATTGTCTACAACCTCGCCGACTTATTGAACAAAATTGCTTTCGGCTTGTTCATTTGGTACGCGGCGAACGAGGACACGTCTGGCAGCAGCCACGCGTAATCCTACATCGATCCAACTGGTGTTAAACCCAGCAAAGGCTCCACCCGCTCGGGTGGGGCCTTTTTTAATTTAAAACCAGCATTTCCCCCACTATTTTAAGCTTTCCACGCTCAGCTAGCAGTCTGAAAACCGTGAATCTATCAACTCCACTCTGACCGGTTACCAATTTGATCGAAAAAATAGAAAAGGCACCTGATTAACTCACCCTCAGCAGAACGTAAAAGTTCGCAATAAGTTTCGTACCGCCGCTTGTGGTTACCGATTGGATATTTAGTCATAATGGTGCCGTAAGCGTTTTCTCTAGACCTCCAATATGAAACCTAAGAACTCAGAATTACACATGGAAGTTCTGGTCATTGTGCCTTCAGTCTATGTCAGCAGCCAAGATCGAGAAGAAATGCTAAATATCGCCAATTACAACTGCACAACCTATGATAAGTATGACCACACGCAGGATTGAGTCTAGGTAATGCGAACACCATTGCTCATTGTAATAGCCAGCATGCTCGGTGCTTGCCTGCCTGTTCAAGATGCTCATCAAGTTGCCCGTATCAAAACACGACTTGGTACGATATATGTTTGGCTATACGAAGAGACTCCTATTCATCGTGAGTACTTTATAGATCTAGCAAATTCAGGTTACTTTGAAGATTTCTCTTTCAATCGCGTAATTGAAGGATTCGTAGCCCAAGGCGGCTGCCCAGATACTGCAGAAGGATTTGCCTACTCTACCCACTTACTGGAGCCAGAGTTTCGCCCCCATCTACGGCACGTATACGGCACATTTGCAGCGGGCAGAGACAACAATCCTGGCAAGCTCTCTGCGGGATGTCAGTTTTATATCGTGCATGATGCTAATGGAATTGCCCGGCTCGACGGCAATTACACGGTCTATGGATTCGTGTTCAGAGGAATGGAGGTCGTAGATCAAATCGTGGCTGTGGAAACTGACGAGTCAAATGAACCCTTGGAACCAATCGATCTCGATGTAGGCATTATCCAGATGACCCGGGCAGAAATAGAAGATAGCGGATTCAGTATTCCAGACTGAGAGCCGTCAACACAAAGTCGTGAGCCGCCGTGTTATGAAACCAGAGCGCGAAAACTCAAGGGCTCGGCCTTCGATGCAAAGGACAGGCGCATATTAATAACCTGCCAAGGAAAAATTAACGGCTTAATAGAATCAGTCCTGGCAAAGCGTGCTGCCCAAGCCGAAATCGGTTTGCGGCTCCGCTGTTTCACAAAGGGCTCGCCTCGTCAAATCGATCTGACAGTCAAGGTGTTTAACTTTGTGTACGATAGAACACTACGAAATAGAAACCAGTAGTATCGAATCAATTATACAAACAAGCTCCGACAGTGATTTTACACGACATTGGGCGGGAAAACTTTCAACTTCAGAGCAAGTGCCTCTCTATTGCGAATGAACAGCAACTAAGCGAACATCCATTCTCTGCTTAAGCGGCTATCTCAATAAAATCGAGGTACGCATGACGCGCAGCTTCGCAACCGAGCTTCAATCGTGATTGAACTTTGACTGGTTTAATCCATAGATTCTTGAACTGAAAGTCAGCCGAGATCATTTAGATGAAAATCACATTGCCCGGGCGCCTTACCAAGCTGTTCCTGGTTTTCGCCTTTCTGCCAATAGGCGCTCTCTCAACGCAATCCGAAAACCAAGCGCGGAAGCAAGCACAGGCCGCCATAGCTATCCCAGACCCATACGCCGCGGCAGTCGCCAAAGAAATCTTGATGCGCGGTGGGAACGCCGTAGACGCGGCTGTCGCCACTGGGTTTGCTCTAGCCGTGACATACATCGATGCCGGCAACATAGGCGGTGGCGGTTTCATGCTCACTCACATCGGGGGCGAAAGTGCCTTCCTCGATTATCGAGAGAAAGCCTCTATTCTTGCCGATCGGGATATGTATCTTGATGATCGGGGTGAGCTTATCGAAAATGCGACTCTGATCGGCGCTAGGGCTGCTGCAGTCCCTGGCACTGTCGCCGGTATGTGGGCTGCACACCAGCGCTACGGATCGCTCCGCTGGCAAGAACTCGTTCAGCCAGCGATCGAACTTGCTCAAAATGGGTTCGTGCCAGCCCAAATCCTTGTTGACGAAATTCGCACCAATCTCGATCGGTTTGGAGATAAAACTAACTTCAAGAAGTATTTTTCGCAGATCAGCGCAGACCAGCTTTTCAAACAACCTGAACTGGCGATGACACTCGAACGGATAGCTGAAAAGGGCTCAGCAGACTTCTATAAAGGCGAAACAGCTCGACTCATAGTTCAACAAATGGAGAAAAATCATGGCCTAATAAACATGAAAGATCTTGAGAGTTACGAAGCAGTCTGGCGTGAGCCTCTTAAAGCCCAATGGCGCAACTTTCAGGTGTTGTCCTCGCCACCACCCAGTTCAGGAGGTTTTGGCGTCATTCAGCTGTTAAAAATGAAAGATGCGCTGGCCCACTATTTCGAGGGGGTGGCGCATAATTCGCACCAGTATGTGCATCTAGTTGCGGAAATGGAAAAACGAGTTTTCGCCGATCGAGGCGAGTATCTGGGAGACCCCGATTTTGTCGACATAGATATTGAGGCCCTTGTTTCTGACGATTACATTAATCGCCGAGCCCGGGAGGTCAACCCCTCAACCATTTCTAGTCTTGAGGGTGTGGGCCCCGGCCTAACCTCACCGAACACAACTCATTATTCCATAACCGACCAGTGGGGCAATGCAGTGTCCAATACCTATACAATCAACTGGGCATTTGGCAGCGGCGTAGTCATTGAAGGCGCCGGTTTTTTGCTGAACAACGAGATGGACGATTTCAGTGCCAGGCGGGGCTCTCCAAACGTCTACGGAGTCGTCGGTACCTATGCCAATGAGATACAACCGGGCAAGCGGCCACTCTCATCCATGGCACCGACAATCCTTCTGGACAACGATAAAATCAAGATGGTGATCGGAACTCCGGGGGGTTCAACAATCTTTACTTCCGTATTTCAGACTATCATTAACATCGTCGATTTTGACATGACGCCCTTGGAAGCAGTGAGCGCTGCGCGCTTCCATCATCAACTGTTACCCCCGGATTTAATCACCATGAGCATTGCCAACCCTTTATCGGACGCAACGATTTCTTCTCTCAAGGAGCGAGGCTATAGGCTCCAGCCTCATGACTGGGAATTCGGTGATGTTCAAGTGATTTGGCGAGATGGTGAAGATCTGCTGCCCGCAGCCGATCCGAGGGACCGTGGCGTTGGCGAAGTATTTGCCGCACCTGCTGAATAACAAACCTCAGTGAGTGAATTATTCATACCTGACGAAAGTTGAGCTAGACTTAGTCTATCTTAGTCAGCCAACTTTAAAGCGTAAGTGAAAACCTATACCGTAGCCACTGATTCCGGCGACATATCTTATACTGACACCAAGCGCTATCTCTGGATGGCATCTTTGGCTTACACCCTGATTCCTTTTTTGGGCATTGGCGCACACTCACTCTTTAATGAGCAAGCCTGGCTGGCGGCGCCGCTAATAGTTGCTTATGTAATTGGGCCAATTCTAGATTGGTGGCTGGGGGAAGATAAGAACAATCCGCCAGAGGAAATCGTACCACTGTTAGAAGCAGATCCTTATTACCGGCTGCTACCAATGCTTACCGTACCATTACATTTTATCTCCCTCATTGGATCAGCTTATTGGGCGGGCACTCAGGAACTGTCATGGTGGGGTTTTTCCCTACTTGCGATCTCAGTAGGGATAACCAACGGCTTGGGAATCAATACCGGTCATGAATTGGGGCACAAGAAAACAAAGCTGGAGCGCAACCTGGCAAAAATTGTTCTGGCTGTGCCAGCCTATGGGCATTTCAGTATTGAGCACAATCGCGGCCATCATCGCGACGTAGCGACTCCCGAGGATCCTGCCTCATCCAGAATGGGCGAAAGCATCTATAAGTTTGCAAGGCGCGAGATCCCTGGCGCGTTTCTGCGAGCTTGGGCGGTTGAGGGTGAACGCCTTTCCCGCAAGGGCGTCTCTGTGTGGAGCTGGAAAAATGAAATTTTACAGTCCTATGCGGTGACCTTTGCCTTGCAGATTTCACTCGTCCTCGCTTTTGGTAGGATGATGATTCCGTTTTTGGCAATTCATAATTTTCTTGCATGGTGGCAACTGACCAGCGCGAACTATATCGAGCATTATGGACTGCTTCGCCAAAAACAGCCAAATGGAAGGTATGAGCGCTGTCAACCTTGTCACTCATGGAACAGTAATCATAAATATACCAACCTGGTCTTGTTCCATCTGGAGAGACATTCTGATCATCATGCTTTTCCAACCCGGCGCTATCAATCTCTCCGGAATTTCAAAGATGTACCTCGTTTGCCCAACGGCTATAATGGCATGTTCCCGCTCGCCTACATCCCCCCCCTTTGGTTTAAGGTTATGGATCAACGGCTAATGGCACTGCCCCATATCGATGGCGACATAACCCGAGTAAATATCGATCCGGACAAAAAAGAGGCACTCTATGCAAAGTATACAGTCTCCGAAGCAAATGAGAATGTTGCACTGACTGAGACAGCCTAATGGGTTGTGCGTATAAATGTCCAAGCTGTGGCTATGTGTATCATCAGGACCTCGGCGACGAACATGAAGGGTATGCGCCAGGGACCCCTTTTACCGAATTGCCGTGGGATTGGGTGTGCCCAGACTGTTCAGTTCGGTATAAAGAAGACTTCCGGGAAATCAGCTAAGCTGACTTATCAAGAAAAGACCGGTTCTAATTCTCCTTTAAAAGCTTGAAATGTTTGAACATGTTTTACGCTTCGCTCCCCGGAGGCTCCCACTGGCCATGGCCGTCGCCCAAGCACGACTGTTGTTACTCTCTAAGCGGGGCGACAGGCCGCTATCAACCGGTGCATTTGGCGAAGGTATCCAACGCAAGCTCTTCAGGCAGGACACATCTGCGCAACCTTTCGTAGCAAGTGGGAACGTCTTTCCAGTATGTCTACNCTCAAGCTNCATTACTTTTTCNGACATNAGCAAAGCGTCTCCCAAACTAGAAAAGCATGTGACCGATCAAGGCGGCTAGCGGGAGAGAAATCGCTGTCCGAATCAAAAATATGGCGCCAACATGAANAAAGCCAAGGGGTATTCTAGACTTGACGATGAGCGCACCAACTTCCGACATGTAAATGAGCTGACACACGGATACTGTAGCCACGACAAATCGAGTCAGATCGCTTTCGATGCTGCCGCCCACGAATGCTGGCAAAAACATATCGGTAAAACCGACGAACATCAGCGGCGCGGCCGCATCAGATTCCGCCAGTCCAAATAAATTGAGCACNGCGATTAAGGGGAAGCCTAACCATTGAAAAAGTGGAGTATACTCAGCCAGTATTAATGCGGCTGTCCCAAGCCCCATCACGACCGGNATCAAGGATAACCAGACTTCTGCCACGCCACGGCCAATGCGCGGCATCAGTTCCCCAATAGCGGGCGCCCTGCTTGCCCTCGCAAGGGCCTCATAAATGGCAGCGCTCCAAAGCGACTGGTACTTACTGAAATCCCGCAATCCTTGCGGCTCGACGCCAGGACAAAACTCATCTTTCAGNCCNCTNAAAGGAGGAAGTTTTGGCGTNATAAGTGCACAAACGAAACCAATGCCAATAACGCTTGCGTACATGGGAACAAAGTAATCNTCCATNTCAATGGCGCCTGCAACCACAAGCGCAAAGGAAACAGAAACAACGGAGAAATTAGTGCAAATAGTAGCTGCCTCTCTGGCAGTGTAATAGCCNCGTTCATATTGCTGGAGAGTAATCAAGACGCCTACCGGTCCCGATCCCATCCACGATGCCAAGGCATCGATCGCGCTCCGCCCCGGTAGACGGAACAGCTTACCGAATGCCTCGCTCAGCAACACACCAACCAACTCCATCAATCCGAATTCAACCAACAAAGGTAGAAAAACCGTGCCAATTGCCATGTATGTCATGGTTGTGGGTATAAGGCTGCCAAGCGTCGTACCNGCGGTNGCACCACCAATTANCCAGTTCGGACCAATCTGCAACAAATAGCAGACNGCGGCCACGCAGCCGAATAGCCTTAGAAGAAACCAAACCGAATGCAAAGTAAGNCCTTCGGCCAGCCAGTGAAATCTAAGCCGAATTGGTTCAAAGGCGTGAAAGATCAATGTAAGCAGGACTGAGACCNCGGTAAATANTCCTGCCATCCACTGNAATTGGATGTGCCCGTTATCAATGAACAGATCTCCAACCCAAGCCATACCCACCGTAACCTTACCGTCGATCACCAAGGGTGTTAGGAAGAACAGAATACCAATGGCAGAAGGCAGCAGAAATCTCAGCCAGTTNAAAGCTGCTAGATCCTCGGATTTCATCTTCTTTTGCATTAATAAATTCTGTTCTGGCTTTTCACAGTCTGCGCAGATGACTGAGCATTTCCCGTATATCTTGTGGGATGCCAATTGAAATCCGGAGGTGCTGGGGCAGTTGAGCAAAGTGTGTTTGATCACGAATGACAATACCTGCATTCAACAAGCCCTTCATTGCTTCCGGTGCCTTCCGAAAACGTACCAGCAAAAAATTTGTTGTGCTGTTATAAACCTCCTCAACGAGATTNAGCTGCATCAANTCTTCNCGAGTCTTCTCTCTCAAAGCAATGACCTGCTCACAACAGGACCGCATATACTCAATACCAGNGTCTGAAAGGGCATTTATGCCGATCCTAGCACTGCCGTCCGGCATGGGGTAAGGTGGGATGAGCTTGTTAATTTGCTCGAGGACATCCTCTTCCGCGATTATGAATCCGATCCTAATTGCGGCTAAAGCAAATGCTTTGGATAAAGTGCGGATAATCACCAAATTAGGATACTCAGTCAGCAGTGACACCAGACTTTCNGAGTTGGCGTATTCAATGTACGCCTCATCAACAACGACAAGCGCCCTATTGCGCTGTGCCTTCGCAATCCTTGTAATGTCCCGCAAAGGCAACAAGTTGCCAGTAGGGTTGTTGGGATTGCAGATGAATACGATCTTTAACTTTTTATGATCAGCGCCAGCTCGCTGATTCGCCGTTACATTCAGACCGAACTGGGCATCCAATGGAATCGTCTCTACCGCAACTCCNTGCGCTTGCGCGACGAACTCGTACATGGAGTAAGTAGGTCCCTGAATTCGAACGGCATCGCTATTCGGCTCGCAATANGTCCTGATCAACAAATCTATCGCTTCNTCGGCACCGCGAACGGCCAGCACATTTTTTGGGCTAACATTCGCATAATTGGCATAGGCTTTCGTCAGCTCAACGGGCAGGAAATCAGGATAGCGATTCCAGGTTTCGTGCTCAGGCATTTGGTAAGGAGAAAAGGCTGATTCGTTGGCGTTNAGATANATCTGACCCTTACCGCCGATCCTNCGGGCTGANTGGTAAGGGGTAAGGTCTCTAAGGGTCTTTACGACCAGCTTTTTCGCCAGCGACATAAATGAGAATAGATGATNGTGGGAAGGAANGCATATTCTGACATGAGGAAGACCTTTATCCCAGTTTTCAGGCAAACTAAAACGTACCTCGAATCTTAATGGCGTAAACAGGCCCATTAATTGAACACGAATCCTCTATTTCGTTTACATANCCCGTAACGGTCGTACCACCCGCATAACGCGTTCGCAACCTACAACGTTCGCCAGAGTCTCGAGCCTCAAACCTGTATACAAGACCACCCCAAGCCTGTGTTTCCGCCCAGGCGAACCAAAACCAATCTGGGGAGTAATGCTCGGTCTTGTCGATATCCCAACCCATGAAGTCGTTTAGAAACCTTTTGTTCCCNTTAAAACCCCAGTTTGTATTGTTTAGTCTTGGAATGTCGTGGCGGAACCCGATCGAGTATCTGCTTCCCCCTGCATTGCTGGGCATCGAGCGCTCCCGGTCTGTTCCGAGAATCGAATCATAATGAGTCGCCTCTTCAAGACTGAGTCCGGCTGTCAACAACATATTGGGCTGATTAATAAAGCCCAACCGCAAACTATTACTGAGGTTTAATCCATAGCGTTTGCCATCTCCAGTATTTCCTCGAGCAGAGAGTGTTTCACCACTCCGGGACACATCGACATTGTCTATNACGTCAAAGACAGTTTGATAATACAGCTGAGTGTTGATGACACCTGCGTCCTGGGGTAGCCGATACTCCAGATTCGCCTCGTAATTCCACCATGACATCTGCCGAATCTCTGANTTTCCCTCAAACGAATTCTGTTCATCATCCCGCTGATCCACACCCGCCGTAAAATCTCGAAAACTCAGCTGATTCACTATTTTTTGNACGATTCCCCTAAATTGAACCGTTGGCGTGATGTCGAATCGGTAATCCACCTTTGGGCGGAAGAATGAAAAGTCGCGTGAATTCGCCAATGTGCCACTTTGTGANATCGAACTGTCCTCAACAAGCAAAGTTGTCTCAAGCGTCATCCTATCGTTCATTGACCAATTGTGGATTGCAAAATACTCCAGCCTCATCTCTTCCACTGAGCCTAATGAATTAGTTATTGGGGTGAGGCCGCCAAAATCTTTGCCGCCGTCTTCTCCGGTAAGCAAACCAAGCCTCAAAGANGTATCAACAATTGTTTGCGCTCTTTCAACACCTGTCTCAATTGATTGGCCTTGCGAAAGATTGAAGACGTAGGAAGATCGAATTATGCGTTCCTTATAATTTTCATAGTTGAATAGGTACAAATCTTTTGTTTCGACAGCCAGTAAAGGATCTACCTTGAAGCGATTACGCTCGAACTCATTATCTTTTTCATTGGCGATAGCAATTGTTTTCCACCTGCTTCCGTTATCGAAGACATGCATGTAATCGCCACCAATCTCAAATCCTTTCTGACTGCTCGGCTGCGAATCCCGTTCAAACACACGGCTCATCACTGTATCTGATTTGTATTTTGTAATAATACGGTCAGTATCGTAGTCGACATCATTTCCAGTCCACGAAAAATTAAGGTTAGCAGTGTCTGCGGGAGACAGTTCATAGCCAAAGTTTGCCGTTAATGATATCGGCCAACCGTCGGTGGTCTCATCACGGCTTACTGTTTCAGCGAGATCCCCATACCTATCGAGCGCCCTCTCGAAACCATCCCGAAAGTCATAGCGAGGCTCGCGTTCGGCACTGAGAAAATAATTCAATGCTCCGTATTGTCCTGTCGCAGAGATCTTACCTCCCGGTATTAATGCACCGTCTAACGCTCTATCGGTNTTCACTTCATAGGCAAAGCTCACGCTTGAAAGGGCTTCGTTTAAAACCACATTGATGACCTGTGTNCCTCCTCGGACATCTAACTCTCCCGAAGTGCCTCGGATAATTTCAATGTAGCGTACCTCTGATGCGGGAATGCGTGAAAGCTGTGAATCGCCCTCATTGCTTTTTCCTGCTATCCGCCGACCGTTAATCAAAACTTGCTCTCCGCCCGCTCCAAGGCCTCGACCACCGCCCCTACTCGCACTTCGACTTCCCCCTCGCGCGAGAGATATGCCGGGTATACGTTGCAACATATCGTTGACGGAGTAAGGATTGAATTGAGTGAAGTACTCAGCAGGATAGGTGACCGTTGCATCGCTTGCGGTTTCTGGGACCTGCGCACTGACGTCAAGGGATCCTAGGATGAGCACGAAAAAGTAAATGTATGAAAATCCTGAGGGTTTGTTTTNCACNATTCGATTAGCTCCCAGAAGCTGCTAATTCAGTGTCTCTGTGTGTTGGACGCAAATTAAACAAGATGAACGGAAATNAGCTCGGAATTATGCCTTTTTTCAAACCACATTGACCTCAGAAAATCGTGTCAAATTATTACAAGACTAGACTGGCACAGAGCTTGCCACTTGTGCCGAAAAAAGAAGAAATGCGTACTTTCTCTGTGTTAGCGAGGGATGTTTAGAGCGCACTTGATCCTCAAGCAAGGAGTCTGGTAAAACATAGAGACTGCAGTGCATTAGCGAAGCTTCTTCCATCTGAGCTANTATGACTGACATCAACCCCTTAGACCCATGCCCCTGCTGCTCCGGCAAGGCTTATTCGAAGTGCTGCCAGCCATTTTTGAAGGGCAAAAACGTGCCAAAAACACCAAGGCAAGTGATGCGTTCGCGTTTCACGGCATACGCAATCGGTGGTCATGGCCAATATTTGTTGGATACTTGGCACCCCGCCCACGTTCGCGGCAACACCGCCAATTCATTGTCTCTAAAAACCCATGACTGGCGACGACTCGAGATTCTTCAGTCCGGACAGCATGGCAACCGCGGCGGTGTCGAATTCGTGGCGGAGTTCGTGGATAACAAAGGCGTGCCGCAGCGCCATCACGAGGTGTCTGTGTTTGAGCGACACAAAGGGCGCTGGTATTACATTGACGGTCGCGTCAATGTAATACCGGTGCAGCAGGCTTGAACTGGCTGACGCAGCAAGGCAGCCATGGGACTGCCTTATGATCAAAACNACGAATTGATTAAAACCGAAGTATTTCTTCTTTCACCAGCTGAGCCTGAATCTGCTCGTCAGAGAAAGGCAGCTGTACCCAACCATTCCGTGAATAAACTTTTGTCAAGTCCGAGTAGTAAGGCGAATCAGGCTCCGGTGATTGAGAATAAGTCAAGATGGCATCAGCATCCGGCACCCCATTATCATCCCAAGTCACGGTCTGAACATAGCTGTTGCCGTGAGTGATTGGAGTATAGCCACGATTTTCTGAATTGAAGCGAGCAGTAATCACGCTGAACAGCCCCTGCCCACCCGAACCGCCAGGGATACCAATCTTTTCACCATTGCGCATGGCGAACTGAACCTCGCCCCAAGAGGCATCCAAAGCAATACCAGCTTCCTGCAAAGATGCCACGCCCGCTGCCAGAGCGGATATTATCAGAGCACGAGTGTCTTCATCCCCTGTAGTTAATCCGGCCGGCGTGTTGACGGGGTCATTCATGTCGAACGGAATGGCGAAGTGTTCCGATAACCCACGCGCATTGGCCCAGAACTGATTGAAGATATGAGCCCCAACACTGTCTGCGTCCTGACGCCGATCCCAGCTGGCAAGGATCGTGCAGGCTTCGACAAGGTTGGTTTGATCAGCGCAGACTTCGAGGATTTCATCCAGCAGCAACTCGGCACCGTAGTGGCGATGGCTGAACAACAAGTCCTTCACCCTTTGCTGCGTGAACTTTTCGCCGCTGTTAATGACCTCTTCAACCATTACAAGACCGGCGCGCGTGCGCAAAGAGCGAGAGGTTCGCTCGTCGCCAATTATTGGCGAGAAGCCTTCAAGCCTGTTGTTTGGGTTTGACAACCAGTAGGAATCGTTACTGTTACTAACGTAAGCGTCAGTAATAAGGCTAGGTTGTTTGGTCGCCGGCATCAGGCCGGGATAAGCGGCAGCGGGATCCACCTGCCAGTCACAGTTCGAGTCAGAGCCGTTGAGAACAATAATCTGCGGATTGCCGATGTCTATCGCGCAACGCTCGAGCAAGGCGGCAGAAACGTTCGGAATGGCAGACATATCGGCATAAAGCGCGCGCCCATCACGATCTGCTGCGATGGTGTTAACAAATGCAGCGCCCTGATGGGTTGCCAGTGCAGTGCGCAGCTCTCCCACGTTGCGCGCATTGTAGATATCGCGGTACTGGTCACCAGAGCGATAATTCTCGTAATTCACATCACGTATCACATACACATACTCGTCGGTCCAGGGCGTACCCTGCCCCGAAACCACCGGACCGAGACTAGTCATGTGAACCGTGCGAGTTACCGCTCCCTCTGGAGTCTCCACATCAATCTCCAGTACTTCGATGTCATGCACCTCACCACCGATGAGGTAGGCCATGGGATTGTTCGGTGCCAGGTCGAGACGAAACATCGTGAATCGCAAAGCGGTGGACACCGTGTGNGACCAAGCCAAGTGCTCNGTNAAACCAATNACNATNCGAGCGGTTGNGACCAGACCCACTCCCATGACATCCAGCTCACCGGGATACGTCAAATGCGCCATGTGAAAGCGGGACGAGCCCTGCCAGGGGTAGTGTGGATTCCCCATGAGCACACCTCGACCGCTTTCGGTAAGTGCGCTGCCGAAACCCAGGGCGTTACTCCCGATCATGTCGCGATCAATTTCCAGATCCAACTGCTGCAATTGCGCAAGCTCCAGTCCGGGCTCAGATGTGGCGATCTGATTCGCAACCCTACCCAAGCCATAGCGAATTCCCACACCTATAGTTATACGTGCCAGATCACTTTCATCAATAGGTTTAATCCAAGATGCATTGTTACAAGACTCCGGCATGGCACCACGATGAGTCTGAATGTAATCGTTATAGCCTTTTATATAGCCCGCATCCATCGCTACCGAATCCGCTGAACCAAAATTGAGGTAATCATCCAACTTATCCTGATTCAATAGTGCACGATGAAAGGCATCCTGATTGATATTGGCTTCGGTAGCGCCAAAGTATTTCGCCTGCTCGCCACGAACCGTCACGAACTCTCGAGCCAATACGCAAATAGTGTTGGATGCGAAGGCGTAGGCGAACCCATAGCCAAGGCCTTCCCAACTGTTGGCTTTGATGTGAGGAATACCGTGTTCAGTCCAGCGCAACTGGACTTCATTATGGAGTATGCTTTCCGCAGAAGTAAAAGTCGCAGGCTCCGCCGGGGTTGAGTTGGATCTGGATTCGGGAGCTTCGGAGCAGGCGACTCCGCCCAAGATTATTGCGGTGATTAGAAAATTGGCAGGTAGCATACTGCAATTAAGGCGTGTCATCACGTCCCCCAGGCTTTATATAGTAATTGGAAACCCAAAGGCTATTCTCTATCCAAAATCTTGTCCAGTTAGCGACAAGGGGCATCTTATAAAGCAACTCAGGCTGGCTGCCTAGTGATCAAGAACCAGCGCCCCACTTCACGTTTATAATTTAGATAGGTGTTGCCAAAACGCTGCTGCAGATGTGCTTCCTCCAATTCGATTTGAACACCCACAGCGAGCCATCCAACAACTAGGCAAACCAAGGAGAACACAGTAGGCCAGGCAAGAAAAAAACCTAGCTGCGCCAGGCGCACACCAACAAAAGTCGGATTCCTAGTGAATGCGTAGAGCTGAGTCGTTACCAACTTCTCGCTGGCAGCATCGTCAATGCCAGAGCGCCAGGCCACTGACAGACTGAGACTGCCACAGACGGCCAGAACGAAGCCCAAACTCAACAAACTTAGTCCGGCAAACGCGATCCAGTCCTCTTTTATGCTTGGCACGGGCACAAGCCAGCGCTCCACCGCCGGAAACAATAAACGCAGCACACAAACTGCCCAGATCGCGACGCGGAAAAAGCGAAATGTCAGGTGGTTCCACCAGTGCCGAGAGTAGCGTTCTCCGATGTGAATCACCGAATTGCCCTGGTGTTCGCGCTTACGGAACTTGGCAAACAGCAGATAAAAAAGCGCGACCACGCTATAGAATGCGGCGAGGAAAAAAGCGACGAAGCTGGCGGTTTCCGGTGTCATCGGCACAGTCTCTAATGTTATTTTTATTAATCCAGCCAACAGTGCAGTTAAAAACACAGATTGCGAAAGAGTATGTTACGCCAAGCCAACCTGTTAACCGTCTAAACACAAAATATTTCGGATCATCAGACAGACTTCCGTAAATTCGCGTCGTCAGTTTTGGCGGCGGTTAGCGACTCATTTCCGCTTCAATCTCAAGACGCCGCGCCCCCGCCAAGATGCCGGGCANGGCGTGGTTACCTTCATGACAGGAATATTCATAAAGGCCAGAAGAAGATCTCATTGGCATCTCACCCNCCCANGGTTGCGAGTACAGTTCTGGGTCCTCGATNGTAAAGCTGTAGCGGATTTCATTGTCGGCCACCCGACGAAAGCGCTCTGTCAGCACCATATTCANCGACGCATTTATGCCATAACTTTGCGCAATCTCCCATTCGCTAAAATTTTTTGTGGTCACNACCAAGGTATCGCCATCNTAGTAGCCTACAGAATCCCCGAGCCATTTGTTGTAGGGCAAATCACGATGGTCCTTGCCTATTTTTACAATCCGNGCGTCATGAACCATCTCGACCACCAGAACAGCNTGATCNGGGCTCTGAATGATCTGAATGTTGTTGTTGTATACGCTGCTGATAAATGGCGTGCTGGACGAAAAGGCTTTCAAGCAGCGGTCAGAGAGCGGCCTTCCCTCTGGGCCATCACTTCGGCCAAGGGAACCGGGAAACTGGAATACGGAATTAGCCTGCTGGCGCCTGATCGCGGCGCCCTTTTCAAGATAAGGAATTCGACCATCTGGCGGATCAACGATGATGGACGTGCGGTATTTTCCATCAATCAACGCGAGCGATTCCCCTATACTGAAGTACTCAGGATCGTAACCACCCACNTTNGCAGGATCATTTTNTCTGTTNGTNCCAAANTTTTGGTAGTCATNAAGAATCTCNGAGGTGGGCTCNAGTGTGCTCCTCATTGTGCCTTCGTCAATCTCAAGTTCGCTGTAATGGGCGGGCCGCTGCAAGCCCGTGCGCGTTTCATAGCTCCAAGTGCCCTGTAGGTCGGGTACGCCGAATTCCAGCATTGGCGGGGAGTATCCGTCCTGACCGCAAGCCGCCGAGGCGACAAAGCTGGACAGAGCCATAACCAAGGAGTGTGGCTTCATAGAATAGCGCATCGGACTAACTCCAGCTTGTTGAGAGGTTCGATAGGTTCTCACAGGTTTGCTGCCGATTGTAGAAAAACAGGGAAATTAGCTCCGGTTAAAAGTCTCTTCTCCTTCATTTTACCGCTCGCTCTGATCTGAAAGCGCTATCGACCTATGAAAGGGTAGCGATTCAATTATCCTGACCAAATTCAAGCTCAATCCAATTATCAATAATCCACTGTAGCAGAATTAGACGCGAAACCTGCAGCAGCAAATGATTGAAATCGCGGATGTACGAGCGAGTTTCTACTATTAGACTCTCCTTTAGCCGAGACGCCCGAAAGGATGGACCGTAAATGGGCCGCAATCTCAGTGATGCGAATTATCGGGTACAGAGCGACGTTCTGCCTAGCAATCCGTTTAGTTGAACTCAGTTGAAAAAATCCAGCCGTTGCGCTCTGCACTTTTGTAGCAGATTTTATGTGCTAGGATAGCACTAATGAAACACAAGGGGAGCCCAACTAGAATGACG